>NZ_JACJVR010000077.1 GCF_014212175.1 Cohnella xylanilytica | reverse complement strand
CTTTCGTAATTCAGGATTAATTATTCTTCCTGAAACCGGTCCACCTCCCGGGATGCTGCCGTCAATGGTGATATCTTTTAATGTCAGTTGGCCATTTGTAAGATCAAGAAGTGTACTTGTTCCAGCCTGGTCACGCTGAATCACGGCTGGCGTGCCGACTCCAGGAGCCGTTGTGATCGTAACATTCTTGTTCAAATTAAATTTTTTGTTGTTATCAGCCAACAATTTGATATTGTTCAAGACATATATAGTTCCCACGCTGTCAACATTTTGATAGGCTTTGTACAAAGTAGCATAAGGTTTGTCTAGGGTACCGTCACCTGTGGTATCACTGCCGCTGTTGGATACGTAAACTACTCCAGCAGCGTAGCTGACAGGAGTTCTTAAATTTATTCCCATACCCGTTAAGACAACAGAAAAGACCAGGAGGATTATCCCTATTTTCCGCAAATTAAGGTTGTTGCTTAGCAATTAGTTTCATTCCTTTCTGAGGTTTGATTAGTATGAAATTTGCAATTAACTCTAATGTGAACCACCCTTCAGCCTTCAACTGCTTGTCCGTTTTCATTTTTGTTTTGGACAAAATAGTAATAACGCTCGACCCTTTCACTTCAAAAGGCAGTGCGCTGCCCGATCCGGCATTAGAACCTTAGAGACCGCCATAACCTCCCCCTTAAGCACGAACACATAACTTACCGGTCCACTTTACCAGTCCAACTACTACAAAACATCTACACACATCTAGGGAATTGATACAATAAGGCGCAAAAAGTGGTTTCTAGGCAACTAGGTTAATGAGTTGGAGGCGATTGGGTTACCGCATATGTTCGCTTAACGATACGTTAAATCGCAAACCCTTTTTCGCGAATCCAATATCCAGATGTTATAATGTGACAAAAACCGACACCACGATTAACACCAAGGAGACCCTGTGAGAGCCCTAATTGTTGATGATGAGCAGCTAGCTTTGATTGGACTCAAGAACCAGATCGAGCGCCTTTTTCCCGAAGTAGAGGTCGTTGATACGTACACGGATTCCTCCGAGGTCATGTTCGGCGTTAGGACTCATCGCCCGGACGTCGTATTTCTCGACATCCACATGCCGGAGACCGACGGGCTGGAGCTCGGCCGGCAAATTCAAGCCGCCGCGCCCGGCACCGAGATCGTATTCGTGTCCGGCTACGACGCGTATGCCGTCAAAGCTTTTGAGCTTTACGCATTGGACTATCTCCTGAAGCCCGTGCCAGGGGAACGGCTGCGGCAAACGATATTGCGGCTTCAGCATAAGCTGCAGCTGCAACATCATCTGAACCAACAGACGGCGAAGAACGAAGCCGATGCGGATCGGCCTCTCATTTGCTGCTTCAACCGGCTTCAATTCAAACCGCCCGGCAAGGAGGTCATGCCCGTTAAATGGCGCACGACCAAAGCGCAAGAACTGTTCGCGTACTTGCTTCATCACCGGAATCGAGTCGTGGGCCGCAGCGTCCTTCTGGAGCTTCTGTGGCCGGACCTCGAGGAGGAGAAGGCGACGAAGCAGCTTTATACGACGATCTATTTCATTCGCCAAACCTTGAAGCAATACGGGATGGATACGATCACTATTCAAAGCGGGGAGGGGGAAGCCGGATACCGGCTCGAACTTGGAGAAGCGCGGATAGACTCGGAGGAATGGGAACGCGACATGATGCGTTTAGCCTCTTTGGATGCGGACACGGTCGAATCCTACGAACGGGTATTAAACAAGTATCAAGGTCGTTATCTCGCCAGTTACGACTACCTATGGGCCGAGCACGAACGGGAACGTCTGCGTCTGCTATGGCTATATAACATGCGGAAGCTAAGCGACTTCTATGAACGGCAAGGCGATATCAGGAGATCGATCCAAATCTGCCGGGCCATTCAACAGATGTTGCCCGAAGAAGAAGAGACCTACCTCGCCCTCATGAAGCTGTGCGATGCGATCGACGACAAGATCGGGGTCGAAGAACATTATCTGCTTCTGAAAATGAAAGTGGAGCGGGAGCTGGAAATCCCCATCAGTCCGGAGATTCTCCAGTGGTATAACAGCTGGAGGTCCAAAGTGTTTCAGGAGCAAGCAAACATTCATTAAGCCGAAGCCGAAGAGGCTCAACCGACGGTTAAGCCTCTTCGGCCTTCTCTTCTCCCGCCCTCCTGGCTCACTCGTCGAAATTCAGATTGGACGGCTCGTCCGGAAGCTCGTAGTGGAGCTCCAGGTTGGTGGTCGGCACGCTGGCGTCGACCTCCTCGAACCGGAAGCTGTCGACCCACGCCTGGCCCGGTCCCATGAGCAGCACGCCGATCGAGACGGTCGCGGCGTTCGAGGGGACGTCGAGGACGATGGCGTAATGGTTCCAGTTGGTGTCGCCTACGATCTTCCGGTCGTTCATGTTGTCGAACTGGAGCACGTCCTCCGCGCTGTTGTCCACCCGCATCCACAGCCCGCAATACTCCTTCACGCCGGCCGTCCGGACGAAGCCGGAGAATCGCATCCTTTTCCCCACATACTGGTCCGCCTTGAACTGCTGCATCAGGGTGGCGAACGCGCCCGGCCCCTTCGGAGTCAACGCCTTAATATATCCGGACGCGTGGCCTTGGTGGACGGTGCCGCGATCGATGCCGATCTCGTATTGGTGTGGGTGGCTCCCGCTCAGGATCCAGCCTTTGACCTTCGTGTCTTGTCTCATCGTTACCTCTCCTTTGGGCTCCTGAATATGGGGGGAGAACATCTTCCGGAAGCGTCCCGGCGGCATGCCGTACATCCTCTTGAACGCGCGCGTGAACGCCTCCTGGCTCTCGAAATGGCCGTGCAGCGAAATGTCGATGATGGATTGGTCCGAATACAGAAGCATTCTAGAAGCGAGACAGAGACGGCGGCGCCTCAGATAGTCCGCCACGTTCGTGCCGACTTCCCGGCGGAACAGCCGGTGGAAGTGATGCGGCGAGAATCCGGCGTGGCCGGCGATCTGCTCCAGCGTCAACGCTTCCTGAAGGCGGTCCTCCATGAACGCGATGCTCTTCCGAATGATGTCGCGCGTGTGCAAGACGTGCTCCCCTCCTTTGCCCTTAGATTAGCAGACGGCGGGCGGCGATTTTTGACCTTTTTTGCTATCTTGCCGGGCAAGTCTTTCACGAATGGACTTAAGTATATGAAAAATCGCACAAAATCTGCTCCAAGCGGCATCCCTACTTGAATTCTGTATGAAAATTCATATAAACTCTGTCCCTAAGCGGACCTCCGGCTAAATTGTGTATGAAAAATCATACAAATCCGTCCCCAAATGACACCCGGCGCTGCATTGTGTTTGAAAAATCATATCCATCTGCCCCCGAGCGCCCCTCCCGCTTGAATTGTGTATGAAATTTCGCATTTATCTCGCGAAAACGTCAAATAGACCGCCCGTCTGCGCAAGCGGCCTCTACATACAGCTGAACGCCTGAACCGTACCTGCCGGTCCTTAACGAACGCCTGCCTCCCGCTCCCGCACCAGCTCCACGAACGTCCGCAGCAGCTGCGGATAAATCCTGTTCGTGGGACGGCCGATCAGCAGAGCGTACAGCCAACCGAGCGCTCCCGTGAAGTCGAGCTCATGCGTGATCCGAAGCACGCCGGTCTCCAACCGCTCATACGTCCGGTTGAATCGCAGCTGCCCTCCGGGCATCGACACGACGCAGGAATACCCCTTGGCCCGGTCGATCTCGACGATCCGGAACTTCGTCCAGGCGTTGCCCTTCCTGGACCTCATCTTCCCGTGCGTCCCGACGGCGAACGGACCTTCGAGCGAGGCCTCGGCCAGCTCGGTGTCCCAGCGCGGCCAGAACGGGACGTCGGCCCAGGCGCTCCACAGCGCTTCCACGGAGACGTCGGCTATCGTGCTGTTCGCGTATTTCACGTCTTATTCCTCCTGTCCGTCCGCAGCGCCGGCCAGCCGCTTCGCGAACCCCACGTCGGCCGGAGCGAGCGGGTAGCGAAGCAGGTCGGCGGGCCGGGCCCATTCGTGTCGGTCGTGATCGGCGAGCCGGATCGCGCCGCCCTCGTAGGCCGCCAGATGTGCGATCAAGCGAATGCGAACGTCCCCATAGTCGTGCTCGTACTCGCCGAACCGCTCCCCGGGCCTCACGTCGATATCCATCTCTTCCTTCAGCTCCCGGACGATGCACGCCTCCGGCGTCTCGCCCGGCTCGATCTTCCCGCCGGGGAATTCCCACCGCCCGGCCTGGGCCTTCCCTTCGCGCCGCCTCGCGATCAGAACGCGGCCCTCTTCGTCCGCGACGATCGCCGCGGCCACGTCGATTCGTTTCATTTTAGCCGCCGCACCCCGTTCGTTCGTCTTGTCTCTTCCTACCTTAAGGCTTCCCCGTTCAAAAGAAAAGAGCGCAGAGTGGGGTTAGGCTCAAAAAGAAACAACCTCCGCCCTGATCATCGGTCGTATATTCGCGGGACGCGCGGACCGATCCCGCAGACGATCTCATAATGGATCGTATCCAGATGGCCGGCCCATTCTTCGGCTGCCGGAACGAGTCCTTCCCCGTCCGCTTCCCCGAACAGAACGACCTCGTCCCCGACACGGACGCCTGCCGCTTCCGTAACATCGATGATCGTCTGATCCATACACACCCGTCCGACGATCGGAGCGCGCGTATCCCGAACGAGGACAGACGCCCGATTAGACAAGCCGCGGCGCAACCCGTCCGCGTAGCCGATCGGCAGGACCGCAAGCATTGAATCCCGAGATAACGTCCGGGTTCTCCCATAGCTGACGGTCATTCCAGCCGCGACCGGCTTGAGAGACGCTATTCTCGTCTTCAGGGTCATCGCCCTACGGAGCGAAGGAGACTCACATTCGTTCCGTTCTAAAGGAGGAAGCCCGTACAGGCCGATGCCGACCCGCACCATATCGCCATGCAGCTCGGGGAACTTCAAGGTTGCCGCGCTATTGCAGCAATGCCGCAGGCCGGGTACGATGCCGTCTGCCCGCATATTCGCCAGAACATTCTCGAACTTGCCCGCCTGCTCCAAGGTGGGAGCCGGATCCTCTCCGTCCGCGTCGGCGAAGTGCGTAAACACGCCCTCCAGCTTCAGGAGCGGCGAGCGGGCGATCTGCCTCGCCGCATCCAGCGCCGCTTCCGGCGACACAATCCCAAGCCGCGACATGCCGGTGTCTACCTTGAGATGAACATGCGCGGTTGCCCCCAGACGCGCCGCCTCGCGTTCGATCTCCGGCAACTGTTCGCGGCCGAATACCGTAAGCGCAACGCCCAACCGAATCGCCGCTTCGACGTGCGCCTCCGGCGTGTATCCGAGGACCAGCAAAGGGGCCCGGACCCCCGCTTCCCGAAGTGCATAGGCTTCGTCCAATACGGCAACGGCCAGTCGGTCAGCTCCTCCCCGAAGAGCTGCCCGCGCAGAGGCGACGAGTCCGTGTCCGTAGCCGTTCGCCTTGACGACCGCCATAAGGAGACATCCCGGACGAAGCAAGGACTTGAACTTCCGGGCATTGGAGGCGATAGCGCCGGTCGACACCTCCGCCCACGTCTCTCGGAACCGCCCCTCCCCCATTCTCCTCTCCGCTTCCTCCGCCTTATTCTTCATCGCCACCCGTCCTTACACCGCCGCGGGAGCGTTCAGTAACTCGTTCACCGAAACGTACGGAAGCCCCGTCTCTTCCGCGACCGCTTCGTACGTAACGGCTCCGCAGGCCGTATTGATGCCCCTCGCCAGCGCCTTGTCGGATGCCGCCGCCGCTCGAATGCCCTGTCCCGCTATCTTGAGCGCGTAAGGCAGGGTCGCGTTCTCCAGAGCAAGCGTTGATGTGCGCGGGACGGCTCCCGGCATGTTCGCCACGGCGTAGTGAACCACTCCGTGCTTCAGGTATGTCGGGTCATCGTGAGTGGTGATCCGGTCGATCGTCCCGATTGACCCGCCTTGATCGATGGCGACGTCAACGATGACCGAGCCGGGCGCCATGCGCTTGACCATCTCCTCGGTCACCAGCTTTGGCGCACGGGCTCCCGGAACGAGAACCGCCCCGACGAGCAAATCCGCTTGGGCGACTGCACGCTCCAGCTCGAACGGGTTCGACGCCAGCGTCTTCACTTGTCCGGAGAACGCATCGTCGATATAGCGCAGACGCTCCGCATTCACGTCCAAGACAGTCACGCTCGCCCCGGCTCCAAGCGCGCGCTTGGCGGCGTTCGTCCCAACCATGCCGCCTCCTACGATAACCACTTCGGCAGGCCTGACCCCAGGCACGCCCCCAAGCAGAATCCCCTTGCCGCCGTGCGTCTTTTCCAGGTATTGAGCGCCGATCTGTACCGACATCCGCCCCGCAACTTCGCTCATCGGCGAGAGGAGCGGCAGCGAGCGGTTGTCCAACTGGACCGTCTCGAATGCGACTCCCCACACCTCCCTCTCCGTGAGCGCGCGGGTCAGCTCCGGTACGGGGGCCAGATGCAAATAGGCGAACAGAATGAGATCCTTGCGGAAATACTTGTATTCCTCCGGCAACGGCTCCTTGACCTTCATGACCATATCAGCGCGTTCCCACGCCTGGGCCGCCTCCACGATTCGGGCGCCTGCACCCTCGTATTCTTCGTCCCGGAAGCCGCTTCCTTCCCCGGCCGCACGCTCCACCAGAACCTCGTGCCCCTGACGCGTTAGAACGCTCGATCCCGCCGGCGTCAGCGCCACCCTGTTCTCGTTGTTCTTGATCTCTCTCGGCACTCCTATTATCATTTTGAAGCCCTCCTGTCGCAGGAATAGTTGGAATGTCCCCAGTATAGGGAAGATGCCTCCCGCGCACATCGTTTCGTTTATCGAAAAAAACGGGCGATTGTTGTGAAAATTCACAAATCTCGCCCGGACCTGGCAGGTCGTCAACCGCCGCTATGCAAATAGAGGAAGGCCGCGACCTTGTCCGCCATGTTCTTCAGATCGATTCCGCTGATCTCATTCATTCTCGCTATCCGGTAGCTTAGCGTGTTCGGATGTACGTGAAGCCGTTCCGCCGCCTCCCGTACCGAGCAATCACAGGCCAGCAGTACCGATAACGTATAAGTCAAGTCAGTCTGGTGCTTCCGATCGTATTCGCGAAGCAGCGCCACATGGACGTTGGTAATCCGTTCGGTTCGGATCGTCTCCGCCACCGCGGGCAAGAAATGCGCGTAGCCCAGTTCCTCGTAGCTTAGAGAAGAACCTGAAGCTCCGGGGAACCGCTTGCGCACTTCGATTGTCTTGATTGCTTCCCGGTAGCTATCCGACGCCAGAGTGTAGTCATTGTCCTTGATGCTTCCGGCCCCAACCGTTATCCGGCGGCCCGGGAAGGCCAGCCCGAGACGTCCCTCCAATCGTTCCAGAGAAGAACGCCATCCCCTCTTGCTGCCGCGCGCCGAGGACATTCCCGCCAGGAAGACCAATCGCCCCTCGATGGCCGCATGCGTCAACCTGCACACCCCGGGTTCCTCCTCGAGAATTTCCACGCTCCTTCGCAGAAGCGGCCACAAGGAGGAAGGCTCCAGATCGAAGTCGATCGCGGCCATCCGGAAGATCTCCGGAAGCGGACGGCCCAGCCCTTCGGCATGGGCGCGAATCTCTTCGTCCGACAAGAAGCGGCCCTCAACGAGACGGACAAGGAACGCACCCTGCTCGAAGTCGGACCTCCAACGGACCTCGTTCCTGCGATGCAGTTCTCCGGCGATCGACTCCGCCGCCCGCCTCAGCTTGTCCATGTCCGATTCGTCCGGCGGACGATCGGTCTCCGCCGCCCAGATGTAGCCGACGACCCGGCCGCCGCTTCGGACGGAGACAGCCGCCCGCGCGCCGAGACCGATCTCTTCCATCGCTTCGATGCGGATAGGACCGTCCTCTCTCTGAAGCCTGCGAATGACTCCTTTCTCGCGAAGGCTGCGTACGACATGCTCCGGAACGCGGCGGCCGATGATGGTCGCGATCCGGATAGCGTCCGCGTTCTGTTCGTGCATACTGTACGCAAGAACCCGATGCTCGGTGTCCTCGATCGTAACCGGACATCGAAGCATCTGGCTGATCTCGTCGGCCCGCCTCTCCAGCCAGCCTCCGTCTCCCTCGGAAGGTACCGCCAACGCCATGCCATCACCTTCTTCTATCGACTGAATGTCCGCCTGGCCAAGTTCGTTCCCAGACTTTATTCCGGCAGCCACCGACGATCCGCGCGACATCGCCGCAAGTTACAACCTCAGCGCGAGCACACACGCGGGAAGAAGCACCGCCATGACCGCGACGTATTTGTAATTGCCGGCGGCCAGCTTGAATACGTCCTTCCCGAGAAGTCCCGACAACAGGTTATTGACGGCCGATGCTGGGGACACCGGATTGGAGATTGCCCAGCTACCCAGGAGAAGCAAGGCCAGGAACAGCGGACTGACCCCGACGGACGCCGGATCGACGCCGGTTGCCAGAATCGTGACGAGAACGATCGGATGAAGCCCGATCAAGGAAGTCACCGTAATCAGCGCAACCGTCAAGACGGCTAGCGTTACCGCTTCCGGCAGCGGAATCGCATCCAGAACCTTGGGAATCCATTCCCCCAGAGACGTTCCGGCGATCGCTCCGCTGAAGAACCCCGCCGCGAGGAACAACGTAATCTCCTTCCTCAAGGAGGGGACCGTCACCGTCAAATGCTCACGGAACGCAGCGCGGTATGCGGCCATCTCCTTGGTGCCTAGACACCAGAGGAACGGATAGATTAGCGCGGCCGCGCAGGTAGCCAGTACGATCGGAAGTCTCGTCCAATGCTCCAGCGCGACGACGAGAATGATGGCGGAAGCCAGATAGGCCGCAAGAAGCGTTAGAGTCTTGCCGGCGCCCGCCAGGGGAGCCGATTGTTCCGAAGGACCGCTCTTCCGCGGCTCCCCCTCGTCCCTTCTCCCTTCTTCCGCGGCGCCCTTGCGCAGCGATGGCAGCTCGACGAGCAAGCTTACCGTTCCGCTAAGCAAGGACAAGCCGATCGCGTAGGGCAGAATGGCCGTCCACGGCAAGTCCAGAGCCGTGGTGACCAGAGCCATCGCCGCGAAGTAGGGCGACCAGAAGATCGCTCCGGCGAAGCCCCGGTTCAGCGCATTGGCGAGCATACCCGGCTTCGCCAGCCGGGTATGGACGGACGCCAGGTGATAGACGACCGGGATGGAGCCGACGTTGATAAACACCCCCATCAACATCGTCAAGAATTGCGACCCGAGGAAGAACCCCGCAGGGCTCGTCAGTCGGTTCTCGTAGAAGCCGAGCAGAGCGGACTCGTATTTCCTGGAACGTACGGGAATCCCGAATAGAGGGGCGATCGCGAACAGAGTCGCCACGGTCGCGTTCACGGACGCGGCTTCGAACCACTCCCGCGGACCGGCGCCGCTAGCGGTCATCAGCAACGCTCCTCCGATCAGGAAGCACGCGGTCAGGATCCGTGTCATGCCCTTCAGCCGAGGGAGCAGCACCGCAACCGTGACGAGAACCAGAACGCCGAGCGCGTCGGACAAGAACTCCCAACGGGTGATTTGAAGCAGGATGTATATCGCGGCCAAGGATAGAATCAGAACTCGGTCGTACGCCTTAGCGGCGATTCTCATAGGTGCAACCTTCTTTCCGGCGGCTTCTCTTAACGCTCCGCCTTCGCGACGCGGGAGCTCGCGGCGGACCTTACGACCACGCCACTCTTGGGGTCGAGGAAGCGTCCTCGCGAATAGGCCGCCCGTCCTCCTACCCATACGGTATGAATGCCTTCGCTGTATTGGTGGGGAGCTTCGAAAGTGGCAAGGTCCCTGACCCGATCCGGATCGAACAGCACCACGTCGGCGACGTAACCGTTCTTTAGCAGGCCGCGATCCGTCAGACGAAGCTTGGCCGCCGGCAGCCCGGTCATCTTGTGAATCGCCCGTTCCAGAGTCAGCACAGGGCGCTGCCTGACGTAGCGATCAAAAACGCGCGGGAAGCTCCCATAGCTGCGCGGATGGGGCTTCGAGCGGCTTAAAACTCCGTCGGCGGCGAGAGCAAGGCCGTCCGAGCCGACTATGGACCATTCGCTCGAGGCGGCTGCCGCGATATCGTCCTCGCTCATGACGAACAGAACCATGCCGACGCCCCCCGATTCTTCGAGGAGGAGGTCCAGCATCGCCTCGGGTTCAGGCATTCCGCGAGCACGGGCGTACTCGTTCAGCCGCATCCCTTCGGCATGCCGGTTGCGCTCGGTCTGGACGGAGGCGATCATGACGCCGTCCCATCCCGCGTTGCGCGAAGGGCTGATCCAACTGTCCGATCCGTTCACGATCTCCCCTACCATCCGCCGACGCAGCTTGGGATCGCGAATACGGGCTTCGCTCGCCTCCCAGCCTCCTTCCTGCGCCCAAGGAGGGAGCAGGTAAGTCATGCCCGTGGAGCTGGCGTGGTACGGATAGAAGTCGTAATGTACGTTTACCCCTTCCCCTCTCGCCCTCTCGATCATCTCCACTGCTCGTGCCACACGCCCCCAGTTGCGCTTGCCGGTCGATTTGAGATGCGAGATTTGCAGAGAGACGCCGGACTCCCGTGCGACTTGGATCGATTCCTCGATCGAATCGAGCAGACCGTCGGATTCGTTGCGCATGTGCGTGCTGTAGATGCCGCCGTAGCTCGCGACGACCTTGCAGAGCTCGACCAGCTCTTCACGGGGCGCGAAGACGCCCGGAGAATAGATCAATCCGGAAGACAAGCCAAGCGCCCCCGCTTCCATTCCGTCGGCGACGTATCTTCTCATCGCTTCGAGCTCCCTTTCGGTCACCGGCCGGTCGTCGTAGCCGATGACTGAGGCCCTTGCCGTTCCGTGGCCGATAAGAGCGCCGACATTGATCGAGATGCCTCGCTTCTCGTATTCGGCCAAATATTCGGCGTAATCATTCCACTTCCAATCTAGCAGATCGCCGTAGATAAACGCCGATGCGCCGCGAATCCGTTCCTTGTGCTTGCCGTGCGTATCGACGACCGACATGCCGCAATTGCCGACAATCTCGGTCGTCACCCCCTGCGACACCTTGCTCGCGCCGCGCGAATCGACGAGCAGCGTCAGGTCCGAATGCGTATGAATGTCGATAAAGCCGGGAGCGACGACCATCCCTCCCGCTTCGACGGTCTCGTTCGCCTCGACTCCTTCCGCGTCCAGAAGGAGCCGCCCGTCCTTGATGGCAATGTCGCCCTTTCTGGCCGGAGCCCCCGTTCCGTCCACGATCAAGCCGCCCCGAATCCGAACGTCCGCCTTCATGCCGTAACCTCCCCGATGTCGTATAAATGGCATTGCACTTCGTGACTTTCGTCCAATCGCCGGGTGACGGGCATCTCGCCGCGGCATCGCTCCGTCGCGTGCGGACAACGATTCTGGAACGCGCAACCCGGAGGCAGATGAAGCGGAGACGGCATCTCTCCAAGCGGCGCCCGCCTTAGCTTCCCCTCTCCTGGCGCGGCCGCCGGAATGGCAGCCAGCAGCTCTTGCGTATAAGGATGCCGAGGCTCGGCGAACAGCCTCTCCGTCGGGGCGACCTCGACGAGGCGCCCCATATACATGACGCCAATCCGGTCGGCCATATGTCTCACGACTCCCAGATCGTGAGAGATGAATAGATAGGTCAGCTTCTCTTGCTCCTGAAGCTCCTCGAGGAGATTGATGATCTGGGATTGGATCGAGACGTCCAACGCGGATACCGGCTCGTCGCAGACAATAATCTTAGGCCGTACAGCGAGAGCACGGGCGATGCCGATGCGCTGCCTCTGCCCCCCTGAGAACTCGTGAGGGAAGCGGTAATAATGCTCCGGATGCAGCCCGACCTTCTCGAGCAATTGAAGCGCTCGCAGCGTCCGTTCCTTTTTGTCTCCGATTCCGTGAATGACGAGCGGCTCCTCGATCATCTCCCCTACTCGCTTGCGCGGGTTGAGTGAAGAGTAAGGATCCTGGAACACCATCTGCATCTCCTTGCGGAGCGCGGTCAGACGTCTCGGCCCGAGTTCGGCAAGATCGGTCCCGTTATACAGAATTCGACCTTCGGTCGGTTCGATCAGGCGCAGAACGGCGCGGCCGGTCGTGCTCTTGCCGCAGCCCGACTCCCCGACGAGCGCGAACGTCTCTCCTTCATAAAGGGAGAAGTCGACGTCGTTGATCGCCTTCACGACCTGCTTTGGAGCGCCAAATCGCGTTCGAACCGAAAAATCCTTTTTGAGTCCTTTCACTTCCAGCAGCGGCTTCTGCGTAGTCATCATGCTCCGTTCCCCCACTCCCGCCCGATCCGATCGTAATGCCAGCAGCGCACCTGATGGCCTTCCCCCGCGGCAGTCAACGAAGGCATCTCTTCGAGACACTTCGAATCCGCGTATTCGCAGCGACCCGCGAAGCGGCAGCCCCGGGGAACCGCATGCAACGACGGGACGACGCCAGGGATCGACTCCAGCTTGCCTTCTCGCGCACGGTCCGCCTTGGGCATCGACCGAAGCAGGCCGTGCGTGTAAGGATGCAGCGGCCTCTCGAACAATGTCCTTACGTCGGTATCCTCGATAATCTGTCCCAGATACATGACGACGACGCGGGTGCACACCTCCGCTACGACGCCCAGATCGTGCGTGATGAGCATAATGCTCATACCGTATCTCTCCTGCAAGCTGCCGATCAATTGCAGAATCTGGGACTGAATGGTGACGTCCAACGCGGTCGTCGGCTCATCCGCAATCAGGAGGCTGGGCTCGCAGGCCAACGCCATCGCGATCATGACCCGCTGCCGCATACCGCCGGATAATTGATGCGGATACTCTTCGAACCTTCTCTCGGGATCGGGAATGCCCACGGCCCCCAGCAGATCGACCGCCCGGCGCCTCGCCTCCTTCTTCCCCGCCCCTCCTCGTCGCCGCACCGCTTCCGCGATCTGGTTGCCTATGGTGTATACCGGGTTCAGGGAACTCAGCGTGTCTTGGAAAATCATCGCAATCTCATTGCCACGGACGTTCCTCATTTCGCTTTTGGACAACTCCAGCAAATTCCTCCCTTTGAGCAAGACTTTGCCTTCGTGTCCGGCGGCTTTATTCTCGTCGTACAGCCTCATTATGGATCGCGAGGTTACGCTCTTGCCGCAGCCGGACTCGCCCACGACTCCGAGAATCTCACCGCTTCCGATGGAGAAGCTGACTCCGTCTACGGCCCGAACCGTTCCCCTCGCCGTATGGAAGCGGGTGACAAGCCCTTCGATCCGAAGCAGCTCCTTCCGGGACGCCTCTTCCCCCCGAACTCCGTCGGTGCCGGACAGATCCGTCATTCCGCCAATAGTCATTCGCGCCCCTCCTTTTTCCGATGCTTTGAGTCATTTGTCTTTCGTATGAGGGTCGAGCAAATCTCTCATTCCGTCCCCGGCCATGTTCAGCCCGAATACGGTCAGCATAAGCAGAGCGCCGGGGAAGACCACCATCCACCACGCGTTGAAAATATACATCTTGCCGTCGTAAAGAATATTCCCCCAGCTGGCCGCAGGAGCCGGAATGCCGGCCCCCAGGAAGCTGAGCGCCGCCTCCGAGATGATCGCGTCCGCGAAGATGAACGTCCCCTGGACGATGACGGGCGTCAGACAGTTCGGAGCGATGTGCCGGAAAAGAATACGGGCGTGGCCCGCTCCGAGAGAACCGAGCGCTTCCACGTACGTCTGCTCCTTGACGACGAGCCCGACGGAACGGACCGCGCGGGCGACGTTCGGCGTATACACTACGCTAAGTGCCAAGATGACGTTGCCGACCTTGGGTCCCATGGCCGCTACGATCGCAATGGCTAGCAGGATGGCGGGAAACGCCATCAGTCCATCGCATATTCGCATGAGCGCATAATCGAGGCGGCGGAAATACGAGGCGAGGAGGCCGATCAGCAGGCCGAGTACGCCGGTGATCAGGGCCACGGAGATGCCGACGAACATCGAGATCCTGGCTCCGTAAGCAACCCGGCTGAACGTATCGCGGCCGAAGTTGTCCGTCCCGAACCAGTGCATGGCGTCAGGCCCCTTCAACCGATTAGCCACGTCTACGGCCAGCGGGTCGAACCTCGCGATGACCGGTGCGAAGACCGCGAGCAGCAGCACCGCGAACACGATGATCGAACCCGCGAATGCCAGCCGGTGCCGAACGAAGCTTCTCCATGCAATCCGGCGTTGCTCCCTTCTATATTGAAGACGGGCTTCGTTCAGCGCCGCCGCGCGATCCGAAGCCGTATGGTTGTGCATGACGACGCTCATCGCCGCTTCCTCCTTCTGAATCCATCGTTATCTCTTGTGCCGGATGCGGGGATCGATAAGCCCGTACAACAGGTCTACGATCAGGTTCAAGACTACATACAGCGCCGCGATGACGAGCACCACTCCCTGGATGACCTCGTAGTCCCTCCGTTCGACGGCGTTGACGATCAACTGCCCGAGCCCCGGAATATTGAACACCGTTTCCGTTACGGTGGCGCCCCCGATCAGTAGGGCGAACGATTGTCCGACGACTGTTACGATCGGGATGAAGGCGTTCCGCAAGGCATGCTTGAACACGACGGAGATTTCCCTAAGTCCCTTGGCCCTCGCGATCTCGATGTAGCCCTGGTTCAACACCTCGAGCATGGAGGCACGGGTCATCCGGGCGATCAACGCCGCCTGCATGCTTCCCAGAGCCAACGCCGGAAGAACGAGGTACCGGAGATGCTCGAGGAAGCCGTCTGCCAGCGGCTTGTAGCCCGAGACGGGGAACCAGCGCAGCTCCACGGCGAATACGAGCATCAGGAATAGCCCGAGCAGGAAGCTCGGCAGCGAGATGCCGAGCAGCGACACGCCCATGACCATCTGGTCTGTCGCCGTCCCCCGTTTTTTCGCGGCAAGGATGCCCAGGGGAAGCGCCAGAACGGCGGCAACGAGCTGCGCCAGGATGCTGAGCGACAGCGTCGGGCCGACGTGCTCCGCGATCGCCTGGGATACCGGCATCTTCATGAAGATCGAGGTGCCCAGGTCTCCGCGCGCCACGCCGCCGAGCCAATCGACGAATTGCGCGAGCACGGGCTCGTCGAGGCCGAGTTGATGGCGCAGCTGCGCGATATCGGCCTGGGATGCTTCCGTTCCCAGCATCACCGCCGCGGGATCGCCGGGCGTCAGATGCATAACGAAGAAAACGACTACCGCCACGACGATCAAAATCGGCACCAACGAGACGAGGCGTTTGCCGGTGTATGCCAACATGATGATTCCTCCTTCCGATGCTTTCGAATTCCGCTTAGCCTGGACCTGCCGCGTATTCGTACGCCGCCCGTCCGAGCTCGGCGATGCCGGCCAGCGCCCGGGCAGGGCGACCCTCGCCCGCGTCGCGGGTTAACACCGTGACGACGAGGGAGCGGCCGCGGGCATACAAAATGCCGGCATCGTGCTGAATGCCGCTCACCCACCCCGTCTTATGGGCCAGCTCCCAATCCGGGAGACGGCCGACGGGCCCCTCGTCCGGCGCCGGAAGCTCATGCGGCAGTCCGTTGCGAATCTGCTGCTTCTTCAGAATGTCAATCATCCGCTTGCAGGCATGCCGGGTCAGGTAGCTCCCTTCGGCCAGCCTCTTCAGAAGAGCGGCGGTATCCGCAGAAGTGACGATATTGCGTCCTGGAGGATGGGGGTAGTTCAGACCGGTCTTATGGTGGAATTTGCTTCTATTCATACCAAGCTCCTCCATCGTCCGTCCGATTCTCTCCGCCCCAACGAGATCGATTACTTTATTGGTAGCGGCATTATCGCTTTGAATGATCATCAGCACGATCAGATCGTATACGGCGAACGACAGTCCGGGCGACAGATGCTGCAGAACGCCGGAGCCCCCGGCGAAGTCTTCAGCTTCCAGCACTACGCGTTCGCCGAGGTTCAATTCACGGTCATGGGCGGCCGCGAACGCGGCCGCCATGATCGGCAGTTTAATGATACTGGCGGCGTTGAAGAGCTCGTTCCCGTTCAGTTCGAAGCGCGCTCCGGTATCCAAGTCCTCTACCGTGATCCCCCATACGCCGCCATAGCGCCGGGTAATGTCCTCAGCCCTTTCCTGCAGCCTATGCATGCGTCCCGCCTCCCGCCGCGCTCTCGATCTCGCGCTCGAAGGCGGCCTGCAAGCTCGCGGTCACCGAGCCGATCTTCCCGTCGCCGATCGTTCGCCCATCCACGGAGACGACCGGACATATTTCCAGGATCGTATTGCTGACGAACACTTCGTCCATCCTCGCCAGCTCTTCCGCCGAGATCGGTACTTCCCGCCACGGAATGCCGAGTTCCTCCGACAACCGAACGATCGCTTGCCTCGTAATGCCGTTCAAGATCAAATGATTGGCCGGATGCGTGTAGACGACTCCGTCCCGAATGCCGTAGACGTTGGAGGCGCTCCCTTCCGTCACGAGTCCGTCCCGTACGAAGATCGCCTCGTCCGCACCTTGGCTCTTCGCCCGATGCTTCGCCAAAATGTTCGGCAGCAGGTTGAGCGACTTGATGTTTACCCGGAGCCACCGGTTATCCTCGACGGTCAAGGCCGAGATCCCCTCCCGGAGACTGGTCAGCGGGCGGGCTACATGCTCGGCGTAGCCGGTCAGAATCGGCTTGATGCCTTCGGGGATGAAGTGCACCCTAGGGTGCACTCCTCTCGTGAGTTGAAGATACAACTTGCCGTCCACGATGCCGTTACGCTTGACCAGCTCTCCAAGCAGCTCCCCGAGCTTCCGCAAGGAACAAGGAAGATCGATATAGATTGCCTTGGCACTGTCGTCCAGCCGCCCCAAGTGAGCTTCCAGGTGGAAGATCACCCCCCCGTAGACCCGAATCACCTCGTACACGCCGTCCCCGAATTGATAACCTCTGTCTTCCAGGGAGACCGAGATCTCTTTTTTTGGCACAATCTTGTCTCCAAGCAGCGCGTAATCCATGTTGTCATTCAATCCTTTGCTCTTAATCTGACTTGCTCACGTTCCAGAAGACGGGTCCGTTGAAGTATTGGAATCCTTCCACATCGCTGGCCGTGGCAGTCAACGCGTAGACGTCGCCGATCTTGATGACGGGCACGCTTGTCCAGAACTCCCGCTGCAAGTCCTCGAACAGCTTCTTCGATTCCTCTTGGGAAGTCGAAGCGCGAATGCCGTCGAGAGCGGCGTCGATCTTCGAATCGTTCGTCCAGCCCGCCCATTGGTTGCGGGAGTCGAGGTACAGAATTTGCGTTGGGTCTGTCTTCGGCAAGAAGGTGGTCACGAACAGGTCCCACGCGTTCTCGTCCGATTGATTCGTCACGACTGTTCCCCAGTCGTAAGTATCAAGTTGCACCTTCATGCCGATATTCTCGAGCTCGGACTTGATGACGACGCTGGAGTTGTAGAGATCGTCGTAATCGCGGCTCGACATAATGCGGATCGTCTCGCCCTTGTAACCGCCCTCTTGAAGAAGCTGCTTCGCCTTCTCCGGGTTGTTCTGGTTGTAATTCTCCTTGCCCGCGTCGCTGTACCATGCCGTCTGCTCTTTCTGCATAAGCCCGTGGTCGAGCCGGAAGAACTGCGGGTCGCCGTAAGCGGCCATCATGATCTCCTTCATATCCAGAGCGGCCGCTACCGCCTGACGGATCTTCTCGTTCGTAAATACGCCTTTCTTCTTGTTCATGATGAGCGGATTGTAGCCGGTCAGGCTGACGACCGTCTTAACTTCCGAATTGTTCTTCAAGGCCAAGTAGGCATCACGAGGGATCTCGAGGGCGATGTCGTATTGGCCGCTTTGAAGACCGGCTACCCTAGTCTGGGAGTCGCTCGCGAAGTAGAAATACAAATCCTGGGCCAACGCTTCCTTCTTGCCTGCCAGTCCGCTTGCCTGGCTATCGACCGGCTGATATTCGTCGAACTTGGAGAGACGGATATACTGGTCCTGCTTCCACTCGACGAACTTGAACGGCCCCGTTCCGATGTATTCCTTGACGCCCGTGTCGTCCGCCGCTTCGATCGCTTCCTTCGGCATGATCGCCGCGAACTGGTTCGGGTTGGTCATGACCTGAAGAGCAACGCCGGAAAGCTTGGACAACTGGAGCTTAACCGTATAATCGTCAACTTGCGAGAAGGTCGAGCCCGCGAACGTCGACTTGGCGATCGTCGACTTCCCGAACCAGCGATTCATCGAAGCGACGACGTCTTCGGCCTTCATCTCCTTGCCGTTGTGGAATTTGACCCCGTGGCGAAGCTTGAACGTGTAGGTCAATCCGTCCGGGCTTATCTGGTAGGATTCCGCTAGCATCGGTTGGATCTGGTAGTTCGCGTCCACCGTGATGAGGGTCTCGAAAATATTGCGAGCCACGTGCGTCGTCGCCCAGTCGGTCGTCATCTGCGTATCGAGCGTCGTAGGCGTAGAGTTCAGCGCGATCTTAAGCTCCTTCGTCGCGGTTGCCGCGACGGGACTTGCCGTCGAAGAACCGGCGGCATCCGCCGTGCCCCCGGATGTCGTCCCAGCCGAATCGTTGCCGCTGGAGCAGCCGGCAAGGGCAAGGGCAGAGCTTAATAAACCGATGAGCAGGACCGTCAACTTGCTTCTCTTCATTTGGTTTTCTCCCTCCGAATAATGACGCCTCTTTTTTTCTGAAATTTCAGACTTATATTTCAATAACCCTTCTCTTTATCCACCGAGTTCCGAAGCGGTCCCCCCCGAAGGAATCGGTCCAGGTTGTCAATAAAATGATCGAATACGCGACTCCAATGCTTCGGCGAGGCAAAAGCGTTGTGCGGCGTGACGAAAATGCGCTCTTCTTCCCAGAAGCCGTGTTCCCGCGGCAAAGGCTCCGTATCGAAGACATCCAGCACTGCCCCCGCTATCGCTCCGCTCCTTAGGCACCGAAGCAGAGCTTCCTCGTCGACCGTGGCGCCCCTGCCCACGTTGATGAACAGCGCCGACCGCTTCATGGCCCGGAACCGGTCCGCATTCATGAACCGGAACGTCTCCGGGGATTGCGGAAGGCAGTCCACAACGCAATCCGAAGCGCTTAGCAGGTCGTCCACGTCCCCGGGAGCCACAAACCGGTCCACTGGTTCCGCCGAAGCATCTCCTCCCCTTCGACTGCAGGCTAGAACGCTCATTCCGAACGCGCGGGCGCGCAGAGCGATCTCCCTTCCGATGCTGCCGTAGCCGATGATTCCGATCGTGCTTCCCGAAACTTCTCGAACGTCGACGGTCCTCCAGACCTTCTCTCGCTGCTGCCTGGCGAATTCATAAAGTCCCCTGTTCCAGGCGAGCAGGGCTCCCATGACGTATTCCGCGATCGGCACCGCGTTCAGCCCCCGTACGTTCGTCACCGCAATCGGATTCGCCTTCACCCACGGAGTCAGCGTCTTCTCGACCCCTACGGTTACGGAATGGATCCACCTTAGCCGCGGCGCCTCCGCCGCGAACCGAATCTCATCCGCGAGCCCTCGGGTCACCACAATATCCAGCTCCTCCAGGGGCGCCCGCAGGGCCGGTTCCGGTCCATCGGGTTGCCAAGGCTCCACATAAACCTTGCCCGCCCGTTCTTCGATTCTGCGGAGCATCGGCTCTCCGATCTCGCAGCGAATCAGAATGTTCGGCTTCGTCCTCTCTGCTGTCATCGCCCTGCCTCGCCGCCCTTCCCGATTCTTATACCTTGTCCACCGTTTGTGTGTAAGCCTCGATCGCATTATGACGATGGGTGCGCATGTACGCTTCCAGCTCCATTGCGCTTCTCCCCTCCCTGATATAGGAGATAAGCGTCTCATGCTCTTTGACGCTCTCGACGATGCGCATCGGATAGAACATAACGTTCAAGTCTCGGATCGTATTCAGCTTCTCCGTGATGTCCTTGATGCTGTTTAACAGATAGTCGTTGTCGCATCGGCCGTTCAATTTGTCGTGGAACGCCCGGTCGATGGCCCCGGCCCGGACGAACATTTGCTCGTTCGCGCATTCCTTGAGTTCACTGTTCAGCTCATCCAGCTCGTTCAAATCGGCAGATGTCAGCCTCGGGCCGCTCAGCGCCGTGGCATAGCCGTCCAGCGCGGCCAGCACCCGCATCCTCTCCACCGCTTCCTTTAGCTTGAACGAAGTAACGACAACGCCCGCATAAGGCTTGTTCCGAAGCAACCCGTCTGCCTCCAGCTTGCGGATCGCTTCCCGGATCGGACTCGGGCTGAGCGACAGTTCTTGAACGAGCTGCTCCACCACTATGCGCTGTCCTGGAAGATACACGCCCGCCATAATCTGCGCATAGATAAAATCATAGGCTAACTGCTGCTTGCTGATCGATTTGACCGCCAGGCAACCCACCTCCGCATTCACGGATTTTATAAAATATTTTATTATATTTCATTTATAACAAAGGACATTCATGAAAGCAATATGTTATTTTTAGTTACATAAAATGAATCCAAAGAGTGGGATTTGTGAAAAAACACAAAGGATATGGTAGATTATTGACGCGATAGCACTGAAATTAAACTATATATGACATACATATGACATATAATGATTGGAACGAACCCGCTCTCTTCCATTGAAGAAATCGAGAACACAAGCATAGTCTCCATTCGATCGGTTATCTTAACAGACATCAAGGCAAGGAGGAGGGCGTACGCCATGGACAGCACGAGCGAGTTCGTCCGGAAGGTTCGCGACACGCAGAAGAAAGCGCAAAAAAATAAAAACAGCGGCCACGGAAACGAAGGGAACGTCTTGCCGGGCAAGCAGCACAGCACCAACAAGTAACGTCGAAAAAAGACCGCCGTCGATGCGCTTGGACGATCTCGCGTCACTTCGCTCGCAGCGGTCTTTTTTTGGGGCATATTGCGGCCAACCCTGAGCGCCCCACCGCCCCCTCGTAACCCGACTTTATCGGGTTACACGCTTCCGGAGCGCTCCTTCCACCGCTCTAACCCGACTTTATCAGGGTTACACGCTCCCGGCGCACTCCTTCAGCCGCTCTAACCCGACTTTATCGGGTTACACGCTTCCGGCGTGCCCATTTAGCCGCTCTAACCCGACTTTGTCGGGTTACACGCTCCCGGCGCGCTCCTTCCACCGCTCTAACCCGACTTTATCGGGTTACAATAAACAAGGGGCCGTCCCCCCGGGCCTAAACCCGGGCGACAGCCCCTTCGTTCTGCGATGCTTACAGCTTAACGACGTTCTCGGCTTGCGGGCCGCGGTTGCCTTGCACGATGTTGAATTCAACGTGTTGGCCTTCGTCGAGGGTCTTGAAGCCGTCGCCCGTGATCGCGCTGTAGTGCACGAATACGTCGTTGCCGCCTTCGACTTCGATGAAGCCGAAGCCTTTCTCTGCGTTAAACCATTTCACTGTTCCTTGAGCCATTTGGAATTCCTCCAAGATTAAAATTTACATGAGCTTTTTATTCTGTATCTGGTGCAGAAATAAAAAATTCACATATTGGAAAAGGCTACCTGCACAAAATGATAACCCTTTACACTATGTGAATTCAGGTCTCAATTTATGTGACAAGCTTAACACAGCGAGCCGGGTAAAGCAACTCCCTTTTGCTGTGGGCCTTATGATCCATCGAAAATTAGTCTTGCCTACAGCTTCAACAAATATACAAGCGACATCACGACAGCGGCGACAAGAAGGAAGGCGACCGCCCATGCAGGCCGGCCTGCGGCGTACAAAGCCCCTGCGGCGCCGGCGAAGACGACGGCCTGAAGCAGCGCCCGCACGGGAACGGAGACGGAGATCGAAGCCTTGGGCGCGACGAACATCCCCCAGAATATGGCGACGAGCGCGGGCGCTCCGATCCCGAGTAAGAATTGCAGTCCCTTCGCCGAGCCGAAGCGGAATCCCCAATACGAATAGGAGGCCAGCGCCGCCAATTCCACCAAGAACAACGCCCCGAGAACGATTCCGCCTGCGATTGCCATCTCCCGATCCCTCCATAAACTAATTACATTAGTTTTATGGATCCATTTTAACTAATGTTATTAGTTTTAGCAAGGGGGATTTTCCTAGTCAGGTCCATCCCCAGAAGAAACCGTCCCGGTCCCAAGCCACTCTGCCGCCATGCAGCTTGCGGAACGCCTTCTTCACTTCCTTCGAGAGGGACGCGTTGCCGTTCTCGTTCACGAACACGTACTCTTCCCCGAAGTGGCTGCGCACGTGCTCGATCGCCTCTTCCTGCCGCAGCATTCCTCTGAACTTGATCTCGTTCACCATCCATTCGGCGATTCGCTGCTCCGTCGTCATCTCCATGCGTTCTTCTCTCCTTGTGCGAGCAAAATCATGTTTCACTCCCTTCATCTTGCCCGAATCAAGCGTCAAATTCAATTCCGCTGCCCTCCTCCCATGAATTCGCCCCGGAATTCTTGGCGAATATTAAAGGAAGCCCCATGAAGGAGGATTCAGCCCTTGAAGCTCGTGCTCTTGACCCTGCTGCTCTTGCTTTACAGCGTCTTCTATACGATTATGGTCGATTGGATGGCCGGCAATCGCTTGACCGCTTCGCTTAGATTGGTGATGAATCCGTTCCGGCTGATGACCCTTCCGGAATACGGGGTCGTGGCCATCCTGCTTATAGGACTGGCCGCATTCTTCGCCATAACCGCGAGGAACGGAGCCCCCTCGAAGAGCGGCCGCGCTTAAGCGGAGCGCTTGGGACCGAACGCCCGGCGAATCCAATGAACGACCAGCAAGGCTAAGGGAACGGCGACGGCGTAGAACGGAAGCAATCGGCCCATGATCACTTCTTTGCCCTTGAATCCGAATTCGGGCCAATTGTTGGAGGTCATCATCGAGTTGAACAGGATGATGATTCCCACCGGGAGCGCGAGCTTCTCCGGCTTTTTCACGCGGAACAGATCGGCCGCGACGACGATCGCGGCGTAGCAAGTGATCGCGCATTTGAAGAAGGCGCTGATAATCAGCGTCAAGATGACCAAGCCGTCCATACGCTGAATAAAATCCATGATATTGACTTTGCTGACCGCCAAAAATAAAGGGAACGTGGACCTGCCGTAAATATCGGCCCCCAGAACCGAGACCTCCATCGCATGCGTTCCGCTCAGTACGATTCCGCTGCACAGAAGGGCCAGAACCCCCGACTTTCGCCCGGAAGACGACTTGTTCAGCGAAGGGAGGATAGCGGCAAAGCTGATCGTCTCCCCGAACGGGAACATGAGAATATTGCGATAAGCCGACTCCAGAACCGGCCTCCATCCGTCCCCCAGCATGGGAAACAGATTGTGAATTCGAATAATCCCGGAGGCCAGAATCATGATCGTCCCGGCTGCTCCGAGGATAAGAACGTGTAAGAGATAAATCTCGCCCGTCCGGGCCAGCACCTCGACTCCTTTGCTCACGACGAAAATAACGACAAGCATAAAGCAGGCGTTGATGACGAAGATCGGCGTCATGTCGTAAGCGGACGTGACGAGCAGTTCTCCGGTCTCCCTCAGAATCCTGGAGTCGTTATGGATGAAGAACCCGAGATACAGGAAGCTGACGGGCCACCCTGCGTAATTGCCGAGAATCCGGCGGATATATCCGCTCAAATTCAAGTCGGGATATTGGCGGTATAAATAGTCGTAGATCCAATACAAGCCAACCCCGCCGACCATGGCCAACAGAATGGAGAGCCAGACGTCCCGCTGCGCGACGAATCCGATCGGCAGAACGAGAGCCGTGCCGAATTCGAACAGCATGATCAAGGCGAACAGTTGTCTGGCGTTTATTTTCTCGTTAAGCATGAAGCTCCGACCTCTCTCGCGGGCATCGGGCCCCCTATTCCTTGATGTACGGCTTTAATCGCATGCCCGAACGACGAATGTAGGCTTCCGCCCGAACTTCCGTCTTGCATCTGGCGAATATCGAGCTCCATCGGTCCTCGAGCTTCTTCCACGTCTTCGGATGAGACCGGTTCAACACCTCCCCGAAGCCGAGGATGTCGCTGGACTGACTCTGCGCGAATCGAATGGCCTCCCGAATTTGTCTCTCCGTCTCGGCCTTCCATTCATCCTCGTATCTCAGGATTTCTTCTTTCTTGCCCAGATCGACGGCGCAGGTCACTTCGTTGACGTTGCCCTCCTCTCGCACGAAGACGCGGAAGACCGGCTCCCCGTCTTCCATCGACGCTCGGACTCTCGTGCTGGAACGGGTAACTTCGATCGCCGCGATTCCCTCCTCCCGCTTGCACGGAATCGGGATAACGGTCGTCTTCAGCTCGTCGCGGATCCACAGCGTACCGCGCGCCAGGTCATCGTCCAGCCAAGTCTCCAATCGGCCGTCCTTGAACAGGGCTATCCCCTTGATCTCGATTTCAGCCGGCAGCTTGGCGTTCTCCAGATTGGACTTCTTGCCCCCTTCTTCGGACCGTCCGACGATCCTCGCGCCGCTGATGAGCAGCTGCTTGCTCGGGCTGATCAACGTATTGATCACGTCGTCGACTCCGACGTCAAGGCTCTCCGACCAAAGCTTCTTGGTCGATTCCAGCTTTCCGTATGCCGCATTAGCGGGAATTTTCTCAAGAGGGGTCAGCACTTGAAGCAGCTTCTCCGCCTGGACGCCTCTTGCGACCAGCAGCTTGGTCGTCAGCCGGATCTCATGGGATCTCTCGAAGAAATCGAACAGATTCGATACTCCTTCTCTCGCCAACGATTCGCCGATGACCAGAAGCCGGATGTGTGAGAAGAAGAGCTGGCGCGGCGATATTTTCGACGTTTTGCGAATGGCTTCGAAGATCGTTCTCCCGGTGCCGGTATAGACGGTGATCGGCATCGCCGTCGGGTTGGCCGCCGTGCCGCCCCCGGCCGAGGCGACCGTGCTCGGGTTGATGATTTGGAACGATACTCTGTACAGTTGACTATCCGGCATTTTATCGATTCCGATGGCTCCGATAATCGACAGGCTCTTCAACTCCCTGCTATTCCAGCACCCCGTCAGGAACGGGATGAGCGCCATAAGCAGGATCGCCCGAACGGCAAGGCTAGCTCTCATCCGGCTCGTCCTTTCTCGCCGGATCTGCCGGAGGAGACGGCTCGTTGTTCGCCATTCGCGTCCTGTTCGTGGGACTGACCAGACGGGGACGCGTCCGGTGGGCCCACAGCGGCAATCGGAAGATGGCGTCCTTCTGGTCGGCCGGAATAAACGGCGCGTAAGGGGCCATATAGGGAACTCCCAACGAACGCAGGCTGCACAGATGCGCGGTAATGATGATTCCGCTGAGCGCGATTCCGAAGAAGCCGAAGAGCCCCGCGGAGATCATGACGATAAATCGGAGGAGCCGAATGGATAATCCCATGTTGAACGCCGGGGTCGTGAAGCTGGCGATCCCCGTCAAGGAGACGACGATGACCATGGCGGAAGAGACGATCCCCGCCTGCACGGCCGCTTGTCCCAACACGATCGCCCCGACGATCGACACCGCTTGGCCGATCGCGCGAGGCATCCGGACGCCGGCTTCGCGCAAGATCTCGAAGCTGGCCTCCATCAGGAAGGCTTCGATCAAGGCGGGGAACGGGACTCCCTCCCGCTGCGCCGCTAAACTGATCAACAACGAAGTAGGGATCATCTCCTGATGGAACGAGATGGCTGCCACATAGATGGACGGGCCTAACAGAGAGATAACGAAAGCCACGTATCTCAAGGCGCGGATGAAGATGGCGAATTGGAAGTTCTGATAGTAGTCCTCGGCGGACTGAAAAAACATAAAAAAGGTGGTCGGGGCCACCAGGACGAACGGCGTCCCATCGATCAGGATGGCGATACGCCCTTCAAGCAAATTCGCGGCGACGCTGTCGGGGCGCTCCGTATTGAGCAGCGTCGGGAACAGGGAGAAGGGGTGATCCCGAATGAATTCTTCGATATTCCCGGATTCCAGAATGCCGTCGGTCTCGATCCGCTTCAGTCTTCGCTTGATCTCTTCGACGATCTTGTCGCTGGCTATCCCCTTCAGATACAGAATCGCGACGCTCGTCTGGCTGACCTTCCCGATCTTCACGGCATCCATCCATAGATTCGGGGTCTTAAGGCGGCGCCGCACGAGGGAGATATTGGTCGCGATGGATTCGGTGAACCCCTCTTTGGGACCGCGGATCAAGACTTCCGAGGACGGCTCCTCGACGGAGCGGTATTCCCCTCCGCGCGTGCTGGCGATAATCGCTTCCGCCCGCCCGTTCACGAAGAGGGCCGTGTCCCCGTTCAGGATCGCCGCCAGCACTTCGTTCCACTCCGATACGACGCTTGCTTCCCCCACGGGAAGGAGCCGGTTCTTCAGCGAGTCCATGGAGAGCGGGTCCGGCTCCTCTCCCTCCGAACCTCCCATGATCGATCGCAGGACAAACTCGCCGACCATCTTCTTATCGACCATATTATCGATATAGACGGCGGCCGCCCGTTCGCGGGCGCTTCCGAAGACCAATTCGCGAACGACCAGGTCGTTGCTGAATCCGATCTCCTGCTTCGTCCGTTGGAGCTTGTCCTCCAAATCCGGCGGAAGGGAGGAGGAGCCGGAATCGCTCGCCGCAATTTCTGTCGTTTTCTGGTTCCGCGATCGTTTGCGTCGGAACATGTCCGCTCCCCCCTTCTATGCCATTTATGGGCATTTCCCCCTTCTTTAATACGCCTTCGGAACGGAGATCCCGCCGTCCTCCCTTCCTTCTCGATAGCCTATTTTCCGGAGGGAGCCCCTCCCGCTTCCGGTTCTTGTCTATAGACGGCAAGCAATTGCGCGCGCAGGTCGTCGTAATAGCGATGCAGCCGCTCGTTCACTCCTCGCTCCCAAGCGGCACGGTCGTCCGCCAGCATCGCTTGGCGAAGATCGGTCGCCCGGATCGGCACGGCCGACCGCGGAAGCACCACCCTGGCCAGCGCGGCCAACTCCTCCGGCGGGAACCAGCGCTCTCGCTCCTCGTCGTCGCCGGTCAGCATGAGGTCGAGCGGCGGAAGCCCCCGCGCCCGCCCGGCGGCTCTGGCGGCTTCGAGCAAGTACCGCCCCCATGCATGGGAGTGGTCGTTCTCGTTCGTGTAGTCGGGGAGGGGCTCGACGATCGCCCGCTCCCCGAACACTTCCAGGAGCATCTCGATCCGCAGCTCCGCCGGGAACGGATTGCGCTTCGTCCCCCGCTCTTGGGCCGAGCCGACGAGGACAAGCAGGTTATCGCACAGCCGGAGCCCCAGATCGATCATCTTCTCATGGCCAAGATGCAGCTGCTGGAATCTTCCGAGGACGAAGCCGAATCGGAACGGCCTCTCTCCTTGCTTAATCGTTACTTCTTCCATGGTTCTCTCTCCTTCTTCCCAATCCGCGTCGCTTCCTGGAGCTTACAAATACCGCCCGGCCAGCTCCCGGATCTTGGCTTCGATTCCCGCCGACAGCCGAATCGCCTGCTGCGTCGCCTCCTGGACGGCCATCCGGTCCCGAACCTCCTCCCAGTGCTCCGGGCCGGCCGGCAGAATCCTCGGCTCTCCGTCTCCGTCATGCCGGTAGACCGTCTCGTACAAGCCGTCCCGGCCGCTCTCGCCTTCCGCTTCGACGGTCAGCTCGCCGCCGGCGAACGCGACCTTCACCCGCCCCGGGATGCTCCGCTTCAGCTCCGCCATCGAGAACTTCATCCGGTCCTTCCCGTTGCTGAACGCCGTCTTCATCGCCCATCCGAGCGAATCCCGGCTGATGCCGGCGTAGAAGCCCGCTCCCACCCCATAGGCGACGAAAGCAAGCGGAATGCCCTTCCGCTCCAGAATCTCATCGTACCGCCGAACCTGCTCGAAATCCATCCCTTCCCCGATAATGACGCCCACCTGGTCCAGAAGTCCGTTCGCCGCCGCGACCTCGTGAATGGCGATCGCTTGGCCGATGACGTCGCCGCTGTCCGGCCTCATGACGATCTTCACGCCCAGCTCCCGCGCCAATCGTCCGAGCTCCGGCAAGTATTCGCGGATCACCCGGTCCGCGTCGTACGTGTCGATGACCAGCGCGACGATCCGCTCGCCCGCTTCGGCCGTGGCGCGAATGGCGTGGCGGAAGCATTCGAGCTCGTCGTCGAACTGCTGGGTCACCTTGTGCGCCAGCGCCGAGATGCTGCCGATGACCGCCGTCTCCGGCGTATGGGGCGTCGTGTGGAAGTCGTCCGTCCCTCTCAGCGACAGGTTCCAGGCCGTTCCCGCCCAATAAGCGTCCTCCAGGCTGCGATGCCCGCGGAACCCGAAGCTGTGAAGCCGCCACAGGAACGCGTCGTCCGCCCCTTGCTCCGCCCGCTTCCGGTCGAGATACCGCCGCATATGGAACGCCTCCGTCGCGCAGCCGCTCGGGAAGTAGGCGTGCATGAACAGGCCCTCCCACCAGGTGACCAGCTCGCCGAACCCTTCCGCCGTGTTATACGCTTGCGCGAACGGCGTTCCCGCCGGGCACCAGGTTCCTTCGGGCAGCGATTCGACCGCGATCGGCGCGTAGCCGCCGAAT
Source organism: Cohnella xylanilytica (assembly GCF_014212175.1). Taxonomy (GTDB): domain Bacteria; phylum Bacillota; class Bacilli; order Paenibacillales; family Paenibacillaceae; genus Cohnella; species Cohnella xylanilytica. Next base: position 43,330 of record NZ_JACJVR010000077.1, on the reverse strand, counting down.
TCGTTCACGACGCGGAGGAACAGCTCTTCGGGGAAAATCAGCCCCTGCCTGGCCGCGCAGCGCGCCGCCTCCGCCACGTGCTCTTCGGTGATGCGGATCGACAGCAACCCGGTTACGATCTCGCGGAAGCCGTACAGGATCATCCCCTGCTTCCGGTTGTACAGATGGCTGACCTCCCAATCCATGTTGCATTTCAGCCGATAGTGCGAGAGGTTGTAGCTGTCGGTCAGCAGCAGCGGGTTTTGACGGATTCGGTTCAGCATTGGTGGTTCCTCCTCAAAAGGATTTTAATTGTCATATCGACTATATAAACAGGCGTGGGAAGGGGTTACAGCACCATTCGCGGCCGCGCGGCCGCGCCGATGCGGGACGTTCTCGGAGAACGAGATTCCGGTCCGAGCGGAGCGCCGAAGCGTTCCGCCCCGATCAGAACATCCCCGAATTGTAAATCGAGATTCTCGGCTCGTAGCCGGAGAACCGGTACAGCTGCGCGGGCCGGTTGGAGTTGCGGTCCGTCGTCATCGGCTTCCCGTCCTCTCCCCTCGCCTCCTCGATCAAGCCCTGCCGGGTCTTCGTCGCGAGCAGGTTCCGCTTGAAGTTGGCGATGTCCTCCTCGAAGCCGGGAACGACCGTCCGGATCACCTGGTACAGCTCCCGGATCGTGAACTCGTCCGGCAGGAACTCCTTCGCGATCGTCGTCGTCATCATCTGCGCCCGGACGAACGCCAGGGCGTCCTTCAGAAGATCGTTGTGATCGAAGGCCAGCTTCATGCCCAGCGCCTCTTCGATGTCGAACAGGGCGACCTCGTCGGCGTCGGTGTCCGCGGCCAGGTTCAGCAGGTACTCTTCCTTCACGAGAGCGGCGTAGACGACGGAGGGCATCCAGCCCCGCGGGTCTCGTCCCGGATAGTACACCGTCTTGATCTGCTCGATCCGCACCTCGCGGTCGACGTTCGTCTCTTCCTTCAGCTCGCGGTAGGCGGCTTCCAGCAGCGTCTCGTTCTCGTCGGAGAATCCGCCCGGCAGCGCCCAATACCCGGGGTAAGCTTCGGAAGAGCGGCTTCGCCGGACGAGCAGGACGTTCAGGCGGCGGTCGGCCAGCGTCTTGTAGTTGCCCGGCTTCGTCCGGGACCGAATCGTGAAGATCGCGATGTCTACCGGCAATCCGTCCGGCGTGCGATAGGTCTTCGTTGGCTTCATTTGGCAACCCCCTTGATGAACTCAGTATACGTCTCGGAATTAATATTGTCAATATGACTTTATAAAATGAGTCGAAATTCCCCGCCGAACCCGTCACAATCCGCACTTGCCGATTGTCTATCTTTAAGAAAGTCGCATCCTAATCGCTACAAGGAGGAATTCATCCATGAAAATAATTCTTGCCGGAGCGACCGGCGCGGTCGGCCGCTTGCTCGTTCCCCGGCTTGCGAAGGCCGGTCACGAAGTGATCGCGATGACCCGCAGCGCCGCCAGCCTTCCCGCGATCCGCGAGATGGGAGCCCAAGGCGTCGTCGCCGACGCGCTGGATCGCGAAGCCGTCCGGGCCGCCGTCGCCGCAGCCCGGCCGGACGCGATCGTTCACCAGCTCACCTCGCTGGCGAGCCGGAACTTCGCGGACAACTCCCGCATCCGCATCGAGGGGACCCGCAACCTGGTCGACGCCGCGCTGGAGACGGGCGTCCGGAAGTTCGTCGTGCAGAGCATCGCCTGGGCGTACGAGCCGGGAACCGGCCCCGCCGGCGAAGAGACGCCGCTCGACGTCTCCGCCCCGCCGCCGCGGAGCACGACGATCGAAGGCATCGTCGCGATGGAGCGGGCGGCGGCCGAGATTCCGGACCACGTCATCCTGCGGTACGGAATGTTCTACGGCCCCGGCACCTGGTACGAGCGCGGCGGCTTCATGGCGGAGCAGGTCCGGCTCGGGCAGCTTCCCGCCGCGGGCGGCGTTACCTCCTTCCTGCACGTGGAAGACGCGGCCCGCGCCGCCGTCCTCGCCCTGAAGTGGCCTTCCGGAGCGGTGAACGTCGTCGACGACGAGCCGGCCGCGGGCGCCGAATGGCTCCCCGAGTACGCCCGTCTCCTCGGCGCCCCCGCCCCGGCGGCCGGACCGGACGGCGCCCCGTGGGAGCGCGGCGCTTCCAATGCGAAGGCTCGCCGGGAATTCGGCTGGGAGCCGCTGTACCCGACTTGGCGGACGGGATTCGCCGAGGCTCTTCTCTGAAGAAGCCCTTCGCGCTCCTTATTCCCCTCCCCCGGCGTCCGTACCGAGCATTCGACCGACGAATTCCCGGCACGTCGGCAGATCGTCCGTCAGATTATCGCTTGTAAATCCCAGAACGGCCCAGCCGTCGAGCGACAGCGTGTTGTATTGATCGAGCGCCTTCCGGTACCGCCGCTCGCCGTCGGTCCCTTCCGTCAGCGCCCGGCCGATCAGCTGGAACGCCGCCGGCTTCCGGCCGCGCTTGACGTACCGCAGGTAGAGAACGCCGTCGATCGGGATGTGAAGATACGGATAGCCCGCCTGAAGTCCCCTGAAGTTATGCCCGAGCAGCGGCCCCAACACCTCCCCCAGGAAAATCTCCAGCTCCCGCCGGAACCGTTCCGCCTCTTCCGCCCTCAAATGGCGCTCCACCCATCGCTTCGCGTTCGGATGCATTCCGAATCCCCCCTGCTTCCGCGGCACGGCAAAAAGCCCGAACAGAACCGCGCTTGACGCGGTTGCCGTTCGGGCATGCTTCGCCACGAATATCGAATCTTACTCACAGAATATCCCATCGCCCGCCGATGCGCAAGAGGGGAGCTCCTTCTTCCCCGGCGTCAGCCGAACGACTTCAGCGGAATGACGAATTCCGGCATCCCCGCCGCGTACGGAGTGTATTCGTATTGCTCGAAATAGACGACAAGTCCGTTATGGTTCAAGTAGAACGGCCGGTCGGGCTCGATCGTCTCGAACGGGTTCAGAAGCGGCTCCAGGTTCTGCTTCTTGATCCCTTCCCGGATCGCCGCGTTAATGATCTTGACGTAATCGGCGTTGTTCCGGGCCGCTTCCTTCAGCGTCAGTAGAGTGCCGGTAGAGAGGTCGAACGTGTAGGGCACGCGGACCGTTCCGCCGTGGGCGCCGCCGGTATACTCGTAATAGTCGACGTACAGGCTAAGCTTCCCGTTCTCGTTGTACGTCACGTAATACGAGCCTTGATAGCTGACCGGCAGCAGTCGCTCGCCCGGATTGTCCGCGGCGTATTCGGCGTTCGCCTTGGCCGCCTCCTCGAGCGTCTCCCTGCCGTACTTCGCGTGGGCTTCGGCTTCCGACTTCAGATAATCGTTGATCTTCTTCTGCACGGCCGCGTCGGCGAGGCCGGAGATCTGCGGATAGTTGACCTCGAGCGTCAACGCCTTCTTGGCGTCGCTCTGCGCGATCGTAACCGTGCCGATCTTCAGGTCGTTCTCCTTGATCTTCACGACCTCGATGCCGCGGGTCGCGGCGTCGTAGCCGATGCTGTACCCCAGCCGCTCCATCAAGAAGCGGAACGGCAGATAGGTCGTATTGTCCTGCACGATCGCGGGCAATCCGTAGATCGCCTGGTCGTTCAGCCGCGTCTCGCCCGTCTTCAGATTCATGACCAGCACGCGCCCGTGCCCGGTCACCGTCACCGTCTGCTTCGCCTTGTCCCACTTCGTCTGGAGCCCGAGATTCTCGCTCAGCACGCGCAGAGCCACGTAAGTCGTGTTGTCGGTATTCAGAGCCGATATCGACAACGCCCGTCCGTCGATCTTGAACGCCTGGGAGATGATCTTGTACGCGGGCGCGGCAGCCGATGCCTTCTCGGCCGACAGTCCGGCGGCCGCCGGAGAAGCCCCCATCGCCACGGCCAGCGCGAGCAGCAGCAGGTTCCGTTTGCCCTTGCGGTTCAAGGCCGGCGTCTCTTCTTGGCCGGACCCGTTCATCCATTGTTGTCTCATGTCCTATCCTCTCCCTTGATCGTTCAACCTTCACCGATATCGACGGCGGAACCCGAACCGAAGTTGCACCGATCCCCGAACGAAGCCGCGGTAATAAATGACATTCGCGAGCGCCGTCAGGCGCGGGCGAAGCCCTCGTCGGCCAGGTACTCTTTCGCTTCCTCGTAAGTCTCGAAAGCCGCTTCCAGATTCAGGCCCGCGAATAGGTACCACATGCCGTCTTCTTCCTCGAACTTCAGGCTGAGCTTCTGCTTCTTCGCGTTGATCCACGTCTCCTCTGCGGAAGGCTCCGCTTCCGTCGACGGGGCTGCGCCCGCTCCGGTCAGCGACCGGATCGACCGGGCGATGAGCGCCTTCATCTCCTCCGCGGAGAAGTCGCGGATGTTGACGTAGCCCTTGTCGTCCATGACGTAGCCGGAGCCCTCCGGCAGCTCCCCCGCGTAGACGTATCCGTTGCCGTTCGGATGCAGGTGGTACACGACCGTTTTTTTCTCGTAGGCGCTCTGTTCGTAATGGTAATTGATCCGTCCGAGGGACACCGGCCGGCGCTCCAGCTCGGGGAAGGAATCGGCGATCGCAAGCTTCTCTTCGAATGTCAGCATCATAGGCCTCCAAATGGTGGAAAGTCGTCTTCCCATTATAGCATAGCCCGGATCGCTCTCCGGCTTGCGGAATGAAGACGCCGAGGCGCTGTCCGCCGGGTCGGATTCCGACGCGAAGAGAGCCGGCCTCGCGGCCGGCTCTCTCTCGTTCTATTCGGAAGGGCCGTCGATCAGCCCCGCTTCGATCAGCAGCCTCTCGACCATGACGGCCGTCTCGGCTCTCGTCAGTTGGCCTTGCGGATGGAGCTCCCCCGACGAGCCGTTGACCAATCCCCGCCGGATCGCGGCGGCCATCGCCGGCTTCGCCCAGCCGCCGACGCGGCTTCCGTCGCGGAACGAGCCGAGCGCGGCTTGCACGTCATCGTCGCTTGCCGCGACGTCCAGCCCGGCGAGCTCCATGACGCGCGCGAGAATGGCGACGGCACCCTCGCGGGTCAGCGCGTCCGTCGGCCGGAAGCTGCCGTCCTCGTAGCCTTGGAGAAGCCCTAGTTCCGCGGCTTGGGCGACGGCGCCCGAATACCAGGCGCTTCCCTCGACGTCGCGGAATGTTGCGGACGCGTCGCCCCGGTCGGACAGGCCGAGAGCCCGAACGACGATCGCCGCGAATTCCGCGCGGGATACGGTTGCGTCCGGACGGAACCGGTTCGCGTCCGCGCCGGCGACGATCAGCCGCGAAGCCAGATTCGCCACCGCCTCGGAGGCCCAGTGTCCGTTCATATCCTCGAAAGCTTTCGAATAGGACACCAGAGCGTACGTGCTGTCGGCGAGACTATGGACGACCGCGTACGTCTTCCCGTCGCGGGTCTCGATCGTCGTCGGGGCATGGCGGACGCTGCCGTCCTCGTCCAGAACGACGGCCGTCAACGATCGGCCGGCCGTTGCGCCCTCCGGCAGCGGGATCTCCCGCCGCACGAACGCGCCGTACCGGTCGAGCGCGATCGTCTGCCCCCCGTGCGAGGCCGTTGCCTCGAACTCGACGGGAGAAGCGACGACGCCGAATCCTTCGCGTTCGCCGGCAGCCTTCAGCCGGTTCAAGGCCTCTGCGTCGCCGGAGCGGATGAGCACGCGAACCCGGATGTCTTCGGGCTTCGTCTCCTCTCCGAAGCGGGCGGCCAACCGGTCGATCCCGACGGCCGACGCGGGCAGCGTATAGCTGCCTCTGGGCGTGCGAATCTCGACTTCGGCCCGCTTCTCGAGCAGAGCTCGAACAGTCTCCCCGTCCAGCTCGGCGGACACCTCGTCCGTCTCCTTCGAGACGGGGATAAGGACTCGAGCGTCGGAACCGGATTCGGCCAGATAAACGTTCAAGCGCCCGCTATCGAGCTTCACCGTGAGCGATGTGCGCCCCTCTTCGGTCGTCTCCTCCGCGTAGGCGATCTCCTCCCGCGGCAAGCCGTCCACCAGCACCGTCAGGCCGGTTCGGCTCTCCGGCAGAGGCTCCGCCGGTCCCGCCGAGCCGCCGGATTCGGCGGGCGGGGAGCTTCGCGTCACGGCGAGCGTATACGTCATAGACTCCGCGTTCCTCAGGTTGACCGTCAGCAGGATCAGGTTCGCTCCGACGGCCAGGCCGATGCCCTCGGATTCCTTCCCGCTCTCGATCCGCAGCGGCCCTTGCAGCAGCCGGCCCCGCGTATCGTACACGCTGGCCGTAATCGTCGAGTCCGCGTCGGAGGCGGTCGGGAGGAGTTGGATCGCCTTTACTCCGCTTCCGACCCTGGCCGAATAGGAAGCCGTTTGTTTATCGAAGGAGGGGCTCAACGTTCCGGCCGACAAGACCAAGTTCGTCAAAGCCGCCGAACGGTCGTCCGGCTCTCTCAGCGTCCAGACCGCGAAGAGATGGGCGTCGGACGTTCCCATCCGGAACGTATCGCCTGCTGCATAACTCGTCCCGCTTCCGTCCGCCGCCATGTTCCAGCCCGCGAACGCGAAGCCGTCCTTCGTTAACCCGTTCTGGCTTCTTACGGTTACCGTATCGCCCGACTTGTAAGACGCTTTATCGACCGGAACCATGCCGCCCGTGTTGCCGTTGCCATGGTAGACCACGGTGTACGTCGGGTCTGCCGGCGGATCGGTTGGCGGAGGGTCCGTTGGAGGAGGGTCCGTTGGCGGCGGATTCTCCGTCCACACGGCGTACAGATCGACGTTGGTCGTTCCCATCTCGAACGTATCGCCTGCCGCGTAATTCGTCCCGCTTCCGTCCGCCGCCGTGCTCCAGCCCGCGAACGCGAAGCCGTCCTTCGTTAACCCGTTCTGGCTTCTTACGGTTACCGTATCGCCCGACTTGTACGATGCTTTATCGACCGGAACCGTGCCGCCCGTGTTGCCGTTGCCATGGTAAACCACTCCGTACGTCGGGTCTGCCGGCGGATCGGTTGGCGGAGGGTCCGTTGGAGGAGGGTCCGTTGGAGGAGGGTCCGTCGGCGGCGGATCGGTCGGCGGCGGATTCTCCGTCCACACGGCGTACAGCTCGACGTCGGCCGTCCCCATCTGGAACGTATCCCCTTCCGCGTAACTCGTCCCGCTTCCATCCGCCGCCGTGTTCCAGCCCGCGAAGTCGAAGCCGTCCTTCGTTAACCCATTTTGGCTCCTTACAGTTACCGTATCGCCCGACTTGTAAGACGCTCCGTCCACCGGTACCGTCCCGCCCGTATGGCCATTGCCATGGTAAACCACGCCGTACGTCGGGTCTGCCGGCGGATCGGTTGGCGGCGGATCGGTCGGAGGTGGATCCGTTGGCGGCGGATTCTCCGTCCACACGGCGTACAGCTCGACGTCGGCCGTCCCCATCTGGAACGTATCCCCTTCCGCGTAACTCGTCCCGCTTCCATCCGCCGCCGTGTTCCAGCCCGCGAACGCGAAGCCGTCCTTTTCCAGTCCGCCCTCGTTGCCCATCACGGTCGCCGTTGCGTCCTTCTCGTACGCATTCCCATCCGTCGGAACCGTACCGCCCGTGCTGCCGTTGCCGTGATAAATCACCGAAAACGTCGGATTCTTCGTCCACACGGCATATAGATCGACGTCGGCCGTTCCGATCGGAATCGCGTCCCCGGCCGCATAGCTTGTCCCGCTGCCGTCCGCGGCCGTATTCCAGCCCGCGAACGTATGGCCGGGCTTCGTCAGCCCTCCGTCATTCCCGAGAACCGTCGCCGTCTCGTCCTTCTCGTACTCGGCAGGGTCCGCCGGAACCGTGCCGCCCGTGCTGCCGTTGCCGTGATAAATGACCGAAAACGTCGGATTCTTCAACCAGTCGGCGTACAGCTTCGCGTCGGCGGCTCCGAACGTCATCGGATCTCCCGCCGAATACCGGGTCCCCTTGCCGTCGGCCATCGTATTCCAGCCGACGAACGTATACCCGTCTCTCGCGAGTCCCCCGTCGTTGCCGAGGACGGTCGCCGTCTCGCCTTCCCGGTAGACCTTCAGGTCCGAAGGAGCGCTGCCTCCGGTATTCCCGTTGCCGTAATAAAGAACCTTATAATACCCCTTCGTCGTGACCTTCGTCGCCGTATACACGCTGGATTCCCCGAAATAATCCGCAACGAGAACGTTGATATAATACGTCGTTCCCGGGATCAGGCCGGTAATCGTCGCCGAGTCGATGTCCGGCTCGTAGTCGCCGAACGGCCGGCCGTTCTCGATCGTCCCGACCGTGCCGATGTTGTCCTCCTTGGACAGATAGACGAGGTACTCCAGGTCGCCCTGCGCCGTCATGTTGTCCGTCGCTTTCTCCCAGCTCAAGGAGACTTCGGTCTCTCCCACGGAGGACACCGTCAGGGTTCCGTTCGCGACCGTCGGAGGACTCGTATCCAACACCGCCGCGCCGAGCGAGGGCAAGCTCTTCGAGTTGAAGTTGCCGTTGCCCAATTGCCCGTAGCCGTTGTAGCCCCAGCCCCAAACCATGCCTTCGCTCGTCATCGCCAAGCTGTGGAAGGCACCCGCCGCGATCCGGGTCACGCCGCTCAGTCCCGGAACTTGCTGCGGCAGCGACTGGCTCGTCGTATTGCCGATCCCCAGCTGGCTCTGGCCGTTGAAGCCCCAAGCCCAGACCGTCCCGTCCTTGGTCAAGGCCAGGCTGTGGAAGCCGCCGGCGGACACGGCCGCGACGTTGTTGCCCAGCGCGGTGATCGGCACGGGGGTTTTCCGCTTTTGGCCCGTCCCGTCGCCCAGCCGGCCATTGTTGTTGTCTCCCCATCCCCACAGCGTACCGTCCTTCTTGATGGCGAAGTTATGGTAATTGCCGGCGCTGATCGCGACGACGTCGGTCAGCCCCTGCACCTGAACGGGCGTCAATTGGGCATCGATCTCCGTGCCGTTGCCCATCTCGCCTTCGTCGGCGTTGCCCCACGCCCAGACCGTTCCGTCCTCCTTGAGGGCCAAGCTGTGATACCCTCCGGCGGACACGGCCTTCACGCCCGTCAGCCCGGGCACTTGAATCGGCGTCTCCCGATTCGTTGTCGTCCCGTCGCCGAGTTCGCCGCTGCTGTTGAGCCCCCAAGCCCAGACCGTTCCGTCCTCCTTCACGGCAAGCGTATGATAGCCGATGCCGCCGGAGATGGACTTGACTCCGCCGATCCCGCCGATGAGCACGGGCTTGAGCCGGTCCGTCGTCGTGCCGTCTCCCAACTGCCCGTTGACGTTCGATCCCCACGCCCAGAGAGTGCCGTCGTTCTTCACCGCGAAGGTGTTGCGGACGCCGGCCGCGATCATTTTCACATCGGTCATGCCTGTCGGAGCCACCGGAGCCGACCGGTTCGTCGTCGACCCGTTGCCGAGGCCTCCGAACTCGTTGCCTCCCCAGTTCCAGACCTTGCCGTCGCTCGCCAGCGCCACGCTATGATAGTAGCCGGCCAGCAGCTGCGGTTCGATCGCGCCCGGTCCCGCCGCCTGCCCCCTCGCCGGGAACAGGGGAATCATTCCGAGCATAAGCGTCAGACAGAGCAGCAGGCTGGCTGTCCTCCTTCTCACGTTCCATCCCTCCGAATATTCAGACTGAATTCGCTTTGAATATTGTAGGGAAGAGAGAAGCCGGAAACTATTTTCTAAAGTTAACTATTTATCCGATGAATCGTTCTCCCTGCCGAACAATCGCCAGGACACGTAAGGGTAATGCCCGTTGCGCATGGCCAGCTCGCGCTCGAACAGCGTCATTCTCTCGATCGTCCGGTTGTTGCGGAGCAGCCCGCCGTCCATGACGCGGAACGGAAGGCCCCGAAGCAGATGCAGGACGGTCCGCTTGGCCTCCTCGTCGTCCGAGGTGACGAACACGTCGCTCGTCAACCCCTCGTGAACGGGCCGCTCGAGCACTCTCCAGAACGTGTTCTTGAACGCTCCGACGATCCGGGTTCGGGGCAGGGCGGCTTGCAGCCGTTCGGCGGCGGATTGTCCCCATCCGAGCGTAAAATCCGTGAAGTCGGCGGTAAAAGGGTTGGCGATGTCGACGAGAATTTTGCCGGCGAGGCTCTCCTCGTACTGCGCGGCCCAAGGGATGACGTCCTTGAACCATAACGCGTGCACGATGACGTCCGCCGCAAGCGCCTCTTCCATGCCGGCCGGACGAACGTCCGCGAGCCCTCTCTCCTCCGCGCAGCTTCTTGCCTTCTCGACCGTGCGCGAGCCCCACGTCAGGCCCGGTGCGACCGGCGCCAGCACCCGGACCAATCCTCCGCCCATTCTTCCCGTTCCGATGACGCTTACCTTCATATTCAAGACCTCCTGATCCGAGATACGAAAAATCGTACCGCGAACCCGGCGCCCGAAGAAGATCGGCTTGGCTTCTCCCCTGCAACCGGAGGTTTCACCCCCGGGTCGGCGCGGCGGCCGTCTCTTGGTTCCCGGTCCCGGTTCCCTGTGCTATATTGTTCGTAACCAGCTTGCAGCCGAAGGGAGGCGCGCCCCGTGCATATCGAATTCATCCATAGCTTCCTCGTTACCGCGGAGTGCGGCAGCATCGCGCGCGCGAGCGAGAAGCTGAGCCTCACGCATCCGGCGCTGAGCAAGCAGCTCCGCAGTCTCGAAGCCTATTACGGAACGCTCCTGTTCCGGCGCTCCCCGGGCGGGGTCGAATTGACGGAAGCCGGGAGGCGGCTGCGGGAGCGGGTTCGGCCTCTATACGAAGAGTGGCAGTCCATTCGCCAAGAGCTTGCGGACGCGAACGGGCCGCGCCGCATCCGGCTTGGCGCTCTGCCGAGCCTCGCCGCCCACTACTTGCCGCCGCGCATGCCGGGCGCCGAAGGGCTCGGCCTGGCGATCGAGCCGGTCGTCGCTCCGACGTCGGACGAGCTGCGCGGGCTGCTTCAGGCCGGCGCGGTCGACGCCGTTCTGTGCGAGCCCTCCGCCGCCGCGCTCCCTCCTTCTCGCCCCGCGGTTTGGAGCGCCTCTTTGTTCGAGGAGCCTTTCTGCCTCGTGGCGCACCGTGAACATCTGCTCGCCCGCGAGGCGTCCGTCGGAGTCGCGCAGCTAAGGGATCAGCCGCTTGTTCTACATCCTCCCGGCTGCGGCATTCGGCGCCTGTTCGCCGGCTTATGCCGAGCGCACGGCTTCGAGCCGACGATCAAGGTGGAGGCGAACTTCGGCGATTTTCTGCTCGGATACGTAGCGGCGGGCTCCGGCTTGACCCTTGTCCCCCGTCTCGTCGCCGAGTCCTTGCGCCATCCGGACCTCGTCGCCGTCCCGATCCGGGAAGAGGGGGCCAAGCGGCAGATCGTCCTCGCCGCCGCGAGACGCGAGACCGGGAGAGCGCTGCTGCCGGCGCTTCAGCCGTCGTGAAGCTTCCGGACAGGCCGGCGGCCGAGTCCGTGCGCTCGCCCTGCAAGAAGAGTCTTCTTCCGCCTCCCGGCAATAAAAAAACGGCTCCCGATCACGCGCCATCCGCGCTCGAATTCGGGAACCGCCTGACTCCTTGCTCTGCCTTACCGCTGAATCGGCTCGATGCGATAGGCGCCGGGGCGGCCCGGCACGTCCGCGATCGCCCAGCCGAACGACAGCGTCGCCGCGAGCCGCTCCTTCTGCGCCGCGGTCAGCTCCGCCGTCACCGCTTCGCGGCCGGCCTCCAGCTCCAGCTCCGGCTCCAGCCCGAACGCGACCGCGATCCAGCTGCGAATGCCGCGAACGGTGTTGTACTTGATCTGGTACCCGTCCCGCACCGCGGCTTCGAACGTCTCCGGCTCCTTCGCGGCGAACGCGGCCAATTCCGCATAATTGAACTGGAAGACGCTCTCGTCGGCCGGCAGGCCGGTTCCCTTCCGAACCCTCTCGATCAGCTCGTCGTCGGACCAGCCGAGGCGCCGCAGCCCCTCCACCATCAACGCGTCCCATTGGGACAGCTTAACCTTTTCCGATATCGCCATGTCAACCTCTCCTCCCTCGATCCGTTACGGCAGCGCGACGAAGTGTCCGGGACTCGCTTCGCGCAGCTCGGGAATGTCTTCCCCGCCGTCCGCCTTCCATTCCGCCCGTTCCTGAACCGCCCGCGGGTCCGGCACCGGGATCGACGACAACAGCGCCTTCGTGTACGGATGCAGCGGATTCTCGTACAGCTCGTCGCTGTCCGCCACTTCCACGAGCCGCCCGCCGTACAGAACGCCGATCCGGTCGGAGATGTGGCGCACCATCGACAGGTCGTGGGCGATGAACAGGTACGTCAGCCCGAATTCGTTCTGCAGGTCCTCCAGCATGTTGACGACCTGCGCCTGCACGGACACGTCGAGCGCCGAGATCGGCTCGTCGCAGACGACGAAGTCCGGCCGGACGGACAGCGCCCGGGCGATCGAGATGCGCTGGCGCTGGCCGCCGCTGAACTCGTGCGGGTACCGGTACAGATGCTCGCGCTTCAGCCCGACTCTCTCCAGCAGAGCGGCGACGGCTTCCTTCCGCTCGTCCGCCCGCGCGTACAAGCCGTGGATGTTCATCGGCTCCCCGATCAGCTCGAGCACGTTCATGCCGGGGTTGAGCGACGAATACGGATCCTGGAAAATCGTCTGGATACGCCGCCGGAACGGCTTCAGCTGCTTCTCGCCGAGCTTCGTCAGGTCGTGCCCGTCGAACCTCACCGTGCCGTCCGTATAGTCGTACAGCCGGATGAGGCAGCGGCCGACCGTGGACTTGCCGCTTCCCGATTCGCCGACGAGCCCGAACGTCTCGCCCCGGCGGATCTGGAAGCTGACGCCGTCGACCGCCTTCAGCACCTCGTTGCTGCGGCCCCAGACGTCGCGTCCTTTGACGAAGTGCTTCTTCAATCCTTGGACGTCTACGAGCACATCCTTCGCGTTACTCCCTGTCATGCGCAGCGCTCCCTTCCAGCTCCGGCTCGCGGCGCAGCTGCGCCTGCACGCCTTCGTCGTTCAGCCAGCAGAGCGCCCGGTGGCCGGGCCCGACCTCGAAGTGCGGCGGCAGCTCCGCGCACTTCGGCATCGCGTGCGGGCAGCGGTCCCGGAACGGGCAGCCCTGCGGCGGATCGAGCAGGTCCGGAGGCGTGCCTTCGATCGGGACGAGCCTCTCTCTCGTTCCTCCCTGCCGCTTCGGCAGGGAACGAAGCAGCCCCTGCGTATACGGGTGCTTGGGGCGGTAGAAGATGTCCTCCGCCGTCCCCTCCTCCATCACCATGCCGCCGTACATGACGACGACCCGGCTGCACACCTGGGCGACGACGCCCAGGTCGTGCGTGATGAGGACGATCGACATGCGCGAATTCGCCTTGAGCTGCTTCAGCAGATCGAGAATCTGCGCCTGGATCGTCACGTCGAGCGCGGTCGTCGGCTCGTCGGCGATGAGCAGCTCCGGCTGGCAGGAGAGCGCCATCGCGATCATGACCCGCTGGCGCATCCCGCCGCTGAACTCGTGCGGATACTGATCGAGGCGCTGCTCCGGCCGGGTGATGCCGACCCGGCGCAGCATCTCGATCGCTTCCTTCCGCGCCGCCTCCTTGGCGAGGCCGCGATGCCGGCGGATGACCTCCGTCATCTGGTCGCCGATCTTCTTCACGGGGTTAAGCGACGTCATCGGATCCTGGAACACCATCGCGATCCGATTGCCGCGCAGCCGCCGCCACTCCCGCTCGGTGAGACCGACGAGGCTCTGCCCGGCGAAGTCGATCTCGCCTCCGATGATCTGGCCCGGAGGCGAGATCAGGCCCATGATCGCCTTGGCCGTGACGCTTTTGCCGCTGCCCGACTCGCCGACGATGCCGACCGTCTCCCCTTCGTCTATATGCAGACTCACTCCCCGGACCGCCTGGTTCTCCCCGGCGCGGGTATAGAACGATACCTTCAAGTCCTTGACGGACAGCAACGGTTCCGTCATGACGGCTTCCCTCCTCTCTCGCGGCGCGCTCATCTCTTGCCGAGCTTCGGCTCGAAGCCGACGCGCAGAATGTCGCCCAGAATGTTGAAGCTGAGCACGGTCAGCAGAATGAGCGCGCCGGGGAACAGCGCCAGGTAAGGCGCGTTCACGATGTAGCCTTGGGCGCTGTTAAGCATGCTTCCCCACGTGGCGTTCGGCGCCTGCACCCCGAATCCGAGGAAGCTGAGCGACGACTCCATCAGAATCGCCGAACCGATATTGTTCGTGGCTCCGACGATGATGACCGGCAGCAGGCTCGGCAGAATGTGCTTGCCGATGATGCCGAACGCGCCTTGGCCGGAAGCCTTCGCGTACAGCACGTACTCCCGCTCCTTGATCGCGAGCGTCTCGGCGCGGACGATGCGGGCCAGGTTCATCCACATCAGAAGGCCGATGATGACGACGACGTTCCCGACGCCCGGCTTCAGGAAGACGCTGAGCAGCAGCATGACGAGGAACGAAGGGATGGACATGATGATCTCGAGCAGCCGCATGAGCAGGTTGTCCACCCAGCCGCCGAAGTAGCCGCTGACGACGCCGACGAGCGTGCCGAGGGCCGTCGCCAGAATCATGGCCGAGAAGCCGACCATAAGCGATACCCGGCCTCCGTACAGGGCCCGGGCGAAGTAATCCCGGCCGTAATCGTCGGTCCCGAACCAATGGTCCGCGCCCGGAGGCTTCAGCTTCCGCATCACGTCCAGCTCGTTCGGATCGTGCGGGGACAGGAAGGCGAAGATCGCCCCCAACGTCAGAATCAAGAGGACGGCCACGGCGGCGATCCCCATCTTGTTCGCCAGAAGTTCATTGCCGACATTGCGCCATCGGGTTCGATTCATGGGGTCACCTCGCCTTGTTGATTCGCGGATCCGCGAATCCGTACAGAATGTCCGCGAGCAGATTGCCGACGATCAGCAGCACGGCGGAGAACAGCGTAATGCCCATGATGAGCGGATAATCCATCCCCCGGACGGCCGTCATGCCGAGGGAGCCGATGCCCGGCCAGGAGAACACCGTCTCCGTGACGATCGCGCCCGTGACCAGCTCGGCCATCGAGATGCCCAGCAGCGTGATGATCGGCAGCAAGACGTGCTTGAGCACGTGCCGGAACAGCACGAGCCGCTTGGACGAGCCGAAGGCGTACTGGATCTGCACGTAATCTTCCTTGAGCTGCCCGATCGTGCTGGAGCGGATATAACGGACGTAGACGGACAGGAAGCTGAACGCCAGCACCGCGCAAGGCAGAATCCCGTGCTTCAGGACGTCGAGCGCCGAGTTCACGCCGATCGTCCGCATGCCCATGATGGGGAGCCAGTGCAGCTCGATCGCGAACAGGTAGATGAGCAAAATGGCGAGCCAGAACAGCGGCACCGAGATGCCGATGTAGGAGATGAAGTTGATGAGCTTATCCGGCCAGCGGCTCCGGTTCGCCCCCGCGACGAGGCCGAGCGGAATGGCGAGCAGCACGGCCAGGGCGATGGCGCTGCCCATGAGACCGGCCGTCGCGGGCAGCCGGTCCAGGATCTGGTCCAGCACCGGCTGGTGATTGACGAGCGAATAGCCGAGATTGCCCTGCACCAGCTCCTTCAGCCAGAGGAAGTACTGGACGTAAGCCGGCTTGTCGAGTCCCAGGTTGTGCCGGATGCGCTCGATGTCTTCGGCGTGCATGTTCGGCGTGACGAAGGAGAGCACCGGGTCGCCCGGAGCCATCTTGATGAGGGCGAAGCAGACGATCGACACGAAGAACAGCAGGGGGATCGTCTGGAGCAGTCGTCTCGCGATGAGTTGTCTCATGTGGATTCTCCTAGACCTGCCGACGGCAAAAAATAAGCTGGCGAACCAGCTTATTTTTTGGATACGGCTCTTATTTCAGATACAGCTTGGACGGATCTTCGAAAATGACGACGGGCTTCAGCACCGCTTCATCCAGGCCGCCGAACTTCTTGTCGATCGCCACGATCGTCTTCGTGTACGCGACCGGGTAGATAACCGCGTCTTGCGCGATGATCTCCTGCAGCTTCTTGTAAGCTTCGCCGCGCTTGGCTTCGTCCGCTTCGCCGGCGCCTTGCGCGAACAGCTGGTCGACTTCCGGATTCGAGTAGCGAGCGTAGTTGGAGTTAGCGCCCGTCTTGAACAGAATGCTGTAAGCGTCCGGGTCGTAGCCCATGATGTAGCCCGCGTAAGACAGCTCGTAATCCTTCGCGCTCGTGTCGGTGAACTTCTGTCCGTAAGCGGAAGCGTCCATGTTCTGCAGCTCGACGTCGATGCCGACCGCCTTCAGCTTCTGCTGAATGTACAGGGAGGCGGCCTCTTGAGCCTTGTTGCCGCTGGAGACGATGAAGCGCAGCTTCAGGTTGCTGACGCCGGCGGCTTTCAGCAGTTCCTTCGCTTTTTCCACGTCGTTGTCATAAGACGTTACGTCGTTCGTATGGAACAGGCCGTCCGGAGTGACGAACGACTTCGCCGGGTCGGCGTAATCGCTGGAGCCGTACACCGTCTGGATCAGCTCGTCGCGGCTGAGCGCGTAGGAGATCGCTTGACGGACTTCCTTCTTCGCGAGGGCGCCGGTGTCGCTGTCCTCGTTGAACAGCAGGTACGCGAGGCGGCCTTCGCTGTAAGGCTTGATGTCGAACTTGCCGGTGTTCTCGATCGTCGAGACGTCCTGCGGGTCGAGGTACTTGACGTTGATCTCGCCGTTCTGCAGGGCGAGGTTCGCCGAGTTCGTATCCTTGGCGATCCGGTACGTGATCGAATCGAGGTGCGGCTTGCCCGCGAAGTAGTTGTCGAAGCGTTCCAGCGTTACGTACTCGCCGGTCTTATACTCTTTGAACTTGAACGCGCCGGAGCCGACCGGGGCGTTGTTCTTCGTGCTTTTCTCAATGTTGGCCTCGTTCTCGAACACGTGCTTCGGAATCGGTGTCAGCTGCACGAGCGTCGCTTCGAACGACGGGTTCACCTGCGGCAGCTTGAACTCGACCGTCGTGTCGTCGACCTTGACCGCCTGGATCGGCTTGCCGCCGACGATCAGATTCTCGCGGAACATGCTGTTCTGCTTCTCGTCCAGAATCGCGTTGAACGTGAAGACGACGTCGTCCGCCGTAAGCGGCTGGCCGTCATGCCAGGTGAGTCCGCTCTTCAGCTTGAGCGTATAGGTGAGGTTGTCGGCCGAAGGCTCCAGGCTGTCCGCCAGGTAGAACGTCTTCTTGCCGTTGTTGACTTGGAACAGGGGCGCGTACAGCGCTTGGTCGATCGTCAGGCTGACGCGGTCTCCCGCGTAGATCGGATTGAGGATAGTCGGGTCCGATTGGACGCCGATGATGAGGCTGCCGCCGTCCTTCGGCTGGCCTTCGGCCGCGGGAGCGGAACCGGTAGCCGACGCGGAGCCCGTGGGAGAGGCTTCGGAGTTGGAATTATTGCCGCCGGAGCAGGCGCTGATTAGAAGCGATAGTAGAGCTAAAGTCAGAAAACCGTAAAAACCCTTGCGCATGGTGATCCACCCTTCCGATGTCTATATGCATAGTTGTATTGATGATCGACATTATATATCGGATTACTCGGGATTACAATCCCTGTCGCAAATCCGCCACATCGTTGTCTCTCTTCCCCTCCAGTGGAAAGGATTCCCTAAGCTTGTCCCTCCTTATTCCTCCTCTTCGCGGAGGTAAGGAGGAGCGCCAGCAGGCGCTTCCGCCCCTCCTCACCCCCGATTCGCGAGCGAATCTCTCAACACCAGATTGCCGTTGATCAACGTCTTCTCGTATGGCCTCTCAGGGTCTCGCAGCCGGGTGAACAGCGCCTCGACCGCCCTTCGGCCCATGAAGGCGTTCGGCACGTGGATCGTGCAGAGCGAAGGCAAGCGCGTATCCGTCTCTTCGTCCGTATGATCGAAGCCGGTAACCGACACGTCGCCGGGCAGCTCGACCCCGCTGTCGGCGAGCGCCTTCATGACGAGATAAGCGAAGAAGTCGTTCGCGCAGACGAAGGCCGACGGAAGCTTCTTCCTGGTGGCCAGCTCCGTAATGACCTTGTAGACGACCTGGTAGGCGTCCTCCTCGAGCTGCATCAGCGGTTCGTTCTCCGGAACGGGAACGGGCAGCCCGGCTTCCTCCAGCGCCGTCTTGAATCCGATCCACCGGTCCTGGAAGCTTCTCGAATAGCGGGGGTTGCCGACGAAGCGCAGATCGCGATGGCCCGCCTGGACGACGACGGACGCCATCTGCCGCATGCAATCGTAATTGTTCATGAAGACGGTATCCGAAGGAATGAGCGGGTCCTCGTGGTCGACGAGAACGAACGGAATGCCCGCGTGCCGGATCTCGAGAAGCAGCTGGGTCGCGATATAGCCGATTCCGATCAAGCCGAGCACCCCGTCCGGGTTGATGCTCTTGATGGCGCGCTCCGAATAATTCTCGGTCACCATCATGACGCCGACTTCGCGCTCCGCCAAGGCGGCCGACACCCCGTCGATGATCTTGCCCCAGAACTGGGACTCCCGGCTCTGGAAGCGCACGTTCGGCATCAGGATGATAACCGTGTTCTTGTCCGAACCCGGCGCGCCTCTGGCGTCCGGCGGGAAGGCCGACTTCTTCCCCGGCTTCGCCTTCCGGAAATAGCCGAGCTCGTTGGCCGCCTGGACGATCCGCATCCTCGTCTCTTCCGCGACGCCGGGCTTGCCCGACAGCGCTTGGGATACGGCGAACTTGGAGACGCCCACCCGGTCGGCGACTTGCTGCATGGTCACTTTTTTCAAATCTTGTCCACTCCGTTTAATCTGCTTCTCTTATTGTAACAGAACCGGAGCGATTTCGCAGGAGGTACCTTTAGCGAACGGTAGGGGAGGGGTTCGGCCCCCTGCCCTTCCGCGTTTTTTGCTTTCGCGCCGATGTATCTCAGCCACTGAGTCACTTTGGTCCAATCTCCAACATTCCCGCCAATTTACCTCAACCACTGAGTCACTTTTGCCCGCGCTTTCTCTCTAACCTTCTCAACGCCAAAGAGCCGCCCGGAAGGCGGCTCTCGGCTCATAAGCCTATCAGATCCCGGACGCCCACTCGCTTCCGGTCCGGCTTCCCGGCCGGAATTCGAGCACGGCCTTGCGCAGCGCCAGCGCCCCGGCGGCCAGCGAGATCAGGAAGCAGAAGCCGGCGGCCAGCGGCAGCCCCGACCATTCCAGAACGGCATGCCCGTTCATCGTCTGCCAGCCGATCGCGAGAAGGCCGAGAAAGTATGAGACTCCCGTGATGTGGATGAGCGTTCGGCGCGCCGCTTCCTTCATGGAGGTGCGGCCCGCGAGCCAAGCGACGAGCGGGACCGCCTGCAGCGCGTGGAAGCCGAGACCGTGCAGCCAGATGATGTTGCCGTGCGCGCCGACGTACCGGCCTTGGTTCGCGGAGATCCAGATGCCGGCCGCGAACGAGACGACGATGGCGAGCATCGCGTAACGGACGCTCAGCGCGACCGCGGGATTCAGCTTGTAAGCGCGCGAGCGGAAAAACTGAACGCCGACGTACACGTAGAAGATGACGAGCATCAAGGCGACGAACGCGAACACGTTCCCGACCGCCTTGTCGAACGCGGAGCCGTCGACGACGAACCTCGGGTTCACTCCGCGGAAGTTCTGGATCGTCTCCGCTCCGTACGAGTACAGAGCCAGACCGATATAGACCCGCCGGAAGACGGCCCGGCTCCGGACTCCCATCGCGGAGAACGGCAGGATCGCCGCCGTCGACAGCAGGAAGATGCCGAGCGCCGCATTGAAGGAGAACGCCTTCGACACGTCCCCTCCGGGGGCGACTTCCCCGCCGTTGATCAAGGTCCACAGTCCGCAAACCGCCGCTAGCAGGAACCCGAGCAGCCCCGTGAGCACGAGACTCCTCTCTCCTTCGAATAACCGAATTTTCCCCTTCGTTCCCTGTTCGACCATGCCTGGCATCGGATCGCTTCCCTTCCGGTGAGATTGTACTCTCACTTTACTGGAAGGGACTGGCATGGCGTAACCAACCGCGGGACGGTTCTCCGGTCGACCCGGAGAGGGCTTCCTTATCGGTCTCAGGTCTTGCTTCTTGCCTGTGCGCCGCCATTGCGGTATGGCCGTGGACCGTTCATGACGCAAGGACGGACCCTAGCCGCAAGCAAATCGGTTCGATTATCGTCGCCGGAGAGCAGCGAAGAATGCGCGGCGGCCATGCGATCAGCCAAAAAGCGGAGATTCTTATGCTGAACGAAAGGTTCCGGATGATGCTGTCCGACCGACGTTGAGCTGAAAAAAAAGAGGCAAGCGGGACGCGAGCCCGCCTGCCTCGATGGCCGAAATGATCGCTATTCGAACCGAATCTCGTCGATCGTGAAGCTGCCGGTGAACGCGCTGTGCTTGAACTTCCGGGCCGTCGACTTGTCGAAGCCCGAGAAGTCCGCCAGCGGAATGCGGATCGTCTGGTAGGCGGTCGTCGCGGTAACGGTCTTCGTCCCCTTGGCTCCGCCGGCGTCCCACATCGTGACGTTGAACGAGGAGCCTCCCGCGCTGCTCTTGACGACGTAGACGAGGTACGTGTAAGCGGACAGATCGACGTTCGTCTCGGCGGCGCTGAACGTGGCGTCCCACCAACTGACGCCGTTAAGCGTCACGCTCGTCCCGTCGACCGAGGAGCTGCCGTCTCCCCAATAGCCGCCTCCCATGTCGTTCTTGCGAAGCGTGCTGTACTGATAGGCGTCATTGAAGTTATCGAATACGAGCGGCGTCGGCGCCTGCGTGCCCGGCGTCACGGGCGGATCGGGCAATACCGTGGAGGTCGTGGCGCTCGCCGACACGCGGAAGCCCGTCAGCGTCAGCCAGCCGTCCTTGTTCGCGTCCTGCCGCGTGTTCGCGAAGCGCAGCGTCTTGCCGCCGGCGAGCGGGTTGACGACCCGCATGACCAGCTTGTAGTCGCCGGGAGCCAGATTGTGATTCGCGCTGTACGAGAACGAGTAATCCGTGCCGCCGGGCTGAATGCTCTTCAGATTCCAGGCGGCGGTGCCGAGCGACTTGACCCAGACGTTAGAGGCGTTCAGCACGCCGAACTCGACCGGCCAGTTGTAGTAGAACGGGGCCGCTCCCTTGTTCTGCAGCTTGACGTTGACCTGCAGCGAAGACTTCGGGGAGTCGGGCAGCTGCACGGCGGAGTTGTACAGCGTGTAGCCGAGCATCTTATGCGCCCGCAGCGCGTTGCGCGAAGCGGTCTCGTCCGGCAGAGGAGACTTGAACACCCGATCGTACATGAGCCAGGAAGCGTGCGTCGTCTCGACCGAGGTCTGGAAGCTCTGCCCGTTCTGGTTCGGCCAGTGCTGCCAGAAGGTCGGATCCTGCTGGAGCGGCGGATAGAACTCGCCGCCGATCGGATGGGTCTGCCAGATGTTCTGCAGGCCGTTCTGCGTGACCAGATTCCAGAAGTCCCAATCATGCTGGAACAGCGTCTCGTACGAGAAGGAATCGTCGTGGTAGCCGAAGGCGTTCTTCAATGAGGCCGTGCTCGCGGAATAAGGGTAACGGGCCAGCACATGGGTCGTGCGGAACGCGTCCTTGAACGCGGTCAGCAGCGCGTCCCGGTTCGTCTGGTTCATCTCCCAGTTCGTCGGGTCGGTATTGTAGGGCCACGTATGCCACTCTCCCCAGAAGCCGTACAATCCGGCCGTCACGAAGCCGATCCGGGGATCGCCGTCGTAGCGCGCGCCGAGCGCGGAGACGAACTGGCGCAGCGCCAGATTCAGATTGGCGTCGTTCCAGTCGGGGGCCAGGCTGTGCGTCGCCGTGTCGTGGTTGCCGTTCTGATCGTAATCGCGGGTCAGGAGCCCGCCGTCGAGCAGGAATTGCGGAATGCCGGTCGAGCGTCCCGGATAGTCGACGTAGACGCGGAAGGCCGCCTGGTTGCCCCGGCTCGCGATATCGTTCAGATAGGCGTCCAGCGGCGCCCAGTTGTACGTGTTCCAGCCGGTCATCAGGTCGCGGAGCGAGACGTAGAACCATTCCATGCTGTGCGGGAAGCCGCCGTTCGGATCGACCGTGTCCGAGGGCTGCTTGGAGAAGGGCAGGAAGCCCTTCAGCGGGTTCAGCTCCAGCCCCGGCTTGTTCGGGTCGTACGTCTGGGCCTGCCACTCGCCGGAGGCGGCGGCAGTCGGCAGCTTGAAGTTCATGAGCAGCATCGAGCCGAGCAGAACAACAACGGCTAGAATCCATCCGGGTCTTGCGAGTCTTGCGTTCGACATCACATCGTTCACTCCTGTTCGCATGGGATTGACTGCCAACGCAATCGGCGAGTCCGCTCGCCGCCCTGCTCCTCACCCCCTCTCCGGCGCGAGCCCGCGTGACCGCCCGCTCAGCCTTTGCTGGCGCTGAAGGCGACGCCCTCGATGAACCGCCGCTGGAAGACGAAGAACAGGACGAGCATCGGAACGACGGCCATGAACGCGCCGGCCATCAGGACCGGATAGTCGGTGCCGAACATGGAGACGAGCGTCGCGAGGCCGGCCGACAGCGTCAGCTTCTCCGGCGAGCTGTTGATGATAAGCGGCCACTGCAGATCGTTCCACGACCATTGCAGCTGGATGATGACGACCGCGACCAGCGCCGACTTGACGAGCGGCAGCATGATGTGGCGGAAGATCTGGAACGGATTGCACCCGTCCAGCACGGCCGCCTCCTCCAGCTCCTTGGAGATGCCGAGGAAAAATT
Organism: Cohnella xylanilytica; assembly: GCF_014212175.1. GTDB lineage: Bacteria > Bacillota > Bacilli > Paenibacillales > Paenibacillaceae > Cohnella > Cohnella xylanilytica. Next base: position 20,734 of record NZ_JACJVR010000077.1, on the reverse strand, counting down.
GCCTCAGCAGGAAGGTGGCGAACGGACTCACGAGCGATGCGATCCAGAGCGCGGTCACCGAATTGACGAGTCCCAGCTTGCTCATCATCAAGTATTGCGGAGTGTAGAAGACCGGGTTCGGGACCATCATGACCGAGATGATCAGGAAGAAGCACAGGCCTCTCCCCGGGAACCGGATGCGGGCGAACGCGAAGGCCGCCATCGAGCTGAAGATGACGGGGAACAGCGTCTTCATGAACGCCGATGTCAGCGTGTTCGCGTAGTAATGCAGGAAGGACGACTGCTTGATCGCGTCCGTATACGCCCGCAGGCTCGGCTTGGACGGGAACAGTTGAATCGGAATCTGGGTCGCCTCCGTCGTCGTCTTGAACGACGTCAGGATCATCCAGACGAACGGGAGCACCATGATGACGGCGCCCGCGATCAGAATCAGATGAATGACAAGGTTGCTTCTGCGCTTGGCGATGGCAGAGCTGCCCATTGGCGTACCTCCTCTCCGAAGGCGGATGTTGGGGTTATCGAATGGAATGCATACGACTTAGTCGTATACGACCCATTTTTTTTGCAGCAGGAACTGGATCCCCGTCAGAATCAGGTTGATGACCAGCAGGACGTTGACGATAACCGCCCCGTAGTTCTGATCGTAGTAGATGAACGCGTTCTGGTAATAAGCGTAGACGAGCGAACGCACGGCGGGCAGCGCGACGTTCGTCTTGCCGATGATCAGGTAGATGCTGTCGAAAATTTGCGTGGCGCCGATCACGAGCACGATAGACGTGAAAAAAAGCGTAGGCGTGAGCAGAGGCAGCGTAATGGACCGGAACCGGCGGAAGCCGACGGCTCCGTCGATCTCGGCCGCCTCGTACAGAGGGCGAGGAATTCCTTGCAGCCCGGCGAGAATCAGCAGCATGTTGAAGCCGATCGCGCCCCATACGCCGACGATGACAAGGGCGTACATGGCGAACCGCTTGTCCGAGATCCACGCGATATGGGTGCCGAGCGCCGAATTCAGCAGCCCGTAATCCTGCGCGAAGATAATGACCCACACCATAGCGGCCGCGGCCGCCATGGTGACCTGCGGCAAATAATAGATGACCCGATAGACCGAGCGGCCCTTGATCTTGGCGTTCAGCAGCACGGCGAACAGCGTGGACAGCACGATCGTCGCGGGCACGAACAGCACGACGTACTGCATCGTATTGCGAAGATTGCGCCAGAACTCGTCGTCCTTGAACAATCGCTCGTAGTTGGCCCAGCCGACCCAATGGTTGACGAGGCCGAAGTTCTCGGACTTCAGGAAGCCCAGATAAATCGAGTAGACGGCCGGCCAGAACCAGAACGCCAGCGTCCCGATCAAGGTCGGAGCGATCATCAGATAGGCCCATGCGTATCGGCTCTTCGAATTCATTGCGTTCACCTCATAACTGCCGAAGGCGACCCGGCTTCGGGATCGCCTCCGACGATTTGGCCTGGCGCGCGGCGCTTACTTCTCGTCCGCGATCGCCTGATTCATCATCTCCGCCACTTGCTTGGCGCCTTCCTCGATCGAGATCGCGCCGCCCCATGCCTGGGACATGATCTCGGACTCCTTCGCGAACCAGATCGGGTACGACTTCGAGCCGCTCGGGTACGGCGTCGCGTCCGCCGCCTGGTCGATGAACACCTGCAGGTTCAGGTCCGGCTTGGACTTCACCCATTCGTCCTGCGTGTCCTTGTACGCCGGGATCGCCGCTCCCATGCGGGCCGTGATCTCGGCCGCTTCCTTCGAGCCGAGGAACTTCAGGAACTGCCACGACTCCTCCTTGTGCTTGCCCTTCGCGGACATGACGTTGCCGAGGCCGTTGATGATGTTGCCGCGCGCGACCTTGCCCTTCGGCAGAGGTGCCCAATCGTACTTGCCCTTGATGATGTCGCTGCTGGCCAGGTTGCCGTTGTCCCAGGAGCCGTCGAAGATCATCGCGAGCTTGCCCGACTTGAACATCTCGACCGTATCCGTGTCGGTCATCTGCTGGTGCGTCGGCGAAGCCTTGTCGAGAATCATCTGGTAACGGGCCTTAAGCGCCTCGATCGAGGCCGGCTCGTCGTAGCCGGATTTGGTCATGTCGGCGCTGATGATGTGCCCGCCGTTCGCCAGCATGTCGTTCCAGTAGCCGGCCTGGGTGTCCATCTTGGCGCCGAAGCCGTAGATGCCCTTGTCCGGCTGGCTGAGCTTCTTCGCGACTTCGGCCAGCTTGGCGTAATCCCACGTATCGTCCGGATACGGGATGCCCGCCTGATCGAACAGCTCCTTGTTGTAGGCCAGGCCGATCGTGTCGAAGTCCTTCGGAATGCCGTAGTTCTGCCCGTCCAGCGTATAGATCGAGCCGAGGTTGGACGCGTAGTTGTTCAGGTCGATCTCGCCCGCCTGCACCTTGTCGGTGATCGGCTCGAGGAACTGGCCGGTCGCGTACTTGATGAACTGGCCGCCGTGCATCCAGAAGACGTCGGGCAGCGTGCCCGCCGGCGCGGCGGCGGACATCTTCGTCCAATATTCGCCCCACGGGATGACGTCGACCTTCACCTTGATGTTCGGGTTCTGCTTGGTGAAGGCTTCGGCGATCGCTTCCATCGCCGGCTGCTGGTTCTTGTCCCAGATCGTGTAGGAGATCGTCACGCTCTTCTGGGAGCCGCCCCCGGCAGACGCGCCGCCGGCGGACGGGCTGCCCGCAGCTTCGCCTCCGTCGTTCGAATTGCCGCAGCCGGCCAGCGCCAGCGAGGAGACGAGCAGCGCGCCGGCGACCGCCGCCGCCGATTTTTGTCTCATGTTCATTCGAATATCCCCCTTGATGGTTCCTGATTAAGTGACAGCCCTGTCCTAGCGTTCCGCCGGCATATTCCGCCGACCGGAGCGCGGAGCACGGAAAAATTCGCGAGATTTTTCCGCCGTTCGGTCGTCGCAAGCTCTTGACGCTCTCATCATAAATCACGGCAAATCCGGGTTTAAATGCCCCGATTTTAAGATTGAAGCCTCATTCTTAAGATCCGCTTCCCAAGCCGCGGACGTTGTCTGCATAATAAAACCGGATCCCATATCACCCGATTCCGGGCCCGAATTCCGCAAGGGTCAGGCCCGCTATCGACAAGGAGAATTCAGCCATGACCGATATCTCGATCGCCCGGCTGCCCGGCGAATATTGGTGGGGCGGCGCGATCAACGAAGGCGCCGCCATGCCGTTCGGCCGGACGGCGCATACGAGGGACCTGCGCGTGACGGACGACAACCAGGCCTCGCCGCTGCTGCTCTCGAACAAAGGCCGGTATATATGGAGCGAGGATCCGTTCGCCTTCCGCGCGGACGAGAACGGGCTGTCCGTCTACGAGGCCGCCGGCGAAGTCGTCGTCGAGGAAGGGCACGGCTCGCTGCAGGGCGCCTATCTCCATGCCGCCCGCACTCACTTCCCGCCGTCCGGCCTCATCCCCGACCCGCTCGCCTTCACGGCGCCGCAATACTGCACGTGGGTCGAGATGTTCTACGAGCCTGCGCAGGACAAGATCGTCCGCTACGCCGAGTCGATCCTCGCGAACGGGCTGCCGCCGGGCATCCTCATCGTCGACGACAACTGGATGAAGGACTACGGCATGTGGGACTTCGACAAGCATCGGTTCCCCGATCCCAAGGCGATGGTCGACCGGCTGCACGGCATGGGCTTCAAGGTCATGCTGTGGATGTGCCCCTACGTGAGCGCGGACAGCACGATCTTCAAGGAGCTGCGGGACGGCGATCTTCTCATGAAGGGCGAGGACGGCGCTCCGGTGCTCCGCCAATGGTGGAACGGCTACAGCGCCGTCGTCGACTATACGAAGGCGGAGGGCGCCGCCTGGTTCAGGCGGCAGATGGACCGGCTGACGGCGGACTACGGCGTCGACGGCTTCAAGCTCGACGCGGGCGAGCCGATCCTGCCGGGCGGGACGGACACGACGCGGCCCGTCGCCTGGTCGCGCCCGCTGCGCCTGCTTGAAGACTGCGAGGCTTACGCGTCCCTCGGCGTCGGCTATTCGCTGATCGAGCTCCGCATGTGCTGGAAGCTCGGCGGGCAGGCGCTCATCCAGCGCCAGCGGGACAAGACGCACGCGTGGGACGCCGGCGGGCTCGGCGGCCTCATTCCGAACGCCATCGCGCAGGGACTTCTCGGGTACGCGTTCAACTGTCCCGACATGATCGGCGGCGGCATGGACGGCGACATCAACTCCCCCGACTTCCGCTTCGACAGCGAGCTGTTCGTCCGGTACGCCCAGTGCGCCGCGCTGTTCCCGGTCATGCAGTTCTCCATGGCCCCCTGGCGCGTGCTGAGCGGCGACGAGCTCGCCTGGTGCCTGGACGCCGTGCGGCTCCGCTCCGAGCTGGGGCCCGAGCTGCTGGCGCTCGCCCGCCAAGCCGCGGCCGACGGCCTGCCGATGCTGCGCAGCCTGGAGTTCGAATACCCGGATCGCGGCTACGCGCTCGTGCAGGACCAATTCCTGCTCGGGTCCGGGCTGCTCGTCGCGCCGGTCGTCGTCAAGGGGCAGACGTCGAGGCGCGTCGTCTTCCCCGAGGGCCGCTGGCAGGGCGAGGACGGGAGCGTCGTGGAAGGCCCGGTCGAGCGGGAAGTCGAGGCCCCTCTCTCGCGTCTTCCGTGGTATCGCAAAATCGGATAGAGGGAGCGAACTCTATGAAAAAAATAAAGCTGGCCCTGATCGGCGCCGGCGCCCGCGGGCTGCTCAGCTACGCGCCCTACGTGCGCCTCCATCCGGAAGAGGCCGAGCTCGTCGCGGTCGCCGAGCCGGACGCGGCGCGGCGGGCCGAAGCCGCGGCGCAGTTCGGCCTGGCCGAGTCGCAGCTGTACGACTCCTGGGAGAAGCTGCTCGGGCAGCCGCGGCTGTGCGACGCCGTTCTGATCTGCACCCAGGACCGGATGCACTTCGAGCCGACGATGGCGGCGCTGGAGCGCGGATACCACGTGCTGCTGGAGAAGCCGATGTCGAACGATCCGCTCGAATGCGTGCGGATGGCGGAAGCGGCCGTCCGGGCGGGTCTGCTGCTCTCCATCTGCCACGTCTCCCGCTACGCTCCCTTCTGGCAGCGGCTCAAGAGCTTGCTGGCCGAAGGCGCGATCGGGGAGGTCGTGTCGATCCAGCACAACGAGAACGTCGGCTACCTGCACTACGCGCACAGCTTCGTCCGGGGCAACTGGCGCAACGACCGGTTGTCCAGCCCGATGATTCTCGCCAAGTCCTGCCACGACATGGACCTGATCCGCTGGCTGGTCGACGCCGAGTGCGAGCGGATCAGCTCGTTCGGCTCGCTGAAGCACTTCCGGACCGGCGAGGCTCCGGCCGGCTCGACCGAGCGGTGCACGGACGGCTGCGCCGTCGAAGCGGCCTGCCCCTACTCGGCGCCCCGCTTCTACATGCAGCCGGTCGAGGACAATCCTTTCGCCGCGCTCATCGCCACCCCGCCGACGGAGGAGAACCGGATGGACGCCATTCGGCGCGGCCCCTACGGGCGCTGCGTCTACCGGACGGACAACAACGTCGTCGATCACCAGGTCGTGAACATGGAGTTCGCCGGCGGGGCGACGGCGATGTTCAGCATGTGCGGGTTCACGCGCGACATCAACCGCATCGTGCAGATTATGGGGACCAAGGGAGAGATTCGCGGCGATCTCCTGAAGGAGGAGATCGATCTGTTCGAATTCGCGAACGGCGAGCGCAGCGTCATAAGCACGTTCACGGGCGCGGTCGGACATCAGGGCGGCGACGAGGGAATCATGCGCCGGTTCCTGTCCGATCTTCGGGAGGGCAATTACAGCGGCACCCTCACCTCCGCCCAGGCTTCGCTGGAGAGCCACCTGATGGCCTTCGCCGCCGAGACGTCGCGGCTTAGCCAAGGCGCCGTCGTCGACATGCGCGAATACAAGGCCGCGCTTCTGGCGGACGCGGCAAGCGATTGACAAGCCCCGGATTCATCGGATAATGAGAAGAACGAAGGCGCATCTCCCGAAGCGGGGATGCGCCGATCTTGCAACGAGTCGAAGACGGATCGGGGGAATATTGCATGTATGATCTGCTAATCGTCGACGACCATTCGCACCTCGTGGACAGTCTCGAACGCAATATGCCCTGGGAGGCGCTCGGCATCGGCAAGGTCCACAAGGCGTTGTCCGGCGAAGAGGCGCTCGAGTTCTGCAAGAGCTACCCCGTCGATATCCTCCTCACCGATATTCGCATGCCCGGCATCTCCGGCCTCGAGCTGATCGGGCAGATCAAGAAATTCGACAAGCACTTCAAGAGCATTCTGCTGTCGGGCTACGGCGAGTGGGATTACGCGCAGGAGGCGATCCGGCAGCAGGTCGACGGCTATCTGCTCAAGCCGGTCGACCATGAGGAGCTGGCCGGCATGGTGCGCCGGCTGACGGAAGCTCTCCGCCTCGAGTGGGACGAGCGGGGCAAGCAGCAGAAGGCGATGAGCTTGGTGCGCGAGCACATGCCGCTGTTCCGCGAGAAGCTGCTGATGGATCTGCTGCAGGGGCGAAGGCTGCCGCCCGGGCAGCTCGAGGAGAAGCTGGCCTATTACCAGCTTCCGTTCCGTCCGGGGGACCGGACGGCGATGTGCCTCCTTCGCATCGATTCGTCCGCGGAGGAGCTGAACTGGCAGGACCAGTCGCTGCTCGCCTCGGCCGTCGTCAACATCGCGGAGGAGACGTTCGCGGATTCGTTCCACGTCTGGCACGGCCGCGACGCGTACGAGCATGAAGTGTTCGTCCTCAAGCCGCGGGAGGAGTCCTGGCTGGCGCAGGAGCCCGACCCGGAGCGCGCCCGGCAGCAGTCGCTCGAGCATCTGGCTTCCAGGCTCCAGCATCACGTAAGGCATTTTCTCAAACTCGGCATCTCGATCGTCGTGAGCCCGTGGCAGGCGATGGCGAGCGGCCTGCGCGGGACGTACCGGGACTCTCTGGCCGTATTCGCCCGCCATCTCGGCGGCGAGACGGATCTGTTCATCCGCCTGCGGGACGCCGCCGCGCCCGAGATGCCTTATCGCATCCACAGCCTGTACGAGTCGCCCTCGCTCATCCAGCTGTTCGAGATCGGCCGGTGGGAGGCGATCTCCGCCAAGTGGGACGTCATCTTCCAGGAGGTGACGGACAAGCGGATGGAGTCGCGGGAGACGCTGCTCGAGCTGTATTATCACGCGATGGGCGCCTTCAGCTTCTTCGCCCACAAGAACGGGTTCAGCCTGCACGACATTCTCCCGGCGGACCCGGACAAGGCCGGCGACGCGAGCCGCTTCCGCCATATGCGCCAGCTGCAGGACTGGGTCGCGCACTCGCTCGAGCGGCTGCGGGAGATGACCAAGAGCGAATGGAACAACGAGCAGGCGGCGCTTATTCGGAAGGTCCGGCAGTTCATCGCCGATCGGCTGGCGGACGCCACGCTGCAGACGGCGGCGGACCACGTCGGCCTGCATCCGGCGTATCTGTCTTCCCTGTTCAAGAGCAAGACGGGCGAGAACATCAGCGAATATCTGTACAAGGCGCGCATGCAGCGCGCGAGGGAGATGCTGATCGAGCGGCCGGAGCTCAAGGTCAGCGACGTCGCGTCGGCGATCGGCTACCACAAGCCGCAATACTTCATCAAGCTGTTCAAGGAGCATTACGGACTGACGCCCCAAGACTTCCGCCACCAATCCTCCTGACCGAACGGGGACACTCGCATGAAGCTTACGATTTTCACCAAAATTGTGCTCGTCATCTGCCTGCTGCTCGTCTCCACGCTGCTGTTGTACTACTTGACGAACCGCTCCAGCGTGCGGCTCATCAAGCAGGAGATCCAGCGCGTGAAGCTGAACGAGCTCACCTTCCTGGCCGGCGACATCGACAACAATTTGTCCAAAATATCGTCCTTCAGCGATTTTCTCGTGCTCGACAAGGACTTGAGGCTGCTCGCGACCCCTTCCTTCCTGGAAGGGGACTTCGAGCTGAACAAGCTGAAGCTGCGGGTGTCGGACAAGCTGAACCTGCTGCACGCGCTGAACAATTGGAACGCCGAATTCACGGTTCTCTATGCGGAGGACAGCTCCGCCTTCTCCTCGCCGTCCTCTTCGTCCTCTTCGTCCTCTTCGCCCTCGTCGGACAAGCCGAGCGATCTGTACCTGGAGACGCACTTCCGCCCGTATTGGCAGTACGAACGGACGGACGGCGGCGCGTACTTGACGTATTATCTGGCGCATCCGTACACGTTCCGCTTCGACCCGAACGAGGTGTCCTATGTCGTCAAAGCCCGGATCGATACGAAGAACGTGCTCGACTACCTGGACCGGGCCAAGGGGACGAACGACAACGGTCCGGTGCTGTTCTCGGCGGCCGGAGACGTGCTGGCTGGCGACGCGGAGAAGCTCCCGTTCATCCGCGAGCTGACCCGGCGGCTTCAAGTCGGGGAGGAGAAAAGCGGCAACCGGCTTATTCGGCTGGGCGGCGAGCACTACCTCGTCAACTTCTCCGCGCTGGGCAACTTCAAAGACTGGTACGTCGCGGACTACACCCCGATAGGCGAGGTGCTGGACCCGATCTACGCCAATCAGCGACTCTACTACTTTTCCAGCGTCTTCTTGCTTCTGTTCAGCATCCTGCTCGCCCTGCTTCTCTACCGGGACGTGCAGATTCCGATCCGCAAGCTGATCTGGGGCGTCAAGAAGATCACGTCCGGCCAATATACGATTACGCTGCGCCAGGAGAGCAACGACGAGTTCGTCTACCTGTTCGACCGCTTCAACGAGATGTCCCGAGAGATTAAAGAGTTGATCGAAAAGGTGTACATGGAGCAAATCCGCTCCAAGGAGGCGAAGCTGCGGCAGCTCCACTCCCAGATCCAGCCGCACTTCCTGTACAACTCGCTCGCGTTCATCAAGAGCATGGCCGAGCTCGACGAGAAGCAGGCCGTCATTGACATGTCCATGAGCTTAAGCCGCTACTTCCGCCAATCCATCAAGTTCGAGAATACGTTCACGACGCTGCGGGAGGAGCTCGAGCTCGTCCGGCTGTACCTGACGATCCAGAGCCTGCAGATGGACCGCTTCGTCTTCTCCATCGACGTCGAGGAGCGGCTGCTCGATCTTCAGGTGCCTCGGCTGCTGCTGCAGCCGCTCGCGGAGAACGCCATCCTGCACGGCATCGAGCCGCTGCGCAAGGTCGGAGACATTCGGATCGCGGGCCGCGCCGACGGGGATTCCTGCGAGCTAAGCGTGGCGGACAACGGCCGCGGCGTCGAGCCCGGACGGCTCGGCGCGCTCCGCAACGCCATCTACTACGGCACGGACGAGAACACCGCCTGGGCCCTGCACAATGTGTACGAGCGACTGAACTCGCTGCTCGGCCCGGACGCCCATATGGAGCTGAAGAACGGGGAGCTGGGCGGACTGAAGGTCACGCTGAGATGGCGAATCGTCCGGGAACGGGAGGGAACGGGGTCATGAGGGGCTGGAGATGGCTGAAGCAGACGGGGCTGTTCGGCCTCGCGATCGTCCTGTTCGTCGTCGTCATGACGTTCTCCTTCCTCTATTGGGAGAATCAGACGGGAAGCCCCGACCGGCCGGAGGCGGAGCCCGAATCCGCGGGACGGCCCCCCTCGTTCGTCGGGGGCAAATACGTACCTCCCGCCGTCCTGACGACCGTCGGGCATCTGTACCCGGACATCAAGTTCAAGAACGGCGAGGATCTGGAAAACAACGTGTTGAACCGGCTGTTCGAGGACCAGCTCGGCATCCGGGTGAACTATCTGTGGACGACGACCGGGGACGAGGACGTCTACATCAACAAGCTGAACACCTCGATCGCCACCGGTCAGCCGCTTCCCGACATCGTCTCGTTCAAGGGCGGGCAAAATTTGTATCCTCTGCTGCGCTCCGGCGCCTTCCGCGACGTCGGCCCCCTCTTCGAGCGGTATGCCTCGCCGAAGTGGAAGGCGGCCATGGCGCAGGCGCCCGAGGCATGGGAGCCGTATACGATCAACGGCAAGAAGATGGCCGTGCCGATCCTCGACGGCAAGATGAATTCGAACGAGGTGCTGTACATCCGTCAGGACTGGCTCGACAAGCTCGGCCTGAAGGCGCCGTCCACCCTCGAGGAAATGGAGTCCGTCATGGACGCCTTCGTCCGTGGGGACCCGGACGGCAACGGCATAGACGACACCTACGGGATTAGCGTCAGTCTCAAAAACTCGTTTTTCTCCTGGATGTCGGATGCCGGCTTCGTGTTCGGAGCCTACGGGGAGATGCCGGACATCTGGAACGAAGGCGCGGACGGGAAGCTGTCGTACGGCTCGGTCCAGCCGAGCGTCCGGCAGGGACTGGAGACGCTCAAGCGCTGGATGGAGCGCGGCTACGTGCCGAAGGATGCCGAGATTCTTGACGAGGTCCAGGCGACGGAAGCCTGGAAGCAGGGCAAGGCCGGCATGATCGTGGCGCCGCTGTGGGCCGCCGGCTGGCCGCTCGGGGACGTGACCTTGAACGTGCCGGACGCCAGGTTCGACGCGTACCCGATCCCCGTCGGCCCGAGCGGCCTGTCCGGGACGCGCGGCACGCCCCCGGAATTCGGCGCGATCGCCATCAACGCGGAGATGGCGAATCCCGAGATTTTCTTCGACTATATGAACTTCGTCTACGACAACTTCGTCGATCCGCCTCCCGGCTCGCCGTATCGCTGGGGCATCGCCGAGGGCTACGACTACGCCAACGTGAACGGCAAGCTGACGTTCCGGGACAGCGAGGCGCCGGGCGGTCTGGCGGACCCCCAGAAGTATCTGCTGAGCCTGTCTCTGCCCTCGGTCCCGAACCTGCTCAGCGAGTCGATCGCCCGCATCAACCGCGGCGCGTCCGGCCAGACGCCGTACGACGTCAAGAACAAGCTGCTGCGCACGCCGCAGGAGCTGAAGGGCTGGAAGATCGTCGAGAGCAACCCCTCCGTCTACAAGACGGACGCCTTCACCGGCGCGCCGACGCCGACGATGGAGCGAATCGGCGACGCCCTCGACGAGCTGCTCCACGACGCGATGCTCAAGATCGTCTACGGGCAGGAGCCGCTGTCCGGCTTCGACCGCGTCGTCGCCCGGTGGCACGAGCTGGGCGGCGACAAGATGACCGACGAGGTGAACGAATGGTACGCCTCGCTGGGGAAGACTCGCTGAACGGCGCTTCCGACTCCGTTTTTTTAAACCGATTTTAACCGCCATCTCCCCTCGCCCTTAAACTCGGCGCGCTATGATTCTATCCGGACGTTCGAATGGAAGGGTCCATCAAGCCGAGAGGGGAACGCTATTCTATGAAAATCAATCGCATGCTCGCGATATCTCTGGCCGCCGCGATCGCCGCGACCGGCACCCTGGCCGTTGCCGCGCCCGCCGTTCGGGCGGCCGGCGACGCCCAGGCCGCCTCCGTCGCGAAGGAGATTCTGCTGCGCAAGCTGGGCGAGTGGATCGGAATGCCGGTCCGCTGGGACTCGAAGGAACGGACGATCGAAGTGGACAAGGGGGCCGAGACGATCCGTTACCGCCTGACGGATGAGGGCATCTCCTCTCGCGAAAGTACCGTGTATATCACGCAGGAGGCGCTGCGTCGGACGCTGGGCATCGAGGCTTCGTGGTCGCCGGACGGCAAGCCGGAGCTCTCTGCCGCGGACGCGGTCACCCGGGCGAACGCGTTCCTGACCCGGCTTCAGAACGGGGACATGGAATCGGCCTATTCGTTCGCCGACGCGCGATTCCGGGAGTCGGCGATTCCTGCGTGGATGCGGCAATGGATCGGGCAGCTGGCCGCCTTCCCGAGGACGTGGGGAACGGTCGCCGCAGACGCCGTGCATACGACCGTCACCATCTCGTTCCAAGGGCCGGCGGCGCCCTTCGACGTCGAGATCCGCCTGAACGGCGACGGCCAGGTGGACGACCTGTACGCGACGGTGCGGGTGGACGGCTACCGTTCTCCGGCGTACGACCGTCCCGAAGCCTATAAGGAGCAGCCCCTCGTCGTCGGCGAAGGGGATCATGCGGTGCAAGGCACTCTGACGCTGCCCGCGGGCGAAGGACCGTTCCCGGCCGTCGTGCTCGTTCAAGGCGACGGCGAGCTGGATGCGGACAGCACCGTCTACGCGCAGAAGCCGTTCCGCGACCTGGCCGTCGGACTCGCCGGCCAAGGGATCGCCGTCCTGCGCATGCCGAAGACGACTCGCGAACACTTCGTGCAGTTGTCGGACCGTTATACGATCGACGACGAGTTCGCGGACAACGCTCTGCTGGCCGCGGAGCTGCTCGCGCGCAACCCGGCCATCGATCCGAAGCGCGTCTACGCGGCCGGCCACAGCCGGGGAGGCTGGATGATCCCGCGCATTCTGGGCGACGACGCGAAGAAGCGGTTCGCCGGAGCGATCGTGCTCGCCGGCGCCGACCCGCGCTATTCGGAGATCGAGTCGTACGATCATCCCGAGCTGGGAGGCATGATCTCGGCGGAGGAGCTGACCTTCTACCGCGAGCAGCTGAAGCTCGTGAAGGAGCCGGGCTTCGATCCGGCGAACCCGCCGCAGACGTTCCAATTGCCGCCCAACGCGTACTGGTGGGCCGACATCGCCGGCTACGAGCCGGCGGAGGAAGCGAAGAAGCGCGACGTCGACATGCTCGTGCTGCAGGGAGAAGAGGACTTCCAGGTGCCGGCTGTGAGCCTGCAAGGCTGGAAGGAAGTTTACGCGGGACGCGCGAACGTGGAGTACCGCTCGTATCCGAAGCTGACGCACCTGTTCACGGAAGGCAAGCTTGAGGACGGCATCCAGAGCTATCTCCGCCCGGCCAACGTCGATGAGCGGGTGATCGACGATATCGCGGATTGGATCGGAGAGCGGGCGCGCTAAGGGCTACGGCAATAAAGCGCTAAGGCGTTAAGAAGCCTGAGAACGACAGTAGGAACGAACGTAGGGCGGAACGAAGGACGGCGAATGTAGAACGGAACGAAGGGCGAAAACGAAGCGGAACGAGCATCGGCCCCGGGCGGCAGGCGCCGGGGTTTTATTGCGGGCGCCTTTGAACTTGGCTTTTCCATCCTGTAACGACTGGCGGTATAATGGATAAAAATACCACATTGTGCGTCTAAGGAGGGAAATGGTTGAGAAATCGGGCGTTCGTCGTGCTGATTATCGTTGCCTTTTTGCTCTTCATCGGTTTTTTAGCTTATTATTTCAATCAACCTGATCCAGTATTCGGCAACGATGAGGAGTCCATTGCGACTGTAATTAACTCCATCAAGGGATACGAAGATAAGTCGATCGAAATCTTGGAGATCGAAGATTTAGACGATCAAAGAATGGTAGGATTTCTGTCCGACCATAATCCGGGTTTTATTCAATTTCAAAAAAACAAAAACGGGAACTACTTGTGGAAACATATAGAGGTTAGGAACAATGAATCGTTCAGCATTTTCATCATTCCTGGTTTTCAAAGGTTTATGATCGTTACCAATAACGAAAACAAAGTGGCCAAAATGCAGGTAAATATAAACGGACAGCAGCTTGAGCAGCCGTTTACGCCTTATCAATCAAACGTTGCCTGGGTTCGCTTACCGGAAACGGATAGAAGCGATTATGAATTTCGAGATTATAAGTACTATGATCAAGACGGAAATTTACTCAACGATTCTTGAAAAACCTCCTCCCTCAGAGGCCGCTTGAACGCTCTAGAGGGGCGTCGTCGTCCGTCAACACTTTCTTGAGCAGCCCAATCATCCTCGCTTCGATCGCGGGATCCCGAATCGGCTCCTTCTGCTAGGGGTCCCGCTCGAGGTCGAACAGTAGCGTCCCGTACAGGTGCAGATGACCGCAGGAGGTTTTCGATATGTGCCTTAGCCACTGCGCTACTTTTACTCATTCCCTCGATTTCCCGCCAATTTGACTCAGCCATTGAGCTACTTTTGTCCTTTTCCCGGCTTTTCCACTAATTTGCCTCAGCCACTGAGCTGCTTTTCTCCCATTTGCCGGATTTCCGCACGATGCGGAAGCGACTTTCCTAAACGCCGCTTCCGCCCAACAAAAAGAACCGAGCCCACGGGACCCGGTTCCTTCGCTTCTCGATCCAAAAAAACGTGTCAGCCGCCCAGCCCGGCCTTGACCCAGCCCGCAACCGTGACGGTGCGCTTCGCCTGATGCTTGACCGCCGTCTGCACGTCCTCGAGCATCGAGCCGTCCTGCTTCTGGGTGACGCTCGTTCCGTACGGGTTGCCGCCCGACGTGAACGCCGATGGATCGGTGTACCCCGGAGCCGCGATAATCGCTCCCCAATGGCAGAACGTCGTATGCAGCGCCAGAACCGTCGCTTCGTGGCCGCCGTGCGGGTTGCTCGCGCTCGCCATCGCGCTGACGACCTTGTCGGCGAGCTTGCCTTGCGCCCACAAGCCGCCCAGCGTGTCGATGAATTGCTTCATCTGGCCGGGAATGTTGCCGAAGCGGGTCGGCACGCTGAAGATCAGGGCGTCCGCCCACTCGAGGTCGGCCGGAGTCGCCACCGGCACGTCCTTCGTCGCCTCGGCGTGAGCCTTCCAGGCCGGATTGCTGTCGATCGCCGCTTGCGGAGCCAGCTCCTGCACCTTGGCCACCTTCACCTCGGCGCCCGCTTCCTTGGCCCCTTCCGCGGCCCATTGGGCCAATTGATAGTTCGTTCCGGTCGAGCTGTAATAGATGATCGCTAGTTTGACGTTCGCCATATCCGGGCGGACACTCCTCTGCAAGTGGTTTACACCTCCATTGGTATGTCCACAATCGGCAGGCGCCATTCCGGGCGTCTTATCGCTCCCCCCGCGAAGCCGGCAAGTACACATCGACGCAAGTCCCCTGGCCCGGATTGCTGGAGATCGACATTCTTCCGCGGTGGGAAGAGACCAGCTTGCTTACGATCATCATTCCCAGTCCGTGCCCGTTCGGCCGGGTCGTATGGTACGGTTCCCCGATGCGCCCCAGTACCTCTTCCGACATGCCTTCCCCGTCGTCCTTGAACCGGATTCTCTGGAAGGGTCCGGCGGCATCCAGCTTCACTTCGATGACGCCTCCGTCCGGCAGAGCCTCCAAGGCGTTCCGAAGCAGGTTGAGGAACACCTGCTTGATCTGGTTGCGGTCGCACCGGATCGCGAGGTCCCGGACGAACTCCCGGCGAATCTCGACGTTCGCGGCGGCGGCCTGGAACTCGAAGACGCTCAGAACCTCTTCCAGAATCGTCTGGCAGGACTCGTCGCGCAGAACGGCGGCCTGCGGCTTGCCCATAAGGAGCAGCTCGCCGACGATCAGGTTCATCCGCTCGAGCTCCGACAGGATAAGCCCGAAGTGGCGGGGCTTGGAGTCCGCGCTGGACATCTGGAGCATGCCCTTCACCGTCGTCAGCGGATTGCGGATCTCGTGGGCGATGCCGACCGCGAGCTGGTTCGCGAGCAGCAGCCGGTCGTTCTGGTCCCGCAGCTTGAGCTCCCGCTCCACGGAATCCGCCACCGTCGACAGGATCGCGAGCAGGTGCGGATGCGCCACTTCGATATCGGTCATGAACGAGAGGGTTCCGACGATGGAACCGTTGGCCTCCCTCCAGGGAACCGTGCAGCATACCAACCGGTGGAGCACGGTATGGTAGTGATCCTCTCCGATCAATTGCACGGGCTCCCCGAACCGAAGGCAGAGCGTGACGGCATTGAGATCGTACTCGTCGTCGAACCGGATTCCCTCCTCGAATCCGAGCTGGCGCACGGTACCCATGATCGCCGCGTCGCCCTGGAACGCAAGAAGGTAGCCCTCGTTGTCCGACACCCCGATCAGAATCGGGCTCCCGGATACGGAGGATAGAAATTTATCGACGAAGTAGCGAATGACTTCCAAGTCTTCCCTATACGTCTCGAGCCGCGCTTCCAATTGCTCCGGCGTATACCGGTCCTTGTACCCGGGCAGCAGGTCCGGGTTCACTCCGCGCTCGCGAAGATTCCGCTTGAGCTCGGACAGGATCGATTTGTCTATCATCTGACGAGATCATCCGATCTTTTTATAAGTAGAAATAGGAGATTCCGAGTGCTTCACATAAGCTTTCAACTATGATAACACGGATATCGCCGGGGGTTAAGAGGAATGCGATGAGGTAGGCATTACGAATCAGGGAGTAAGATAGTCTCACACGAAAGCTGTCGATCTGTGTTTCCCTATGGGTAATTTCGCCATAACGAGATAGGCATTCCTGATTATCTTCTAACAAAAATGCGAGGAGTGATAGTCACGAACCTATCTTCCTATTATATTAGTAATGTAATCATACATATATTGGGAGGATGATGTTATACGTGCGACACCGATCTCGTTCCAAGTTCGGCAAGTTGATCGTATCGTCGTTGACGGCCAGCCTTCTGGCGCTGCCTCTTCAAGGCGCTCTGGCCGCCGCGGCGGACGCCGGTTCGACGCTTAAGCTGAGAATTCTGGAGACGACGGACGTTCATACCAACCTCTTGTCCTACGATTACTACAAGGACGCCCCCTCCGACACCGTCGGCCTGGCCCGCACGGCGAACCTGATCAAGGCCGCCCGCCAGGAAGCGAAGAACACGTTCCTGGTCGACAACGGCGACTTGATCCAGGGCACTCCCCTCGGCACGTACAAGGCGATCGTCTCCCCGCTGAAGGACGGCGAAGTCCACACGGTGTACAAAGCGATGAACCTGATCGGCTACGACGCCGCCACCCTCGGCAATCACGAATTCAACTACGGGCTCGACTTCCTGGACCGGGCCGTCAAGGGCGCGAACTTCCCTTATGTGAACGCGAACGTCTACATCGACGACAAGGACGGCAACCCGAACAACGACGTGAACCGCTTCGAGCCCTACAGGATCATCGACAAAAAATTCACCGACGAAGCCGGCCAGGAGCAGACGCTGAAGATCGGCGTGATCGGCTTCGTGCCCCCGCAGATTACCCAGTGGGACAAGTCCGCTCTGGAAGGCAAAGTCATCGCGAAGGACATTGTCGCGACGGCCGAGAAGTTCATTCCCGAGATCAGGGCCAAGGGAGCGGATCTTGTCATCGCAATGGCCCACTCCGGATTCAACGGCAACGCGGCTCCGAATGTCAACGCCGAGGACGCCGTCCTCCCTCTTAGCAAAGTGCCGGGGATCGACGCGATTACCTTCTCGCACACCCACAAGGTGTTCCCGACGGCGGACGAGAAGTCCCTCGACGCTCTATTCAAGGGGGCGGACGGCAAGCCGCTGCCGGGCGTCGACAACGCGAAGGGCACGATCAACGGGGTCCCCGCCGTCCAAGCCGGCTATGGCGGCAACAATCTCGGCATCATCGATCTGACCTTGGAAAAGCAGGACGGCAAGTGGAAGGTCGCAAGCTCCCAATCTTCCACCAAGGCGATCTACGACGCGGCCGCCAAGAAACCGCTCGTCGAAGCGGATCCCGCGATCGTCGAAGCGGTGAAGGCCGATCACGAGGCGACGATCGCGTACGCGAACAGCCCGATCGGCTCGACGACCGCGCCGATCCACAGCTTCTTCGCGCTGGTGCAGGACGACCCGTCCGTCCAGATCGTCACCAACGCGCAGAAGAAATACGTGGAAGAGTACGTGAAGGCCAACCTGCCCGAATACAAGAACGTCCCGGTTCTCTCCGTCGGCGCGCCGTTCAAGGCCGGGCGCAACGGACCGGAGGAATTCACCGAGATCAAGACGGGCCCGCTCGCCATCAAGAGCGCGGGCGACCTTTATCTCTACGACAATACGCTGAAGGCGATGCTGGTCAAAGGCTCCGTCGTCAAGGAATGGCTGGAGATGACGGCGGGCAAGTTTAATCAGATCGACCCGAACAAGAAGGAAGAGCAAGAACTGCTCAACCCTTCCTTCGCGGTTTACAACTTCGACGTCATCGACGGCGTGACGTACCAGGTCGACGTGACGAAGCCGGCCAAGTACAAGCCGGACGGCACGATAAACGACGAATCGTCGAGCCGGATCGTCAATCTGCAGTACAACGGCAAGCCGATCGATCCGAACCAGGATTTCATCGTCGCCACCAACAACTACCGCGCGGGCGGCGGCGGCAACTTCCCGGGCGTCAAGAGCAGCAAGATCATCATCGACTCCCCGGACGAGAATCGCCAGATTCTGATGGATTACATCCGCGCCCAAGGCTCGGTCAACCCGACCGCCGACAACAACTGGTCGATCGCTCCGGTGTCCGGCGACGTGAAGGTGACGTTTACGTCGTCCCCGAAGGCGGCCGACTACGCGGCCGCGACGCCGAATATCCGCTATACCGGCAAAACGGACGACAAGGGCTTCGGCATCTACACGATCGACCTTAGCGGCACGGCGACGGCTCCGGGCACAGGCTCCGGCAGCGAGCCCGGCGCGGGATCCGAGACGCCGGCATCCGGTACCGCGTTCGCGGACGTTCCCGCCTCCCACTGGGCATACGAGGCGATCGGCGGCTTGAGCGCCAAGGGCATCGTCACGGGCACGAGCGCGACGACGTTCGATCCGGGCGCTCAGCTGACGCGCGCGCAGTTCGCTACCCTGCTCGTCAAGGCGCTGAACCTGACCGCGAAGGGCGCGCCGACGTTCTCGGACGTTCCCGCTTCGGCCTGGTACGCGGACGAAGTGGCGGCCGCCTCCGAAGCGGGACTCGTCGGCGGCGTGAGCAAGGACGAGTTCGCCCCGAACCTCGCCATCACCCGCGAGCAGATGGCCGTCATGCTCGGCAATGCCATCCAGCTCAAAGGCGGCACGATCGCCTCGGCCGGCGACGCCGGGTTCTCGGACGCCGCCGCCATCAGCGCTTGGGCGAAGCCGAGCGTGAACGCGGTCGCCGGACGCGGCCTTATGGCCGGCAGCGGCGGCAAGTTCAGCCCTCAAGCGACGGCTACTCGCGCGGAAGCGGCTCAGGTCATTTTCACGCTCATAACGCCGGTCTCGGTTCAACTGCTCGGGATCAACGACTTCCACGGCCAGCTGGATTACAAGAAGGACGTGAAGGACGCCGAAGGCAAGGTCGTCTCCACGCTCGGCGGCGCCGATTACTTGGCCGCCTACCTGAAGCAGCGGGAAGCGACGAACCCGAACACGCTGCTCGTCCACGCCGGCGACGCCGTCGGTGCGAGCGCTCCGGTCTCCGCCCTGCTTCAGGACGAGCCGACGATCGACTTCCTGAACCGGCTCGGCTTCGACGTCGGCACGCTGGGCAACCATGAATTCGACCGCGGGGCCGAAGAAGCGCTCCGGCTCATCCACGGCGGCAAGAACCCGGTCAGCGGCAAGGACTTCGCGGGAGCGAGCTTCCCGTACGTCGCCGCCAACGTGCTCGGCAAGGACGGCAAGCCGCTGCTGGACGCCTACGTCGTCAAGGAAGTCGGCGGCGTCAAGATCGGTTTTATCGGACTCGTCACGAATATTACGCCTACGATCGTCCGGGCTTCCAGCATCGAAGGCATCACCTTCACGAACCAAGTCGAGGCGGCGAACAAGGCCGTAGCGGAGCTGAAGGAGCAGGGAGTCGAAGCGATCGTCATTCTGGCCCACGATCCGTTCGAGGGCAAAGCCGACGCCCCGACGGGCGAAGTCGTCGATCTGGCGAACGGAGTGGACGACGAGGTCGATGTGATTTTCGCCGGGCATAACCATGGCGGCTTGAACAAGGTGATCGACGGCAAGCTCGTCACCGAGGCTTATTCGTACGGCACCGCCTTCTCCGACACCGACCTGACGATCGACCGCGCCACGGGCGACATCGTCTCCTCCAAGGCGGAGATCGTCGACGTGAAGCGAGAAGGCATTACGCCGGACGCCGAGATCGCGAAGATGATCAAGGACTACCAGGAGCTCAACGCTCCGACGATGAACAAGCCGGTCGGCAAGACCGACGCCGCCATCACCCGCACGGCGAACGCCGCCGGCGAGTCGGCGCTCGGCAACCTGATCGCCGACGGCATGCGCGAGGCGATGAAGACGGACTTCGCGTTCATGAACTCCGGCGGCATCCGCAACGACCTGCCGGAGGGCAGCGTCACCTACGGCAGCATGTTCAGCATCCAGCCGTTCGGCAACGTGCTGGTGAAGATGACGCTGACCGGCGCGCAGATGAAGGAGCTGCTCAACCAGCAATGGGGAGCGGCTTCGACCAAGATCGGCCAAGTGTCCGGCTTCACGTACAGCTACGACGACAGCAAGCCGCTGGGCGAGCGGATCGTCGAGATCAAGAAGGCGGACGGCACGAAGCTGGACGACGCCGCGACGTACACGATCGTCGTGAACGACTTCATGGCCACCGGCGGCGACGGCTACACCGTGCTGACCAAGGGCACGAACCGCGAAGCCGGTCCGGTCGACCTGGACGCCACGATCGAGTATCTCAAAGCTAAATTCGGAGACAGTCCGATCTCGGCCAAAGTCGAGAACCGCATCGCCAAGGTCAATTAACGGTTTTAACTCTTAACCGGATAAGGGACAGCCAACGGCAACGCCCTCGTCGTCTTCGGACGGCGGGGGCGTTTTTTTTTTCGCGGCCTACTGGGACTCTCGTATCTCTAACATACGATGCTTCCGTCGTTCAGCCAAAGTGCCGCCAGCCGCCCCCACTAACTTACGTTTCTTCCGTTGCACAGCCCAACTCTCGCAATCCGCACCTTCTAACTTACGTTTCTTCCGTTGCACAGGCCAAATCTCGTATGC
>NZ_JACJVR010000076.1 GCF_014212175.1 Cohnella xylanilytica | reverse complement strand
CGGCCGACGGCTTCGCCGACCGCGCGCGCGACGGCCGGCGCCGTGCTGTCGGGCCGGCGCCCTTTCGCGTACGCGAACAGGCAGGCGTACCGTCCGGTGCCGTCGTCCAGCCGGACGAACGTCCGTCCTTCGCGGTCGCGTACCGGCGCCGGAACGGCGAACGGCAGCTTCCCGCCGGAAGCGAGCGCCAGCAGCGCCTCGTGCTCGAAGCGGATTTTGTCCGGGTCTTGGTGCGTCTCGTATACCCGCAGCACGTACCGTCTTCCCTCCGCGGACACGTACCGCGTCGTATTGTTCCAGCCGGACTCGCCGCCAGTCGCGATCTCCCAGGCCCCGGCTTCGAAGTAATGCCTCAGGATCGAATCCGCTTCCATCCTCAGCCCTCTTCCTTGACGGCCGCCGCGTCGATCGCCCGCATCTCGGCTTCGGTCAGCAGGCCGAGCCTCCAGAAGGCGGCGCCGCTTAGGCCGTACCGCTTCGCGAGCCCGAGCTTGTCGCCGACGGACGTCTCGTTCTCGTGGTGGACGTTGATGCCGAGCAGCAGCTTCTCCTTCGGCACGCCCGCGTCGAGAGCCAGCCGGATCGCGGAATCGACCCGGTCGTTCGGCTCCGGCGTCGTCTCGGAATGATAATTGTAGGCCATGACGACGATCTCGTCGGCCAGCTTGCCCAGCGTCGCGTAATCGTAGCCTTTGTAAGCGCCGTTAAGTGGATGCAGCGCAAGCCCGATCCGAATGCCGCTCGGCTTCACTTTGTCCGCCAAGAGCGAGACGTACTCGTTCAGCAGCTTCTTCGCCGTCCCCGGATCGTCCTTCCAGCCGAGCTCCTCGTAATCCAGCATGATGCCGCCGAACTTCTTCTCGGCGGCGAGCGCCGCGATCTTCTCGATCGATTCGTCCCGCAGCGTCTTGTCGCTCAGCAGCTTCGTCAGCTCGCCCTTGCGGTTCTCCGAGTAGACCATCAAGTACGTGTCCGCGGGAGCGGAATTGACGGCCTCCACGATCTTCTCGGGCGTCACCTCGCCCGCCGGCTGCGGCCACTTGAAGTCGATGCCGGAGACGGTGAACTGCGAGTTCTCGTCGATCCGCCCCCAGCCGAACGCGACCGAATTCAGGGCGGAGACTCTCCCGATCTGGCCGTACGAGCTGAGCGCGTAGAACCCGAGCATCCGCATCTCGCGCTGCGGAGAGCGGATCGAGACGGTGCGCGTCTGGGCGTCCCATCCGACCTGGGCGCCGAATTGTCTGCCGAAGAACGCGAGAGGAATGAGAATCCGGCCGTTCTGCATGACCGGAGCCGCCAGCAGCGGAACCGCGGCGCCGTCGGCTTCGGCCGTCTTGCTGCCGATGCGCAGAACGACGGAAGTCGGTTCGCCCGAGCCGTTCGGTCCGTTGGCGCGGATCGTCTTCGCCTTCGGGTCCCAGACGACCGCGATGCCGAGCGCTTCGGCGATCGCCCGGAACGGCACGAGAGTGACGCCGTTCGCCGCCTTCGGCGCCGAGTCGAACGGGAGCGGCACGTTGTCCAGCAAGATACGAATTGCCGAGTCGGCGGAAGCCGCGTTCGCCCGAGCCCCGTCGCCGAACGGAGCTGCCGCCAAGAGAGAAGCCGCCAGCGCGGCTGCCATCGCTTTTCTACCCCATAATCGCTTCAATGATAGCTCACCCTTCTGCTAGATTCAGGCTTATTCGTTCGTTCACTAGAATTATAGCAGAGGTTGATAGAGTTGGAAAAAAGGCAAACAAAAAACGCAACCCGCTTCCGGATTGCGCTTCGCCGTCTGTTCCGTACCTTGTCAGACGAGGTCGCAGGCTTCTGCCGGCATCCAGTGCTCGTCTTGGCCGTCCCACTTCACGTTGCAGCCGATCGGGTTCGTCAGCGGAACCGACACCGGCTTGCCGGCGACGAACTCCGCGAGCGCGTTGTCCAGATCGTTCACGGTCATCTTGCTCGTATCGCGCGGCTGGTCGACGCCTCGTCCGGTGTAGATCAGCTTGCGCTCCTCGTCGAACACGTAAAAATGCGGAGTGCGCAGCGCCCCGTACGCCTTCGCGACCTCCTGGGTCTCGTCGTGCAGATAGACCCACGGGAACTTCTTCTCTTCCATTCTCTCGACCATGTGCCCGAACGAGTCGTCCGGCTTCGTGCGAACGCTGTTCGAATTGATCCCGACGAAGCGGACGCCGTGCGGCGCGTACTTCTCGGCGGTCTGCCGGGTCACTTCCTCCGAGCCCATGACGTAAGGACAATGATTGCAGGTGAAAAAGACGACAAGCCCCTTCGCGTCCGCGAAATCCGCGAGGGAGTACGTTCTTCCGTCGGTAGCCGGGAGCGAGAAGCTCTTCGCTTCGGCCCCGATGGGCAGCGTGAACGACATCGACCGTCAGCCTCCTTGTCCGAATGGATTCGTATTCCTTCTATATATTAGCAGGACTTCCAGGGACGCCGCAATCCGCCTGCTCCGCTTCCCATTCCGAGCGCAGCAGCCCCATGACGAGGACGTCGACGCGGCGCCCTTCCTTGTACAGCCTCTCTCTGAGCCGGCCTTCCTCCTTGAACCCGCAAGCCGCGTAGCAGCGGATCGCCCGCTCGTTGAAGTCGTACACTTCAAGCTCGAGCCGGTGCAGGTCGAGCTCGCGGAAGGCGAACGAGGCCAGCAGCCGCATCGCCTCGGAGCCGTAGCCTCGCCCAAGCCGCTCCGGGGAGCCGATGACGATGCCGATCCGGCCCATCCGATTCTTCCAGTCGATGGAGTCGAGGCCGATCTGTCCGATGTACAGCTCGGTGGCCGCGTCCGCGATCACGAAGCTGCGGCTGTCCGGCCGCGGGTCCATCATCGCCTGAAGGAACGATTCGGTCGATTCCAGCGTATGGGGATACAGGAAAATATCCGACAGGTAGCGAACGATCTGAGGATCGTTCACCCACCCCCGGATCGGCACGAGATCCTCGTGCCGGTACTCTCTCAGCATGACCCGCTCGCCGATCAGATGCGGCATGTCGTCATTCCTCCTTCGGGGAATCGTCCCCGTCCGTCAGATAGCCCCGGTCGACCGCCCGCTGCAGCAGCTCCTCGACGAACTCCGCCAGCTTCGGCGACGCCCGGTAGATCGGCTTCATCCGGGCCCGCACCTGCGAGCGGACGATTCCGTTCTGCTTCCAGCTGAAGCCGTCCGTCATGTAGTTGTGCAGCAGCGGCTGCATCCGGTCCAAGGCGGCGGCGAAGAGGGCTTCCGGCGTCTCGCCGTCCTCGAATTCCCTCCACAGCGCCATGATCTCCTCCGCCTGTTCGTCCGGGAGCAGGCCGAAGATGCGCCTCGCCGCGGCGGCTTCCCGCTCTTCCTTGTCCTCGTAGCCGGAGGCGTCGTAAGCGAACGTGTCGCCGGCGTCGATCTCGACCAGGTCGTGGACGAGCAGCAGCTTAAGCACGCGCGTTAGGTCCGGCTTCGGCTCCGGCGCGTATTCGTGCAGCGTCATCGCCATGAGGGAGATGTGCCAGGAATGCTCGGCGGTGTTCTCCCTCCGGCTTCCGTCCATGAGCAGCGTCCGGCGCAGCACGTTCTTCAGCTTGTCCGCTTCGGCGAGGAAGGCGATCTGCCGCGATAATCTCGAATCGTTCCAAGTCTCCATTCGGTTGCGCTCCTTCGGTCAATCGATGATGAAGTTCGTCCAATCGGCGGGAAGCCGGACGGCCTCGCGGGCGATGCGCCGCGGATCCCAGAAGCGTATCAGCTCGCGGGGAGCGAGCGGCTCCGGCTCGTCGGTCAAGCCCGCCGTCCAGGCGAGCCAGCCGGTCACCTTCTCCGGCTTCGCCCCCCGCTCCCGCAGCGCCGACAAGCCGACGGAGCCGTGCCGCTTGGACAGGCGGCTTCCGTCGAGGCCGAGCAGCAGAGGGCCGTGCGCGTACCGGGGCGGCGGCTCGCCGAACGCCTCGAACAGCGCGAGCTGGCGCGGCGTCGAATCGAGAAGGTCCCAGCCGCGGAACACGTCGGTGACGCCCATGGCGATGTCGTCCACGACGACGGCCAGCTGGTAGCCGACGATGCCGTCCGCGCGCTTCACGACGAAGTCGCCTCCCGCTCCGGGGCCGAACGATTGCGGCCCGGCGACGCCGTCCGCGAACGGGAACGGCTTAACCGGCATGGCAAAGCGCAGCGACGGCGTCTTGACCGCTTCCCTCTCCCGCCGCTCCTCGGCGGTGAGGCGGCGGCAGCGGCCGTCGTAGACGGGCCCTTCCCCCGTCAGCCCGTGCGGGGCGCTGGCGATCGATTGCAGCTCGGCGCGGCTGCAGTAGCACGGGTAGATCCGGTCCTCCCGCCCGAGCCGCTCGAGAGCCTCCTCGTACAAGGCGAGCCGGGCGCTCTGCTCGTAAGGGCCGCAAGGGCCGCCGACGTCGGGCCCCTCGTCCCAATCGAGGCCGAGCCAAGCCATCTCTTCCATGACTTGAGCGGCCGTTCCCGGCTTGCAGCGGGGCGCGTCGAGGTCTTCCATCCGCAGAATCATCGCGCCCCCGGCGGCCCGAACCTGGAGCCAGGCGAGAAGCGCGGTCAAGGCGTTGCCCAGATGAAGCCGGCCCGAGGGGGTCGGCGCGAACCGGCCGCGGATCGGAGATGGGCGGTTGTTCACGATGCTTCATTCCCCTTTCTCTCCCCATTGTAGCACGATTGATTCATATTCAGTTCATATTGTTGCCTCATGATGGGGGCAGAACCGCTTTGAAGCGGCCCGCGAAAACCGATATATTGAAGAGAAGATCCAAGAGGGGGAGATTCGATTGGCCAGATTGCTCGTCGTCGACGACGACCTTCATATTCGCGAGCTCGTCAGCCTCATTCTGACCCGGGAAGGGTTCGAAGTCCAGGAAGCGTCGGACGGCGTGGAGGCGCTCGCGCTTATGGAGTCCGTTCAGTTCGACCTGGTCGTGCTCGACGTCATGATGCCGAACATGGACGGCTGGGAGCTGTGCGAGCAGCTTCGGGAGCATTACGACATTCCCCTGCTCATGCTGACCGCCAAGGGAGAGACGTCGCAGAAGGTGAAGGGGTTCCAGCTCGGAACGGACGATTATCTCGTGAAGCCGTTCGAGCCCGCCGAGCTCGTCGTCCGCGTGAAGGCGCTGCTGAAGCGGTATAAGATCGCCATCTCCCAGACGGTTCAGGTCGGCCGGGTGCAGCTCAACCGGAAGACGTACGAGCTGACGGCCGGTTCCGACTCCCATACCCTGCCGCTCAAGGAATTCGAGTTGCTCTACAAGCTGGCCAGCTATCCCGGCAAGACGTTCTCCCGCGAGCAGCTGATCGAGCAGATCTGGGGCTACGATTACGAAGGCGACGAACGGACGGTCGACGTCCATATCCGGCGGTTGCGGGAGAGGTTCGGCGAAGAGGAGCACGGTTTCCGGATCACGACGATCCGCGGGCTCGGCTACCGTCTGGAGATCCTCACGTGAGCAGGAGATCGCGAGAGACGCGAAGGCAGCTGCGCGAGAGGATCCTAGCCGAATACTTGAACGAAGAAGGAAGCTCCCGGCTGACGGGAGCGCGGCGGCGCGAGCTGCGGGAGAGAATGCGGGCCGAACGCCGGCGGTTGGAGGAAGAGCATCTGCGCGAGCGGATGGCCCGGGAGCGCCAGCCGAAGTGGTACCACATCGTGTTCGGCGTCTCCGCCTTCTTCGTCTACTTCTCGATCTGCTGGACGGCCGCCCACTACCTCACCCGGTTCCTGGACCGCTTCTGGGTGTACGGGCAGAATCATCCGACCGTGCGAGATTACGCCGCCCTTCTCCTCTCCATGTTCCTGTTCGGGCTGTCGATGAGCGTCGTCCGCTGGATCTTCAAGCCGGAGAAGCGCGCGCTCAACGTCTTCACGATGATGGTCGACGCGATGCAGCGAATGTCCAAGGGCGACTTCAACGTCAATCTCGAAGCGCATCCCAGGTACGCCGGCCAATATTACGTTCTCGTGGACAACCTGAACCGGATGGCGGCCGAGCTCGGGCAGATGGAGCAGATGCGCCAGGAGTTCATCTCCAACGTCTCCCACGAGATTCAGTCTCCGCTCACCGCGATCAAGGGGTTCGCCCAGGCGCTCCGTCAGGACGGAATGACGCCGGAAGCCCGCGATCACTACCTGCGGATCATCGAGACCGAGAGCGACCGGATGTCGCGGTTAAGCGACAACCTGATGAAGCTCACTTCGCTCGAGTCCCGGCACCATCCCTTCCAGATTCGCACGTTCCGGCTCGACCGCCAGATCCGGCAGGCCGTTCTCTCCTGCGAGCCGCTGTGGGACGCGAAGAAGCTCGAGATGGACGTCCAGCTCAGCGAGACGACGCTCGAGGCGGACGAGGAGCTCGTCAATCAGATCTGGACCAACCTGCTGCACAACAGCATCAAATTCACGCCGGAAGGGGGCACGATCTCCATCCGGCTCGAGATCCGGGAAGGCGATGCCGAAGCGACATTCGCCGATACCGGCATCGGCGTCTCCGAGAGCGATCTGCCCCATCTGTTCGAACGGTTCTTCAAGGTGGACAAATCGCGCAATCGCGCCTCCGGCGGCAGCGGGCTCGGCTTGTCGATCGTCAAGAAGATCGTCGATCTTCACGGCGGCGACATCTCCGCCCAGAGCCGTCCCGGCGAAGGAACCCGGTTCCGGGTCCGCCTTCCCTTGAAGGCGGCGGGCGAGCTGTCCGCCCGCCGCAAGGACGCCGCGCAACAAAAAAACCCTTCCTAAACGGAAGGGAGCAGCGTCTTCAGAACGTAATTGAAGAACAAGGCTTGCAGGGATCGGGACGAGGCCGTCTGCGTCTTCTTCATCATGCAGGCCAAATGATTCTTCAGCGTCTTCGGGGAGATGTGCATCTGGGCCGCGATCTCGTCGTTCCGAAGGCCTTCCGTCACGAGGATTCTCATCACCTGCGTCTCTCTCGGCGTCAGCTTGTACTTCTTGGCGAAGGAGACGAAGATCGGATTGAGCATCGTCGTCTGCATTTGCACCTGAGGTCCGTCGGTCTGGAAGAAGCTGTTCAACATTTTCATTCGTTGCGATCCCCTTTTTTATATTTCGAATGTTCGAACCGTATCTTGCAAGTCGTTCGCGGTCGCGGACAGCATCCGCGAAGAAGCGGCGATCTCTTCGCTCGACGCGAGCTGCTCTTCCGTCGCCCCCGCGACCTGCCGGGAAGCCTCCGCCGTTCTGGAAGCGAGATGGCCCATGTTCGCGACGGACGCCGCGACCTCCTCCGAGCTGGCCGCCAGCTGCTGCGCCGCCGCGGCCGTCTCCTGAATCCGAACGGATACTTCGCCGGAGCTGCCCGCGATCCGCTCGAACGCCCGCTCGGCCTCGGCGACCGCCTCCACGCTCTCGTCCGCTTGCGCCAGGCTCCGGCTCATCGCTTCGGCCGCTTGGCGCGTCGTGCTTCCTACCGCGCGCAGCAATTCCCCGATTCCCTTGACCGATTCGTCCGTCTGCGCGGCCAGCTTGCGGACCTCTCCGGCGACGACCGCGAATCCCGCGCCGTGCTCGCCCGCCCGGGCCGCCTCGATCGCCGCGTTCAAGGCGAGCAAGTGCGTCTGGGTGGCGATCTCTCCGATCAGCGTCGAGATGCTGCCGATCTGCTCCGACTGCTCCTCCAGCCGCCTGATGTCGTCGCCCGCCTCGTTCGCCGTATTCCGAAGCGCCCGGATTCGAGACGAGACGTCTTGAATCCGCTCCACTCCTTCCCGCGCGGAGCGGGCAGCGCTTCCGCTAAGGTCCGCG
The DNA here is from genome assembly GCF_014212175.1 of Cohnella xylanilytica. GTDB lineage: Bacteria > Bacillota > Bacilli > Paenibacillales > Paenibacillaceae > Cohnella > Cohnella xylanilytica. The sequence continues at coordinate 56,502 of NZ_JACJVR010000076.1, read as the reverse complement.
ATGTCGGAAGTCGTCTCGGCGATGCGCTGCACGCCTTCGGCCATCTCGTCCATGACCCGCTCGCATTCTCCGGAGACGGCCGCCTGCCTCTCCGAATCCGCGGCGACCTGCTGGATCGCTTCCGCGACCTGGCGGGCCGCCCCCGAATTCTGGTCCGAGCTCGCGTCCAGCTGCTCGGCCGACGCCGCGACCGAGCTCGCCGCGTCCTGCATCTGCCGCACCGACTGCCTCAGATGTTCGACGGTGACGTTAACGGCTTCCAGCATAACCCCGAACTCGTCTTTTCTGCGAATATGTATGTGGCCGATGGCCAAGTCTCCCGCCGATATTCGGTTCAGCGCTTGGGTGGCCCGGTTCAACGGGCGGGTGATCGACAGCGTCAGCGTGACCCCGAGACCGATCATCGCGATCAGGGATACGGCCCCGACGATGATCGTGGCGAGAACGCTTCTCTTGTACAGCGCCTCGTTCTTGTCGACGCTCTCGACGGCTCCGTCGTGGTTGAACTGAATCATTCGGTCGAGCACGGTTACCATATCCGTGAACGTCTTCACTACGTCCCCGCTAGGCGTGCCGGATTGCTGCCGCCCCGGCTCTTCAGCCTGGGAGCCGCCGTATTGCTCCTTGAACAGGTTCCAGTTTTTCTTAAGTTCGTCGTAGTTCGCTTGATCCTCTTCGTTGGACACCGAGCTCGCATAACTCTCGATGTTCCGGCCGATGGAATCGATCTCTGTCTTCATCGCATCGAGGATCGGCTTCTGCCCGGCGGGGTCCTTCGTCATCATCGTCTGGTAAAACAGGTTCACGAATTGCTGCGTTCCGACTTTGACGCGGTTGATCGTCTCGATCCCCCACAGCCAATTCGTCGTCAACTCCTTCGAGTTGTCGCGGACGGTCTTGATGCTCGCCGCTCCGATGGCGGCCAGAACGGCCGACAGGATGAAGATCATCGCGAAGCCGCCGACCAATTTGTTCCTTACCGTCCACCTCGTCTTCATTCCATTGATTTCCTCCCCCGGGAATCCCGCGCTGCTCTTCACAAAACGAGCGCATTCGTTATCATATAGACAAACCATTAAATTTTTTGCTTGTTTGTTGTTTGGCAATTGTTAGTTTCGCTCACACTTCTTGCGGAGGGTTTGCATGACTCGATCGCTTAGGATTACAATGGGGGCTGTGTTCGCTCCCGCCGTCGCGGCGTCGCTTCTGATCGCGGCCATCGAAGGAATACGCCACATCTGGCGGCTGCCTCCTTCGGCCGGCTCCTGGGTCGCCGCAGCCGTTCCGATCGTCGCCCAAGCCGTTCTGGCCTGCTTGGCGTACCGAACTCTTCGGCGAAGGCTGTCGCCGATGGAGATGAGGCTGGCCAAGTACGAGAAGGAACATTCCATATTGCTCGGAATCGCGGAGAATGCCAAGGACGGCATTCTCTCTTTCGATCCGTCCGGCCGGCTGCTGTATTCGAACGAAGCCGCTCGCAGGCTGCTGGGCATCGAGGGGGATTCCGCCTCCTGCTCCTTCTTCGACCGCTTGACCGCCGAGAGCCTGGAGCGGCTTCTTGCGGGAATGAAGGAGGCCCGGGAGACCGGTTCATCCGAGCGGGAAGTCGAGTTCCGGACTAGCAGAACCGGCGGTGAACCCGCGTTCGCGAACTTGTCATTGGCCGTTCGCCTTCCCAAGCCGGATCATCCCGTCTCCTATTATTCGGGGATCCTGCGCGACACGACGGAACAGAAGCGAATCGAGCGCGAATACGAGCGGGCGTTGAGAAAAGAAGAGCAGTCGAATCGGGACAAGAGCCGCTTCCTCGCCCGCATCAGCCATGACATCCGGACCCCGCTGAACGCCATCATCAACACCGCGAACCTGATCGACCGTTCGGAGTTGACCGACGAGCAGCGGGACGGGCTGGAGCAGATCGATATCTCTTCGCGGCATTTGCTTCGGACGCTCAACAACTTTCTCGATTATTCCAAGCTGGAAGCCGAGAAGATGGTTCTGGAGAACGCCCCGTTCCGGCTTCGAAGATCCATGAGGCATGTCATGCACACGATGGCGGCCCTTCTCGGAGACAAGCCCGTGGAGCTGAAGCTGAACGTCGATTCCGACGTTCCGGATCATCTCGTAGGAGATTCGCACAAGCTTGAGCAAGTGCTCTATAATCTGGCTGGCAACGCCGTCAAGTTCACGGAACGCGGCGAAGTTGAATTGATCGTGGAGATGGCGGAAAATAAACCTGACGGGCCCTGTATTCATTTCGCCGTTCGCGATACGGGAATCGGAATGACCCGGCTTCAGCTGGAGCGGCTGTTCCAGCCCTACCACCAGGCGAGCGCTTCGATCTCCCGGCACTACGGAGGAAGCGGGTTGGGGCTCGTGATCGCCAAGGGGCTGATCGAGCTGATGGACGGAACGCTGGAGGCGGAGAGCAAGCCGGGCGCCGGAACCGTCTTCCGGTTCGTCGTCCCGTTCCGGACGGCGCCGCCCGCGGCCGCAGAATTCTCTCCCCTCCCATGCCGGGTTCTCGTAGTCGGGCCGTCCGGGGACAACCCTCCGTCCTGGTTCCAAGAGCTCTCCCGATTATGCGAGGCGATCGCCTTCGGCTCGTGGGAAGACGCGTTGGCCGAAGCGGAGCGGCATTCGGCGGCCGGTCTCATCGTGGACATGGAAGCGGACCGGATGAGCGGATACGGGCATTGGTCGGTCTGGAAGCGCGAATGCGACCGCCGCGGCATCCCCGTCGCCGCGGCGTGCGGATTCCACGGCCGGCAGGCGATCAACCGCCTGCCGGAATCGCTGCGGCCGGCGGCGGTCGTGTTGAAGACGGCGGACGCTTCGGCCTGGCACCGGGCTCTTCGCAAGCTGCTGGAAGCGGGACCGCCCGCGGGATCGGACTGCTTCGCACCTTCCCCGAAGGCGAAGGTGCTTCTGGTGGAAGACCACGAGATCAGCCGCAAGGTCGCGGCGAGGATGCTTCAGAGTCTCGGAGCCGAAGTCGTCGCTTCGGCCAGCGGGCCGGAGGCCCTGGGGATGCTGGAGTCCGACGAACCGTTCGGCCTCGTCCTGATGGATCTTCACATGCCCGTCATGGACGGAATCGCCGCCGTTCGGAACATTCGTTCGCTGCCGCGCCGGATGAACCTTCCGATCGTGATGCTGACCGCGGACACGACGAAGGAGCAGCATGAGCGCTGTTATGAAGCCGGCGCCCAGGAAGTGATCACGAAGCCCGTCGAGATGAAGAGATTGCGCGACCTTCTCGAACGCTGGCTGCCCGATTACGCGGCCGCGGAGAACGGATGCGCTCCGGTTCCGGTCCCCGAGCTGGAAGGGCTGGACGTCGCGTTGGCTCTGGGCCGCTTAGGCGGGAACCCAAGGTTGTACGTACATCTCCTGGACAGACTTAAGGAGAAGTACGCCGGCGCCGGAGCGGAGCTGAAGCGGTTGTCGGAACAAGGCGACTTCCGGGAGGCGAAGCGGATGCTTCATTCCTTGCGGGGCGCGGCGAGCCATCTGGCGGCCGGGGGCGTCTACGAGATCGCGACCCGTCTGGAATCCGCCTTCGGCGAGTCGCCGCCCGAAGGTCTGAACTCTCTGATCGGCGAGCTGGACGACGAATTTCGAGCGGTATTCCGATCCATCGATAAATATAAGCAAAGTATTAGTTTGACTAACAAATCAGACACAGGTGGAGATTCGCTTTGACGAAGATATTGGTCATTGAGGACGATCCGATTCTCGGGGAGATGCTGACGCTGTACCTGGAAGAGGAACGATTCGACGTCCGGAGGGTGGAGACCGCGAGAGACGGCTTCGCGGCGCTCACGGAATTCAAGCCCGACGCCATCATCCTCGATCTGATGCTGCCGGACGCGGACGGCTCCACGTTATGCGCTTCGTTCCGGGAGAGAACGGCGGTCCCGATCATCGTGACCTCCATGAAGAACGCCGTGACGGACCGGATCCAGGCCATCAGCTCGGGCGCCGACGATTACTTGACGAAGCCCTACAGCGTCCAGGAGCTTAAGGTCCGGATTCTGGCGGTGCTGCGAAGAATGCCCGCGTTCGCTCCGAATTCGTTCCTGCCCGCCCAGAGCGGCGACCGGATCACGCTCGACGTCGAACGCCGGACGATCGTGCTCGACGGCAAGCCCATCGAGACGACGTTCTCCGAGTACGAGATGATGAAGCTGTTCACGCAGCATCCGGGACGCGTCTTCAGCCGCGAGGAGCTGCTCAACGCCGTCCGGGGCATCGATTCGTTCGTCAACGAGCGAGCGATGGACGTGCACATCACGAATCTCCGCAAGAAGCTAGAAGTGAATCCCAAAGAGCCCCAACACATCAAGACCGTGTGGGGCGTCGGCTATAAGTTCGTCAAATAAGTTCGTCAAGCACGACCGTCAAATAAGCATCGCAATGGTCTGTCGAATAAATCTGTCGAATAGGTACGTCAAACAAGCTCGTTCATGAAGATCATCAAGATTATTAAGATCATTAATTAATAACGTTAAATAAGTTCTTCCAATGAGTTCGGGACTTTATCGATTATCGTTCAGCAAGGCTTTATTCGGCAAATAATGAATCGAGCGGATGAAGCGGATCGTTCGCGTCTTGGCCCGCATGACGATCGAGTGCGTCTCGGCCCGTTGCTCGGACAAGTACCGAACTCCGCCCAGGAACTCGCCCGGCGTCACTCCGGTCGCGGCGAAGATGACGTCCTCCGTCCCGATCATGTCGTCCATCGTCAGAATGCGGTACGGGTCTTCGATCCCCATGCGAACGCAGCGGTTGTATTCGTTCGCGTCCGAAGGCATCAGCCTTCCTTGCAGCTCCCCTCCGAGGCACTTGAGGGCGGCCGCCGCCAGCACTCCTTCCGGGGCTCCGCCGGAACCGACGTACAGATCGATCCCTGCCTCCGGGAACGCGGGGGCCATGGCGCCGGCCACGTCTCCGTCCGACAGGAATTTGATCCGGACTCCCGCCTTGCGCAGCGTCTTGACGATCGACTCGTGCCGGGTCCGATCCAGGATCATGACCGTGAGGTCGGAGTCCTTCTTGCCCAGCGCGTCCGCCGCCTTCTTCAGCGTGACCTCCAGCGGATCCTCCAGGCTCAGCTTGCCGGCGAGCTCGGGACCGACCGCCAGCTTCTCCATGTACATGTCCGGGGCGTGCAGCAGCTGGCCCTTGTTCGCCACGGCGATGACCGACATCGCGTTGTTCAAGCCCTTCGCGACGATCTCCGTCCCCTCGAGCGGGTCGACGGCGACGTCCACCTCGGGACCGTTCCGGCTGCCGACTTCTTCGCCGATATACAGCATGGGCGCTTCGTCCATCTCGCCTTCGCCGATGACGACCGTTCCTTTGACGGACACGGTGTCGAACATCGCGCGCATGGCGGACGTCGCGGCTCCGTCGGCGCTGTTCTTATCCCCTCTGCCCATCCACGGCGCGGAAGCCAGGGCCGCCAATTCGGTGACGCGCGCGATCTCCAGTGCAAGCTCTCGTTCCACTTCTTCTCCCCCTATGCCGATGAATTCAACCACTTCTCCATAATGATGCCCGCCGTCTCTTCGATCGCCTTCTCCGTGACGTCGATGACCGGACAGCCGAGCTGGGCCATGAGCCGGTCCGCGAAGCTCAATTCGTCGCGGATTCGATCCAGCGAGGCATAATGCGCGTGTACCGGCAGCCCCAGCGCCTTCAGCCGTTCCGTGCGGATCTTGAGCAGCCGCTCGGGATTCATCGTCAAGCCGACGATCAAGCGGTCGGCCTTCATGAACAGCTCTTCCGGCGGCTTCACCTCCGGCGTGATCGGATAGTTGGCCGTCCGTATGCCCTTATGGGCCAAGTAAATGCTGAGCGGCGTCTTGGACGTGCGGGACACGCCGACGAGCACGACCTGCGCGTGCAGCAGCCCTCTCGCGTCCTTGCCGTCGTCGTAGCGGACGGCGAATTCGACCGCTTCGATCTTGCGGAAGTAATGGTCGTCCATCTCGTGAAGCAGACCGGGCTGGTACTTGGGCGAGTCGTTGAACGTATCGATGAATGCCTGCATCATCGGACCCATGACGTCCACCGCCTTCACCGAAGCGCGGATCGCCTCCTCGCGCATCGTCTCCCTCAGCTCCGGCTGGACGAGCGTGTACGCGATGAAGCCTCCGGCCGACGCGGCCTCCTGGATAAGGGCTTTGACTTCGTCCTCGTGCTTGATGCCTCCATAGCGCTTGATCCGGACCTTCTCGGTCGCGAATTGGCGCGCGGTCGCCTTGGCGACCGCTTCGGCCGTCTCCCCTACGGCGTCCGAGCATACGTATATGATTTTCTGACGATCCGCCGACACGGCTTCTCCCCCTACCCTGCTACAAATCCGACGCGATCTCGATCATCGCTTGCGTGATATTGGTCTTGGTAATCCGGCCGATCACTTCCGCCCCGCCCCCGGAACGGGGCCGGACGACGGGCAGGCTATTCACCTGATGCCCCATCATCCGGCGCGCCGCTTCGAGAAGCGTGTCCTCCGGCGAGATCGTGACGAGCTGGGACTGCTTGGTCATGACCATGCGGATCGGGATGACGGACGCGTTGGCATGTCCGAGCGTGAACTTCAGCAGATCCTTCGGCGACACCATGCCGACCAGCCGATCGTTCTCGTCCGTCACGATCAGGCTGCCCACGTTGTCGACGAACAGGCTGATAACCGCGTCGTTCACGGTCGCGTCGTCGCGGATGACGACGGGACGGCTCATCCGATCCCTCACCTTCCCTTGGAGAAGGGACGAATGAACGGCGCGGTCCGGCTTCAGAGCCTTGCCGAGGAAGTAGCCGACCTTCGGCTTGGCGTCGATATAGCCGAGCATGACGAGGACGGACAAGTCCGACCGGATGGTCGGACGGCTGACGCCGAGCGTCTCGGCGATCTGTTCTCCCGTGATGGGAGCGTTCCGGGTGACTAATTCGACGATCTCCAATTGTCGCGGCGTGAGTTCGATACCCGCTCCCTCCTTAGGATTCCGGGCGTTCACCCTCTGGCCAGCCGTATCGCTTACGCCTTCGACATCTTCTCCCAATCCTTCAGGAACCGGTCGATGCCGATGTCCGTCAACGGATGCTTCCACAGCGTAGGCAGCAGCGAGCCCGGGATGGTGGCGATGTGCGCGCCGGCGAGGGCGGCTTGTTCGACGTGCGCGATGCCGCGGATGCTCGCGGCGATGATCTCCGTCTTCATGGCGTACAAGTCGAGAACTTGACGCAGCTCGCGGATCAGCTTCAGTCCTTCGACGCCGATATCGTCGAGACGGCCGACGAACGGACTGATGAAGGTGGCGCCGGCTTTGGCCGCCATCAGCCCTTGGGCGACGCTGAACACGAGCGTTACGTTCGTCTTGATCCCTTCCTGGGCCAGCCGGTGCGTCGCTTCGAGCCCGGCTTCGGTAAGCGGCAGCTTGATGACGACGTTCGGCGCCCAGGTCGCGATGTCGTGCGCTTCCTTGAGCATGCCTTCGACGTCGAGGCTGATCACTTCCGCGCTGACCGGACCGGAGACGATGCCGGCGATCTCTTGAATCACTTGCTTGAAGTCGCGGCCTTCCTTCGCGATCAGCGACGGGTTCGTCGTGACGCCGTCCACCAGCCCGAGCTTCACGATGCGTTTGATCTCGTCCACGTTGCCGGTATCCAGGAAAAACTTCATTCTCTGCTCCACTCCTTGAATTTGGATTTCGACAAGCTCAACTATGGTATATCATAATTTTAATTATGATACAATATTTAAATCATTAGGATGTCATAATGAGACGTCATACATAATCGGAGATGGCGGATTGCCGTTATCGCTTCTTCTTGTTCCCGGGGGCGGACCGTACTATCATTCCAACGGAAGGGATCGGCCATTCGGGGCATTCGGCGGCATAACGGGAAGGCTTGGCCTGGGCGGCTCATGCGATTAGCAGCAGGCGACCCGGGCTGCAAGTCGATTATTTCGACTTGCGGAGGTGCGGCAGCGAGCAAGCGGGCGTGTAAGTGGACTTGCTCGACTTGCGGAGAAGCGACATAAATGCGTGAAAGCGGCGGAAAGCCCCGAAACGAAAAGGGCGGCCATTTCGGCCGCCATTCTCGCGCATACATGGATACATACGTATGAGTTAGATGGATGAGTTCGCTCCGCGTATCGGGCCGCGGCAACCGCAGCCTATCAAGGCCGGTCTCCCCGCAGCTTCTTGAATCTCTCGTAAGGGTCGTTCCACCGCCGGCTATCCCCGGACGGCCGGTGCGTCTCGACCGGGAACGAAGCCGCGACGAGCCGGCGCGCCTCCGCCAGATCGGCGCAGCGGCCGAGCGCGATGAGCTGCAGCAGCATGTTGCCGATGGCGCTCGCCTCCACCGGACCGGCGTGAACGGGCCGGTTCAGCGCGTCCGCCGTCATCCGGCACAGCAGCTTGTTCTGGATGCCTCCGCCGACCATGTGCAGCGCCATGAACGAGCGGCCGGTCAACCCCTCGGCCAGCTCCAGCGCCTGCCGGTAGCGAAGCGCCAAGCTCTCGAGGATGCAGCGCGCGGTCTCCCCTTCGGTCCGGGGGACGGCCTGCCCCGTCTCCGCGCAATAGGAGCGCACCTTCTCGTTCATCCCGCCCGGCGCGTAGAAGCGCGAGTCGTCCGGATCGATCAGGCTGCGGAACGGCTCGGACGCTTCCGCTTCGGCCACCAGCTGCTCGAACGAGATCTCGGCGCCCCGTTCGTCCCACTCGCGCTTGCATTCTTGCAGAATCCAGAGCCCCATGATGTTTTTGAGCAGCTGGTACGTGTCGCCGACTCCGCCTTCGTTGGAGAACTCCGCTTCCATCGTCTCCGGCGTAAGATGAGGCCCCGGCAGCTCCGTGCCGAGAAGCGACCACGTGCCGCACACCAGATACGCGAACTCGGGATCCTCCGCGGGCACGGCCGCCACCGCCGATTCCGTGTCGTGCGTCCCGACCGCGATCACCTCGACCGGCGGCACGCCGAGCTCCGCTTGCACCGCCGGCGTCAGCGGTCCGATCGCCGTTCCCGGCCGAATCGGATCGAGGAACAGGCCGGGCGGAATGCCGAGCCGTTCCATCAACTCCGTGTTCCACTTCCGGCGTTCGGGGTGGAACAGCTGGGTCGTCGTCGCCATCGTGAATTCGCATACCCGGACGCCCGTCAGCAGGTAAGCGAGCAAATCCGGCGTCAGCAGCAGCGTCTTCGCGATGTCGAGCTTCGGCGAATTCGCCTTGCGCATCGCGTACAGCTGATAAATCGTGTTGAACGCCATCAGTTGAAGCCCGCCCTGCCGGAACAGCTCCTCCCTGCCGACGAGCGAGGCGACTTCGTCGATCAGCCCTTCCGTCTGCGGGTCCCGGTAATGGTACGGATTGCCGATGAGCTCCCCGTTCGCGTCGAGCAGGCCGAAGTCGACTCCCCACGTGTCGATGCCGAGAGAGACTGGCGCGTAGCCCAGCTTGAACGCCTGGCGAATGCCCTGCTTCATCTCGTGAAGCAGCCGCAGCGTATCCCAGTGAAGATGGTCGCCGACATGGATCGCCCGGTTGGAGAAGCGATGAATCTCCGTCACTCGCAGCGTTCTGAGGCCGCCGGCCTCCTCCGCGAGCTCGCCGATCAACGCCCGGCCGCTGCTCGCCCCGAGATCGAAGGCCAGAACCGCCGATGCGCCGCCGCCGTTCGTCATGCCCCATCACCTCCTACAGCTTTGCCGCCTAACGTCACTTCATTTTCTGCAGCAATTGAATCCGGTAGGCCTCGCTCTCGAGAGAGGCGATCTCCTTGTACTCCTCGTCGGTGAGCGCCTTCGGCTCGCGGATCGCGCTGGCGATCAGGTAGATCTTGGCGCTCTCCTCGACGACTTCCGTGCGGTAGTACGCTTCGCGCAGATTGCGCCCCGTCGTCACGAGCCCGTGATTGCCGAGCAGGATCGTGCTGAAGCCGTTCACCTCGGCGGCGACGGCGTCCGCCAGCTTGTCGGTCGTCGGCAGCACGTAAGGGACGTACGTCGTCTTGCCGACGAGCGCCGCCTGGTCCGGGAACATGACCGGGAGCGTCTTCTCCACCAACGTAAACGCGATGCAGTATGGCGGATGCGTGTGAACGATCGCGCCGATCGCCGGATTCGTCCGGTAGGCGTACAGATGCATCAGCACTTCGGACGACGGCCGGAGCCCGATATCCGTAATGGCGCCAGTCTCGATGTCGACCTCGACCCACTGCTCCGGCTCGATCTCGTCGAGCGCGAAGCCGCTCGGGGACAGGTACATCTTCCCCTCGCGCTTGGCGCTGATATTGCCTCCCGGCCCGACCACCAGCTTGTTGGCGACGGTCTTGCGGGCGTACTTGCATAGTTCCTCGCGTATGGCCTGGCTGTTCATCGAAGGTTCCTCCGCGCTTCTTATTTATAGAGAGGTCCGAAGTTGGCGCATGCCCGGTAGTCGGCGCTCTCGGCGTTGTCGGTGCCGAACAGTCCCCAAGCCCGCGGGCGGAAAATATGCTCTTCGGCCACGTTGTGCATGCTGACCGGAATGCGCAGGATCGAGGCGAGCGTGATCAGGTCCGCGCCGATATGGCCGTAGCTGATCGAGCCGTGGTTCGCTCCCCAGTTGTCCATGACGTCGTAAACGGTACGGAACGCGCCCCGCCCGGTCAGCTTCGGTGCGAACCAGGTCGTCGGCCACGTCGGGTCCGTCCGCTTGTCGAGCGCGTCGTGGACATGCTCCGGAAGCTCGACGGAGTAGCCTTCCGCGATCTGCAGCACGGGGCCGATTCCCTTCACCAGGTTGAGCCGGGACATCGTCATCGGCATGCCGCCGCGCGTCAGGAAGTCCGAAGAATAGCCGCCCCCGCGGAAATATTCGACCGATGCCGGGCGCCAGGACGTCGCCTTCAGGCACTTCTTCGCTTCCTCCTCCGAGATCTCCCAGAACGGCTTCATGGCCGGCTGGCCGTCCCTCGTCTGCTCTCCCGTGCCGTCGAGGGCCGCCGAACCGGAGTTGATCAGATGCAGAATGCCGCCGGCCGCCGCGCCGGACAGCTCGTGACCGGTCACCCGCTTGACGGAATCCGGGCTCCAATACGTGCGGACGTCCGCGAAGATCTGCGCGGTGTTCGTCAGCAGATGGCCGAACAGCATGACGACGCCGTTCAGGCTGTCGTTCTCGGTGGCGACGAGATACGGCGCGCGAATGCCGTTCCAATCGAACGAAGAATTCAGAATCGATTCGAGGAAGTCGCCGTTCGGGAAGTGGTCGGTCCACTGGCGCTGGCCTTGGAAGCCGGACAGAATCGCGTTGTGCCCGAGGGCTTCTTCGCCGAATCCGAGCTCCGCGAGACGAGGGTTGCCGACCATCAAGTCGCGGGAGATCATCGCCATCTTGACGACCGTCTCCCAATCCTTGTCCTTGCGCTCGCGGGACGTCTGAAGATGAGGCGGGTTATTGTCCGGTCCTTCCAGGCAGTTGTCCTTCACCCATGCAAGCGCTTTCTCGAACTCCGCGTCGTCGTAGATGCCTTCTTCCATGCGGCGGACGAACTCGGACATATCGATATATTCGGTTCTCATGCCGAGATATTCCTGGAAGAAAGCGTCATTGACGATCGAGCCGGCGATCCCCATGGATACCGAGCCCATCGACAGGTACGACTTGCCGCGCATATAAGCCGCCGCGAGTCCGGCCTTCGCGAAGCCGAGCAACTTGCCTTTGACGTCTTCCGGAATCGTCGCGTCTCCGGCGTCCTGGACGTCTTCCCCGTAGATGCCGAACGCGGGAAGTCCCTTCTGCGCGTAGCCCGACAGCACGGCGGCCAGATAAACCGCTCCCGGACGCTCCGTTCCGTTGAAGCCCCAGACGGCCTTCGGAATCGACGGATCCATGTCCATCGTCTCCGTTCCGTAACACCAGCACGGAGTGACGGTTATCGATACCCCTACGCCAGCCTTCGCGAATTTGTCCGCCGATGCGGCCGCTTCCGCCACGCCGCCGATGCAGCTGTCGGAGATGACGCACTCGACCGGTTCCCCGTTCGGATAGCGCAGGTTCTCGCTCAGCAGCGCCGCCACGCCCTTGGCCATGTTCATCGTTTGCTCTTCCAGCGACTCGCGGACGCCCTTGCGCCTGCCGTCGATCGTCGGCCGAATGCCGATCTTGGGGAATCCGTCTTGCCAACGGTGCTGCAGATCTGCCATAAATGATACCCTCCAGGTCGATAAATTGTGTTACCGATAACCCTAAATTAACAACGTTTTGTCTTGCTGTCAATGCTCCGTTTCGGTAAGATAAGAACAGGATTGGTCGAGAAGGAGCTAGACGATGGTCACGATTTACGACATTGCCGCCAAAGCGAACGTCTCCGCGATGACGGTATCGAGAGTTATCAATAACACAGGACGCATCAGCGAGAAGACGCGGACCAAGGTGAAGCGGGTCATGGAGGAATTGAACTACGTGCCCAACCAGATGGCGCGGAGCCTCGTTCTTCAGCAGACGAACCTGCTGTTCCTGCTCATTACGGATATTACGAACCCTTTCTATACGACGCTGGCCCGGGGCGCGGAGGACGCCGCCCGCAAGCACGGGTTCCGGCTGCTGTTCGGCAACAGCGACGAGGATCTGGACAAGGAGAACGAATACTTGGACACGATTCTGAAGACGCGGACGGACGGCGTTCTCGTCGCGCCGACGGGGGACGCCTCCCTCCCCCACCTGGAGATGCTCCGCAAGCACGGCGTGCCCTTCGTTCTGATCGACCGGGAAGTGCCCGGCGTGGAGAGCGACATCGTGCTCGGCGACGGCAAGGAAGGCGCGAGGCAGCTCGTGGGGCATCTGGCGGAGCGGGGGCATCGCCGCATCGCGCTGATCAACGGATCGCCGCACGTCTCGTCGGCGAGGCAGCGGCTGGAAGGATTCCGCGAAGCGCTGAAGCTGAACGATCTGGCATATTCGGAGAACAACGTGTTGGAGACGAGCTTCGGTCCGCGCAACGACTTGTCGGAGGTGGGGGCGTGGCTCGACCGGATCGATCCGGACACGACCGCGATTATCGCCGGCAACAACTTCCTGGCCGTCGAGGTGATGCGCAGCCTCGCCGCGCGCGGCCGCAAAGCCCCGGACGACATGTCCATCGTCTGCTTCGACGAACTTGCGTCCTACGCGGAGGTTGACCCGTTCGTGACCGTGATCTCCCAGCAAGCGTACCAATTCGGTTACCTCGGCATGCAGATGCTGATCGACCGGATCAAGGAAGGCGAAGCGGCGGGACCTTGGAAAAAAATCGTTCTCCCGTCCGAACTGATCGTTCGCCGTTCGGTCAAGACCCTTGGCTGAGAGCCGATGCGGGAGCGCCGGCGCCCATGCCACAAAATGACGAGTGTCCGATTCGCTAACGAAACCTATCCCGAGTTATTTCGATTCGCACTTGAATGTGTATGTGAATCGGACAAATGCAGAAAAAAACGTCATCCCGGGAAGCACGCTTCCTTCGGATGACGTTTGATTACGGGGACGAACCGCGTCGGCCGTCCTTATCCCTTCTCGCTTTTGGTCCGCCACCAGATGCCCGTGTTCTCCGGAACGATCCGCAGCCCCTGCTCGCGGATACGGTCGCCGAGCTCGTCCCCGAAGAAGTCTCTGCACAGCGACTCCGCCTGTTCGGCCGAATCGAAGGCGTAATCGGTGCGGATGGCGAGATGCCGGTAGCCGTACTTATGCTCCAGAGCGTCATAATACTCTCTCAGATGCTCCGGCCTCCGGGGCTCCTCCTCCCCGGTGCCCAGCGTCTCCAGAATAATCGAGGTGCCTCCGTCGCGCAGAAGCCGGTCGATCTCCCCGATCGCCGTCTCCAGATGCTCTTCCCGTCCGGGCACGTCCGACGCGGCGACGTAACAGAGCGTCCAGCCCGCCGTCACGACGTCCGCGCATCGGTCGTCGAGCGGCACCCGGCGGTAATCCGACACGATCGTCCGCCAATTGTAGAGGCCGGCCGCGGCCAGCTTGGAAGCCGCGACCTTCAGCATGTCCGCCGCCCGGTCGACGGCCGTCGCGCTGGCCGCGATCGGAGCGTACAGACGGGTTAACCGCCCCGTTCCGGCTCCCAGGTCGACGAAGTCCTTCCCCTGCATCCGGACGATGCCGGCGATCGCCCGGGCGATGTTCCCCTCGTAATCCTCCTTCGAGATCAGAAGCTCGTAACGGCTGGAGATGTGGTCGTATACGTCGTCGCGTCGAAGCATCCCGATTCCTCCTCCTCCTAGGTCGATCGATTCACATCCGACGGTGCGCGGGGTTCCGGTACTGACTTCGCCAAGCGGTTAGGCCCGTTCGGCGGAGGTTGTGCGCGATCATTCGTCGTCGTTCGGCTCCGAACCGCTTTGCTACCGTTATTATAGCATTTTCCGCCAAATCTTCTAATCCTCGCGACGACTAGAATCGGAATGACTGTTCAAAGGGGCGCCAATAGAAAAAAAAGCAACCGACCCGCAAAGGCCGATCGCTTCCTTCCGCTCCGGACGGCCGCTCGCGCTTGGCCGCGCGGCGAATAACCGGATCGACGTCTTACTCGGTCTCGTCAAGCTCCGTTACATACGTGCACTTGAAGCGTTCCGTTCCCGGTACCGTCTCTCCCAGGCTCTCGATCGTGAAGCCGATATTCCGGTAGAAATCGACGGCTTCCTCGTCGGTCCGCGCGACGATGACCCTGGGATCCTTCTCCGCCAGCAGCTCCAGAATCATCGCGCGGCCGTAGCCCCGGCCCCGCTCGTCGGGAACGACCGCGATGTGCCGGATCTCCAGCTCGCCTTCCGGATCCAGCCGCGAACCGATCAGGCCGATCAGACGGTTCTCCTCTTCGGATCGATACCCTCGAAGCTCGTTCCGGGGATCGTCCCGGTACTCGCCGATCGCTCGCTCGAGCCGCTCCGGATCGGGGAAGACGGTCATCTCCAGAAGCTCGAGAACTTCGGGCCGCTCCAAGTCGGGCTTCAAATCGTACAGCATGGTCCTCTCTCCTTGTCCGTCCGTCAAGGGCGGGATTCGTTCTGGTCCAGTATAAAGATTTCCCCGCCGCGGTACAACTCGAGGAACGCGTCCGCCACCCGGGGATCGAAGTGGCGCCCGCGCTGCGTCTCGATCTCCGATGCCGCCTCCTCGGGAGTCCACGCCTGCTTGTATGGCCTCTCGTGAGTCAGGGCGTCATAGAAGTCGGCCAACGCGACGATTCGGGCTTCGATCGGAATCTGTTCCCCCGACAGCCCATTCGGGTAACCGGTGCCGTCCCACTTCTCGTGATGGGACAGCGCGATCACTCTCGCCAGCCGCAGCACATCGAACGAGCTTCCTTCCAGAATGTTGGCGCCGATCGTCGTATGGCTCTTCATTTTCTCGAACTCCTCGGGTTCGAACCGGCCGGGCTTCAGCAGAATATCGTCGGGTATGCCGATCTTGCCGATGTCGTGAAGGGGAGCCGCTCTACGAATCCGATCGACCTCCGGTTCGGGAAGGCCCAGCCGGGCGGCGATCATTCCGGACAATTGCCCCACGCGCTGCGTATGGCTCCCCGTGATGTCGTCGCGGTACTCGCCGGCTCTCCCCAGCAGCTGCAGGATTTCGAACTTGGCCTGCTGCAGCTCCAGCGTCCTCTCCCGGACCCGGTCCTCCAAGGTGAGATTATGCTGCTGAAGCTGCAAGTGCAGCTGACGCGTCCGAAGCAGGTTCTCGATGCGAAGAATAACCTCCGTCCGGTCGTACGGCTTCGTCAAATAATCGTTGACCCCGGCCTTCAGCCCTTCTTGCTTCGCCTCGGGCGTCGTGTCCGCAGTAAGCATGAGCACCGGCAGATAGACGTCTTCCCCCTTGCGTTCGCGGATAAGCCGCAGCGCCTGGAGCCCGTCCATGCCCGGCATGTGCAAGTCCAACAGGACGATATCGGGATCGATCCCGTCCAGCATTCCTTCAATCTCCAGAGAGTCCGTCGTGCTGTGCACGTTCTTGAATCCGGCTCGTCCCAGAATCCGTTCCAGCAGGCTCACGTTGTATTCCTGATCGTCCACGATCAGAATCTTGGATTGTCTGAGATCTACCATTGCGCTTAACCATCCTCTAAGTTGTTCGATAAAGCGGACTGCATCTTCCCGAGCAGCCGTTCGAGCTCGACCGGCTTCGTATCGAAGTCGTCGCACCCGGCCGCGTAGGCTCTCTCCGCATCGCCGGTCATGGCGTGGGCCGTCAGGGCGATGACGGGGATCTTCCGCGTCTCCTCGGACGCCTTCAGCCTCCGCGTCGCTTCCCATCCGTCGAGCACCGGCAAGCTCATATCCATCAGAATCAAATCCGGGCGCTCCCGCCGGGCGATCTCGACGCCCTGCTCCCCGTCTTCCGCGGAGAGGATGCGATATCCCTTCCGGGTCAATCTTCGGCTCAGCATATCGCGATTAAGCTCGTTATCCTCCACTAGCAGAACGGTGTGCATCGCTTCCTGCCTCCTTGATTTTCCCGATGGAATTCTGGATAGCCTCCAACAAGGTCGCCGGACTGAACGTCCCCTTCTGAATGACGCCCTTGACGTAGCCGTTCAGCTTCAAGCGGTCCTCCTGCGTGATGGTCTTCGCCGTCACCACCACGACGGGAATGTCGTTCCACTCCTCCCGCTTGCGCAGCTCGGCGAGGAATTGGAAGCCGTCCATCTCCGGCATCATCAGGTCCAGCAGGATGAGCTTCGGCGCTTCCCCGGCCAGCTTCTCCAGCGCTTGAAGCCCGTTGACTGCCCGGGTAACGGCGTAGCCTTCCTTCTGAAGCAGCCTGGCCATCATCTCGCTGGCCGCGGCGTCGTCTTCGATGACGAGCACCGATTGCTCGCTGCCCGCCGGAACGTACTTGTCGATAATGGAGATGAGACGATCCCTCTTGATCGGCTTGGTCAGGAACTCGGAAGCGCCGAGCGCGTACCCGAGCTGCATGTCGCTCGTCCCCGATAAAATAATGACGGGAATATCCTGAAGCTCCGGATCGTTCTTCAACGCCGACAAGACGCTCCATCCGTCCATGCTCGGCATGAGAATGTCCAGGCAGATGACTTTGGGCCGCAGCTTCCGCGATAATTCGAGTCCTTCCTGGCCGCTCTCGGCGAACGCCAGCGTCCAGCCCTCCTTGGCCAGATAGCGCTTGATCAGCTGCTGGCTAAGCGGTTCGTCGTCGATGACGAGAATGCTCACCTGGTGGTTGGAATCCGCCGCATCCGCGGCGTCTTGCCTTCCGGCGGCGGCTTCCGACTTCGCCGGATCGATCGGCAGCCAGCATTCGAACGTGCTTCCGACGCCCAGCTCGCTCTCGACCCGGATATCGCCGCCCATCATCTGACAGAACCGCTGGCTGATCGCGAGACCGAGACCGGTCCCCCCGTACTTCCGGGTCGTCGACGAATCCGCTTGGGTGAACGGCTGGAACAGCCGTCCAAGCTGCTCCGGCGTCATGCCGATTCCCGTATCCCTGACGCTGAAGCGGTAGCCGTCCTGCCGGCCTCTGGCCTGGCGGGCCGCTTCGAAGGCGATCGTCCCTTCCTTCGTGAACTTGCTCGCGTTGCTGAGGAGGTTGATCAGAATTTGACGGAGCTTCGTCACGTCGGTCGTGATCTCTCCTTCGGCCAAGCTCGTCTCCAAGCGATTGCCGTTGGCCGAGATGAGCGGCTTGACCGTCGTCAGGACGTCCTGGACGAGCCCGGGCACGTCGCACGTCTCGAAGTGCAAATCCATTTTGCCGGCCTCGATCTTCGATATGTCCAGTATGTCGTTGATAAGGCTGAGCAGATGCTTGCCCGCCTTGCTGATCTTGGCCAGGTCTTCGGAGAACGTCGGTTCCCCGAGATCTTCGGCGTCTTCCATCAGCATCTCGCTGTAACCGATGATCGCGTTAAGCGGCGTCCGCAGCTCGTGGCTCATGTTGGCGAGGAACTGGCTCTTGACCATATTCGCCTGAATCGCCTCGTCATGGGCTTTCTCCAGTTGGGCGGTCCTCTCGCGGACCAATTCCTCGAGATGGTCGTTCAAGGACTGAAGCTCCTGGTTCTTCAAATAAATCTCGCGGGTCTTGTCTTGAATCTCCGAATCCTTGCTGGAGAGCCGCTTCGAGATGAAGATTCCGAACAGGGACAGCCCCAGGGTGAACAAGGTGCCGCCGGAGATGAAGTAGGCCAGCCACTTGTGATCGAGCACCAGGGAGGACGAGATCGCCGCCCGGACGACGGGGTGGAACTCGGCCGCCGCCATGCCCGTGTAGTGCATGCCGACGATTGCGGCTCCCATGATGAGGCCGCTTCCGATCTTCTTCCAGATCTCCCCCTGCTCTCCCCCCTTGCGGAAGTAGAACGCGAGCCACAGCGCCGCGACCGACGCGACGAGCGCGATCAGGATCGAGAGGAAGAAAATAAAAGGATCGTAGTCGATGTCGATGAGCATCGCGGCCATCCCGGTGTAATGCATCGTCGAGATCCCCGTCGCGAGGAGCAAGCCTCCGCCGATGAGCCTGCCGACCGTCAGCCGGTTCCGCCCCACCACGTAGAGGGCGACGAACGAAGCGGCCATGGCCGCCAGGACGGAGAGCAGGACGAGCATCAGGTCGTAAGCGACCGGGAACGGCAAGCTGAAGGCGAGCATCCCGACGAAGTGCATCGACCAGATGCCGAGCCCCATCGCCACCGCGCCGAAGCAGAGCCACAACCAGCGGCCCTTCCCTTCGGCCTTGGTGACCCGCTCGGCGAGATCCAGCACGGTGTAAGACGCAACGACCGCGACAACGTAAGAGAAAATGACCAATATCGAGTCAAAAGAACCATGAACGTGCTCTACATGAACGTGCTCCAAATAGAGATCCTCGCTTTCGCAGGCTAATCTTGGAAGTCATTCCTCATGGCCTTATCTTTACTTTCGGTAGGGAGACGCGCGAATTGAAGAGTCGAAATTCGTCGGACCCGATCGTTTAGCGCATTAATCATTATAAAGGCTATAAGAGGATTTGGCTAACCATTCCATTTCGATAGTCCCGATCGTTGAGAGGAGAAGTTGCGTGGGGCGGGCGAACAATACGAATAGGAGAAAGGCGAGCGCCGTGAATTGGCAATGTCGGCGGGGTGGCGAGGACCGCGCGTTCAAGAGGTCGGCTTAGATTGCGCACTATGTGGGCTTGGTTAGGACTAGTAGGTTAGCCAGGATTTTAGATTTGGGAGGTTTGGGGGGAGTTTGGAGGTTGGGGAAGTTGGGAGGTTGGGAAGTTGGGAGGTTGGGAAGTTGGGAGGTTGGGAAGTTGGGAGGTTGGGAAGTTGGGAGGTTGGGAAGTTGGGAGGTTGGGAAGTTGGGAGGTTTACGATAGGAACGAGGTGATTGCGAGGCGACGTTACTAGAAAGCCGCACAAACTCAAGGAGTCTCGGAAAGGCGAAACGAAACGCGCGTCCGAGAGAGCAACCGCGTTACTCTCTCGCGACCGATTTGCCATTGACGCACCCAAGTGGGTAACCGCGTTACTCTCTTGCGACTAATTCGCCTTTGACACACCCAAGAGAGTAACCGTGTCACTCTCTTGCGACCAATTTGCCGTAGACGCACCCAAGTGAGTAACCGCATTACTCTCTTGCGACCAATTTGCCGTAGACGAACCCAAGCGAGTAACCGCGTTACTCTCTTGCGGCCTCCGCCGATAACGACCGCAAGAGCGCACTCACGTACGCTCTTGCGGTCCACTCCTCGGCGGCGCCGACATCCGCTCGTTCCGTCAGGACACCTGCTCCTTGCCGAAGCGGGACAGCGAGAACGGGCGAATGTCGTGCCGGGGCTCGAAGCCGGTCGCCAGATCGGCGAGGATCTCCCCGACGACGCTGGCGAACTTGAAGCCGTGGCCGGAGAAGCCGCCCGCCAGCAGCACGTTCGAATAGACCGGATGGCGGTCGATGATGAAGTCTTCGTCCGGCGTCAGCTCGTACTTGCATACCGCCCCGCGAAGCAGCTTGCCCGCCGCCCGGGGCATGAACGCCTCGAGCGCGCCGCGCAGGTCGCCCTCGTCCTCCGCGAACGAGCCGAACGGCTCCAGCTCGCTCCCGGGCTTCCAGGCGGCGCCGGTATCGTGGCGCCCGATCTTGACGCCGGAGCCGCCGATGCTCGGGAAGCCGTAGAACCCGCCCTCGGCGGTCGCCAGCGTGAAGCCGGGGAACGTCCCCGTGTCGAACAGCGCTTCGTCCGCTTCGAACCACCCCACCGCCTTCCGGACCGGCCGGATCGGCAGCGAGACGAACGGGGCGAGCGTCTTGAACCACGCGCCGGCGCTTAGAATGAGTTTCTCCGCATGGAAAATGCCGTTGCTGGTCCGGATGGATACGCGTCCTTGGGAGACTTGGATGCTCTCCGCCCTCGTGTACGGAAGGAGCGTCGCGCCGCGTTCGACGGCGAGCGTGCGGAAGGCGCTCACGCACTTCTCGCTGAACAGATAGCCGGCCCCCGGCTCGTACAGGCCCTCGTAATGCTCCGGCAGCCGAATACCGGGCCAGCGGTATTGGATGTCGGAAGCGCCGAGCCGCTCGACCGGCACCTTGAACAGCGACGAATAGGCCAATCGCTCTTCGAACGGATAGACATCCGGAGGCCCCATGTTCAGCACGCCGGACGGCACGAGCAGCTTCGTTCCCGTCAGCTCCTCGATCTCCCGCCAGATCGCGTGCGCCCGCAGCGCCATCGACACGTACGTCGAATCCCCTCCGTACGCGTGCCGGATCAGGCGGGGTTCGCCGTGATGGCTGCCCTCTCCGTGCGGCGGGTCGAATGCGTCGATGAGCAGCGTATCGACGCCTTGCTTGGCCAGGTGATAGCCGGCGCTCATCCCCATCGAGCCGGCGCCTACGATGATGACGTCATAATGGATTCGGATGTTCGTTCCTCCTCCCTTCGGCGAGACGCTCCAGCGCCTCGGCGGCGGCTTCGGCGAACAGCCGGGCCGCCGGCTCCAGCGCGCTCTCGTCCAGGTCGAACGCGGGGTGATGCCACTCGTGCGGCCCCGACGTTCCGACGAAGACGAACGCGCCCGGAATCTCCCGCTGATAGAACGCGAAGTCTTCTCCCGCAGGAGAAGGCTCCGGCGTCACGACGTTAAGTCCGATACGATTAGCCGCATGAATCATTAATTCCGTTAATCGAGGATCGTTGGCGACGCTCGGAGGTCCGGGATACCATTGGATCTCGGAGCGGACGCCGAGCCCGGACGACACCCCGGCGACGATCCGTTCGAAGTGCTCCTTCACCTCCGAACGCAAGCTCTCGTCGAACGTGCGGATCGTGCCCTCCAGAATCGCCTTGTCGGGAATGACGTTCCACGTCGTCCCGCTCTGGATTCGCGTCACGCTGACGACCGCGCTTCGCAGGGAGCCGACGTTGCGGCTGACGATCGTCTGCAGCGCCGTCACAAGATGCGCGGACGCGACGATCGGATCGACGCCCGCGTTCGGAACGGCCGCGTGCGTCCCGACTCCGGTCGCCTCGACCTTGAACCCGTCGACCGAAGCCATAAGCGGCCCCGGCTTGATCCCGACCGTCCCGACGGGCAGGTCCGGCTTGTTGTGCAGGCCGAGAATCGCGTCGACTCCCCGAAGAGCGCCGCTCTCCAGCACCCGCAGCGCTCCCGTCCCCTTCTCTTCCGCCGGCTGGAACAGAAGCTTCACCGTCCCCTTGAGCCGGCTCTCGGCGCGCTTGAGCAAGAAGGCCGCTCCGAGGATCGCCGCCGTATGGAAGTCGTGGCCGCACGCATGCATCTTGCCCGGAATCGCCGACGCGAACGGAAGCCCCGTCTCCTCTTGGATCGGCAGCGCGTCGATGTCCGCGCGCAGAGCGACGACGGGGCCGTCCTCCGCCCCCTTGATCTCCGCGACGAGCCCGGTTCCGAGCGAATGCTGCGCCTCCGCGATGCCCGCCTCGGCGAGCCAGTTCCGGATCGCCTTCGTCGTCTCGTGTTCCTCGTACGCCACTTCGGGGTAGCGATGCAGGTGCCTGCGGATCGCCGCTAGCTTGCCCTGCAGCCCCTCCCCCTCCCATAGATCTAACGCCGAATGGTCCATGCTCTCCTACCGCCTCCCTGTCAGCCCTCCGCGGGGACCTCCGAGAACGCCTCCCGCAGAAGCCGGATCGTGCGAACCCGGTCGCCGAATTCCTTGGCGGGGACCGTCAGAATGACCTCGTCCACCCCGAACCGGTTCCGGATGTCCAGCAATCGCTCGCGTACGCTCGACTTGGTTCCTGCGACTATGTTAGCATCCTTCGCTTCGATTGTGTACTTCTCGTCCGTCTGCCTGCCGAACTCTTCGGCGTGCTGCAGGCTCGACACCGTTATGGTGCGGCCGCTCTCCAGATGAATCTTCACCAGCTTGAAGTCCGCGGCGATCCGCTTCGCCTCCTCCTCCGTCTCCGCCACGATCGCGGACAGAGCCAGAATCGGCTCCGGCTTCTCCGAGCGGACCGGCCGGAAGCTGCGGCGATAGCTCTCCAAGGCTTCGAGGGCGACCTGTTCGTCTCCGTTGATGAAGAGGGCGAACACGTAAGGCACGCCGAACTCTCCGGCGAGCTGTCCGCTCGCGCCCGTCGCGCCGAGAAGGTACAGATCCGCCGGACGGGAGACGACCGGCGTCGCCCGAAGCCCCTGAAGCGGATGGTTCTCGTCCAGCCGGTTGCGCAAATATTGGTCGAGCTGCTCCAGCTTGTCGCCGAGCGGCGCCTGCGCGGCGCCTTCTCCTTGGAGAGCCCGCGTCGAATGCGGCAGCCCTCCGGGCGCACGGCCGATTCCGAGATCGACGCGGCCCGGGGCGAGCGCGGCCAGCACGTTGAAGTTCTCGGCTACCTTGTAGGGGCTGTAATGCTGAAGCATCACCCCGCCGGAGCCGACGCGGATACGCGTCGTCTTCGCCAGCAGGTGCGAGATCAGCACTTCGGGCGAAGACCCGACCACCAGGGAGGAATCGTGGTGCTCCGACACCCAGAAGCGGTGATAGCCGAGCCGGTCGGCCAACACGGCGAGGTCGATCGTGTGCTCGAGCGCCCGCGTAGGCGACTCTCCTTCGTAAATCGGGCTCTGATCCAGCAAACTAAGTCTCAACGTCAAGCTCTCCATCTCCTTCGTTCGCGTTCCCCGTCTCCGACCGATCCAATGAAAAAAAGAGGCTCCCTTCTCGCACGCCGGGTGCGATAAGCGGAGCCTCCTGTCGTCGGGTAGGCCGTGGCTATAATTCTGATATATCCGATAAGATTAAAATGAATAAAGGCTTACTAACAAATTAGCACATCGCCCCGCCGCGTGTCAACGAAGGGGAGTCGTCGACCGTCGCCTCTTCGCGAGCCGTTGGAAAACGCCGATCGAAGCGGCCAGCCAGCAGGCGCTCATGAAGTAGCCCCCGATGACGTCGCTCGGATAATGAACCCCGAGGTAAATCCGGCTGAATCCGATCGTCCCGACGACAAGGACGGCGAGAACGATCAGGACGATTCGGCCGGCCAGACTCGGAATATGGCGCCAGAGCAGATAGGCCGTAATGCCGTAAAGGCTGAACGCCGCCATCGAATGGCCGCTCGGGAAGCTGAACCCCGCTTCCTCGACGAGCCGGTGCAGCGTCGGTCTCTCCCTGCGGAACAGAGCCTTCAGCAGGTTGTTCAGCACGGTCGACCCGGCCAAGACGACGACGAACAGAATCAGCTCCTTGCGGTGCCGAAGAACGAAGTAGAGGAACGCCATGACGACGAGCGCGATGCCGATGACCGGCTTCGTCGTCCCGATCGAAGAGACGGCCTCCATCGCCTTCGTCAGCGTAGGCGTCTCCAAGCCTTGCACGGACCGGATGACGGCCTCGTCGAAGCCGGAGATCCGGTCGAACCCGACGAGCAGCGCCACGCAGGCAAAAGCGATAAAGCAAAGGGCGCTGACGCCGAACGCCCTTGTCAACCCGTAGAGCAACGATCTCAAGCGGTCTCCTCCTTGAAATGAACGGTAATCCGCATCGTCTCCGAACGGCTGGCCAGCCGGATCGGCGGCCCCCACGTTCCGAAGCCCGACGATACGAACGCATGCATGCTCCCTTTGCGCAGGTAACCCCAGTCCAGCTCGAACAGCCTTCTCGTGATCCAGTGGTTCGGTGCGAACTGGCCCCGGTGCGTATGGCCGGAGATCAGAATATCGGCTCCGGCCTCGGCCGCGAGGTCGTACCCGTACGGCTGATGGTCGAGGACGACGATCGGCCGGGTACGGTCGAAGGAGGCGGTCAGCTCCCGAACGGGCAGCCTTCCTTCCGGATCCGCCGCCTCCGCGGTCTTGTCCTTCCGGCCCGCGATCTGAACGCCTCCGGCGACCGTCACCGTCTCGTCCCTCAGCACCGGGATGCCGATCTCGCGCATCCGCTCGACGTACTCCTCGATGTGGCCGCCGTAATATTCATGGTTGCCGAGCACCGCGAACGTTCCGTACTCGGCCTCGAGCCGCGCGAGCCGATCGGCCATCGAACGGCGGACGAACGGCTCGATGCTGTCGTCGATCACGTCCCCGGCGAGCAGAATGAGATCCGGCCGCCATTCGTTCACCTGCGGAAGGAGCCGATCGAGATGGCGGTTGCCGACGGTGTTGCCCAAGTGGATGTCGGAGACGACCGCGATCTTGAGCGTCTTCAAGTCCCCGGCCTTCTTCGCGACCTCGATATCGTACGTCCGGGCGACGGGGCTCCAGGCGTTCCTCGAACCCCAGGCGAGCAGGACAAGCAGCGCGAGAACGACGATGCCGCCGGCCGCAGGAACGAACGCGGACATGTCGGCGCCGCACAGATACGCGACGAGAGCCGCGATGTCGGCCAGCACGACCAGCAGAAAGCCGAGCTCGAACACGGCGAAATAATACGAGCCGACCACCTTGAGCAGTCTGCCCGGCGCGGCGGCGATTCCGCTTCCATCCCCGATCAGCATTCTCCCGAGAAGATAAGAGAATGCGATAACGGCGAATAGAATCCAATAGACGGCGCGCGGGAAGGCCGGCCACAGGGACGACAGCAGCAGGTCCCCGTGCCAGCCGACGTAGAAGTTCAACGCCCCGAAGACGATCAGCATCGGGACGAGGCGAAGCAGCATCGATCTGTTCATATTGGCGGAGCTCCCCCGGAAGTCTTCTGAATCTGCGCTCTATTATACCACAATCAGGGAAGTCAGCCGCCCCGCGTACAGCAGCTTCAGCCGGTGAAGGGCGCGCGTGCAGCCGACGTACAGCAGCTTGGCGTCCGCCGGGCCGTAGGCGTCCTCGTCCGCGTCCGGAATGAGCACGGCGTCGAATTCGAGCCCCTTGGACAGATAGACGGGCACGACGGTCAAGCCGCCGCCGTAAGCCTGCTGATCCGCGGTCAGCAAAGCCGCTTCGATGCCGCGCTCCCGGAGCCCGACATGCATCCGCTCGCTCGACTCGGCCGTCCGGCACAGCACCGCGATCGTGGACAGCTCCGGGACGCCGCTCCATTCCCGGATCATCCGCGCCGCGGCGTCCGCCCGATCCTTCGCGGAGACCTCGGCCGTCTCCACCGGCTCTCCGCTGCGGAACACCGGAACGGCGGGCTTCACGCCGCCCTCCATGCCGGCCAGAATCCGGTTGGCGAACTCGATGATCTCCATCGTGGACCGGTAGCTCCGGTCCAGCTCGTAATAGGCCGTCTCCTCCGGCGGGAACAGCTCCGTCAGCTCCGCCCAGCGGCGAATGCCCGCGTAATCGTGGATCCCCTGCTGGAGATCGCCGAGCACCGTCATGGACGGCGTTCGCTGCAGCTTCTTCAGAACGGCGAGCTGCAGGGGCGAATAATCCTGGGCTTCGTCGATGACGATATGGTCGAACTTCGGCGAATCCGTGCCGTACAGCCGCAATTGTATCAAGGCGAGCGGCGGAAGATCCTCGGCCTCCGCTACGACCGGCTTGCGCTTGGACGACGGCTTGGCGGGGGCGAATTCGTCCGGGAAGCGGCCGGCGTAGAACTCGACCGCGCTCGGACTCGGAACTTTGTTCGAGTATTGCTTCCACTTCGCCGTCGCGTTCGAACGGATCGTCTTGTCGCCCCAGCGGCTCTTCCCGAGCTGAATCTCCATCCACCGCTTCAGCCGGTTCAGAAGCCGTTCTCTCCTCTTCAGGACCGGTTCGTCCGCCGGCTCCGAGCGGAACCACTCCCGAATCTGGGCGGCCGGAAGAACGACGCCCGGATGCGGAACGAACGGCTCGTCGGGAATCAGCTCCGCTTCCCACCTGTCCAGCGCATCCTCGAGGCGCCTCAGGAACGCGACGCTTCCTTTCAAGCGACCCGGCGCCCCTTCCTTGTCCGCTTCCGTCGTCTTCCGCTCGAACCAGCGTTCCAGCGTCTTGGCCGGGGGCGCGAGCGTTACGCTCCCTCCCAGCAGATCGGCCGCCCAATCCGCGAACGTCGTCTGCCGGATGTCGCCGACGCCCAGCTCGGGAAGCACGCCGGAGATATAGTCGAGGAACATGCGGTTCGGCGCCAGAATGATCATCCGGTCGGCCTTGACCTTGTCCTTGTAGTGATACAGCAAATAAGCCAGCCGGTGAAGAGCCACCGTCGTTTTGCCGCTGCCCGCCACCCCTTGGATGAACAGCGCCTTGTTCTTGTCCGTGCGGATGATGGCGTCCTGTTCCTGCTGGATCGTGGACACGATATCCCGCAGCTTGTTGTCCTTGCTCTCCCCGAGCCGGTGCAGCAGGAATTCGTCGGACACCGCGGCCCCGGCGTCCTGCCCTTCCTCGTAGCTGTCGACGACCCGCTGCAGGACGCCTTGACGCACCAGCAGATTTCTTTTCAACGAGACCGTCCCTTGAATCGTTCCTTCCGGAGAGTCGTACGAGACGTTCGGGTCCCCTCCGTTGAACGAATAGAACAGGCTGGATACCGGCGCCCGCCAATCGATGACGAGCGGCTGCCTGGACGATTCCTCGCCGACCCCGGCCTTGCCGATATAGAGAGGAACCGGAGCCGGCTGTCCCCCTTCCCGGAAGTCGAGCCGCCCGAAGTACGGCTCCCGCTGAGCCACTTCCAGTCTCGCCTTGCGCTCCTGCCTCAGATCGTCGAGAACCTGCTCGGTGTAATCGTTGCCCGTATAGCGAGGTCCGATGGCGTCCAGCTGGGTCCGAATCTCCCGAAGGACGTCCTTCAGGCGCCGTTCTTCCTCGATATGCTTCGCGTCCGCGGACATGCCCGTTTTCCCTCCCATATTTATCCGTTTCTTAGTCGACAAGGCGAATATAATAGCACAACCGCCGATGGAAATCAATGATCGAATTCCTATTCAAACCGCCGGAATGTGGGTAAAGTAACGGTATCGGAATCGATCCTACATATGGAGAAGAGGTGCCCGGAGATGAGTTATTCGAAAATCGTGGCGGCCTACGACGGCTCCAATCTGGCCAACAAAGCGCTGGACCATGCGGCGAGGCTTGCGGAGGCGTTCGGGGCGGAGCTGACGGTCGTTCATGCGTATACGACGCCGATGCTGAATTCGGGGGACATGCTCATTACCGCGCCGGCGGAATGGGCGCAGGAATACGTCCAGCATTCCGGCAAGGTGTTGGAGGCGGCCAAAGCCCGCGTTCCGGCCGGAATCCGCGCCGAGTACAAGCTGCTCGAAGGCTATCCCGCCCAAGCGGTGCTCGAATACGCGTCGGACAGCGGCGCCGATCTGATCGTGATGGGCAGCCGCGGCCTCGGCGCCATCCGCGAATTCGTGCTCGGAAGCGTCAGCCACAACGTCGCGCAGCATTCCAAGATTCCGGTTCTCGTCGTCAAGTGACGCCGTCTCGCAGCGGCTCGTTATCCGCTCAAGCGTAGAAGCAAAGAAGCGAAGAAGCGATAAAATCGAAGATCGGCCGCCCTCCGTCGTGACGGGGGAGCGGCCGATCGCGCTTTATTCTTGGTTCCACGACGCTTCGGCCGCGTCGATCAGGCTGCCGAACAGCTCGTCGTTCCGGTCGAGCTCGTCCTCGACCGCTTCGATCTCCTCTTCGCTTCCCGATTCGTTCAGGAAGAAGAGCGAATGGCTCCACTCGCTCCCGTTATCGCTCTGGAGCGTCGCCTCGTAGGGCTGCTTGTGGCCTTCCACTTCGAATTGCACGTGCGCGACGAACCCGTTCGAGGAATCGTGGGTCATGCGCGCGCCGAGAATGTTGATCTTCATCTCGCCTCTCCTCCCGTTTCCGAATTTTTGCCTTCTATTGCCGTTCCCTTCTATATTAGCAGATACGAGAAACCGATCCTTCCCGAAAGGTTGCAATTCTGAGGAATTTCTTATTTTATTTTCATCTGGCTTTAAGAATCGTGCCAGCTCCGGCTTTTTTCTCTTAGAGAGAAATCCTGGTAGATTTCGATGTGATATAGTAGATTCACATCATAGATTCCAGGAGGACACACCCAGATGACGACTCGCAAATCTCTGTTCAAAATGATGGCCGCCGCCGGTATCGCCCTCACCGTAGTTTTCTCGGGAGCAGCCGGATTCGCGCCCGCCAAGGCAAGCGCCGCAGCAACGGTCACGACTTCGAGCACCGCCAGCAAGATCATCGCCAAAGCGAAGCAATATATGGGACGCCCGTACAAGTTCGGCGCCAAGACCGGCAACACGAGCTCGTTCGACTGCTCGTCCCTGACCCAGTACGTCTATCGGCTGTACGGCATCTCCCTTCCCCGGGATTCCAAGTCCCAATCCAAGGTCGGACGCTACGTCTCCAAGGCGAATCTGAAGCCGGGCGATCTCGTCTTCTTCTACTCCCCGATCCACCACGTCGGCATCTACATCGGCGGAGGCAAGATCATCCACACGTACGGCAAGCCGGGCGTCATGATCTCCAGCATCAACTCCGGTTGGTGGAAAAACCACTACAATACCGCGCGCCGCGTCATCTAAGCGGCTTCCGCGTCCCCCCAAGCGCCTCTTCGCGAGGCGCTTTTTATTTGGCCCGTTCGCTCACGGTTCCGCCGCGGTCCCGGTCGCGAACGGGTACAGCCTGCCCTCGATCGCGAAGGACGCCCGCCCCGTCTCCTCCGAGACGACGACGACGAGCGCGTCGCAGCGCTCGGACAAGCCGAGAGCGGCGCGATGCCGGGTGCCGAGCTTGCGGCCCGAGCTGTCCCTCACCGACAGCGGCAGCACGCTGGCCGCGCTGACGATCCGGCTTTGGCGCAGGATGACGGCGCCGTCGTGCAGAGGCGTTCCCGGAGCGAAGATCGATTCGAGCAGCGAGTTCGTAATCTCGGCTCCGATGCCGATGCCGGGTGTGACGAATTCGCCGGTCGCTTGCTCCCGTTCGACGACGATGAGCGCTCCGTGCCTTCGATCCGACAGATGGCGGACCGAACGCGTGATCTCCGGGATTTTGTCCGTATAAGAAGACAGATAACACTTCAAGTAGAAGGTTCCCGCCAGAAGCTCCGTCTCTCCGATATCCTTGCGGATCCGTTCGAACTCGCCCAGCATGCAGTCGTCGGAGCCGTCGAGCGCTTCGATCGTCGTCGCAATATAGCTTTGAAGCAATCGGAGCCGATGCTTCAGCTCTTCCTTCAGCGGGGAGAAATCGCAGTTGTCGGTCTCGTCCATCGTGCTCGTTCGCCCTCTCTTAAGATTGGTTTAATTTCCTCTTGCCCGGATGAAGAAGATGGACCTCGACCTCCACGCGAACCGGCAGCTTCGCGAATTCGGTTCCTTCCGTCTTCAGCCGCTTCCACCGCTTCGGATGATACCGGAAGACGGTCTCTTCCAGGCCGAACAGATCGACGTCCTTGCTGACCGACAGCTTGCGCGTTCGCTCGATCTCCTGGCGGATCGAGCTCTCGGCCAGCTTCTCCAGCTCCCTGTCGGGAAAGGACTTCAACAGTTCGATCAGCGTCATGTCCGCCTTCAGCTTCAGCCGGAACGAGGGCGCGCCCGCCGAATCGACGAACTTCACGCTCCGCTTCGCCTTCTTCACGTTAAGGGCGCCGACGAATTCGCCGTCTTGGCTCAGCGGAACGAGGATGCTCTTCGCGGTGCCTCGGAACCAACGCGCGCCCGCCAGCTCGTCGTCGGTGAACATCCCCTTGTACCGCTGCTCCGCCAGCACGTAAGCTCCGTTGAAGCGGGGCAGACTCGGCTTCTTGCTGGAGGACTCCCAGGCGGCGACGCTGTCGAGCCGCGGGATGAAGGCGGTGCAGGCGCAATGGGAGAACGAGCGGGTCATCCGCTGCAAATCCCATGGCGAGTCGAACGGCTTATTCGTCGGGTTCGAATCGGGCTGATAGATATTCGTATTCAAGGGGGACTTGCTGACGATCTCGCTCGACTGGAACAGCTTCGCCATCGCATCCGACGTGCCCATGAGATTCACCGTGTAGCGTACGGCCCGGCTTCGGTTAATGCCGTCGAGGATGTCCTTCAGCTTCGGCAGGCTCGACTCCCCGACCACCAGCGTCATGAGGTGGTCCAGATTCGGTTCCATCTGCATCGTGCGGTATAGATTGTACAGCGCGGAATAGGGAGACGGGCCGCTGGCGTGGCCGACGAACGACACGTTTTTGCCGCTGCCGCCCCCCTCCTCCTTCTTCGCTACCTTCGTTACGTCGATCAGGTGACCGTATACCTCGTACTGTCCCGTCTTCGCATCGTATTCGACTCCCATCGCGGTGACGTACAGGAGATCCTGGATGATCACTTCGTCCCAACATGACGTGAGCAGGACGCAAGAGAGAAGCAAGCCCGCTGCCTTGGACGCCCTTGCGGGACCGCTGCCGAAGCGTCTCTTCCTCATCGTTCTCCCTCTCCCGAACGCGGCCGGTAAGGACCGTTCGACAAGTCGGCGGGCAACCGGAAGAACGAGTAGGCCAGCTTGCTCCACTTGAACGGAGCGAGAGGCTGCAGATAGGGTACCCCGAACGACCGCAGAGACGCCAAGTACATGAGGACGATCAGGAACGAGACGAAGAACCCGAACATCCCGAACAGCATGCTGAGACCCAATACGAAGAGCCGGACGACGGTGACGGCGCCCGATAACGATTGATTGACGAGAGTGAACGAGGAGACCGCCGTCAGCGAGGAGACGACCAGCATCGTCGGCGAGGACAAGCCGGCGCGGATCGCCGCATCCCCTACGATAATGCCGCCGACGACGGCGACGGTCTGGCCGACCGCCCGCGGCAGCCGGACGCCGGCTTCCCGGAACACCTCGAACAGGGCCAGCATCAACAGCATCTCGATGGTCGCCGACATCGGCAGGCCGATCCGGGACATGATGATCGTCGACAGCAGCGGGAACGGAATCTGGTCGATATTGAACGACGAGACCGCGACCCAGAACCCGGGGAGGAATATCGTCGTGACCAGGGAGATGATTCGGACGATCTTCTCCAAGGTGACGTAATAGTAAGGCAAGTAGTTGTCTTCCGGCGAGCGGAGAAGAGACAGAAGGTTGACGGGCGCCAGGAAAATGAGCGGGGATCCGTTCAACGTGAACAGGACTTGGCCGTTAAGCAGCGCGGCGACGGCGGAATCGGGCCGGCCCGCGTAATCGATCTGCGGGAACAAGGCGACCGAGCGGTCCGCGAGCATCTCCTCGACCTGCGCCGCGCCGACTACCGCCTTCGCGTGAATGCCCTCCAGCCTTCTCTTCGCTTCGTTCACCCATTCCGGCTTGGCGGCCGAACGGAGGTACAGCATAGCGATATCCGCCCGGTTCTCCGAACCGACCGTATAGCGGACGATCTTCAGATCCGGCGTCTTGAGCCGCTTCCGAATGAGGCCGATGTTGACGTCGAGCTATTCGACGAACCCGTCCCGAGGGCCTTTGACCGACACCTCGGAGCTCGATTCTTCCGGCTGCCTGCCGGGCAGCTTGGCGATGCCGTAGGCTTCGATCTCCCCTTCCCGGAACAGGAGAAGAAATCCCGAGAACAGCTTCGCGAAGATGTTCCGGCGTTCCTCTTCCGTGCCGGAAGGCAAGCGCTCCACCGGATATTGCAGCTCGAAGCCGACGTGCTCGGCCATGGCCTTCTGCAGGCGCGGAATAAGCGTCTCGTTCAGCATCTCGTCGTTCACGAGCGAACGGGCGAACGCGAAGGGCGTTCGATCGCCCTCGGTACGAAGCTCGTTCACGACGACGTCGGCGCAATCGCGGATCCCTTCGTCGAACCAATCATGACCTGTCGAGAGCATCGGCATCCCCCCTTCTCCCGCTCTTCCCGGAGAACGTGGCGATCAAGAACATATACGCGAACAGACCGAGAACAAGATAGAACGAGAACGCGAAGTACCGGCCGTAGAAACGGTATTCCGCCGTGTCCCCGAACGGATAAACCGTCAAGGCGACGATGATCGCGCCGACGAGCGCGCCCGCCGCGGCCCGGAACTTTCTTTTGCGGATGCCGATCAGATCGAAGCAGAGGCACAAGGCCGCGGCCGTCCGCACGAACGCTCCGCTCAGCCACTGGTAGATCGCGAAGAAGTCGATGTGCTCGATATATTTGCCGATTTGGACGAGACGCCATTGGGCGAAGGCCGGGAACCGCTGCCCCATCGCTTCGTCGGGTCCGAATTCCGTCAGAACCCCGATGACGGGGCCGCAGCAGAGGACCACGATGAACAGGCCCGTCGCGATGAGGTGCCGGCGCTTGAACGGGCGATCGACGTATCCGGCGAACGCCGTGAACAGGAACAGCTCGGCGAAGCCCGCGCCGACGTAGATCGCTCCGTCGAGGATCGGGCCCCAACCGCGCTCCATGACCGGGAACAGCTGCGAATAATCTTTGCGAGGAGAGTTGGCCGTCCCGACGAACACGCCGAGCAGCGAAACGGCGGGCAGCAGAATGCAAGACATATAAGCGATGACGTGCATGCCCAAGACCGCCCCCGCCACGCAAGTCCCCACGAAGACGACGGACGTCACCAGCTTCGGGGTCTCCGGAAGATAAGTGCTCGAGCCCCAGGAGATCGTGTCGGTCGAAGTGATATAGGAGATCATGAGCAGCAGGATAAGCACCACGCCGACGATCGCCGCTCGGGCGGTCTTGCCGGTCCGTTCGGCCAGCCAATCGCCGAGCGGCCGCGTTCCGATGGAGCGGACGATCGGATAGACGAGCAGAAGCCAGAGCGGCAGCGGAATCGCGCACAGCAGAATCGTCAGCCAGGCGTCGCGCCCGGACGCCTGCAGCACGAGCGGCGCGATGATGACGTGATTCAGCAAGCCTACCGATAACAGGATCACCATGATGCACGGAATTCGCCCGAATCGGATCCAAGGCGTTTCCATCGGGACCACCCCCACCCTT
The DNA here is from genome assembly GCF_014212175.1 of Cohnella xylanilytica. Lineage (GTDB taxonomy): Bacteria > Bacillota > Bacilli > Paenibacillales > Paenibacillaceae > Cohnella > Cohnella xylanilytica. The sequence continues at coordinate 23,153 of NZ_JACJVR010000076.1, read as the reverse complement.
ACGCTCTCCAAGGATTGGTTAAAATATGCCGCATTCGCGGGGACCCGATGGAATCGGCTGGGGTGGGAGGGCGGAGAGGACGGAAAGGCGGGAAGCTGCCGAGAGGGCTCAGCCTGGCGGCAGAGAGGACGGAGCCTGGTAACCGAGAGACGGAACTTGGCAGCCGAGACAGCGGAGCCTCGCGGGCGAAATGCCGCGGGGACTATTCTTCCGCGTTCGCGATCAGCTTCTCCAGCCTGCCGATCAGTTCGGAACGCGAGAATCCTTCGCCGATGAACACCGCGGCGTCGTGAACCGTCTTCTGGGGCGTAATGCGCAGGAAGTCGCTCTCCCGGTACGCGTATTGGAACAGGAAGCGGCTGGCCGTGTCGCGGAAAGTGACGATCCCCTTGGCGCGATAGATCCCCTCGGGCAGCTCCTGGAGGAAGCGCTCGAAGGCAGTGCTGTCTAGCGGTCCCGGGAGATAGTACGTGACGACGTTGACGTGATCGTGATCGCGGCCGCCGCTCCCGAGGACGCGGAACGGGGAGCCTCCGCCGTTCCTCTCTTCCCCGCTCTCTTCTCCCCGTTCCCGATCCTCCTGCCGTCTCGCCGCGTCCAACGCGGAACGATCGCCCGCTCCGTCCCAGATCGCGGACAAGTCCGTCTCGCATTTAACCGTGACGACGACGTCGGCGCGCGGGTTCCATTCGCGAAGCAGATCCTCCAGCTCGCGCAGCTCCTCCTCGCGCACGAGGTCCGCTTTGTTGAGCAGCAGCAGCGTCGAAGCCCGTATCTGCTCCTTCATCAGCTTAAACGTCTTGCCGGATCCGATCCGGACCCGGTCGAGCAGGTGGCCGGCGTCGACGACGGTCAGAATGCCGCGCAGTTCGAGCCTCTCGTACAAGGAAGTCTCCGATACGGCGTCGATGATCTCGAGCGGCTGCGCGATGCCCGTCGATTCGATGAAGACGACGTCCGGACGATACCGCTTCGCCAGGTTGAGAAGTTCCATGCCGACGTCCGATTTGATCGTGCAGCAGATGCAGCCCCCTAGCAGTTCGGCCATCGGCACCGAAGCATCGACGGCGAGTCCGTCCAGATTCACGTCGCCCGCTTCGTTCATCAGTACCGCGGGCTTCAACCCCTTCCGCCGGGATTCGTTCAGCAGGTTCCTCAGAAGCGTCGTTTTGCCGCTGCCGAGGAAGCCCGACAACAGATAGACTCCGATGACGTTCTCCGTTCGATTCCGTTCCTCGTTCTCCATAGGACTCTCGATTCGATTCTTCATCCGGTTCTCCATTTGGTTCTCCATTTGGTTCTCCATTTGGTTCTCCATTCGTTTCTCCATTCGGTTTCCCATCCCGTCGTACGAATTTATCGCATAACAAAGCCTCCGCGGATCGATCCGCGGAGGCTGTCCGTTCACCGGCGAAGAGCGGCGTACGAGGCGCGGATCGGCTCCGCGCATTCCGGCGCTTCGAGGTTCAAGTCGTTCACGTATCCGCCGACCGGATACATCTCCATCATGTCCTCCGGCAGTTCGCGCACGTATGGGTAGACCGACCGGTACTCGACGTTGGACTCGCTCAGCCAAGCGTCGATTCCGTCCTCGTCGAGCATGGCCGGCATCCGTTCGACGTAGCCTTGGGCGACCCGGTTCGGCTCCGACGTCAGCATCGTGAACGCGCGAAGCTCCTCGCCGTCCACCCTCGGCCATCTCTCGTAGAACCCCGGAATGCCGAACACTCTCCGGTCGCGGAACACGAATCGGATCGGCTGATGCACCTTGCCTTCCGACAACCAGCCGTAGAAGCCGTTGCAGGGGATGACGCAGCGCTGCTTGTTCACGATCCGGCGGAAGATCGGGCGGCTGGCGATAGCCCGCCCGTCCGCGTTCACCGCGTCCTTGGACCAGTAGGGCATGAAGCCCCACCGGTGATTGTCCAGGATCCGCTGCTTCCGGTACTCGTAGATGACGGGCACCGTCTGCGTCGGCGAGATATTGTATTTGGGTCCGTACGGCATGGCGACGTGGCCGATTCGGAATTGCTCGACGAGATCGCTCAGTTCCGCCGACAGGGAGAATCGTTGACACATGGGAGAGCACCGCCTTTGGATTAGCTGTCTCGTCCCAGTATCCTCTAGTCCAGCAAAAATATACCGCTCTCCCCATCTAACTTGCGGTCTGAGCTTGCTCAGCGACCGCAGCGTGCTTACGGCCCCAATCTTCTTGCGGATGACCGGCCTCCTGCGCGGTTCTAACGATCCTGCGGATGCCCGGCTTCGACGAGCCGGACGGCCGCCGCGTTGGCTTCCACTTGGGCGACGTCCTTGCAGCCCGGGATCACGCAGGTGACGGCCGGATGCTTCAGGCACCAGGCCAGCGCCCATGCCGCCATGTCGACGCCTTCCGGCACTTCCTCGGCCCGGATCCGCTCGACTTCGCGCAGCAGCTTGTCCTGCTCGGCGGCATCGCGGCGCGAGCGGACGTCGTCCGCTCCGAAGGAGGCTCCCGGCCGGTACTTGCCGCTCAGGAAGCCGCTGGCCAGCGGCACTCTCGCCAGCACGCCGAGCTCCTGCTCCAGGCAGGACGGGAACACTTCCTCCTCCGGCGCGCGGTCGAGCCGGTTGTAGACGACCTGGATCGCCTTCGCGCCGACTTCCGTCGCCTTCGCCGTCTGATAGACGTTCCGGTTCGAGCCGATCGAGATGCCGAGGTGGCGGATCTTCCCCGCTTCGACCTGGCGGCCGAGCAGCTCCCACAGCCCGTCGGTATCGAAGGAAGCGTCCGGCCCGGAATGGAATTGGTACAGGTCGACGTAATCCGTCTTCAGCGCGCGAAGCGAAGCTTCCAGCTGACGAACGACGTCTTCCGGCTTGAATTCGTCGGTGCGTTGGAACGGTCCGTGAAAATGATGGCCGAACTTCGTCCCACGATCCAATCTCCGCGGTTGCGCTCGATAACGGGGCCGATCAGCGATTCCGAGAGATGGTCGCCGTAGCATTCGGCCGTATCGATCAGGTTGATGCCGAGCTCGCGGGCGCGGCCGAGGATGGCGTCGGCTTCCTTCAGGTCGTACGAACGGCCCCACTCGCCTCCGAATTGCCACGTTCCGACTCCGACGACGGAGACGTTCAGCCCCGTCGATCCAAGCTTCCGATACTTCATCCGCTCCGCTCCTTCCGAATCAGGCTTCGACCGATACGGCCGTGCCGCTGACCGCGACCATCAGCATGCCTTCGCGCACGACCTCGTAGTCGACGTCGACGCCGACGATCGCGTTCGCGCCCATGCGCTGGGCTTGTTCCACCATCTCGGAGATGGCGATCTCGCGCGCTTCCTTCAGCTTGTTCTCGTAAGAGCCGGAGCGGCCGCCGACCACGTCCGTGAGCGAAGCGAGAAAGTCTCGGAAAATGTTGGCTCCCATAATCGTCTCTCCGTTGACGATTCCGTAATACGAGGTAATCCGGTAGCCTTCCACGTTGGGGGTCGTCGTTACGAGCATGATAGCTCCTCCTGATCGGGTATAAGATGTCGATCTGCTTGATTCCGCGTTACGCCCCTCATTTTACCATACTCCGCTCCCGAACACGAAGCCGTCCTCGGGCGGAGTCAAGAGAGGTACCGGCTCAAGCCGAACCCGCCGAGGAACTTCTCCTTCGCCCTCTCCCGCATCTCGTCGTCGAACCCTTCCAGCTCGGCGAGCCGGCCGAGCCGGTCGTCCTCGGGCCGCTCGGTTCCGGTGTACAAGAGCCAATGCGCCAGATCCTCGGCGGCCCTCGTCCGGTCGAACAGATGATGATAGTAGATGGACGCTCTCTCCAGATAGAGCCGCGGCTCGAACGGGCTCAGCTCCAGCGCCCGGCCGAGAGAGCGGATGGCGTCGTCCTGCAGCCCCATCCGGGAGTAGATCAGCGCCAGGTTGTAATGACCCTGTTCGTCTTCGGGCATCAGCCGAACGTAATCCAACGCCCCGCTCAGCGCTTCCTCGGCGTCGCCCCGGCTCCAATGGATGAAGCTGCTCAGCCAGATCAGGCGGACGTTGGCGGAATCGAGGGCGAGCCCGGCCCGGCAGTCCTCGAGCGCTTCATCGAGACGGCCTCCGTCGAACCGGCATTGGGCCCTTCTCTCGTACAGATGCGCGTTGTCGGGCTCGAGACGGATCGCCCGCCCGTACTCCTCCTCCGCGAGCTCGCGGTTGCCCATGCCGGCGTATAGCTCCGCCATGGCGTACGCCGTCTTGCTCTCTCCGCGCAAGGACTCGTCCCTCTCCAGCGCTTGATTCAGGTCCAGCAACGCGTCCTCGTATCTCTCGGCCATGAAGCGCGAATAGCTTCGCCGCAAGTAATATTCGGCGCTGTCTTCCAGCGAGAGCGCCGCCGAGTAGGCGGCGTCCGCTTCGTCGAACCTTCCGGCGTCGATGGCCAGCTCCGCCTTCTGCTTCCAATTCAGCGGGTCGTCCGGCTCGATCTCCGTCAGCTCCTTGCTCGCGGCCTTCGCTTCCGCTGCCATGCCGGCGTCCCGGAAGACGTCGACGAGCCAGAAGCGGGCGACCGTCTGGTTCGGGAACCGGCCGATCGCCTCCCGAAGCGCTTCGATCGCCTCCGGCCAGCGCTCCATCTTGCGGTAGGTCGCGCCTAATTCCATATAGGCGGCGAGACGGTCCGGATTCCGGCTTCGGACCGTCTCGAGAACGTCCGCCGACGCCTCCAAGCGGCCGAGCTCGCGGTTCAAGGCCCCGGAACGGAGAAGCAGATCCTCCTCGTCCGGGTAATCCAGAAGACCGCTCTCGATCGCCTCCAGCGCCTCCTCCCGCCTCCCCGCCTTCTCCAGCAGCTGGGCCTCCTTCAGGCGGAATCCGCACTCCGAGTCGATGATCGCCATCAGCGTCCGGACGGCCGTCTCGGAATAGCCGGTTCTCTCCCGGATGAAGGTCTCCCCTTGGTCGCGCGTCTGCCGAAGCCGGCTCTGGGCGGCGGCGGCGAGCCGGATCGCCTCCAGCGCTTCGGCGTCGCTGCCCGCGCCTTCCAGCGCCTGGGCGTGGCGGAACCGGTACAGCGGCAAGGCGTAATCGGGCGAGGCCGCGGCGAGGCCGAGCGTCTCCGCGGCCTCCTCGTACCGGTCGGCGCGGAGGAAGATGCAGCCGAGCTCGTATTGCGCCGACACTCGCTGGCCGTCCGCGCTTCGCGCGATGGCTTCCTTCATGTCGGCGATCGCTTCCTCGAATCGCCCGATCCCGCTCAGGGAGACGGCGCGCGAGTACCGATAATAGCCGGACGCGGGGGCGAGCCGGATCGCTTCGCTCAAGTCGTCGATCGCCTCCCGTTCCCGTCCGGCGTCGTGATGGATCAGCGCCCGGCGCGCATAGGCGTCCGGAAGCTCCAGACCGTCCAGCGCGCGGAGCGCGCGCTCCGGCCGGCCGAGCTCGTGGAGCAGCTCCGCGTACTCGAGCCGCTGGGCCGGAGTCATCCGGTTCTCCCCTATGGCGGCATACCAGGCCAACGATCGCTCCGCCTTGCCGCGCTTGCGATAGCGGGCGGCCATCCAGCGGGCCAACGGCATGGGAATTCGCATTCGGTCCCTCCTAGTAGTAGGAAAGCTGCCGGGAATCCCGGCAGCTTCCTCATTGCGAATAACCGTCGAAGGAAGGGACGTCCTCTTCCAACGCGAATTCGTAATCGTCGATATCGTACAGGATGACCGGAATGCTGTTCTGGACGACCTTGTCCTGGAACTCGATCTGATCCGTCAGTATCGGGCATTGAAGCCGCAGCGAAGTCAAGATGAGCTCGGTCTCGATCGGATCGAGCGCTTCGCCGTATTGCATGTTCTCGACCGCGTTCACGACGACGAGCGTCACGTGCTCGTTGATCGGAAGCGGCGGGCTCTCCCGCCACGGGGCGATCAAAGACCGCTCCAGCTTCTTCTTGTTGAACGGATCCTCGAAGAATTCGATCATCTCGCCGACCTTGGCCTTGACGTGGCGGTCGTCTTCCGGCTCCGGCATGATCGGCTCCGGACTGTCCTTCATATCGTACAACTCCATGATCGTGGAGTATGGAATCCTGTATTCGACAGGACGTTTCGGCAGAAGCAGCTGGCCGTATGTGGCGATCATAACCGCCTCGATGACAAAACGTCGACTCATGATTGGTTCCCTCCCGGAGACATAACCTGCGAACGATTCGCGTGCATTGAATCCCATTATATCATAAAAAAGCGAAGCGCGAGGTGAGACAAACCTCCAGATCGGCGAAAGATTGTGCTCCCGCGGAAGCCGGGAAGAAGGAAACGGCCGGCGCGGAAGTTATCCTTCCGTCCGGCCGCTTCGCGGTCGTTCCGTTTATCCCTTGCCCGGATAGGCGATCTCCGCGACCGCGCTCTCCGGTTGTCCTCTCGACGTCTGGGTGATATACAGCGTGCCTCCGTCGGCGGACAGCTGCGTCAGCGACACGGCGATCGGGTCTCCGTTTCTTCCGACGGTGACCGATTTCGCCAGCTTCTTTTTCCCGGCGTCCTTGTAAATCTTCAAGACGGTGCCCTGCGCCAGCCCTCGAACGTCGATGGCGAACCCGACCTTGCCGCCCGCGTTCGTCCAGCCGGAGATTCTCGCCGGATCGAACGGCGCCGAAGGCTCGGCGGTGTAGTTCTTCGCCGTTCGGGACGACTCCAGGCCGCCGCGGACGACCGAGACGTAGACTTTGCCCGCCGCGGAACCGGGAAGCGCCACCGCGGCTTGCGCCGTATCGCTTCCGGTGCCGACCGTGCCGGAGCCGAGAGCTTCGGCCGAATTCGCCGACGCATAGATTTTGATCCCGTCCCCGGCCAGCAATCCCTTCACGGAGACGGTGTCGCCTTCCTTGTAGCGGTTGACGATCTCGATCGTCCGCTCGGGCGGCGCGGCCGGCGGTTCGGCTCCGTACGCCGCCTCGGTGCGGGCGCTCTCCTTGCGGCCGCGCGAGATGGAGAGGAATACCGATCCCGCATCCTTCGTCGGGAGCTTAAGCGAGACGGTCGCCGCGCCTCCGTCGTTCTTGCCGACGGCTCGGGACGAAGCGATCGCCCTCGTCGTCTGGGCGTCCTTGTAGACCTTGACGACGTCCCCGGTCAGCAAGCCTCCGACGACGACCGTATCGGACGAATTGCCCTGATTGTTGACGATCCTGATCGTCTGCGCGGCCGGCGGCTCCGGCGGCTCCGAATCGTATGGCTTCGCCGTGCGAGGATTGGATTCCCGGCCGTCCCGGCTTATCGTGACGTAGATCGTCCCGGACGCGGCTCCGAGTTGTTCGACGGCGACGGTCGCCGTGCCGCCGGCCGCCGCGGCGGAGCCGATCGCCGCTCCTCCGGCGGCATCCCGGTACACTTTGGCGACATCGCCGTTCAGCAGCCCCGTTACGGTCACCTTATCCGGCCGGCCCAGCTCGTTGACGACCGAGATGGCCCGGGCGGCGGGAGCCGCCGGGGGCTCGGCCCCATAGTCGACCTTCACGCGTTCGCTCTCCGGCAGCCGTCCGCGGACGATCGAGACGTAGACGCTTCCTTCGGCTTCGCCGAGGGGCTTCAGCGTAATGGTGACGGCTTGATCGGTCCTTCTGACGGCCGAAGAGGTGCCGATCGCCCGGGAGGCCGGATCGTTCGCGTTTTTGTACACCTTCACGACGTCGCCGACCTGCAAGGACCCGCCTACGGTAACTTTGGCGATATCCGTCGTTCTGCCTTGGTTGTTCTGGACGACGATCGCGCCCGGATCCAGCTTCGCCGGCGGTTCGGCGGAATACGGCTTCGCCGTTCGGGCGGATTCTTGGCCGCCGCGCGTCAGCGAGACGTATACGGTGCCCGCCCCGACGGACAGCTGATCGATGCTAAGCGTCGCTTCGGTCTGGCCGGTCCCTGCCGTGCCCGACTTCAGCGGAGCGCCTCCCGTCGCCTGGGCGTACACGTTCACGGTGTATCCCGCGACGAGCCGGTTCACCGTTACCGTATCCGGCCGGCCCAGCGAATTCGTCACCGTGATCGTCGCGGCCGCAGGAGCGGCCGGAGGAGGCGGCGGTTCCGCGGCGTACGCGACCTCGACTCTCGCGCTCTCGGTTTTGCCGCGGGTCAACGAGACATACAGCTTGCCGGCGGCGGCGCCCAGCTGGGAGACGTTGACCGTTACGCTGTCCGCTCCCGCCGCGACCGCGCTCGATGTAGCCATCGGTCTCGTCGACGTCTTATTGTCCTTATACAGCTTGATGACGTCGCCCGTCTTCAATCCGGTCACGAGCACGACGTCTTGCTCTCTCGGGCGCTTGTTCGTAATCTTCACTTGATCAGCGCTCAGCTCGCCGGCCGGATCGGCCGGTTCGGCGGCGTAGGCCTTGGCGGTGCGCTGCCGCGACTCCACGCCTCCCCGCGTCAGCGATACGTAGACCGTCCCGGCCGTCTTGCCGAGCTGGGCGATCGAGACGGTCGCTTCCGTCGCCCCGGGGGCGACCGTCGCCGAACCGAAGGCGGTTCCGCCGGTCGCGGCTGCGTATACCTTGACGGTATCGCCCGCGAGAAGTCCCGTTACCTTCACTTTATCGGGCGTGCCTTCTCGTTCGTTCGCGACCGCGATCTGATTCGCGGCAGGCGGGTTCGGCTCCGCGGGAGCCTCCGCGCCGAACTCCTTGGCGGTCCTCGACGAATCGGCGCCGCCGCGGCGAATCGCGACGTAGACCGTGCCCCCGGCCTCGCCCAGCTGATCGATCGTCACCGTCGCCGTCTTGGTGGAGGCGACCGCGTTCGCCGATCCGAGCAGCTGACCGCCGTTCGGAAGGTTGAACACCTTCACGGAATCGCCCGTCTGCAGACCCGACACTTGGACCGTGTCCGCCGTGCCCGCCGGATTGTTGACGATCCGGATCGAAGCGGCGGCGGGAGGAACGATCGCTTCGGCGGCATACGTCTTGGCGGTCCGCGGCGTCTCGACGTCTCCGCGCTTCAGCGACACGTACAGCGTGCCGGCCTCGATGCCCAGTTGGCCGTAGATCAACTCCACCTCGGTCTTGCCGGGTTTAACGACCGCGTTGCCGACCGGAGTGCCGCCTTCGGCTTGGCGATAGACCGAGATCTGGTCTCCGGCGAGCAAGCCGGTTACTTTGACCGTGTCCTGGACGTCTCCCATGTTGTTCTCGATCGTAATCTGATTCGGATTCAAGGGAGCCGGCTGCGCCGGAGGCTCGGCCGCGTAATCCTTCTTCGTCCGAAGGCTCTCCTTCATCGGTTTGCCTTGGTCGTCCTTGCTCGTCAGCGTAACGTAGACGGAGCCCGCCCCCGTCCCGAGTTGATCGACCGTGACGACCGCGGACGTCTGGCCGTTCGCGACCGCGGCCGTCCCGATCGCCTCCGCGGAATCCGGACTCGCGTACGCCTTGACGACGTCTCCCGCCTTAAGGCCCGTTACGGTGACGCTGTCCGCCTTGCCGGCGTTGTTCTGCACCGCGATCCGGCTCGCGTCCGGAGCCGGGGTCGTCGGAACCGTTCCGGGCTTCAGATCGGACACGGGAATGAGCGCATAGTCGCCTTCCTGACCCTCCTCGTTGATCGACACGATGGCGAGGCCGAGCGCGTTGGCGGGGATCGCCGTGTTGGCCGGCACTGCGAATTCGTTGGCGTCCTTGCGTTCGACCTGCCCGAGCTTGACGAAGTCGTAAGTCTTGTCGATCTGCCAGCCGATCTTGTAGGCGGCGATCTTCGTCGTCGTATCCGGGTTGCCCCAAGTCAGCTTGCCGCCGATCTGGCCTTCGTCGGGGTCCGTATTATCGATCGTCGGGTTCGTCGCGGCGGCCGGCGAATCCCAGATGAAGCTCTCGTAATGCTCGGCGCTCTGGCCCGCAGACGTGTTCGAATATGCGGTGAAACGGTCGGCACCCGTCGGAATGGCCGTCGAATCCAGGTAAATCAAGTTGAAGTCGACGATGCGCACGTCCGCGAGCTTCTGAATCTTCGGGTTCGTCTTGTTGCCGAAGTAGAGCGTGAACGAATCGACCGATTCGTACCCGCCGCCGTAGCTGAACAGAGAGATCCAACCGGCGATCTTGCCCTTGGCCGCGTCGAAGTCGTAAATAGCCGACATGACCGGCGGCGGAACGTCTGCCGGAGCCGGGTTTACGACATCGGGAGCCTGATCGACGATGGCGGACTGGTTATTGATGAAGTCGAATTCCCCGTCGTAGATGTAATCGATGGGCATTCCTTCGTAATCGATCGCGAATACCCCGATCCCGTCGACGCCTTCCGGGAACGAATAATGGTCCGGGAATTTATATTCCGTCCTGGCTCCCTTCGCCACGGAGGTCAATCTCTCGTAACGCTCGTGGCCCTTGAGCAGCCAAACCTCGTAGCCGGTAATGTCGGCGTTGGCGAGCGGTTCCCATTTCAGGGTTCCCGAGAACGAATTTGGGGCCGGATCGGCGTCCATGAACGAAGTGATCATGACGAGCCCGTCCGGATTGTCCCACACTTTAGACGTTGCCGGTCCGACGAGCGAGCCGTCGTCCAGCTTGGAATAGACGGCTACCCGCTTCATGTCCGCCGCCAAAGCCGTCTCCGGCAGCTCGTACCGATAGTCGTGCGAGCCGTCGTTCTCGACTTCGGCAATCTTGTCCAGGTCCTTCCCGGCTTTGTCCTGGAACGTCAAGACATAGCTCTCGACCTCGGAATCGTCCTCCGGGGCGGTCCATCTGATATCCCCTTCGATGAACCCCTTCTCTTCGTTTTCATCGAAAAAATACGCGCTGACCGGCGATTGCCCGCCAGCCTCCGGCCCGCTTCCTTCCGCCGCGCCGGCGGCCGCGGGCAGCAGCCCCGCCGCCAGCGAGGCGGACATCACGCACGCCGCTGCCTTCCTGCTCCACTTCATCGATTGGATCCTCCCGATCTCCTCTTGGATTGAACATGAGAATTGCACGATCTGCCGACATTATAACGAGCAAGCGATTGCGGCAGATAGTTACCCCGGTCACGTGAATCGTCATGCTTCCGCTATGACCGCGAGGACGTCGAAGGATGTCGAAAGGAGGATTCGGGCCATTTGACACCCGGTCCCGGGGCAGGTACTCTTTTGTCAATCGAGTCATTCCAATCCAAGCCAAGCAGAAGGGCGGCCTCGACATGATCCGAACGCTGACCGTACCCGAAGACGCCGTTCGCGAGCTCCATGAACAAGTCGCTTCGAACCGCATCCGGACCTGCTTCCTATGGAGCGGAGGTTCCCTGATTTACCGATACGAGAAGGAGCCGAACGCCGCGGCGGAGCTGCATAAAGTGAATTCCGTCACCAAGAGCGTTCTGTCCCTGCTCGTCGGAATCGCCGTCGACGAAGGCCGGATCGGTCCGCTGGACGCGCCGATCTCGGACTATTTGCCCCGCGTCCCCGAGGACAAGGCCTCGATCGCGGTGGAGCACCTGCTGACGATGTCGCCGGGCTTCGACTGGCCGGAGATGGGGGCATGGCACGGGTATCCGAAGGCGATGGTGAACAGCCCCGACTGGGTCCGATTCGTTCTCGGAAGGGAGATGACGGAGGCGCCGGGTCGGAGAATGGTCTATAACTCGGGCGCTTCCCAGCTGCTGAGCGCCGTTCTCCAGCGCGCCGTCGGAATGCCGACGGCAGCTTACGCGCGGAAGCGGCTGTTCGAGCCGCTCGGCATCGATTGCTTCGTCTGGCCGTCGGACCCGCACGGCATCGGCATCGGCGGCTTCGGCTTGCGGCTGCGCGGCGAAGACCTGGTCCGCATCGGAAGGCTCGTCCTTCGGAAGGGAAGCTGGGAAGGGCGGCGGATCGTCTCCGAACGATGGATCGAGGAATCGACGCGCACTCGGCTTCATACGTACGATCGCCTCGGCTCCTACGGCTATCATTGGTGGACGCTGGGCGGCGGCGAGGGGGACCGCTTAGGGCCGCATTGCTTCTTCGCGATGGGCTTCGGCGGCCAGTTCATTCTGGTCGTTCCCGCGGCGGACCTCGTCGCGACGTTCACGAGCGAGCTGTTCAAGAAGACCGCGGTTCCGCTCCGGATCTTCAAGGAGACGATATGGAGTCGCCTCGAATAAATCCGCCGCCTTCAAGCTGGCGATGCCTCCAATGCCGATAAATTCGGCATTCAAGGCGACGCACCGGCGCAGGTTGCCTCCAATGCCGATAAATTCGGCATTCAAGGCGTCCGCACCGGCGCTGGATGCCTCCAATGCCGATAAATTCGGCATTCAAAGCGTCCGCGCCAGCGCAGGATGCCTCCAATGCCGATAAATTAGGCATTCAAGGCGGACGCACCGGCACTGGATGCCTCCAATGCCGATAAATTCGGCATTCAAAGCGTCCGCGCCAGCGCAGAATGCCTCCAATGCCGATAAATTCGGCATTCAAGGCGGACGCACCGGCGCAGGATACCTTCAATGCCGAAAAATTCGGCATACAAGGCGTCCGCGCTGGCGCAGGATGCCTCCAATGCCGATAAATTCCGCATTCATAGCACCGGCGCCGACATGAGGCCTCTCCCCGGATGCGAAAAAGATCCCCGGACGCGCCCGCGACGGCGCTTCCGGGGATCGCTCCCTTCACGCATCTCTTACGATCGGCTCCGCCTGCAGCTTGCCCTCGCGGAAGTACACGCGCAAGGCCGCGTCGTTGCGCAGCTTGACGTTGGCCATCTTCGCCTCCTGCTCGGTGAGCAGCGCGGGCTTCCAGCGGGACAGCTCCAGCACCTGCTCCCATTCGGCCTCGTGCCGGCCCTGCTTCGAAGCCGGCGGGCACGCGACCGGACCGTAGCGGTCCGTCCGCAGAATCGCCGCCAGCCTCTCCTCTTCGGCCGGCGCCTCCTCCCATAGCAGAATCCCGTAATAAGCCAGCGAGTACCCGTTCACCTGCCGGCCCGACAGCAGCTCGCCCGTTCCTGTATGCATCAGCGCATATGGCATCCGCTTCACCGCCCCGGCCTACAGATAAGGACTGTCGTGCTTCGCCTTCAGCATATTCCAGCGACGCTCGATCTCGTCCTCGAATTCCTTCAGCAGCCCGGCATTCTCCGGCTTCACCAGATGCCTCGTCTTGCCCATCAGCTTCAGCCAATCGGCCATCGGCACCCGCTTGCCCTTCTCCTCGGGGTTGTAGGTAATCGTCGTAATGCCGCGCTCGACTTCGTACAGCGGGAAGAAGCAGGTGTTGACCGCATGCTCGATGATCGTCGAGCCGTCTTTGTCGTCGGACAGCCAGTTGAGAGGACAGGTTATCAGAATTTTCCCGTACACCATGCCGACGTTCTGCGCGTACCACTGCGCCTTGGCCGCCTTCTTCAGCAGGTCCTGCGGATTCGCCTCGCTCCCCGTGAACACGTATGGGATGTGGGTCGCCGCCATGATCTGCGCGGTGTCCTTGTGGTGGAACACCTTGCCGGCCTGGCTCTTGCCGACATTCGACGTCGACGTCCGGTGGCCGAGCGGCGTCGAATAGGACAGCTGCGCCCCCGTGTTCATGTAGCCTTCGTTGTCGTATTCGAGGATGATCATGCGATGATTGCGCAAGGCGGCTCCGATCGCGGGGCCCATGCCGATGTCCATGCCGCCGTCGCCGGTAATCATGACGAACGTGAAGTCGTCCTTCAGCCCGAGGTGGTCGAGCTCGCCCCGGCGCTTGCGCTCGTGGAACATCTCCACGACGCCGGACAGCGTCGCGGCCCCGTTCTGGAACAAGTTGTGGATATACGTCGCCTTGTGGGCGGAATACGGATACCCCGTCGTGACGACCATCGCACAGCCGGTATGGAACAGGGCGACGATGTCGCCTTCGATGCCCTTGAAGAACAGCTCCAGCCCGGAGAAAATGCCGCAGCCCGGACAAGCGCCGTGCCCGGGCGCGATCCGCTTCGGCTTCTTCGTCAGCGAGCGGAGCGGCGGCACCCGCACGTTCAGCTTGCCGGTCGACTCGTCCGGCGTCACCGTGATGAGCCCGGTCTTCAGGTCCTCGTACCGCATCGGCTCGAGCACCCGCTTCGGCGCCTTCGCCGGGTCGCCCTTCGTATGGCCGTGGTAATCGAACGGCTTCTCGACCTTCCCCTTCTCGGCCGCTTCGATCGCGAATTCGAACAGCTTGAGGCCGTCCTCGGCGTAGAAGTCCTTCCCGCCGAGCCCGTACACGCGGCTGATCACCATCGTGTCGGCGTTGCCGTACGTATGCAGCGCGGCCTTCACCTCGAGCGTCATGTTGCCGCCGTGGCCGCCGTACGAGTCGGCGCGATCCCCGACGGTGACCGCTTTGACGCCCTTCAGAGCGTCCGCGATGGCCTTCGCCGGGAACGGGCGAATCAGGTTCGGGGAGATCGATCCCGCCTTCACGCCCTTCTCGCGCAGCTGGTCGACGACGTCCTTGACGATCTCGGCCGACGAATTGAGCAGGAAGACGACCACCTCGGCGTCGTCCATGCGGTACAGGTCGAGGACGGGATAATCGCGGCCCGTCAGCGCGGCATACTCCCGGCGGATCCGGTCGTAGACCTCCTCCGCCTTGTACATCGCCATCGACTGCTGGTAGCAGTTGTTGATGTAGTCCGGCTCGTTCATGTACGGCCCGACCGTAATCGGGTTGTCGCGGTCGAGCACGTGCGCGAACCCTTCGGGCGGCTTCTCGCCGACGAACGCCAGCACGTCCTCGCGGTTCGCGAACGTCATGACCCGCCGCTTCTGGTGGCTCGTGAAGTAGCCGTCGGACGCGACCAGCACCGGCAGGCGCACCTCGGGATCTTCGGCCAGCTTGAGCGCGATGAGGTTCATGTCGTAGACCGCCTGCGGATCGCGGCACAGCACGATCGGCCAGCCGGTGTTGAGGGCGAAGTACAGGTCCGAATGGTCGCCGTGGATGTCCAGCGGACCGGAGACGGAGCGGCAGACGAGGTTCATGACCATCGGGAACCTCGTCCCCGACTGGACCGGCATCTGCTCCAGCATGTACAGGTAGCCGTTGGCGCTCGTCGCGTTGAAGACGCGGCCTCCGGCCGTCGAAGCTCCGTAGCAGACGCCCGCCGAGCCGTGCTCGCCGTCGGCCGGGATGAGGACGATGTCGTGCTGGCCGTTCGCCTTCATCAGATCGAGGAACTGCGCGACCTCCGTCGACGGGGAGATCGGGAAATACCCCATGATGTGATAATTGATCTGGTGGGCCGCGTAAGCCGCCATCTCGTTGCCGGATTCGTAGACGACGCGCTGCTCCGCGGTTCCCGCTTGGCCGTGCTCCTTGCGGATATCGATTGCCATTTTACCGTTGCCCACCCTTCTGGACTCGACTTGGAATTCGTATCATCCATTGTCATCAGGGAGTCGGACCGGCAGACGGCGGCGGAAGGATCGGTTGGCGCGACAAGGCTTGGATGGAGGCGGGAGAAAAGCCGTCCGGGCCCGGCCCGGCGATCGAGGACGTGGCGATAGTAGACATCGCGATTAGACGACGCAGCGGTTAGACGACGTAGTTGAAGCGATGGGCGACGCGGCGTCCGTCCGCGTACCCGTCCTCTTCCAGCTCGGCGGACAGGGCGTCCGTCGGGCACGCTTGCACGCATTTCAGGCAGCCCTTGCAGTATTGGTAGTCGATTCCTTGCAGGAACATCTGGGGACGTCCCTTCTTGTCGGGAAGCTCCTCCCAGACGAAGCAGAAGTCGGGGCATACGTTGTCGCAGGCGGCGCAGTGGATGCACTTGTCGTCGGCGAAGTGCGGGAGGCGCCCGGCGCGGGAGATGCTGAGATCCTTCAGCACGCTGTTGCCGGGATTCGTGATGA
Source organism: Cohnella xylanilytica (assembly GCF_014212175.1). GTDB lineage: Bacteria > Bacillota > Bacilli > Paenibacillales > Paenibacillaceae > Cohnella > Cohnella xylanilytica. The sequence continues at coordinate 7,378 of NZ_JACJVR010000076.1, read as the reverse complement.
GGCCGCCGATCGGCTGCGTCTCGTAGCCGAGCACGGGGGTGTCCATCCGGACGAACGCCGGCATCGAATCCCCCGGGGCGAGCTCGAACGTCTGAAACTTCACTTCCTTGTAGCCGCGGTCGAACGTGTTCAGCGCCGGCTGGACGGCTCCGGGGTACTTCTTCTCGAGCGACTTGCGGACGACGCCCTTCATGAATTCGGGATCGAGGAACGGGCACAGCCGGAACAGCGCGCCGAGCATGGCCATGTTGACGCGGTTGTTCTCTTCGAGGCTGATGCCGGTCGCGTCGACGACGGCGAGCGTGCCGCTCTTCAGCTTCAGTTGGTCCTTGAGGACGGAGGGCGGCTTCTTGGAGTTGACCAGGACGATGGTGTCTTCGCGCATGCCGGAGATGACGTTGACGGTACGGGACAGGTTCTCGTGGAAAATGCCGATGACGTGAGGACGCTCGACGGGAGAGGTATCGCGGATTCGGGCGTCGGGCGCGCAGAAGCGGATGTGGGCTTTGACGGGCGATCCTTTCTTCTCGGAGCCGTAGGAGCTGAAGCTGACTCCGTTCAGCCCCACCCCCATCACTCCGGCTTCGGCGAGCATCTTGCCCGCCAGGTTCGCTCCGAGTCCGCCGATCGATTCCAGCCGGATCTCGAAGAAGCCTAGCTCGTTCGTTTTGGGCAACGTGACCATATGGCTGCCTATCCCCTTTCGCATATTCGGAATGCTAAGTCGGAGAGTCGTCGGAAGCATCTGGCTGCGATGTTGATACCTTTCGCGGTTCGCCCGCGAATTCCTGCCGTTGTTGGAAAACGCTTACGAATTTCGCTGTCGCGGAACGGCGAAGCCCGTCTCGTCCCGCCCAAGCGCCTATCCGCCTCCCTCTTCCTCTTATTGTATGTCGGCCATCGCCTGCGATTGCCGACGGATCTATCGTGACGGCTCTCAAGGCACGTAAATCATCTTGCGCGTCATGCCTCCGTCCACGGCCAGATCGATGCCGGTGACGAAGCCGTTCTCCGGATCGGTCAGGTAGAAGCAGGCGCGGACGATGTCGTCCGGAACGCCGACTCTGCCCGAAGGATGCTGATCGTGGTCTTCCGGCCGCAACGCCGTGTAATCGCCGGTCTCGATCCAGCCGGGGCTGACCGCGTTGACCCGGATCCGGTCCGGGCCGAGCGACAGCGCGAGCGCGTGGGTCAGCGAGGCGATGCCTCCCTTGGAGGCGGCGTACGCTTCCGAGTTCGGCTCAGACTGCAGATGCCTCGTGGAAGCGATGTTGACGATCGCGCCGCCGGTCCCTTGGCGCTTCATGATCTTCGCCGCTTCCCGGGAGCAGAGGAACGTCCCCCGCAGGTTGACGTTCAGCACGCGGTCCCACTCCTCGAGCTCCAGCTCCAGCGGGGACTTCCAGATGCCCAGACCGGCGTTGTTGATCAGAATATCGACGCTTCCGAACGCGTCCGAGGCGGCCTTCATGATCCGGGCGGCCGATTCCGGCCGGGCCAGGTCCGCGGCGAAGAACTCGGCCCGCGCCCCCTCCTGCACGAGAGAACGGGCCAGCGCTTCGCCTTCTTCGCCCGGCAGATCGGTCAGCAGCACGGCCGCGCCTTGCTCCGCGTAGGACCGCGATAACGCGCGGCCGATTCCTCCGGCCGCGCCGGTAATCACGACCGTTTTGTCGGCGAACGACATCTCTTATCCCTCCGCTTCCGATTTGGCCAGCCGCTTCGTCAGCGTATCGCGCCAGCTGTCCGCCAGCGCCTCCACCGCGAGCAGCCGCCGAATGCCTTCCGTATCCTTCTTGTCGCGGTGCATGATCCGGTTCGCTTCCTTCACGGAGAGACCCGCGGGATGACGCCGGACGAGCTCGATCTCGCCGGCGGCCACCTCTCCCGGCTCGAGCACCCGGAAGTAGAAGCCCGTCGCGCCGGTCTGCGTCACGAGAGCGGGCAGCTCGTCGAGCCCCCACCGCATCGCCAGCTTCCAGCAAGGCACTCTCGGCTGGCTGATCTGGACGGTCGCCCCGCCGACGCGGAAGACGTCGCCGACATGCACCATGTCCTCCGAGATGCCGTCCAGAGTGAAGTTCTCCCCGAACGCGCCCATCGGCAGCTTCCGCCCCAGAACGGCCTCCCAGTGCGAATAGTGGAGATAGCTGTAGACGCACATCGCCTTGTCCGGCCCGCCGTGGTTGACCAGGTCCGCCTGCTCGTCCCCTTCGAGCCCCGTCGGCCCGAGAAGAAGCGGACGGTCCGCCGGCTCCTTGCCGATGCCGGACTTCGCTTCCCGTCCTTTGTACGTTCCCAAGCGGGCCGCGCCCGTATTCACCGACAGCAGAGGAGCGGTCCATCTCTCCTTCGTCGCTTCCATCATCCGAACCCCCACCCTCAATTCTTCCGTTATCTCCGGCAGCTCCCGAATCTTCGGGAACTTCCCCGTATCACCGCTAACTTCCGTATTTCCGCTAACTTCCGTATTTCCGCTAACTTCCGCTTCTCCGGCGCCGGCCGAAGCAGCGCGGTCTTCCGCGCTTCCTTCGTTTTCCAATCTCGCGCTTCTTCCTCGCTCAGCCCCAGAATGCGTCACGTTCAGAACCCGCTCGCCCGCGCCCCGCTTGCATAACCGCCCCTCGCTTGCGCCACGATATAGCCGAGCTCCGAATCTTAGGCGATGCGAATCGCGAGGAGGAATGCGCCATGAGCACGTCCAAACGCCGCAGGGAGAACGCTTGGAAGCAACGGAAGCAGACGCAGCATCCCCATGGCAAGATCAAGTCCCTGCACGAGCTTGCCGGCGAATCGCCCGAAGAGACCTTCTGATCGGACTCCCGCAATCGGATCGGCTCCCAAGCCTCTCAGCCTGGGAGCCGTTCTTCCGTCAGCTTCATGATCATATCGTGCCACTCCACGCCGCCGTGCTCGTCGTGAATAAGTCCCGTCGGCCGGAAGCCGTTCGCCTCGTACCAGCGGACCAGACCGCTCTGGCACATCAGCAGGACTTCCGCGAGCCCCCCGCGCTTCGCCCGTTCGACAATGGCGGCGAGCAGCTTCGCCCCGAGGCCGCCGCCGCGGCGGCTCTCGTCCACCGCGACCGACAGGACGCACAGCTTGCGTCCGTCCTGCGAGCCTCCGAGCAGCTTCTTGATGCCGACGTCGAAGCAATCCTCCGCGTCCGTCCGGACGCCGCAGGCGAGGCCGACGAGCCGTTCCCCTTCCCATGCCGTCAGGAAGTAGTCCGGGTACGTCCGCCAACGGTAGAGGAATGCCTCGGGCGACGCCGCCAGCTCGGGAGAATAACAGGCCGCCTCCAGCCGGTGCGCGAGACGGATCTCCTCTTCCGAACGGGCCGGCCGAATGACGGCCGTCACGACAGGCGCACCTTCTCGGCGCCGGTCAGCCGGCGTCCCCGGACGTTCATGATGATTCGTCCCTCATGCAGGCCCCAGATCTCGTCCGCGAACTTCTCGGCCAGCTCGAGCCTATGCAGCGCCACGACGATCGTCGTCCGCTTCTCCTTGCACAGCTTCTTCAGGATCGCCATAATGTCCTCGGCCGAGTGCGGGTCCAGCCCCGTGACCGGTTCGTCCGCCAGAACGAGCTCCGCGCCGTGGGCGATCGCCCGCGCGATGGCGACCCGCTGGCGCTCCCCGCCGCTCAGCTTCTCGGCGGGCTGCTTCGCCCGGTCGATGAGGCCGACCGCCTCCAGCGTGTCCATCGCGTCCATGTAGTCGTCGTTGCGGACCATGCCGGTCATCCGGCGAATCCAGGACACTTGGCCGACGGCTCCGATCAGAACGTTCTTCAGCGCGGTCTTCTTCTCGTATAAAAGCGGTTTCTGCTCCAGGTACGCGATCTTGCGCCGAACGCGAAGCTTCGCGAGCGGGCCGGCCTTCATGACCTCCTGGCCGTCGAACCGGTACTCTCCCTTCGTCCACGGCTCCTTGAGCGCTAGGCAGCGAAGCAGCGTCGACTTGCCGCTGCCGCTCGCCCCGACGATCGCGACGAACGTGCCGGGCTCCAGCTGTCCGCGAATCTCCTGAAGCACCGTTTTGCCTTGCGGCAGAGTGCGGGTCAATCCCGATATCGTGATCATGGCTGCTTGTGCTCCTTCTCCGGCGATGCTTGAATTGATAGTTTCCCCAATGAATCTAGTTTATTGTATTCCGGAACGCCTTTCCATACGAACAAATGTTTGCTATAATGGGAACAAGAACATTTGTTCGAATAATTCTGAATACGAGGTGGATGGGAATGGTCAACTGCGAGCACCTGCGATTTGTAGAGCCTGCGAGAGGAAGCCGCCCGTCAACGGATCTTACTTTCAAATTTTACGCCGACGGGAAGCTCGTCATCATCGATAACGACACCGGACATACGATAAGCCCCCGGGAGTTGCGCGGGGGCAGCTACGACTTCTATGTGCGCCAGAGGATCGCCTTCATCAAGAGGGATCTTCGGGCGAAGCGCGAGAAGTATGCCTGAGAGGCATCAAGGCAGGTTCTTGTTGATTTTGTTCAGGCTCGGCGGAAGGCGGGACAGCTTCTCCAGATTCGGCGTCCGGGCTTCCGATTTCAGGCGGGCGAAGTTCTGCTGATCGTCCGCTTTGGTGCTGCCGTTTCTCGGCATAGCGACTCACCTCCGTCCCTTCGCGATCGCGGCGAAGGGCTTTTTGTTACCATCATGCCACTTCGCGCGCATTTACAAACCTGGTATTCGCGGCCATAATGGAAGATATCCGGCTTCGGGAACGGGGCGCGCCTTCGGCTGCGGACGGATACGATAAACAAAGGAGCCCCCGGCAACGTATTGAAGGAGCGAGCGCAATGAAGCAGAGCATCTTATTCGATCTGGACGACACGTTAATCTACTGCAATAAATACTTCAATCTCGTCCTCGACCAGTTCGCCGACCTGATGACGGAATGGTTCGCGCCGTTAGCGGCGACGCGCGAGAGCATTATCGACAAGCATACGGAGATCGACATCGCCGGAGTGAAGATCTTCGGCTTTCAGTTCGATCACTTCCCCCGTTCGTTCGTGGACACGTACCGGTACTTCGGCGACCTGCTCGGCAGGCCGGGATCGAAGGACGAAGAGAAGCGGCTGTGGGAGCTCGGCATGAGCGTCTACGACCACGAGGTCGAGCCGTATCCGTTCATGGAGGAGACGCTCGAGACGTTGACATTGCAAGGCCACCGTCTTCACCTCTATACCGGCGGAGACCCTGCGATCCAGCGGCGGAAGATCGAGCGGATGAATCTGGAGCGATTTTTCCAGGACCGGATCTACGTTCGGGTACACAAGAACACGGACGCGCTCAAGGAGATTCTGCGCGAAGGCCGCTTCGACGCGGACCGTACGTGGATGATCGGCAATTCGCTGCGAACCGACGTCCTCCCCGCCGTGGAATGCGGCATTCACGCCATCCACATGAAGCGCGAGCAGGAATGGACGTACAACCTGCTGACGATCGAGACGCCTCCTCGCGGAGCGCTGCTGACGTTAACCGCGCTGTCGGAAGTGCCTCCCGCCATCGACGACTATCTCGGAATAGCGAAGGAACCTGGCGTCTAGACGCTCAGGTTCCTTCTTTACGTTCTATGGAGAGCCCGCGCGGGGCTTAGTCTTGTTCCTCGTCTTCTTCCGGATCCCAGTCCGTCACGCCGTTGTCCTCGATGATGCCCAGCGTCACGTCCGAGATGTGCGGATCGTTCAGCAGCTCGTCGCGCACCTGGAACTTGATATCGTCCGCGTCGGCGAGACTGAGTCCCTTCTTCAGCTCGATCAGCCCTTCGACGTGGTAATAGCGGCCTTCCTGCAGGATGCGGAGCTGGTTGATGTCGACGACCTTCGGATGGGAGAAAATAATCTTCGCCACCTTGTCCTCCACGTCCGGAGGTGCGGCCACGCCGATGAGCCCGACCATATTGTCGTAGCCGACGCGGAAGGCGACCCCGACCATCAGGATGCCGATCACGATCGTCATGACGCCGTCGATCGCGTGGAACGACGTGAGCGAGGTGACCAGAACGGCGATGAGGGCGAACAGCGCGCCGAGCGTCGCGACCAGGTCCTCGTAGAACACGAGCCGCGTCGGAGGAGCGGCCCGGCCGACATGCCGGAACGCTTGGGGGAAGATGCGCAGCCCCTTCGCCTCCACCCGGCTCTCGTGAAGAATCTCCTTCATCGCTTTGATCAGGACGAATCCGTCCGTCGCCAGAGCCAGAAGCAGAACGATCAGGTTGAGCCACATCCCCGACGTGTGGGCGGGATGCTTAAGCAGGTGAAAGCCTTCGTGAATCGTCTCGTACGCCATCACCGTCACGACGATGACGGCGACCATGCAGAACAGGTTGATGACCCGCCCGAACCCGGTCGGGAACCTTCGCGTCGGCCGCTTCTCCGCCAGGACGCTGCCCGTGAACACGAACGCCTGGTTGACCGCGTCCGCCACGGAGTGCATCGTCGACGCGAACATCGCGCCGCTGCCGGTCAGGAACGCCGCGACGCCTTTGACCACGGCCAGCAGCGTATTGCCGATCGCGGCCGTCGCCGACGAAGTGTTGCCCTTCCTGAGTAGAGACCAGAATGAGTTGGATGAGTCCGGTTCTGACGATAGTGTCGCGTCTGCCATTGAGTTTCGATTGTCCTCCCGATGAATAAGCTGAAATAGGATATAGCGCTTCTAACTATTATTCCTTTACGTGCTAAGAAGCATACAAGTTTCATATTTTTTTCCGACGCCGCCGCGCCTATTTTGACCTTGAGAGATTCGCGAGCTTGTCGAAAATCAAACGTACGCCTTCGGACCAGGCGGGGTCCTCGGCATAGGTAAGGTTCAGCCATTCGAACGGCTCGTGCCCTTCCGGTCTCTTGACCATCCGCCTCGCGATCGTGCGGGCGGCGATCTCCGAGGAGTCCGCGATATCCGTGTTGTAATCCTGCCAGCTGTGGAACACGTTAAACGGATTGTTGACGATCTGGCGCGCCTGCTTGCCCGACCGGGGCACGAAGCCTTGCTCCTGCCCGGTTATCGCGAACAGGAGCAGCGGATTCACGTCGAACTTCCGGGCGCTGGCGACGATGGCGCCGAAGTATGGCTCGTCCGCGAGCAGGGAATCGCGGCTGCGCAAATACGCTTTGACGGCCTTGGCATCGACGTCGGCATACCGAAGCCTATCCGGCATGCCGACGTCCTTCTTCTCCGCGGGGACCGGATCGGCATAGGGCGCCGCGGGGAGCGGAGCCGCGTCGCCGCCCGTCCTCTGCTGGGCCAGCAGCCCGACCGTTCCGCCCGCCGCCAGCGACAGGGCGAGGGCGAGCCAGGCGACATGGCGGCCCAGCGCGGGCAGCCGTCGCCGGACCGGCGCGCCCGGCCCGAGCGC
>NZ_JACJVR010000075.1 GCF_014212175.1 Cohnella xylanilytica | reverse complement strand
TGGGCACGCCGTAGAAAAAAAAGACCCATCCGTACGACGGATGAGCCTTCGGTCCCGGGGAGCGGATCGCTCGCTTTTCTCTTGCCGGCAGGCGCTTCGACTAAGCCGCGGCCCCATGAACGGAGCCCGAGGAAGGGAGTCCTCCAGGGCTCTATCGTCGTCCGGCCGGCTCGGCCAGCCAGTCCGACAGCGAGCGGATCTCGGCGGCGGGCGCATGCCGGAGCGCGAAGACGGCGCCGGATTTGCCCGAGGCGAGGGCGACTTTGAAGGTCGCCAGCGCCTTCCCTTCCTGCAGCGGATTCTGGGAGATCCGCTGCCATTGCACGCGGCTTTTGGCGATCAGCACTCGCTGTCTGGACACCCCGCCGAACCGGATCGCGAGCTGCCTCTCTTCCCGCGACCACGCCGCCTGACGGAGCTCCATCGTCCCGTTCAGCCAAGCGGCGGCGGGAAGCAGCAGCGCGAACCAGCTCCAGGCCGACGGAATCCAGACGATGGCGGCCGCGGCGGCGATCAGGCAGAGCAGCAGCGGAACCGTCACGTAGACGGCTCGGGCGCCGCGGCCGACGGGATTCCACGTCTCGGGCAGCCGATAGTCCGGCAAATAAGCGTCGAGCAGCGCCGGAAGCTCCGCGAAGCGAACGAGAGGGAACAAGTCCACCGTCTTCTTGTCTTCGTCCGAGCCGCCGGCGACGACGATCCGGACGCTGGCCAGTCCGAACGGCCTGTGCAGCGGGTTCTCCGTCACGCGCACGGCTTGGACGCGGCGGGCCGCGATGACGGTCCGCTTCTTCTCCAGCAAGCCCCTTTCGATCGTCAGAGTGCCGTCCTGCGACTCCAGCCGGAAGCCTCCGTCCAGCAGGAAGACGGCCGCGGCCGCGAGCAGACAGGATCCGGCTAGGAGCAGGACGATCGCCCCCGGCCATCCGAGGCGGTCCAGCACGGCTTCCCATAGCGCGGTCTTCTTCAGCCACTCGTCCCAAGCCTTCAGGGCGGTTCCGCCGATCGTCAGCCAGAGCAGCGCGAACTTGGCGGTCGACATGCTAAGGGCAAGGGAACGGCCAAGAGGGAGCTTGAACATAGGTGGGCCGCTCGGTGACGCGGTCTCCGGCTGCCCCGCGTTCGCGGCATCCGCGTCTACGGGATGGCCGGACGGTTCAGCGGGTGCGGCAGAGGCGATAGATGCGTCAGGTTGGTGGGCGGCGCTCCGGGCAGAGCCTCGGGCTGAATCTTGGGCAGGATTTTGGGTTAAACCTTGGGCAAGATCACGGGCGGAGCTTCGAGCGGAGCCGCGGGCGAAGCCGAGAGCCTCCTGAACGCGCGCCGCCTCCTCGGCCGTTATGGAGCTGAGTGCCGCTTCGGGCTTGCCGTCCCCGCCGGCCGTCTCCACCTCCAGCCGGACCAGACCGAAGAAGCGGTCGTACAAGCTGACGCTCGCGTGAATCGATTGAACGCGATCTTTGGCTATCCACGTTTTCCGACGGACCCAGAGCCCCTGCTCGATGTACAGGACGCCGGGCTCCACGCGATAGCGGAACTGCCGCCAGCGAAGCCAAGCGAATGAGACGATCGCGACGGCGGCCGCCGCGATAACCGCGGCCGTCAGCAGGGCGCGGTCGACGGCCTCGCCGAACAGCCGGTTAACCAGCAGGATGGCGACGGGAATGAGAGGCAGCATCCCCGCCAGCTCCTTCCCCGACCGCGCGATAAAGTAGACCATCGAGATCGGATGCAGTCGTCGGCCCGGTTCCCCCTGCTTAGATGTCGTCATCGGCAACCCCCGCCCAATCGGATATTTGTCGGCGCACGCGCTCGGCCTCCGCCTCGGACAAGGCGGGAATCCGGTGGCTGCCCGCCGCGGTGGAGAACGTCACGGAGGAGAGCCCGTACCGCTTCTGAATCGGCCCCTGCTTCGAGTCGACGTGCTGGATGCGCGTCATCGGAATCAACGTCCGCCTTCGCACCCAGATCCCGTGTTGAAGCTCGATCTCCTTCTCGGCGACGGAATATCGCCACGAGCGGTAGAGAAGCCCCGGCAGCACCGCCAGCTCCAAGATAGCGGTCAGAGCGGCCAACGCCGCCGCGGACGCGACGATCCAGACCGGCCAGCCGAAGCGCGCGGTCAGGACGCCGAGGACGGCGACGACAGCGATGCAGCATGCGGATGCCAGAACTCCCTCCATTCTTCTGGCGTTAACCGCTCTCGAATCGATACGCTTCACCTCCGTCACCCTCTCTCCTTGGATTCGGTCTCGGTCTCCCAAGCCGGACGGCGGACGGCCGCCAAGAACAACTCCGCCAGCTCCCGCGCGAAGCCGGCGACGTCGAGGTTGGGATCCGCCGCCAGCCGGTAAGCCACGCCGTCGATGGCGCTTCGCAGCGTAATGGCGGCGACCCGGGCCGAGAAGTCGGAGAACGCCTTGAACTCCCCCGTCTGCTCTCCCCACCGCAGAATCTCGACGACCGGCTGCAGGATCGAATCGTCCGACGAGTCCGCGAACTTCGGCCTCCCGTCCGGTTCGCGCGCGTTCCCGACGATCTCGGTCAAGGCGACGATATGGTCGCGATTCGCCGCCATGAATGCCAGATTGGATTCGATGTACGCCCGCAGCACGGCGACGGGGACCGTCTCCCTCTCGATGATCGGCTGCATGAACCGGACGGCCGCTTCGTATACCTCCTTGACGATCTGCTCCATGATCTCGTCCTTGCTCGCGAAGTGGTACGTGATGACGCCTTTGCTAATGCCGGCGCGCGCCGCGATCTGCCCTACCGAGGCTTGCGCGTATCCGAGCGTAGCGATCGTCTCGATCGCCACCCGCAGGATCTGCGCCTTCCTCGTCCGGTCGGCCGCGGCCCCTTCTTTGGTTTGGGATGGTTTATTGGTTTTCATGGTTTGAATTTTAGTACGATCGTACGAATTTGTCAATCGGCTCGAACGCCAAGCCTCCTTGGACGGATTCGCGCCTGCTTGATTAGACGTCCGTCTTCCTCGTCCTCGTCCCCGTCCTCGTCCCCGCCGCCGTGTCTCCGCCCGCCGCCCCACAAAGAAAAAAAGGCCGGTTGGCCCGGCCTTGTACCCTCTGTATCCTCTCTGTATCCTCTCTGTACCCATCGCCCAGCACATCTATCGCACCATCCCGCCGCCCGATCAATACAAATCCTCCGCCGGCAAAATCCCAAGGCTCTTCGCCTTCTTGATGACCTCCACCCGCGAGTTGACGTGCAGCTTCTGGAACAGCTCCGTCAGGCTGTACTCGAGCGAGCGCTGGCTGATCATGAGCGTCTTCGAGATCTCCTTGTTGCTCTTCCCCTTCGCCAGCTCGCGAAGCAGCCGGTCCTCCTCCCGGCTGATCGTCGTCGGCTCGCGTTCGGCGTCGCCCTGCACGGTGATCTCCTGGCGCCTCAGCTGCCGCAGCAGCTGCATCGGGATGATCGCCTGCTTCCTCGCCGCGCAGCGGATCGCCTGGATGAGCTCCTCGCGCGTCGACGTCTTGGAGACGAAGCCGGAGACGCCCGACTCCATAAGCAGGTTGAAATGCGGCGCGATCTCGAACCCCGAGTAGATCAGGATGACCGCGTCCGGCACGTACTCGAGCAGCTTCCGAGCCAGATCGGCCCCGTTCATGTTCGGCATGTACAAGTCCAGCAGAATGACGTCGTACTTCTTCAGCCGCACAAGGTCCGGCACGCAATAGACGTCGGTCTCGATCGTGACTTGAATGTCCGGCTCCGATTCGATCAGCATCTTCGTTCCTTCGACCACGGACCGATGGTCGTCGACCAGCAAGACGTTCATAGCGCCAGCGCCCCCTTCTCCATGGTCTGCTTGGGCACCTCGATGGCCACCCGGAAGCCCCGGCCCGGGGCGGACTGGACGTCCACCTCCCCTTCCAGGCTCAGCACCCTCTTCTCAATGCCCGAGATCCCCATATGCGAGTAGGAGCCTCCGAGCCCGGCCAAGTCGACTCCGACTCCGTCGTCTTCGTAGCGGAAGCCGATCCGGTCCCCTTCGTCCTCGAGCGAGATGACGACGCGGCTCGCCCGCGAGTGCTTCGTCGCGTTGTTCAGCAGCTCCTGCACGATCCGGTAGAGGCCGAGAATTTGGTCCTCGTTCAGGGACGCGTCCAGCTCCCCCGCCCGGAATTCGATCTCGTAGTTGGCGAACATGCGAGCATACTCGAACAGACTTCTCAGCGACTCCACCAACCCCATCTTCAGCAGAAAAGGAGGACGAAGCTCGTTGCAAGTGATGCGAATCTGGTGAATCGCGTCGAGCAGCCCGTTCTCGATCCGAACGAGCTCCTCCCGCGTCTCCTCTCCGAACGAGGAGCCCGCGGAGCGGAGCGACTCCAGCTTCCGGTACCAGATGATGAGGTCCTGCAGCACCGAATCGTGCAGGTCGCTCGAGAGGGCGGCCCGCTCCTTCTCCGACAGCCGGAACAACAGCCGCAGCATCCACCTCGGCGTCTCGCTCGTCCCGACCAGGTGCTCCAGCCGCTTCATCAGATCCTCCGTCCGGTGAAGGTTGTCGTACAGGATTTTCACATAATGCACGGCCGTCTCCAGCCATTCCTCCTCCATCTTGACGAGCGGGCGCTCCAGCCGAAGGTTCAGGCGCGCCGGCTGCGGCTTCTCGCCGATTCGGACGCGGACCCGGATCTCTCCCGTCTCCTCATCGCCGCCCGCGGACGCTTCCTCCGCCTCTTCCTCGATCGAGACGCCGGAAGCCGGCAGCACGCTTCGGATCTCCCCGATCAGCCGCTCCTCCAGCTCCGACACCTTCATGACGTTCGCCAGGTCGTTCGACAGCCGGTTCAAGCTCAATTGCAGCGCCTTCGACCGCTCCTCGCTCCGGATGAGCTCCTGTTCCTCCTGCTTGCGCTTCGTGATATCCTTCAGGATGCCGTGGATGCCGGTCAGGCTGCCTCCGAGCAGAATCGGAACGAAGGTGATGCTGACGATCCGCTCGCCTCGGTCCATCCGGGCCAGCCGGCACTCGATATCGCGCGGCTCCTGCCGCTGCATGACTTCCATCAACGCCTGGAAAACTTCCGGATGATCCTCGTCGTGAATAAGCCCGATGAAGCAGCGGTCGGTCAGCCGGTCGAGCCGGATGCCCGTCGTCTCCTCGAACGCCCGGTTGGCGTTGACGAAGTGCAGACCGGTCAGCTCGATGGAGAAAACGCTGTCCAGGTTATGCTCGAACAGCGACTTGTACCGTTGCTCGCTCTCTTCGAGAGCCAGCTCCGCCCGCTTTTTCTCCGTGATGTCCAGCATGATGCCGTCGAGCCTGCGAATCTCCCCCGTCCCGTCCCGGTAGGGGTGGATGATCATCTGCCCCCACAACGTCTCGTTCGGAACGTGAATCCAGCGGAACTCCTTCCGCACCGGCACGCCGCTGTCCAGTAGATCCTTCACTTCGCCCATGAGCGACACGTTGTCCTCCGGATGGATGTGGTCGTGAATCCGGATCGGCCGGTCGAGAATCTCCCGCTTCGGAATGCCGCACACCTTCTCGGTGTTGCCGATGTGATATTGATATTGCTTAAAATCCTTGTCGATCGACCATACGGAAGCGTTCACGTTGTCCAGGATGTTCTCGAGCAGCTGCTCGGCTTGCTTGCGGTCGGTGACGTCCCGGACGACGGCGACGACGGATTGAACGAGGCCGTCCGCGTCGAGGACGGGCTTCACTCTCGTCTCCACGTGGACCATGCGGCCGTCGGCGTGAAGGAACCGATAGTCGACGTCCACGGGACTCCGCGTCTCGACGACCTGGGCGAACCGTTCGCGGATTCGCTCCCGGTCCTCCGGCATGAGCATGGCGAACGCGTCCGTGCCCTCGTATTGTTCGACCGTGTAGCCGGATAACGTTGCTATGGACGGAGAGACGTAACGGACGACCGCGTCGCCGTCGACCAGAACGATCGTATCCAGCGAGTTCTCGGCGACGATCCGGTAGATCTCGTTTTTGTCGATATCGAATCGCGTCATGCGTCGCATCTCCTTTATGTCGGTTGAAGCTTCTGCCTACCATTATAGCGGACATCCCAGACCTCCATCGCGCAAAAAAGAAGAAGAACCCCGCAAAAAATGCCGGGGTTCCTCCTTCCGAGTGGCGTCGCCTCTCGGATCGGTCAATGATGGCGAAGTCCGGCGGCGGCGGGTGCCGTGCGGGCAGGCTCCTTATGGCGCAGCAGCGGCAGGACGCCGACCGCTCCGAGCAGGAAGAGAACGGCTGCCGCTCCGAAGAGCGCGGCGAGGGGAAGATTCGTTTTGAGCACGCCGGACAGGCTCATCGTCAGCACCATCCCTCCCGTGAAGAGCGGGTTCAGAATGCCGCTAACCCGGCCGACGAACGCTTCCTCCGCGTGGCTCATCACCAGCGTCTGGCAGGAGATGTGGATGAACGGCACCATGAGGCCGGAGACGAACTGCGCCGCCAGCGCAACGCCCATCGAGCCCGTGGATCCGACGACCGCCACCGCGGCGGCATTGCCGACGAACCCGATCAGCAGCATCACCCGGGGGGAGACGCGCTTGGACAGCCCCATGACGAGCATGCCGCCGAGAATCATGCCCGCTCCATTCGCGGCCGTCAGCCACTGCAAGGAATCCTCCGCCCGCTTCAAGTGCTCGGTCACCACGTACACTCCAAGCGGGTTGATGAGGCCGAGCGCCAGCCCTGCGGCCAGGAAGAAGCTCCCCATATAGACGAAAATCTTGTTGCCCTTCACATAACGCAGGCCCGACCGGATGTCCTCGCCGATCCTAGCGGATGGTCCGGTCTTGCGGATCACTTGGTCCCTCGGCAGCGTCGTCAGCACGGCGGCGGAGAGCAGGAAGCAGACGCCCATCAGCACGACCGCGGCTTGAATGCCGAGGCGGAAGTATACGAGCGTGCCCAGCATCGGACCCAAAATCATGAACACGGCCTGGATCGTCTGGTACATCGACATTCCCATCGGAATTTGCTCTTCCGGGACGTGGAGCTTGAACAGCTTCATCCCGGCCGGCTGCGAGAACTGGGAGAGAATCGAAGAGACGAGCGTGGCGAAGAAGATGGCCTGCCATCCTCCGTAGACGAGAGTCAGCAGCACCGCGAACACGGACGCCGCGCTCAGCACGTCGCAGAGCACCATCGTCCGCTTCGGCCGCCACCGGTCGGCGAACGCGCCTCCGATGAACGAGAAGACGAAGATCGGCGCGAACTCCGCGACGGAGATGAACGAGAGCGCGACCGGATCCTTGTCCGTCTGCTCCGTGACGAACAGCAGGATGGCGAAGTTCCGCACCCAGATGCCGAGCTGCAGGAACACGGCGGACAGCAGAATGGATCGGATGAAGCGATTGGACCAGAAGCCTTGCCGGTCCGGACCGGGTGCGGATGCGGATGTGGCTTTGGACTCGGTTGTAGGAGCGGCTGTAGAGGCGGCTGTGGAAGTCGCTGCAGATGCAGACGTGGTTGTAGAGGACGTTACGGATGTCGCTGCAGATGCATACATGGTTGTAGAGGCTGTTACGGATGTCGATACGGATGCAGACGTGGTTGTAGAGGCCTTTGCGGATGTCGCTGCCGATACGGACGTGGATGCGGTTGTACCTGTCGTTGCGCGAGACATAGAGTCGATCCCCTTTTCTTCCCCGTGGGTGGATAGACCCATTGTAAGAGGAAGCCGGCTCTGCCAACCCGCACATCTGAGGCGTCTCCGCGCACGATACGCGCCCTTGCCGCGCAGGAATTTGCGGGAGAAGCGCAAGCGATCATCTAATGGATCCCGCAGAGCGGCTTCAAGGTATCCGAACAGAAAAATGCCGCATTGCGGCATTTTTTCTACGAAAGACCCTTTCGCTAACAGGCTTCTTGGGATAGGGTGACAGGGAAGTCTCGTTCATGGTTGCCATCGGAATCGGATCATAATGTTCCGGATCATAGGCCCCGTTCTCTAACGAACTCAGACGACGCTATTTAGCGTCAAAAGCCCATTTTGAAAACTCTAACGAACTCCAGCGATCTTATTTAGGTCCAATCGGGGGAAAAACGAGCTTCCGGCACGAAATAGCGTCTATACGATTCGTTAGATTCGAAAATCCACGATTTTTGGCGAAATAGCGTCTCCTCGATTCGTTAGCCGCCTCCCTCCAATCGAAACGGGCACCAGGCACAGCATAATCGCTACTCCATCCTATTTGCGTTGCCCGTCAAATCCATCCATAACGACTCCGCGAGGACTTCCTGATGCAGCTTAACCCCTCTCGCGAGCATAACGGGAATGAGAGTCTCCTCCCATGGGAGGCTCATTTGCTCCAATCGCCGCTTCTCCGCGGACGCGAGAGGCAGCCCCTTCCCTGCTCCTCGTTCGTAGTCGCTTGCCGACATGCGCCAGGCCCGGAATCGATCTCCGTAGCGTTGCTGCAGGAATAGCGTAATCTCCAGGCCTTGAACGTCCAGATCGCCAGCGTAGCGCAGCTCCGGGCTGCGGCCTTCGCCATCCAGCATGCATCGGTCAAGCCACCGAAGCGTTGCAGAGCTCGGATAGCCGTTCACGCATACCAGCATAGCGTCGCCTAACGTCTCTTCGCTTAGCCCCCGGTCCAGTAAATAGCCGAATAAAGAGGGGTTCTCCACCGCCCAGATCACCGAAGGCTTCGGCACTTCGTCCATACGCTCAACTTGCCGGAGCGTGAGCAGCCTCTCCTCCCGATCCTGCGTCCATAACGGAGCGTAGAAGAGAACCTGGGAGCTCATATCGTCATCCGCGATGCCCGCCGTTCGATACAGCTCTCTTCGAAGCAGAGCGCCTCCGGGTAACGCCGACTCATCCGCCGGCGCTTCTCCGCCTTCGCCGTCAGCGACGCCAGAGCCTTTGTCCCCTTCCGTCCTCTGCCCCCATACTTCCTGAATGGCGAAGACGAGCAACCTGCCTAGCGGCTCTTGCCAATCCAGCGCATGGGCGTTGCCGGTTGCGGAAGCGGCCAGAATGGGCAGCCGGATCATGCAGCGCTCGCGCTCGAGAACGCGCTGCCGATCCCACAGCTGCATGACAATCTCGATGCAAACGGCAAGCTGCCGCTCGGCCATAACCGGGTCGGCATCCGCCATCCGCCCTAATGTACGGCTGCCAGCCGCAACTCCCGACTCCACCCCCTTCAGCCATTGCCGAATAGGGGCATAATCATCCCCGCCCTCCTGTAATCCTGCGGCGGCAGATGCGTCTCGCAAGAGCCGAATCCATGCCTCGGCCTTCTCTCTCTTGCGTTCGGAACGGATCGTAACGGTACGACCGTCCAAGTTCTCCAGCATCTCGCGGATCGTGCAGCCGAACGCGCTCTCAAGAAGCCGACTCTCCAAGCGGCGCAACGAGATCGTCGCACGCCGGCCCGGCGGATAATAACGCTCCAGCAGACTGGACAACGCCTCGCTCTCTTCGCCGGACAGCGCCTCCAACGTCACATTGCCGGACGCTCCCCTCGAATCGAACTTGCTGCGCACTTCCTCGACCAATCGCCGCAAGCCCGGTTGCTCGAAATAAGATTTGCTGTCGTCGCCGCCGTTCGAATTCCGCTCGTCCCTTCCGATCATTCGATCAATTCCCGCTTGGTCCCGTTCCACCGGTAGCGGAACAGCGTGACGTAATCGGCATCCTTCGGTCGATAAATCTCCACAATCGCAAGGCGCGGAACCGTATCGTAGCACCCCCACAAAGCTTGGGAGGTCATCATATAGTCGAAGTTCATCTCCGTCAGCAGCTCGAACAAATCGCGGATGTTCTCATCGTCTACGCCGGCGAACGCCTCGTCCAGGGAGATAATTCGCGGCGCATCGGGAGCCGCGTCCGCATATCGGGAAGAGGTAGCCGCGAACAAGGGAATGTACATGCTCATCGCCTTCTCGCCGCCGCTGAACGTATTGAATCTGGCGTCGGTTAGCGGTTTGTAGCCTACGGCTTCCCCTTTCTGATAACGAAGCTCGAATTGGAACCACGTGCGGTAATCCAGCAGCTCGTATATTTGCTTGCGGAGCGATTCCCTCTCCTCCTGAGCGGCCTGCTTCGCCCATCCGACCCGGGAACGGAAGTGCTGGCTCATCTGGTCGATCTCGGTCTGATGCAGCAGTCTGGCGTCCTTCATTAACAAGTCGACGAGCTTCTCCGCGTTCAACTCCTGCTCCGACTGCGCCGGCTTCGGCACCCAATCGAGCTGAAGGCGGAAAGCGTTGGACGTATTCCGCTGCCCCATCAGCTTATTGATCTCCTTGATCCAATGCGTAGCGCGATAAATACGCTGACGAATGGCCTTCCCTACGCTGCGCAAAATAATCTCTTCATATAATTCCCGGTCCTTCTCGCCGAGCAAACCGTTCTGTTCTTCGATGAACGACTCCACCTCGGCCAGCAGCATCGCAGGCGTCCTTGGCCGAGAACGGTCTTGCATGGAGAACACTTGCAGCCTGCCGGATTCGGGCGTCTCTACCATCTCGAGCGAGTAATCGAGCAGCAGATGCTTCACGGCATGGAACTGATCGTGCAAGCTGGTCGTAGCGCTGGAGACGCTTCGGCCCGACATCGCTTGCAGCGACGAGCGAATCTCCCGGCACAGCTTGAAGGCTTCCGCCATCTCTACCTTCGCGGCTCCGGCCGGCCATTCCGGCACAAGCCCTAATTCAAGCTCGATCTGCCAACGGCCATAGACCCGTTCGACCGCCTCCTTCTCCGCCTCAAGCCGTTGTTCCCTCGAGAGCAGCCGCTCGCCCAGGGCAGCCAATGCCTGTTCGATCTCGCGAACTTGCCGGTCTTCGCTCTTGCGCCGTTCGGCCAGCGACCGCTTGCGCTTCTCCAGTTCGGCCAATTGTTCGTACAGATTGTCTATGCCCTGCTCCCTCATCCACTTGCGCAGGCTATCGGCCTGCACTTTGGCCTGCTGCCGCTTATGGGAGAGCTCATCCAGAAGCTCTTGTTCGTTCTCCGCCGAAGCCTCCTGCTCGGCCAGCTCCGCCGCGATTCTGTCGCGGGACGTTACGGACTGCCAATACTGCTTCCACTCCGACCACAGCTCCGTAATGCTCTGCGAATATGAGCGCATCGTCTCGATGGCTTCCCGAAGATCGTTCAGCCGCTTCAGCCGCGACCATCCCGATACCCGCATGGCGAATTGCGTTCGAAGCTCTTGCCATTCCGCGGTCATCTGCCGAAGCCGCTCGGACATCTTCTTCTCCTGCTCCAGAAGCACATTCAGCCTGGACAGCTCCGAAGCCCATTCGTCCAGCTTCTCCTGGAGCTCCGCATCGTCGGGCAAAGCGGCAAGCTCCTCATCCAGCGCCCTCTCTTGCTCCTCCACTTCCGACTGAAGCGCCGCCAGCCTGAGAAGCTCCCGCTCCAGGTCCGCAATCTCGGCTTCCAGACGGTCGATCTGCGCCAGCTTGTAATTCCGGCGAGCTTCCTTGCCGATATATTGGGCGGGCGGCGCATCCGCGAGCTGGCCGATCAATGGACCGAGCTTAAAATGACCGAAGCCTACTGCGGCGGCATTCGAATCGCCGCCGCCCCATGCCGCCGGCGCGGCAAGAGATTGTTCGCCCTTGTCCGTCCAAGCAAACGAGCGCAGCAAAGCGTCGATCGTCTCTGCGGACAATCCGCTCTCCGGAGATGGCGACGGTTGCAAATAATCGGCCAAGGTGTAACCGAATTCGATCGGTTGAGGGACGGCCCACACTTCTTCTCCATCTGCCGACATCAAGGAAGCAGACCCGTCGGGAGCGATCCAGGCGTCAAGCAGTCCGCTCGCGGCGATCGCCGCCTCCAGCAGCCCGCGCTGCTTGTCGCCGACATGACTCTTGAACTCGCATACGGCGTACAACGGCGCCCCTTGAAGCTCCGTCCGCGAGGCCCGTTCCTTGGCTCTGCGTTCCGAGCGAATCGGCTCCGGCTCGCGGCTCAGCTTCCATCCTTGAAGCTCTTCTTCCAGCTGAAGTTTTCGGACCCTAACAGCCTGCCGATCCGCTTCCAGCCGCAGGCCGCGTTCGGTCAGCTCTCTTCTGGCGCGATCGGCCGCCTGACCGGCCACGGCGCGTACAGGGCCGTAATCCCGCCGACTCACTGTCATCTCCGATAGCGCTCGAAGCATGCGAGCCAATTCCTCGTCTTGAACGGCAATGCGGTTCAAGCGGCTTTTCCACGACACGATCCGCTCCTTGTGAGCCGACACCTGCCGTTCATAAGCCCGTTCCTTCTCGCCGGCGTCCCGTTCGGCCCGGTCCCGCAAGAGCCGAAGCTCCCCGAGCTCCTTCTCGTAAGCTTCGACCCGCTTCCCTTCCTCCTGCTCCCGTTCCCCAAGCTGCAACGCCGAGGATAAGTTCTCCCGGTGCTTGCCCGCGTCATTGCGCCAAGACGCCAAGAACCTGTCGTCCTCCGGCGGCCCGCCGCTCCAATTCCGGTGATAGACATCATGCTCGTAGTATTCGCTGTCGCGAGCCATGCCTTCCATCTCTTCAAGCACGTCATGCTGAGCCTGCAGCCTCTCCCGACTCTCCCGAACCGCCTCTTCCTGCTCCCGATTCAAGCGTTCGATTCTCGCCGTGGCCGTCGTCAGCCTTGCCCGAGCATTGTCTTCATAACGCTGCGTGTCCCGAATCGTCTCTTCCAACCGCTGCAGCTCTTGATGCTTGCCGATCCCGTCATGACGATTCAACACGTCCAGGTCCGCCTGAATGCCGGCCAGTTCTTCTTCCGTCGCCTTTAACCGATCGGCTGTCTTCTGCCGCGACAGCTCTTGTTCGTCGCGAGCTTGAAGGACCTCGTCGTATTCCTTCTGAGCCTTATCCTGATTCGCTTTGGCATCCAGCATCTGTTCGGATGCCTGCAGCAGCAGCAGCCGATTATAACGATCGTAAACCTGATGCAGCTTGTCCAATTCGGTTCGTTGAAGCTTCAACTCATCCAGTCGATCCGCCATCTGGTCCATATCTTCCAACACTTCGGACAGCGGGCGCAGTTCGTCCTCCTGCAACGGAGGGAGGGCATCGGTCAAGATCTCGTAGATCGCCGAAGGCTTGAAGTCCTTGGACAGCTTCGGGCTGCGCAATTGAATCAGCAGCTCCAGCAGATCCCCGTAAGACTCGCTATCATAAAATCCGAAGAGCGACTTGTTGACCAACTGCTGATAGGCCCGCTGCTCCTGAACGACTTCGCCGCCCGCGCCGATTCGCTCTTGCAGCTCTCTGCGATCATACGGAAACTTCCCCTTGCCTTCCAGCCAGACCTCCCGGTCGTATAACCAGAAGTCGCGGTTGATTCGGCGGCCGTCCTCCAGCACAAAGCCCCAGAATGCGGCGCCGGAGCCGCCTTTCCTGGCGCGCAGGCCGATGCCGATCGTCTTGTACAGATCCTTGACCGGATGATGGAACTCCAGCCACAAGTATCCGATCCGGTCGCTGTGCCGGTCGTCCTCGCCAAGCAGGTAATATTCGATTCGCCGGTCTCTGGAGCCGAACGGGTCGAGTCTCTTCGGCCGTTTGTCCCCATCCAGGACAAGCGGCACGAAGCTCTGCATCGTCACGGACTTGCCCGCTCCATTCGTTCCTCTCAGCATAAGTCTGCCCTGCTCCAACGTCAGTTCTTCATCGTCGTAATACCAGAAGTTGAATATCCCCGCGCGCGACATCTCCCAACGATTTCGCGTCGAATTAGCCGCACCGCTCTCCTGCTCCGTGCGCTCCTCCGTAATCACGATCCGACCCCTCCGTCCCTGATCTTCATTCGAACCCTTGCGAATCTTCCGATCGATATTCGGCGTTCCAACGGCTAAGCGCAGGCGATAGCGCGAACTTCTCCTCGGAGATCCACCTTCCCAAGCTCCACTCGACAAGATGCGCCATCAGCCCGCTCGCCAGCTCCGCCGAAGTCATGTCCTGCTGCTCCTTGCTCCAATACGGCTTATGCTTCTGTTGCAGAACAAGCAATAACGTCTCCATATCGCTTCTCGTCAGCACGATGCTCCCATCGTTCTCGGGATACCAGACGGCGTCCTCCCGATGAATGCGCCGTCTGATCTCTCCCGCGAACAGCATCGCCAGATCGGACATCGCCGCCGCCGTCGGGAATAACGCCGATTCCCCCGTCAACTCCGGATGGAAGACGAGCAGCCCTTCCCGATAGCGGCTGATCGTCCAACCGAACATCAATTGCAATTGATCCGCAATCGAGCGGCGCTGGTTGACGATATACTTCAAATCTTCCGGCTCCCAGTCCCGGTCCATGACGACCGGCTCCAGCAGAAGCCGGCGGTAGACTCTGTGCCTTCTCTGCCGAAGCTCGCCCTCCGTCGTCTCCGGATAGACGGCGAGCTCATGCAGATCGTGCAAAGACTCATAGCGATTCAGCTCCTGCGGGAACTGCCGCAGCATATATCTCGCATGCGGCGAGCATTCGTAGAGCACGTTCTGCTCCTTGTTGTTGGCCCAGTCGCCTTCCTCGCCGTCGATGGCCGATAATGCGCCCAACTGCCGCAGCTTCTTGAGCGCTCTGACCATGGATAACCGATGCGGATAATGCGTCCAATCCACGGCCATGCCTTCTCCGACCATCTGCTCGCGCAGATGCTCCGCCATATCCGTCAACAGAAACTGATCGAGCTCGCTTTTATTTTCCAAATACCAGAGCCCGTAAGTGAAGAAGACGTAATCCCGGCTCTCCCGAAACTCGCCGAAGCCCATCCACGGCAACGCATGCAACGGGGCCTTGTCCAGCTTCGCCATCGTTCGGGTGAGCAGCAGCACGAAGCCCGTGAATTCCGCAAACCAATCCCGCAGCTCGCGGTATTGATCCTTCACCCAATAGAACAGCTCCGGATCTTCGTCCTTGCGAATCCATGGGCGGTTCAGCAGCGCATTGGCGCATTCGCGGCGGCGGGAGGCCCATACGTCCGAGCCTTCCCGAGCCTGCGCCCGCATCCGGCGAATCGCCCAGGAACGAGCCCCGCCTTTAGCCATTGTCCGTCGCCCTCCGTTCCGTTAGCGCGTACTCGACCTTCATGACATAATCGGGCATATCCAAATCCCCGTCCGTGCAACGAAGAACGGCCCTCTCGCCGGCCTTCGCTGCGGACAGCGTGATCCGATAGCCGTCGGACGTCACGAAGGAGCGGCTGGGACTCGCCGTACATCGGCCGATCCAACTGAGCAGCCGGAGCCGCTTGCGCGGCTCTAATACGCCGAGTTGCTCCAACCGCACGTTGCCCAGGCTTGCAAGCTGCTCCAGATACTCGCGCTCCTCCCGGAGCTGCGCTTCGACGATCGCCCGGTGCTGGCGCTTCCGTTCGTCATCGGAACGAACGGGTTCGGCATCGCTTTTGCCAAGACGCTTGCGGCTCCTTGAGCGAATCCCTCGAACGATCGGAGGTTCCTGCCACATCGCGGCATCCGCCCGATCCGTCGTTCGCACGTCCTCGCCTTGAAGATGCCGGCCCGGGAACAGGCCGAATGCATAAGCGGCCAAGCAATGGGCCTCCTCCAGCGATTCGGCTTGCTCGAACCGGACCGCCAGCCACTCGAGGTCCTTCCTCCGGCTTACGCCCACCCTTCTGCGTTCCTGCAAGCGAAGCGCGCTGCGGACGACCTTCGCGATCGTATCCTTCGTCGCGCGCTCCAGCTGCTGCAGCTCGCTCGCCTCCCGGTCGTCCCCGAGGAACCAACGGCGCAAGTTCATCCAGCCTCTCGTCCATCGGTCGAGAAGCTCCTCCCGCGACTGCACCTCGTCCAGCCGCGGCTTGGCCAGCTCATCGTCCACGGCTTGCTCGAGGAAGAGGTCCCGCACGTTCGGCGTAATCTGCTGCAGATGCCCTTCGATCTGATAGGCGCTCTGCTGCAGACCCTTCACGAAATGCTGCAAATAATCCGTCAGCCGATCCTTCATCGCAAGGAACGCATCCGTCGCCATCATCTCTTCCGCCTGAATCGAGTTCATGCTGCCGATGAAGTCCGCCGCGTTCTCGTGCATTTGCTTAAACGCCTGAAACAGCTTGTCCCAACACTGAAGAGCCTCGCCCGCTGCGAATGCTCCGACGTTCCCGCGGATGGACAGCAAGCACTCGGAGATCGTATCCAGATAAGTGGTCTCCAGGGAGCCTCCATACCCTTTGATCGTCTCCAGCGTCTCCAGCATCCGCTCGATCTCGATCGAGTACGGCGTTAACAGGTATAGGCTCTTCTTGCGCATATATTCTTCGATCGTGACGGCTCTGCCGCCATCGTGCCGCGACGCCAGATTCTGCCAGTTCTTAAGCTGCTCCAGATCGGCCAGGCATTGCTCTAACGTATAAGAGTCCAGCACGCCCCAATTATTTACGCCTTCATAGACTTCCTCGGGGCGCATCCAATAGCGCAGACGCTGATACTCTTGATAGAAATATCGCATGACCGCCCGATATCGAGCTACATTATCCGCATTCAAATAGCGCAGCTCCGGTACATCCCGCAGCCCCGCAGCGGACATTCCGTTCTTCATCGTCTGCCTCCCGTCGCTTGTTCGATGATCTTTCACGATATACCTAAATCGTAAGTTCGGTTAGTAGAATTTTGCAATACTCGCCCCTCTTTGTCTACTTCTATATTACAGGTAATGGTTGGTGCGCCTGCACGTCGACTTTTTTGAATTTACAGAAAGTTTACTCCTAAGAGACGCCCGGATGATACGGGCCCGATAGGATGAGAGGGGGGAGCCGATTGCCGGCCGCCAGTCGAATCCCGAAAGGAGGAGGAGCAGGAGGAATGAACGGGTTGGACGAGAGGCTCAGCCTCCCCCGGAATCGAATCCGAACCCGGGAGAAGGCGCGCCGCCGCGAGAGAACGCTGAGCGGCTTGAAGCGGCGGGAGAATGCGCTCGCTTACGCTTTTCTGGGACCCTCCTTGCTGTTGTTCGCGATCTTCTTCTTCTACCCGATGGGCAAGTCCGTCTATCTGAGCCTGCACGCCACGGACCCGACCGGACGCGTCGCCGGGTTCGTCGGTCTCGATAACTTCCGTTATCTCTTCCAAAGCGACCAATTCGTCCAAGGCTTAAAAGTCACCGTATCGTTCGCCCTGCTGACCGTGCCGACGGGCATTGTGCTCGCGCTGGTCCTCGCCGCCTTGACGAGCGGCCGTCAGAGAGGGCTGTCCCTCTTCCAATTCGCCTTCTCGCTGCCGGTCGTCCTGTCCGTCGGCTCCTCTTCCGTCATCTGGATGTTCCTCTACCACCCGAGCCTCGGCATGCTGAACTATTTTCGAAGTCTCATCCATCTCGATCCGATCTCCTGGCTCGTCGATCCGAAGCGGGCGCTGCTCTCCGTCTCCCTCATGACGGTGTGGATGAACCTCGGCTTCAATTACATCGTGCTGTCCAGCGGCCTGCGCGGCATTCCGGACGAGCTCCGCGAGAGTGCAGCCATCGACGGAGCCGGCCCGTTGCGCGTATTCGCCCGGATTCTGCTGCCGCTCCTGTCGCCGACGCTGTTCTTCCTCGCCATCGTCTCGGTCATCAGCTCGTTCCAATCGTTCGGCCAGATCCACATCCTGACGTTGGGAGGCCCGATGGACCGGACCAACGTGCTCGTCTACTCGATCTATCAGGAAGCGTTCGTCAACTTCCGCTTCGGCTCGGGCAGCGCAAGGGCTCTCGTGCTGTTCGTCATCATCGTTCTGCTCACGCTCGTTCAGTTCAAATGGGTGGAAAAGAAGGTGCACTACCAATGAGACGCCGACTATTCGCTGCCGTCTTGTACGTCGTCTTGGCCTTGTGCGCGCTGGCGGTGCTGTACCCGATTCTGTACACGTTCTCCACCTCGCTCATGACGCCGGGCGAAGCGAGCGAGTACCCGCCGCATGTCGTGCCCCATCATCTCTACCTGCGGAACTTCGTCGACGTCTTCCATCTCGTGCCGATCGGGGCGTTCATCGGGAACACGTTCCTCGTCTCGATCGTCGTCATGCTCGGCCAGCTCGTCACCTCCAGCCTGGCCGCGTACGCGTTCGCCCGCATGAACTTCATGGGCAAGAACCTGCTGTTCGCCCTGTTCATGGCCACGATGATGATCCCTTGGGAAGTGACGATGATTCCCAACTACTTGACCGTGCGCGGCTGGGGCTGGCTCGATTCGTATCCGGGCCTGATCGTCCCCTTCCTCGCCGCGTCGTTCGGCACGTTCCTGCTGCGGCAGTTTTTCCTGCAGCTGTCGGCGGAGCTGTTCGAAGCCGCCCGCATGGACGGGTGCGGTCATGTCCGTTTTTTCCTATCGCATGTCCTGCCCCTGTCTCGTCCCGCTCTCGGAACGCTCGCGGTCTATTCCTTCCTGCAGATGTGGAACGCCTATCTGTGGCCGCTGCTCATTACGAATACCGACAAGATGAGGACGGTGCAAATCGGCATCGCGATGCTTCAGCACCAGGAGACGACGGCCTGGAACCTCGTGTTCGCGGGCATCGCCCTCGTCCTCCTGCCCTCGCTGCTTATGCTGGCGCTGGGGCTTAAGCAGTTGGTGCGAGGCATGACCGTAGGCGCGCTGAAGGGATAGGCCGCGGGGCCGCCGGCTACGATCCGCTGCGACAAGCAGTTGATTGATAGAGGTAAAAAAAATCGAGTCGAAAAGGGAGAGAGTACCGTACCATGAAGAAGCTTCGTTCCAAAGAATGGCTGGCCGTCTCGTCCGTCGCCTTTCTCCTCGTAGCATCCGCATGCGGAAGTTCCTCCGCCAACAACGAGAATGCTTCCTCCGAGCCGTCTCTCGCATCCGCCAGCAACTCGGTTCCGGCAAGCGGCGGCGATCCTGCCGAGTCCGCCTCCGAATCCGCCTCTGAGTCCGCCGGTCCGGTGAAGATCACGTGGTGGCATTCCATGACCGGCGCGAACGCGGAAGCGATCGACAAGCTCGCGGCCGACTTCAACGCCAGCCAATCGGATATCGAAGTGAAGGCGATCTTCCAAGGGACGTACGACGAGAGCCTGAACAAGCTGAAGGCTTCGATGGGTTCGGACGGCGGCCCGGACATCGTGCAGGTGTACGAGATCGGCTCCCGCTTCATGGTCGATTCGGGCTACATCACGCCGATTCAGCAGTTCATCGACACCGACTCCTACGACCTGAGCCAGCTCGAACCGCACATTACGAGCTACTACTCCATGGACGGCAAGCTGAACGGCATGCCCTTCAACACCTCGAACCCGATTCTTTACTATAATAAGGACGCGTTCAAGAAGGCCGGGCTCGATCCCGAGAAGCCGCCGAAGACGTACGAAGAGTTCGAAGAATACGCCAAAGCGCTGACGAAGAGCGGCATCACGGGCGGCTCCATCGCGATCTACGGCTGGTTCATGGAGCAGTTCTTCGCCAACCAGAACGCGGAGTATCTGAACAACGGCAACGGCAGAACGTCTCCGGCGACCGAGTCTCTGGTGAACGGCGAGGCGGGCGTCAAGACGTTGACCTGGTGGAAAAGAATGCTGGACGAGAAGGTCATCTCCAATCTCGGACGGAAAACCGACGACACCTCCGCCGCCTTCGCGGCCGGCCAGATCGGCATGACGCTCGACTCCACCGCTTCCCTTCGCAACATCGTCAACAAGGTCGCCGGCAAGTTCGAAGTGGGCACCGGCTTCCTGCCCCGCCCGGCCGACGCCAAGGAAGGCGGAGTCGTCGTAGGCGGAGCGAGCCTGTACATCTTGAACAACAAGCCGGACAAGGAGCAGCAGGCGGCTTGGGAGTTCATCAAGTACCTGACCTCGCCGGAAGTGCAGGCGAAGTGGAACGTGGCCACCGGTTATTTTCCGATTACGAAGGCCGCTTACGACCAGCAAGCGCTTAAGGATAATATGGCGAAATTCCCGCAATTCCAAACGGCGGTCGACCAGCTTCACGCCTCGATCGACTCTGCGGCCACGAACGGCGCGATGATGGGCGTGTTCCCGGAAGCACGCCAGATCGTCGAAGGCGCGATCGAATCGGCGTTGAACGGGCAGAAGGATCCGAAGGCCGCCCTGGACGACGCCGCCAAGCAGATTAACGAGAAGCTAGCGCAGTACAACAGTACGGTGAAGAAGTAATCGCGGCGATTGACGGAAGTAAAGCAGCCAAGGAGCTTCCCTTTGGGGAGGCTCCTTGGCGTTTGAATGGGGGGATGGCGGGACTCATTCTCTCGTATTCTCTCGTCTCGCGCGGTGCGCCAACTCTAACGGACACCACGGCCGCTATTTCAATAGCGGCAGCTGTGTCCGTTAGAGCTTCGAGGGGCGGTCGCTGCTCCATCCAATCGAGCGGAGTCCTGCCTTGAAGTTACAACGACTGCAACACCGTGCCCGCGAGCATCTCCTTGAGCGCGTCTTGAATCGTTGCGGACGAGATGGCGAAGCCTATGCCTTGGGCTTGAGTGCTCACCGCTGTATTCACGCCGATCACCTCGCCCTGGTCGTTCAACAGCGGGCCGCCGGAGTTGCCGGGGTTGATCGAAGCGTCGGTCTGCAGCAGATGCTCGTATTTGTGCTCGGTGCCGTCGTCTTCGGTGATCGTGATCGGACGCTCCTTGGCGCTGAGCACGCCGACCGTTACCGTATGGTCCAGGCCTTCCGGATTCCCGATGGCGATGACCCAATCCCCGACCTTCGCTTGGTCCGAATCGCCGAGAGAGAGCGTCGGGAACTTTTGCCCGTCCGGGCTCTCCACCTTCAGCACCGCCAGGTCCAGGTTCTCGTTCGCACTTACGACCTTAGCCGTCAACTGTTCCTCATACCCGGGCACGGTCACCTTCAGCTCCGTCGCGTTCGCGATGACGTGCTGATTCGTCAGAATATAGCCGTCCTTCTGAATGAAGAAGCCGGTGCCCGTCCCCATCAATTCCGCCTCTTGGCTGGTTTGCGGCTGGGCCTGCTGCCCGCGTCCCATCCAGCCGCCGCGCCCGCCGAACAGGATCGACGGGAAGTTGTTCGTCGGCACTCCGTAATTCTCGATCTCCACGACCGCCGGATTTGCTTGCTCGAAGACCGCGGCGATGCCCTTGCTCGTGCTTAGGGATGCCGTCGACAGTCCGGACGTCGCCGAATAGGAGCTGCCGCCGGAAGCCGTCGACTGGGCAGCGCCGGATTCGCCGCCGGTGAACAGGTTCAGCCGGTCCGACGCGAAGGAGAGTCCACCGACCAGCAGCGCTCCGGCCAGGAAGGACGCGAGAACCGCCTTGGGCGACACTCCCCGCCGGCGCGGACCGCCGCGGCCGCTGTCATCGCCGCCATCGCTGCCATTCCTGCCGCCATCACTGCCATTCCTTCCGCTGTTGTCGCCGTAGCCGGCTCCGCCTCCCGAGCTCTCCGCCCGGTCCGCCGCGGCCAGTTCCGCTTCATACGACGACTGAAGGGGCGTCCTTCTCGTCCAAGGCTCATAGCGATAGACGGTTACCGGTTTGTCGATTTCGTTGCGTTCGTTTTTGTCGCTACGTTCATCGTGCTCGTCGTGCTGGTTGAAAACCAAGTTCTCCTTGCGTTCGTCGGTACTATACTCATGATGTTCGTTCATCTCGAATCATCCTCCTTATCTTGCGATGTCTCTATCATGAAGGACGATCCTAAAAGGAAGATTAAAGGAAATTAAAAGTATCCTGAGAATGGGCGCCTTCGCCCTATTCCTTCCCGGCTACCAACGGATTCGCCGGACGAGGGCGACCAAGTCGTCCCGGGCGACCGGATCGAGCGGCCATTGGCCGATCTCGCCGATGAGGCGTTCCCGATTCGCGAAGCCCTTCGCCAATCCGTTCAGCCGGGCGGCCAACGTCGAGTTCGTAAGCTCCTCCTCGGACGAGTAGAGCTCGCTTAGCTTGGCGATCGCGTCCGGATATCTTTTCAAATAATACTTCTGATGCCTCGGTTCGGCCGGAGTGAATCCCCTGAACGGAACGATCTCCGTCTCGAGCGGCCGCCCCTTCTCTGCCTCCATTCGTTCCTTCGCCCGGCGAAAGGCTTCTTCCTGTTGCCGGTCGCGGAACAGCAGCAACGACTGATACTGCCTTCCTTTATACCCATTAATATTAATGGGGTTATGGTGATTCCAGAACGTCTCCAGCAGCGCCTCATAAGAGAGGATCTCGGGATCGAAGTCGAGCTCGACCGTCTCGGAATGATCCCCCATCTCGCGGTAGGTCGGATGCTCCGTCGTGCCTCCGGCATATCCGACGCGAGTCCGGACGACTCCCGGCAGAGATCCGAACAGCGCCTCGGGGCTCCAGAAGCAGCCCATCCCGAGCGTAATCGTGCTCAGCTTCGCAACGTCGGTTCCATTGTCGTTCATTTTCCGTTCCCTCCAAGCCAAGCTGTGGCTGCCGTGTCCTGCTGCCGCTCGTCTCCCTATCGTACCATTCCCCGCTTCACCGCATAAGAATCGGACGAGTCCTACTTCAAGATGAGAAGGATACCCGCTTGTAAACGAAATGGTTTGCAAGTTATAATAAAGGCAACAATAAAGAACGGTGCCGTGCTGGAACACGACACCGCTTCGATAGCGTAGTGGGCAACCACGGCGCGCCATACAAGGCGAAACCCACCGAAGGCCCTAACCTTTTGCGGTGGGTTTTCTCATGCTACGAAGCTTCCGACGAATGAAGCGAATGAACTTCCGTACGCTGAAGAACAGCGTTAATAGCATGGAAATCCACTTCAAGACGTCGAACAGCTTGTCATGGGCCACGGGCATCCCTCCTTTCCAGAAGGAGCTGCGCCGTGGCAAGCCCACCGAACACTATCTACTTCATTATAATAGAAAATGCCCAAAATTTTCTACAATACTTGTACTAGAACGCCAAGTGCAGCCTAGTATTTGCTACTATCGAGGCAAAGCCAACTGCGTCGCCTTCCGCAGATAATCCCGGAACAGGTCGGCATCCTGCTCGAGCACTTCCGGATAGATCGTGACCGCGTGCCAGCCGTTGACGGTCAAGTCCCTCTCCCGATCTTGAAACTTCCGATATTCCTCAAGGCCGCTCTTCATCTCCACGATCTCGTCCCCGACGAACTGGAAGACCATCAGAGACCGGAACTCCGACGGATACACGTACAAGCAGCCGGGGAAGGCTCCGCGCTTCAACGGGTAGCCGATCGTCAGATCCTCCATATGGAAATTGACCATAGGCCCCCAATATTCTTGCAGGAAGATGCGGACCCACTCGCCGAACTGCTTCTCCTGCCGCGGGTTCAGCTTGCTCTCGACCCACCGCGTCACGTTCGGATGAACGAAGCGCTCCTCCTTGGGAGGCCGGTCGACAGGGACAAACTCCGGAAGCTGGAAGTCGCAGCGCAGAGCGTCCTTATCGCAGACGACGACCTGCCCCGTCAGATCGAATGCGATCGACCCCTTCGTATACCAATTGCGGTAATAATATCGCTGATTCTCGCAGAACATGAACTCCAGGTACGACAGCATCTTACTCTTCTCCTCCGGATAATGGCTCTCCAGATAATCGGTCAGCGGCGCGAACGCCTTCTTGAGCCACTTCTCCGTGATCTTCTTCGGATAATCGATAGGACGATACATCGAGTTCCACTCCTCTTGGAAAAAAATAAAAGCACCATGCACGCAGAAATAAACTTCTGCAGGCACGGTGCTTCCGTGTCGAGCTGTTATTAAGACGAGTGTAGCATAGGAACCGTCATCGTTCAAGAAAATTTTGTCAACTTTTCAAGCAAACGAGCTATTCCCCTTTTCAAGCCCCGATCCGCCGTCTCAACTCGACGATCTGCTCGCTCACCGCGGACAAACGGTCCTTGATGAGAATTCGATCTCGATATCGCTCCGGAATGCCCTCATAGCCGTAGTGCACGCCAGCCAGCCCGCCGGCTATGGCCCCGATCGTATCCGAG
Organism: Cohnella xylanilytica; assembly: GCF_014212175.1. Classification (GTDB taxonomy): domain Bacteria; phylum Bacillota; class Bacilli; order Paenibacillales; family Paenibacillaceae; genus Cohnella; species Cohnella xylanilytica. The sequence goes on along the minus strand of NZ_JACJVR010000075.1, from coordinate 33,333 downwards.
TCGCCTCCCAGGTTGGCCGCTCTCTGAACCGTCTCTTCGAACGACCGCGAGGTCATGAGAAGATAGATCGCCCAACGCCACGTATGCACGATGAACCCGCTCGGCTCGCAATCCGGCTCCCGATCCAGGGAAGATTCGTATTCGGTCCCGCGAACCTCCCGTTCGATCGCCGCGCGAAGAGGAACGGCTTCATTCAGCATATGATAAGCTATCCGATTGTATCTCTCGCAAGTCTGGTCGCACTGCTCGTCGTAGTGGGTCATCCTCGACTGAATCCGCGTTACTTTCTCCACGTCCTCCAGCTTCGGATAACAGAGAGCCGCCGGAAGACAACGCATCAGCGAACCGTTCCCCGCGCTCTGCCCGAGATCCATATGAGCGAGAAAAGCAGCCTCGAACCAGTTGCCGTCATACCCCTGAAGCACATGACGGATGATGTTCCCGATATCCTTGGGCTTGGAACGGAACCATTCCAGATACTTCTCCCCGATGGCCTGCATCGGATCGCGCGGATTCTCCAGGATGCCCTCCGCCACGCACAGCGTCATCATCGTATCGTCGGTGACTTCCCCGGGCTCGAGCTTCCAGACTCCGCCTCCGACGATCTCGGTGAGATAACCGTATACGTTCTCGACTTCGCGCCGCGACATGAATTCCGTCGTACCGCCAAGCGCGTCCCCGACTGCAACGCCGAACAACCCGCCCTTGATTCGCTCGATAAGCTCCATAATCGTCCTCCCTTCTGCCCGGCAGAGCGACCTGCCGAGCCGTGCATCGAAGCCTCTATCTGGATTCCACGCCCGTGACGGAATCCCTTCTCTTCTCTTCCCGACTATGTGCCTCATGAACGGCAAAAAGCCCCGATTCCTCGGGGCTTTCTGCCTTAAATAAATTAGTTCGGCTCGCTTCTCTTCGCTTCCTGGCCGTTCAAGATAAGCCGGTACTCGATCTCCGCGCTCAGCGAGTCGGATACCGAGCAATACTTCGAAGCGCCCAGCTCGATCGCCTTCCAGATGCGGTAATCCGGGATGTCGCCTTCCACTTTGAAAATAAGCTCGATCCTCGTATACCCCTTCGGAGGCTCTTCCTTGCGCGTTCCGACGGTCTCGATCTCGATGGACCGGACGGAGTCGAGGAACTTGTCCAGAATCATCGTCACGTCGATGCCGATGCAGCCCGCGAGCCCCGCCAGAATCAGCTCCATCGGCGTCGCGCCCTTGCCTTCGCCGCCGTAGGCCGGCGTGGCGTCCATGCGGATCGGGAACCCGGAGGGCCCCGTCGATTCGAAGTATCGTTTGCCTTGCCAGATCGTCGTTACACTCATGATTCATCCCTGCTCTCTTCGTTGTATAAGTGGCATGCGACGGAACGGTTCTCGGACACTTGCCGCCACTCGGGGATCACGCTCCTGCATTCCGGCCGCGCCATCGGGCACCGCGTATGGAACGCGCAGCCGGAAGGCGGGTTACGGGGGCTCGGCACCTCGCCCGACAGCGTGATCCGCTCCCGCCGCTTCGCGGGATCCGCCTCCGGAATGGCCGAGATGAGCGCCCGGGTGTAGGGGTGAAGCGGTCGTTCGAACAGCTCCGCGGTCGGACCGGTCTCGACCATTTTCCCCAAGTACATCACGCCGACGCGATCGCTGATATACCGGACGACCGACAGATCGTGCGATACGAAAAGATAGGTCAGCGACAAGCGGCTCTGCAGCTCTTGCATCAGCTTCAGAATCTGCGCCTGGATCGAGACGTCCAGCGCGGATACGGGTTCGTCGAGGACGACGAACTTCGGCTCCGTGATGAGCGCCCGGGCGATGCCGACGCGCTGCCGCTGTCCGCCGGACAGCTCGTGGGGATACCGCGACGCGTGCTGCTTCGACAGGCCGACGACTTCCAGCATCCGCTCGATTCTGCCCTTCGCATCCTCGTCCGACAGGCGCAGATGCGTGCGCAGCGGCTCCTCCAGCGTCTGCCCGATCGTCCATCTCGGGTCGAGCGAGCCGTACGGGTCCTGGAACACGATCTGCATATCCGTTCTCAACCGCCGCAGCTCGTTCGCTCCCAGCCCCGTAATCTCCCTGCCTTCGAACTGAACGCTGCCCGACGTCGGCTCGATCAACCGCAGGATGGTCTTGCCCAGCGTCGTCTTGCCCGAGCCGGACTCGCCGACGACCGCGAACGTCTCGCCCTGTCCGATCGAGAGGGAGACGCCGTCGAGCGCCTTGGCCGTGCCGCCGCCCCGCCCGAACAGCCGTCTGCGCAGCGGATAATGCTTCTTCAGATCGCGGATCTCAAGCAAGGCCGGCATTTGTCTCCCTCCCTCCGTATAGATGACACTTGCAGCGATGTCCGTCGCCGAAGTCGTACGCCGCGGGATCGACCTTCTCGCATACGTCCATCCGGGACGGGCAGCGGCTCGCGAACCGGCAGCCGGCCGGGAACTCCGACGGATGGGGCACCTGCCCGGCGATCGAGTGCAGCTCCTTGCCTTCGCCCGTGAACTGCGGCACGGACTTCAGAAGGCCCGCCGTATACGGATGCTTCGGCTCCCGGAAGACGGTCTTGACGTCTCCCTGCTCGACGATCTGCCCGGCGTACATGACGGACACGCGGTCGCACGTCTCGGCCACGACGCCGAGATCGTGGGTGATGAGCAGCATGGCGGTGCCCCGCTCTCGCTGCAGCTTGCGCATCAGATCCAGAATCTGCGCCTGGATCGTCACGTCGAGCGCGGTCGTCGGCTCGTCCGCGATCAGAAGCTCCGGATCGCAGGCCATCGCCATCGCGATCATGACCCGCTGGCGCATGCCGCCGGACAGCTGATGCGGATAGACGTTCACGATCTGCTCCGGCAGCGGGATGCCGACATGGCCGAGCAGCTCGATCGCTTCCTTGCGGGCCTCCCGCTTGCTCTTGCGGGAATGCTGGCGGATGGCCTCCGTCAGCTGGCGCCCGATTTTGAAGACCGGATTGAGGGCCGTCATCGGCTCTTGGAAAATCATCGCGATCCGGTTGCCGCGAACCTTCCTCATCTCGGCCTCCGAGAGTCGGACCAAGCTCTGTCCCCGCAGACGGATGTCGCCCTGAACGATGGCAGCTTGGTCTTCGGGCAGCAGCCGCATGACGGATAAGGAAGTGACGCTCTTGCCGCTGCCGGATTCCCCGACGATGCCGAGCGTCTCCCCCTCGCCCAGCGAGAGACTGATGCCGTCCACGACCCGGACGGGGCCGGACGGACCGGCGAATTCGATAGCCAGATTGTCGATGGAGAGAAGAGTCATCACCGTCGCCTCCCGTGATCAGGCGGGCAAAACCCCCGAACGGCTCCGGGGGTCTTGAACCTTTATTTGTAGAGCGTGACGAATCGGATGATTTCGTCCGGGTAGAAAATGTAGCCTTTGACGTCGTCGCGGAAGCCGGCGATCAGGTTGCTCTCGTACAGGTACGCCCACGGAGCGTCCGCCGTCACTTGCTTCTGAACCTGCTTGTACAGCTCGGTCCGCTTGGCGTCGTCCGGCTCCACGTTCGCCGCGGCCAGCAGGTCGTCCACGGCCTTGCTCGTATAAGCGGCGTAGTTGGAAGCGCCCTTGCTGTCGAGCAGGAAGCCGTAATGGTACGACGGGTCGTTCACGAGCGACGTGTACTTGCCGAGGAACGCGGCCGCCTTCTTGTTGTTGATCAGCTCGCGATACTGGGCGGGAGCGACTTTGTTGATGTTGACCGTTACGCCGATTTTCTCCAGGTCGGCCTTGAGCAGCACCGCGATATCCTCGTAATCCTGCGTGGAGGAGTTGACCGTCAGGTCGAAGGTCAGGCCTTTCTCGTAACCAGCTTCCTTAAGCAATTGCTTCGCTTTGTCCAGATCGTACTTGAACTCGTAGCCTTCGGACGTGTGCGCCGGCGACTTGCTCGAGATGGAGCTCGTCATCGGGGCCGCCTGGCCGTACATGACGTCCTGGATCAGCTTGCTCTGGTCGACGGCGTAGTTGATCGCCTGGCGAACCTTGAGCTGGTCGAACGGCTTGAAGTTGGCGTTCATGCCGAGGTAGACGATCCGGTTCGTCGATTCGGAGCTGATCGTCAGATGCTCCTTCTTCGACAGACTCTCCACATCCTTAGGCGGAATGTCGAGCGCGACGTCGACGTCGCCCTTCTCGAGCAGCAGCTCGCGGTTCGAAGCTTCCTTGACGTACTTCACGATAACCTTGTCGGCCTTCGGAGCGCCCTTCCAGTAATTCTTGTTGGCGACGAACACCGCTTCCGAAGCCGGGTCCCACTTCTCCAGCGTGAACGCGCCGGAGCCGGCGGAGTGCTGCGTCAAGTAGTCGTCCGGCTGGCCCTTGGCCACGGACGGATCGACGATGGAGAACGTGAAGGTAGCGAGGTATTTCAGCAAAAGGTGGTTCGGCGCGCTCAATTTGAACTCGACCGTGCGGTCGTCGACCTTCGTGACGGATTGAATGTTGGAGAGCTGGTACAAGCTGCCGCCCTCGCCCTTCGTCTGCACCCGTTCGAAGGAGTACACGACCGCGTCGGCGTTCACCGGATTGCCGCTCTGGAACTTCACTCCGTCGCGCAGGGTGAACGTGTACGTCTTGCCGTCGTCGGAGACGGTCCACTTCTCGGCGAGCGAAGGGGCGATCTGGTCGGTGCGGCCCACCGTCTTGCCGTCCTTCTCTTCCGTGCCGCTCGTTACGAGTTGATCGTACAGCGCGAACGCATAGGAAGCGGAGGTCAAGTCGCCCGCTTCATGCGGGTCCATCGTCTGGCCGGCGCCTTGCGAGTAGGCGATCGTAATCGTCCCTCCGCCGGCGGCTTCGCCCGACGGGGACGCTTCGGCGCCGCCGGACGATGCGCTCGGGCTGGCGCTTGGGCTTGCGCTGGCGCCGCCCTTGGGGTTGGCGCTGTTGGTGCAACCGGCCAGCAGCAGCACGGCCACGATCGTAGAGATCAGAACGAGTAGCTTCCTGTTTTTCATAGCGATTGTCCACTCCCTGTATGTGTATGTGTTGAGAATCTCTTGATCCGTCTGGTTACCCGTCGGGTTCGGCCATGCGGGTCGAACGCGTCCCTCAGCCCGTCGCCGAGCAGGAAGAAGCCGAAAATAACGGTAGCGATCGCGATGCCGGGGAACACCGTCATCCACCATTCGCCCGAGATGATGTAATCCCGGCCGTAGGAGATCATCGCGCCCCATTCCGACGTCGGCGGTCGGACGCCGAGCCCGAGGAAGCTTAAGCTCGAGGTCGTGAGAACCGCCGAGCCGAGCCCGAGCGTAATCTGCACCAGAAGCGGCGCGAACGCGTTGGGCAGCACGTGCCGGAACAGAATCGCCTTATCCCGCACGCCCAGCGCCCGGCTAGCCTCGATAAATTCCTTCTCCTTGATGACGACGGTCTGGCCGTAGACCAGTCTCGCGAATTCCGGGATGGCGACGATACCCACGGCCAGCAGCGCTCCGAGCAGTCCGGGCCCGATCGATGCCGCCAAGGCCATCGCCAGGATAAGGGACGGAAACGCGAGCAGCGTATCCATAACGCGCATAATGAGGTTACCGATCCGGCCTCCGAAGTAGCCGGCCGCCGCTCCGAGCGGAATGCCGATCAGGCAGGCGATGCCGACCGACACCATGCCCGTCCATACGGTCACTCTCGCTCCGTACAGGATACGGCTGAAGATGTCCCGTCCGAAGTTGTCGGTGCCGAACCAGTGGGCCGCGCTCGGCGGCAATAGCTTGTCCTGCATCTGAATCTCGTTCGGAGGATAAGGGGCGATCCATGGCGCGAGCAAGGCGAACAGCACCCATACCGCCACGAGAATCAATCCGACGATCGCGAGCCGACTGCGCAACGCTTGTCTCCACCTATTCATAGCGCACCCTCGGATCCAGCACGCCGTACAGCAGTTCGACGAGCAGATTGACGACGCCGTACAGAACGGCGCTAATAAGCGTCATCGCCTGAATCGGCGCGTAATCGGCGGACAGAATCGACTCCGTGACGTAATTGCCGACGCCCGGCCAGACGAAGATCGTCTCCGTGATGACGGCGCCGCCGAGCAAGTAGCCGAATTGGAGACCGACCACCGTCAGCGTCGGAATCAAGGCGTTGATCAGTCCGTGCTTGTAGATGACGGCCGTTCTCGACAAGCCCTTGGCTCTCGCCGTTCTCATGAAGTCCTGGCGGATCACCTCGAGCATGCTGGCCCGGATCATCTTCGTCACGATGGCCATCGTCCCCATGCTCAGGCAGAAGGCCGGCATCAGAAGATGCAGCAGCGAATCCTTGAGCGCGATCATGTCCCAGCTCAGCAGGCTGTCGACGACGTACAGCCCGGTGACGTGCGTAGGCGGGTTAATGCCGCCGCTGATCCGGCCGACGGGCGCGGGCAGCCATCCGAGCTTCGCATAGAAGAGGGAGATCAGAAGCAGCCCGAGCCAGAAGATCGGCATGGCCGACCCGAAGAACGAGAGCACCCGCGCGATATGGTCGAAAATCGAATTTTGCTTCGTCGCCGCAAGAATGCCGAGCGGAACGGCGACGATAAGGGCGAGTGCCATGCCGGCAAGCGTCAGCTCGAGGGTGGCCGGGAATCGGGTGACGAAGTCCGAGGCGACGGAATGCCCCGTATGCCAGGCGAAGCCGAGATCCCCTCTAGCCAGCTGCTTCACGTATTCCCACAGCTGAACCAGCAGCGGCTGATCGAATCCGTACTGTTGCCGGACCTTGTCGACGAATTCGGGCAAGGCCTGCTCCCCGGTGATCATCAGCGCCGGGTCTCCCGGCAATACTCTCGTTAAGATAAACGTGATAACGATAATTCCGATGATGCTCGGCACCATCAACCCGATCCGCCGGAGCGCGTATGAGAGCAACCCCCATCCTCCTCCTCTAGTTGTCGTTAAATGCCCAGCAAGCCGAAGAACTCGAACCTTACCGTCTCCGCCGCCAATTGCTCCGGCGTGCGCCGGGCGAGATCGGAGCTCGGCGGCACGGGTCCGAACAGCCACCGGGCGACGACGCCTTCGATCAGGCTCATGAGGAGCGCGGCTCTCAGATGCAGATCCATCGATTCCGGCAGCATGCCCAGCTCGATCGCCCGCTCGATGTTGCGCTTGAACGCCTCTTCCATCTCGATGCGCGCGTTCGCGAACGCCTGGCGAATCGCCTCGTCTTCCCCGCGTCCGGTTAACAGGAGCTCCATGAAGTAGCGGTTCTCGTCGGCGAATTGGAAGATGTCGCAGAGCAGCCTCTGCGAGCCTTGAACCATCTCCTGCACGGTTCCGGTGCCGGTGCGGTAGCCTCTGCGGATGACCTGAAGCAGCCGCTCCTTCCCGCTCTCGATGATCTCCAGGGCGATCGATTCCTTGCTCTTGAAATACCAGTAAAACGTGCCTTGAGCGACGCCCGCCTGGGCTACGATATCCGAGATCTTCGTATTGTGGTAGCCAAATTTGGCGAATCGTTCGACGGCTATCGCAAGCAGTTGCTCCCTGCGCAGGTCTCGTTGCGACGCTTGATTGTCAGAGGCGATGACAACCACTCCTTCCAGATTGACTGGTCAGTCAGTTGATTAATATCTTATGGGTTTACTAGGGATTTGTCAACGATTTTTGTCGATTCTTCTTGCGTCCGGTCTTCCTCGTTTACACCCGGAAGGAAGTTTTGTAATCTGGTACTAGCGATAGATGGCGATAGATGGAAGAATGTGTCGTGGAAGGAGACCCTAGATGACGTTGAACTGCCAGATGTGCGAGAGCGAGGACGACTTCGCCCAAGCCGGCTTGTTCCTGTTGGCGCACAAGCGCGACCTGCACCCCTCTTTTACCACCTTGGAGATGGTGACCCTCCTTTATTCCTACGTCACGAACGGCCGCCTGGTCAGCGTCCGGAACGAGGAGAACCGGATCGTCGGGATCGGGGCCTACTATTACGGAACGCCGGATCGGGAATTCCAGGACAAGGACGTCGCATTGGTGGACGTAGCGATCGCCGACAAGGCTTACCGCGGCTCTCGGGTGTTCGTACAAGGGCTGCTCTATCTCGTCGACCGGGTTATGGAGGGGCATCCGGAGGTTCGGGAGGTCCGGCTCGCCGCTCAGGAGGACAACGCCTACTTGCGCCGGCTGTATTCCAAGTTCGCAACGGCCGGAGGAGTTCGTGAGGGTACGCATGGCAGGGAAGTCGTTTTTCATACAGAGATTAACAATCTTAGGACTACCCTTGGAAAATTTAGCAGGTTATAATTTAAAGGAATTAAATACCTATCGAGGAGGAGAAGCACATGTATCCAGCTAAACCGGATGTCAAAGAAATCATCAAAGGCAGCGGCTTCAAAAAAATCGTCAAAGTGAACGACTCTCTGAGAGCGCAACTGCAAGCAGCGAAGTAATGTCTTACGTCTTCCGAACCAGCGAGTTCGAGATGGATCATGAAGCCTACATGAACTTCCTGCTTCGCCACCACGACAAGCTGAATTTGCCTTACCCGTTCGCCTTGAAGCTAAGCTTCGCGAGCAGCCCGCTCTTCCTGGGCAAGGCGATGCTCGTCATCGACGAGGAGTCCTACGAGATGGTCGGCGCCGCCGGCTTCGGTCACGGGACAGGCCCTGGCGAGTACGAGGATCGGCATATCTGCCAGGTCGAGGTCGCGTATATCGTGGAAGGGCTGCGGCGCACGTCCTTGTTCGCGCAGGGGCTGCGCGCTCTGCTTGAAGCGATCCGGGCCGACAATCCCGACGTCCGGCAGGTTCAGTTCTGGGTCTCCGCGTCGGACGAGCGCTTGAACCGGCTGTTCGCCAAGTTCCTCGCTCTCCCCGGCGCTTCAAGGTCCATCGTGAACGACCTGGCGCTTATCGCCGTTCCGTTCGATGAACTGGAAGGCTACTCGAATCGCTTGAGGAGACTGGCATCCGCCGGGTGAGCACAAGGAAAGAGCCTGACGTCGGGTATTGGCGCAGGCTCTTTGTCGTTATAGGGTCAGTTTTAGTCCTTGTACGGATCGAATTCGTCGGCCCCCGCCATGCAGACGCCGATCGGCTTCAATACATGCACGATCTCTACCGTCTCCGCATGCGCATCCAGCACCTCCTGCAGCTTCCGGTAGACGAACGGACTCTCGTCGGTCCCGGCTCCCCGCAATTCCACGTCGAAGTTGCGCACCGCTTGCCGCATCTGTTCGACGGAGATTTGCCCTCCGGTGCGAGTCCGGGTTTTCCAGTTCATTTTCCCGGCGGCTTGCGTACGGCTCATGATGCGTCCGGCTCCGTGAACCGTACTGTAGAACGACTCGCGGTTCTCCTCCGTATCCCTGCCTCGCACGATTACCGAGATATCTCCCATGCTGCCTCCAATAAAACCAAGCTGGCCGGGTGCCGAAGGCGTCGCGCCCTTGCGAACGACGATTGTGTCCTTGCCGTTATGCGTCTCGCGCCAAGCATAGTTATGATGGTTATGCACCTCGAAGTCGGCTTCGGCCCCGATAAGCGACAGTACCTGTTCGATTACGTAATTCCGGCCCGCGTAGGCGTAACGCCCTGCCAACTTCATCGCACGGTAGTACATGTCGCCAAGCTCGCTGGCCAGATCCAGCAGAACGGGCGGCTGATCCATCTTCTCTCCCGGCGCGCTCGCCAGGAAGTCCCGTCCCGCGGCTAAGTTGAGGAACCCGCTCGCCGTCTTATGGCCGAATCCCCGGCTTCCGAAGTGATTCCCCACCCACAGCCGGCCCGTCCCCACTTCCTCGAACAGGTCCACGAAGTGATTGCCGCTTCCCACCGTTCCAAGCTGATCTCGCGCCAGCGCCTTCAGTTTGTCATGCTCCTGCCGTCCCACGTTCGCATACACGGCCCAATCCGGATCGTCGAAGAGCTCGTGATCCACCTTCTCGTTGTTGACTCGCCCGACTCCGAACGAGATATGCCGGGCTATCCGATCCATCGCTTCGGACAGGCGCGGAAGCAAGTCGGCTGCCAGCAGGTTCGTCCGAACCGCCTTATTGCCGCATGCGATATCGTAGCCGACACCCGAAGGCGATATTTGCCCATCGTATGCGACCACTCCGCCAATCGGCTGGCTATAGCCTTTGTGGTGATCCGCCATCAGCAACGTCTGCACGACATTCCCGTATTCCGAGCAAGTTTTAGCTTGGGACAACGCGCCCGGATCCGGCCGTCCCCACACGCGCACTCCGTCTATCGTTTGATAAGCCATTTTATCGTTACACTCCTCATTCACCGCCGTCGGCTTCTTTGCTTCCATCTTCGCTCAGATCCGGCTTCCTGAACATGGTGTAAGTATGACGAAGGGTTTATACTCACCTATTTCCCTCTATAGCCGCGCTTGTTACAATTACAACAAGACACTGGTGCGGAGGATTACATGGCGATATTCTGGACGCTACAAACCGAAGAGGGATGGAACATAGCCCTTAGGCGCGGTTATCTTGAGGGTAATGCAGCCTATGCGATGTACCCGGAAGAGTATCTTTGGATGATGGAGCAGATGCGCCGGCGTCTCCCTCGGTATAACGGCGAATACCCGATCTGGCTCTGGATCGAGAAGCCCGACATGCGTTCGACCGGCCATTTCAATAGTTATACGAAGTGTGTCAGACTCACCGTAGAATTGGACGAGAGAGACGTATTAATCTCCGACTTTTACGATTGGACGAGCGTTCTGAACAACGATTTTATTGCGCACAATGAGCAAGAATACAATGACTTCTACGCGGGGAAGTTGAGCCTCTCTTTGGAGGAGAGTTGGGAGCGAATCTTCGATTATCCATGCCCTCGAGATGAGGGGTGGGACGGAACGCATCTCTGGCTTCAAGGCGTGACAGGTAGAGTTTATTTGGAGCAGGTGAAAAAAGTTGAGCATTTTGTGAGTCGGAAGCAAGGGGTAATCTAGGCTAAGTTCAAAGTAACTCAGCCTAGTCGATGTCAGCCCATGCTATCAACCTCGGCGGCGTCCCAAAATCTCCACAATGGAACGCTTAAGTTAATCATTTGCAATGCTAGTCAGACTCACGAACCTTTACCGAACCTCGCGTGCCAAATCTGCTTGCTTATGATCAAGCTAAACTGCCACCGTCCCCATATTTCTATCCCACCGTTAGCAGAGGTAAAACACCCTCTAAAGTCTTCGGCATAGTATTGCCTTACTTAAAAATGGCCAGTCAACCTTTTTTTCCTTAATCATGTTGATTCTCGGTTCAATCATATTAGCTTATCGTTTATCGAACTTTAAAAACGCTTAACATATTGGAAGCAAAAACTTGGGTCCTCCCCAAAGTAATTAATACTGACTTTTTAATCTGCGAATCAAGTATTTTTCACGAATTATTTTAAGGGCATTTAGTTCAGTTATAGACAAGTCACTTAATACAATACTATCCACATATGTTAGTATGTCTTGTATTGAAATATTATCTCTAAACATTCTATCAAGTTTTTTTACCCTGTTTTTATGAATACGCTTGTATGGGATAGCTAGGGATTTAAATTCACTTGGAACAAGTTCCCCTACTCCACCTCCATAAAAACGACCGTTATACTCGCATAGTGTTATTGTTAGTGAATTATAAAAACAAAAGGCAACAGAAAGTGAATCATACCCTTCTGACAACCGAATATTATACGAAATGTCTGTAGTAAAGACCTCAGCATTATTTACTATTAGCCTTGGCAACCTATTATAACGCTTATAAAACATGAGATTTCCTGATGAAACTATTGGGACATCGTGCCACCTATCACGTTTTCCACATTTATAACGTTTATGTAGTTCATCTCTTTTTCCCTTCGCTAGATATGCTTTTAGCGTTCTTGATACCTTAGATATATCAACATCATTTAAGTTAAGCATCCATACCTTCTTATTTAATTCATTCAATTCATTAAAATCATCTTTTGAAAAAAGCAATAAATTCGCTACGTTGGATCCCTTTGGGATAATAGGCAAAAGATACTCTCTACAGTTAAGAAGTTCTGCATCTGAGTTATTAAGTATAAAAAACTCATTCGCTCCAGTCACTATTCCAGGAGAGATATCACCCAAATTTGACACCAAAGTATATTTTTTTGTAAGTCTGGTTAATAATTCTATTTCATCATCATTAAGAATAGAATTAGACCATTTTTTTAAGGGTTTATTTCGCCTAATCTCACTATATTCGACGGGATATATTTCATTAACGTTTTCTACCGTTGTATATCTTACAATTGGTTCCAGCTCTTGTTGATTTGTCATAAAAACAAGACACACATCTTGCTCAATGTCTGGAAATACACTTTCTTTAAAAGTAGTAATTTCAATTAGATTGAACTTTCTTTCAAGAAAAGCTCTTAATTTTTCAGCATAATGAACCTGCAAAAATTCAAAAGGGAGAACAAAAAAAATAGCTCCATTTTCGCTGTCTAGTAATTTTAAGGCACCTAGCACAAATGAAACCCAAAGATTTTGAAAAACTGATTCTGGGAGAGACCAGTACTTAACTAATTCAATCGAAGTCGCCCTTTCATTTTCTGATAGATTCTTTTTGGTAATGTACGGTGGGTTGCCAATAATTAAATCGTATTTTTTGTTTGATGTAAGTGAATACTGGATAAAGTCATTACAAATAAGCTTAACATTCTGAGGCATATCTGTAGAAAGATCGTTAATTTTACCTTGGTCTATTTCGACTGCATCAATCGGTCTCCCATAGTGGTTCAACCATCTAATGAACCTTCCATCACCAGCCGATGGTTCCAATAGAGATTGTGCATTAGTTTTTTCCATTGCATAACTTGACATATATTGAACTAATGGCTCTGGGGTATAAAAAGAACCTGTTTGCTTATCGTTCACTTTCATTCCCCTTTGCCAAGTAGATACTCAAGTAAATTATCTAGTTCTTCTTGTATTGCTACAAACAACTCCATTTGATCTATTGATAGTTTGGAGTTATCTCTTTTTAATTGATAGAGTTTTTCCTTTCTCTTAAAAAGCTCCATAGACTTCCAAACAGTTTCTGTTGGTCGAAGCTGGAATTTGAAAACACCATACATATACTTTCCGACATCCGTATAATGCTCAATTGCCCCTTGTTTATTACGACCTAAGTGACTATCATATTCCTCTGTTGCCGGATCTACAAATCCTTTATAACCATCATGGCACAAATCTTTATTTTTAGTCGGCCATTTTTTTGCTTTTTTCCTATTGCAAGTAAAACACGAAAAAACAAGGTTATTATAATCTGTCTCCCTTGTTTTATCTGTAGAAATTGGGACAAAATGATCTATTTCAAATCCCTTTCTGGCGAAATAAATACTTTTCCCACAGTATCCACAAATGTTATTAAAATCTTCTGAAAGTGGCCCCCTATAATTTGCGTAATTAGTTTCAAGTGGAACTTCTATTCTTCTAGATATTTTTAATTCCCCATGGACTCTCATTCCCGTTCCCCCATGTTTGTCTTACTGCTTATTATTAATATCAATATAGCGATCAAGTTTTTCTAATAAACTGTCCATCTTTCGATTGACATCAGATTTCAACAATTCTGTAGCTACATCATCAACTTCTCCATAGGATCTTAAAATTCTGTAGTGATGAAGGAATACTTCTTCTTCTTCAGCTGTTATTTTATGAGTTGTTTTCTTCCCTAATAAATCTGTATATTCATCAAGATGAAGTTTCAATCTATTTCTGAAAACTTCAGTAGATTGTATTACGGTTTCGCAGAAATTACTGAATTTCTCACCATCACTTGATAAAACATTTCGGTCAAAGATAAGATTCCTGATAACTAACCTGTCATCGGCAGAATCTTCTGGAAAATTGGTTAAGATGATACATGGCAAATCCGGCAAATGATTGTTAATGTAGGCAACAACCTTTGTACCATAAAATGCATACTTTGCAGTTAACTTGTGGTCAACTAGTAAACATTCAATAGTGTTTTTCAATACCCAGTCCTCAATTTCCATTAACGATGTACAATTATCTACAAAATGCAAATCAATTCCTTTGCGTGCTAACCTCTTTTTATAATTTCCGAATTCATTAAAGTCATCATCGACAAAACCAACTTTGCACACAGCCTAACCTCCTTCCTGTTCCACTCCAATTTTACCATTCAATGAGATCCTAATGTGAAAGCCACTTTTACTATTTATATTCTGTGACAAATCAATGGATCCATTATACTCGTTTACAGTCTTTACAATTATCCACATTCCCATACCCGTTCCGATTTGCTCACCAATCTCGTTACGCTTATCTGTTTCAAACGGTTCAAGAATTCTGTCAGGATTACTTTTGTAGGCAGCGCTAAGTCCTGCACCCGAATCAGAGTACTCTAAAATAACTCCATTTTCAGACGGACTAATTTTTATATTAATTTCCTTTTTCTCAACTTTGACACTGTTAAATGAAGTAATGCTGTTTGTTATTAAGTTATTTATCATGCTCTCAATCTCATATGGAAAACATTTAAAGAATATCTCTCCAATTTCCAAATTAATCTTAACACCTTTATCCTCTTCAACCTCAGTCCAAGAGGATATTAGGTCCTCTAACAATTTTTTGAGATTTACTTCCTTCATTGTTCTTTTATCTCGTCTAACAGACTCTATAGTTACTTTAAACCATGAATTAAATGAGTTCTTTATTTCATTCGCTGCATTTATATATTCAATAGCTTCATCTTTATTATCGTCTAATTCTAATGCTTCTTTTGCCATAATAATCTTCATACTTAATTTATGAGTGGAATCTTTTATTTCATGAATATACGTATTTGTTACAATTCCTGTTGTAGCTAGAATTCTTAACATCCTGTTTTCATCTTCCAGGTTTTTAATTTTATTATCCTTATCATCAATTACAGTCTTCACCTTAGAAACTTCAATATACTCTGGGCGTTCTGATGATTTCCCACGGTTTTTTTTCTTCTTCTTTTCTTCCCTATCAACCTTTGTGCGGATTTCCTGTTCGTACTGTGCTGTGAAATTAGTTGCTTCGTAATATGCATTTAATTTTCTACATACATATTGACGATCTTCTTCAAAATATCTTATTACCTCTAATAATATGTCTCTTAACTGAGAAAATTCCTTTGTCTCTACTATTCCCTCACGATTTGCCTGATCGGGCAAAGTAATATTAGTTCTAGATATATATATAGACCCCAGCATTTGATCAGAGTTAACTCTCCATTTGCCTGTTGGGTGAGCGATCCCCGCTGGGGATTTTGCCTTTCTGTTTGATAATAGCAACCAGTCATAGTTAGATGTTTTTGGTTCACCATATGGGCGTACTCTAAAGTGATCTCGATAAAGCTTTATTCCTCCAAAGGTGTCACGATAATCTTTTCTATTCGAGAAATCCTTGTAATAGTACTTTTCTTTTTCTTCTAATGGAGCAGATAATTTTGAAAAGTACATTACACCAGAGAATCTTCCTATCGTATTGGGGACATCTTTATTTTTACTTGGAAGCATCTCCCCTAATGTCTTTTCAATAACTATTGGTTTTCCCTTAAAATAATCTCTATCTTTAGCTGAAAATCCCCCTTCTCGTATGATCGTTTCAAATTGACCTTTAAAGTCAAACTCGTCACGATATATTTTTGTGACTACCGTCCCATCCGGCTCAGCTTTAAACTCGATCTTATAATCATAGGAAAACAATCCATTGTTCATGCTCACTTTGGCATTTTCTTTTTCAGTTTCTTCGCAAAAAAAGTAAACTTTGAAAATGTCTTCAATTTCCGGCGGGATCAATGTTGCTAAGTTATTTTTTATTCTTTCTACTAATGTACTTGACCAATCATCTCTCAGAGAATTAAGCTTAAATACTGTGCCAGTTGTTAAAAAATCTTTCTTAATAACTTCTTTTAATGATGGATTATTTACGTTACTAAAAAAATCAATAATTGAATACTCAACAGGATTTAAATCCGCATATATTTCAGTTATAGTAGAACCCGAATTAAAATCACTCCAATTAACGCTCCATTCCAATTTTGTATCACTAGTTATTGTGAGCATTTGACAGAAATCAGAAATTCTATCAAGTGCAAATCTACCAATCCCTTTTGCCCCTGTTTGAATTCTCCCTTTAGATGTTGTATAGTTCTTAACTTTCGATGAATTTCCAATAGTCATCCAATGAGTCTTAATAATATCCTCTGTCATCCCAGATCCATTGTCTGCTAAGTATAAAGTCTCGGTGGATTTTTCATAATAAAGTACACATACCGATGCATCTGCATCATACGTATTTTTAACAAGTTCAAGCACTGCACCTTCTAACTTCGACACGTTTTCTCTACCAATTAATCGTGCTGTATATGCATGAACATTAAACGGTACTTTGGGCATTGTTTCCCCTCCTTTAATTCGTCTTTCAACTAGAAACAAGGATTATCATAGTAAAACTCGTAATACAAAAAGCCTAGTTATTTCCTCTTAATTATAACCCAGTTTACAATAAATAACATGATCTATGAGAAAAGTACTACAACCTTTTACATTCCTGACAAAACACATCCGCTTCCCAAAAAACAGTAGTTGGGAGCAGATTCCAAGTCCTATAAAGGCTATTGTTTTATCCCTATTTCCTGAACACAAGAATCATGGAACGATTAGCTTCATTATTTTTGACTGATCATGACTTCCATCAGATGTAACAACAACTTCCTATTGCCAATACATCAAAAAGAACTTGATCCCACTGAAAATACAAAGAAAGCTGGCGCTGGCAGTATCAGCGTCAGCTTTCACTAGCAAATTTATTGAGGCCATCATTGACTCAGCACTAAGATTATTCACTCCTATAAAATTATCAACTCGAATAATGTCGACTCCAATACCTCAATTGAAACGAGAATCTCCTCTTTTCCATCGTGAAAGTCACCACCCCAGAAGTCAGTTTCCAAAAAGACAATCGAAGTACCCACTTCGACACCAAGCCGCTCCAACGGAATACGCACCTGCGCAGGAGCCGTATTGTCGAAGTTGAAGACCGCAAGAACAATCCTCTCCCCCTCCCGCAACATGAATACGTTTGAGGCCCCGGAGCCCGTGCCGCTCTCGACCGGAACGAACGTCCGGCCGAGGCGGGCCAGAGAGAGAAGCTTCTCGTTCGCGAGCCATTCGGAGGCGCGGGTGCGGGCTTCTTCTTGGCGGAAGTCGTCGCCGAGGAGGAGGACGGTGCCGGCAATGATCGAGGCGTTCAGGCGGCTGCGGCCTTCGTGGCAGCTGGTGGCGTCCTGGTTGAAGCTCTTGTAGAGCACGGTGTGGTCGGGGTCGTTGAATCGGTAGAGCGTGTTGTTCATCCACCAGCCGTAGGTGAGCGAGTTGAGCATGTATTCGGTGTCCGCCAGCGTGCCGAAGGCGTCGCAGGAGATGCGGCGGCTGTGGCCATAGCCGTGCGGGAAGATCGGCGCGATGGACAGGTTGATGTGGAACGGACGGCCGATTCGCTCCGGGGCGAGAGTCCGGCAGATGTAGTCCATGCCGAGATTGTACGCCTGGATGCCGGTATGCACAGAGGGATCATAATGTTTTCCCTCCAGCGCGCCGTGGCCGAGGAAGTCCAGCTTCACGTATTCGTAGCCCCATTCTACGAACCGATTCAGATGATAGTCCGTTCGCATCAGATTGCCGGGATGAGTCGGGTCGATAGCGAGGCCGCCGTCCAGGTCGGGCAGGACGTTTCCTTCCCAGTCCCTCAGCAGCAGATCCGCGTATGTATAACGACCGTCGGTTCCTTCCACCTCGACGTTCGGGTCCTGGCCCCAGAAGGCGAACGGCGTCCAATAGATGCCCGCCTTCTGGCCGTTGCCGTTGACGTGCTTCACCGCTTGGCGCAACTGGTTCTCGGACAGGCTGGTCCAGAAGGAGTCGAAGTTGACGTAGACGACGCCGTCGTTCTCGAAGCCGCCATCCTTCAAGCTGCGCAGAAAATCCGACGTCTGGACGTACACGTCGTAGTCCAGCTTGTCGGCCACCGCCGACCAGCTGTTCCAGCCGAACGGCATGCCGTGCTCCCACGGGAGCGCGGGCTTGACGGCGGCGTTGGCGCGGCCGAACGCTTCCAAGCCGTCGCGATAATCCTCATAGGAGCCCAGGAAAATAACCGGCGAAGACACAGTCTTCCCTTTCACCGCACCATGCGGAATGGTATCGCGCGTCAGCTCTCCCGCCGCTCCGCCGTAGGCTTCGACGGCGTCCATCCTTCCGGCGACGGCGGATGACAGCTTGAGGCCGGTTTTCCACGTGTCGTGCGTGATGGAGCCGAGAACGAGTCCCTTGCGCGACTGCGGATCGTAGATCGTCGTCGCCTCGTAGCTCTCCAGCGCGCCGGGCATCGGCACCGATTCGTAACGAACCCACTTGTCGTTATCGAACGGTACGAGCAAGCCGCGAAGCTCATGCCCTTCCGGCAGCCCGAGACGAGCGGCGCCTCCGACCGGGTCCCCGGCCAAGACGGGGGCCACGTAATTCGTCTCGATGTCTCCGCCGTCCGCCCCTTCCAGCTCAACCCCCACCGTGAGAAAAGGCTGGCTCTCATACACCGTGAACTGCTGACGGCATACCGGTTTGCCGCCTCTGCCCTCGCTCTCGCCCTCGCTCTCGCCCTCGCCCTCACCATCCTTAGCCGCAACGTGCACCACCGTTATCCGCACGCCGCGACCGCCGATCGCGTCCTCAACGTCGAGCACCGCCCCGGCATCGGCGCGATGCTCGGCGTAGTCCGCCGTCGTGACCGTCGCCCCATCCGTCAGCCGGTAAGCGGACTGCGCTCCGACGAGCTCCGCCCCGTCGCGCCATGTGACCGAATAACTCCCGCCGACGAGATCCAATTCGAGCGTGAATAACGCATTTTCCACCCGAATCGCCCGTTCGCCGACCTCCACCTTCACTCCCATACGCTGTACGCCGCTCATTCAACCCTCATCCTCCCCGAATATCCGCTATTCCGCATTCCGTATTCCACATTCCGCATTCCACATTCCGCATCCGGTGCCCCACCGGCGATCTTGCTTATGACAACCGCGAACGAGCAGCCCCGCACGCATAAGGCATAAAACCGAACAAAAAAACCGAAGGACCGGGCCCCCGCCCGCCCTCCGGTCTCAACGCCTGTTACTTCCACGATTCCAGTCGCTTCTTGTAGTTGTCGGTGATGATCGCTTCCAGCTTCTCGTCGCCCGCCGTCTTCATCTGCGCGAGCATGTCGTCGTAGAACTTCTTCGCATCGGCCTCCGAGCCGGCGATGACGATCTTGGTCAGCGACTGCTTCATGATGTCCTGTACCTTCTGATAGCTGAGCGATTCCGGCGTGCCGCCCTCCGGCCCGAGATTGTCGTACGGCGACGTATCCCACACCGAATCCGACAGGTTCTTGATCGCCATCTCGTCGATCTCGCCGCGATTGAAGGCGCCGATGCCGAGCGGCGTGCCGTCGCTTCCGTTCCCGTTCTTGACGAACCACGTCCACTTGCTTATGCCCATCTTCTTGGTCGTGCCGGCCCAGTCGTCCTTCAACTGCTTCAGCACGTCCTCGCGAGGCGTATGCTTGCCGTCCTTCAGATCCCAGCTCTGGCCTTCGAGCCCCCACATGAGCAGGTACTGGCCTTCCTCGCTGGCGAGGAAGTTGATGAACTTCATCGTCTCGACCGGATGCTCGTTGTTCTTCGAGATCGCGATGCCGTCCCAGCCGAGCGGGTTGCGCGGGCCGAACGTCGTCTTCGCCGGATCGACGCCCGGGGCCACGACCTTGTACGAATACAGCTGCCGCTCGATGCCGCCCGCCTTCTTGAGCGCGTTGTTGGCGTTGCCGACGTCCCAATAAGCGCCCGGCGTCGCGAACACGATGCCGTTGGACAGCTTCTGCTCCCAAGTCTGGTTCTTGTTGACCGGCCAATCGGACTCGATCAGCCCTTCGCGGTACAGCTTGTTCATATACAGCAGCATCTCGAGGTACTTTGGATCCTTGACGTCGAACTTCAGGCTGCCGCCGTCTTCGTAGTACGTTTTCATCCCCCACATGCCCTTGAACGTCCCGAACAGCGCGCCCGTGTTCTCGGCGGTAAACGTCATCGGGACGGCCGGCTTGCCGTCGATCGTCGGATACTTCGCCTTGAAGTCCTTGAGCAGCTGCTCGAATTCGTCGGTCGTGAACGGTTGCCCGCCCTCGGCCTTATCCGGCGCCAGCTCCTTCAGCAGGTCCTTGCGGATGTTCATGCCGAACACCGGGGTCGGATCCATGCCGTACCAGTTGGACAAATAATAGTTTTTGCCGTCCGTATGCCGCGTCCTCGCCAGGATGTCGCCGTACTGCTCTTTGACGTCCGGGCCGTACTGATCGATCAGGTCGTTCAGCGGGATGATGGCGCCGGCCGCGATGTACTTGTTGATGATGTCGCCGCTGCGGGTCATCAGGATGACGTCCGGCATGTCGCCGCTCGCCAGCATCAGGCTCAGCTTCTCCTGCGGATTGCCCGTCGGCTGCTGGATCTGAACCTTGATCCCGGTGCGCTTCATGATCTCCTGAGCGACCGGATCGTCGAAGGGATCGCCGCGATTCTGATCGAAAAAAGTAATCGTAATCGGCTTGCCCGCTGCTTGGCTTCCGCTCGCGGACGGCTGCTGGCTGCCTGCCGGGCTCGCCGCCCCCTCGTTGCCTCCATTGCCGCCGTTGCCGCCGCAGCCGGCGAGCAGTCCCGCCATCAGCGATACGGCAATCATTCCCGTCGCGATTCGTCTCTTCTTCATCGACCCTTGTCCCCCTGCTATGTGGATTGGATATGTCAGGATGATTCCGCGATGCCCATTCCAAGCTTCCATTTTCCAGCTGCCATTCCCTGTTGCCGATCGTACGAGCCCGTCACCTCCTCTCAAGGTCCGCAAGCCCGCTTAGCTCTTCACGGCGCCCAGCATCATCCCTTTGACGAAGTAGCGCTGCAGGAACGGGTACACGAGCACGATCGGCAGCGTCGCTACGACGGTCGCCGCCATCCGGATCGTGTCGGGCGAGACGGCGAGCCGCTTCGCCGAGTCGGCCAGCTTCTGGGCGTCCGATACCATGCTGCCGGTCTGGTACTGGTTCAGAATCTTGACCAGCACCGCCTGCAGCGTCTTGAGGCTCGACTTGTAGGTGAAGGCGTACGAATCGAACCACGCGTTCCAGTGGCCGACGGCGATGAACAGGGCGATCGTCGCCAGCACCGGCGTCGTCAGCGGGAAGATGACGCGGACGAAAATCTGCAAATCGTTCGCCCCGTCGATCTTCGCCGACTCCGCCAGCTCCTGCGGCAGCTGCTCGATGAACGTCCGAACGAGGATCATGTAGAACACGTTCACGAGCCCCGGCAGCACGAACACCCAGAACGTGTCGATCAGATGCACGCTTTTCAGCACCATGTAGTAAGGAATCAGTCCGCCGCCGAAATACATCGTGAAGATGAAGTACAGCGTGATCGGCTTGCGCAGCACCAGGTCCCGGTTGCTGAGCGGGTAAGCTAACAAGGTAATGACGAGCACCGCGAGCGGCGTGCCGACGACGGTGCGCGCGAACGTCACCCAGACGGCGTGCAGAATCTCTCGGTCGGTCAGAATCTCCTTGTAGCTGGTGAAGCTGAGCTCCCTCGGCCAGAAGTAGATGCCGCCCTTGATCGAGTCGGCCGCGCTGTTGACGGACAGCACGAGCACGTTCCAGAACGGGTAGAACGTCGCGAAGACGACGACGAGCAGAAAAGCGTACACGATGCCGGAGTAGAACCGATCCCCCAAGGACCTGCTTCTCATGCGACCCTTCCTTTCGTCTGCCTGATACTAGAATAGCGATTGGTCGTTGACCCGCTTCGCCAGCCGGTTCATCGCCAGCACCAGAATGAACGCGACGACCGACTTGAACAGTCCGACCGCGGCGCCGTAGGAGAACATGCTGTTCTGCAAGCCGTAGCGGTACGTGTACGTGTCGATGACGTCGGAATACTTGAGCACCAGATCGTTCTGCATCAGGTACTGCTGGTCGAACCCGGCGTTCAGCACCCCTCCGACCGCGAGGATGAGCAGGATGACGATCGTCGGCCGCAGCGCGGGCAGCGTGACGTACAGCGTCTGCTTCATCCGGGACGCGCCGTCCACCTTGGCCGCCTCGTACATCTCCGGGTTGATGGAGGAGATGCCGGCCAGGTACATGATGGCGTTAAAGCCCATGTCCTTCCACATGTTTGCGGAGGCGATGATCCACCAGAAGTAATGCCCATTTTGAAAAAAACCGACCGGCTCATCCGTGATATGCAGCAGCATAAGCACCTTGTTGACGAGCCCCTGCGACGACAGCAGCGTGATGATGATGTTCGCCGCGATAACCCACGAGATGAAGTGCGGCAAGTACGAGATCGTCTGGAAGATCCGCTTGAACGCCCCGCTGCGCACCTCGTTGATGGCGAGCGCGAGCAGGATCGGCGCCGGGAACCCGAGCAGCAAGCTCAGCAGGCTCTGCGCCAGCGTATTGCGCATGATGATCCAGAAGTCGCCATTGTCGAAAAAGTAACGGAACCAATCGAGACCGACGAACTCTCCGCGGAAAAACGACCCGACGAACGAGCCGCCCGGCTTGTAGTTGATGAACGCCATGTACAGGCCGAACATCGGCGCGTACGAGAAGATCAGCGTGCATACGAACGCGGGCACGATCATGAGCCATAAGTATTTCTGCTGTCTGAACCGCTTCCATAATTCCGTTCGACGCCCTGCAAGCGGCGCCGCGCGTCTCGGCTGTTCCGCGTAAGCTCTCACTCTCGCCCCTCCTTCTCTGTTGGCTGCCTGAATGTAATCCCATTATAGGGAGCCGGGCCGGGCGGATTCTATCCCAATATCCTCCGATCCATGCGGCAATCCGCCGAACCTGTCGCGGAGGCATTGTTGAATTCCGGCAGGAGGAATACAATGATGTTCACCAAGACCTAGCGATTCTTATCCCGAAAGGCGTGAACGACGAGATGTATTCCATCCTGCTGGCCGACGACGAGATTATGGAGCTGGAGACGCTTACCGAATACGTCCGCTGGGAGTCGATGGGCATCCGGGTCGCCGGCGCCGCCAAGAACGGCCGCGAGGCGCTGGAGCTGGTCCGCGAGCTCGATCCCGACATCATCCTGACCGACGTCCGGATGCCGATCATGGACGGCCTCGAATTCGCCAAGCGGGCGAAGCAGCTGAGCCAGCGGGTCAAGATCGTGTTCTTAAGCGGTCACGACGAATTCCAATATATTAAGGCGGCGCTGTCCGTCGAGGCGTCCGGCTACCTGCTTAAGCCGCTCGATCTGGAGGAGCTCGCCCAGCTGATGGAGAAGGTCAAGGCGAAGGTCGAAGAAGCGAAGCTGGCGGAAGGGTCGCGGGAGGTCGTCGGGGAGAAGCTGCTGCGGAGATTGCTCATTGAGGAATCGGGGGAAAAGCGGACGGAACTGGCGGCCAGCCTGCGGACGGTCGCCGGGTTCGCGCTTCCGCGCGGTTCGTTCCGGGCGGCGTACGTGCTCGTCTCCCGCTCCCGCCGCGACGGAAGCCGGAGCGACGGCATGCCCGCGCCGCTCGAGCGCAGCATCGCCGACGCCGTGCACGCCCGCCTGCGGGCTCTCGGCTACGGCGGCCGGCTGATCGATTGGGAGAGCGGCTCGTTCGCGGCCCTGTATCCGGCGTCCGAAGCGGACGATACGCGGGAGGTGTGGCAGCGTCTTCGGGGGTTGATCGAGGACGATTTTCCGGTGTCGCTGACGGTCGGCATCTCCCGGGCGGGCGATCGGCTGGAGGAGGCGCACGGCTTGTTCCGGGAGGCGAAGGCCGCCGTCGGGCACGCGTTCTATCGCGGGCACGGCACCCTGCTCGAGGCGGAGGAGCTGCGGCCCACCGTCTCGGAGGAGATCGGCATCGACGCCTCGCGCGCCGCGCTGTGCAAGGCGATCGGCCGTCTGGACGCCGAGGCGGCCGAAGCCGAAGCGGCCGCGTTCTTGGAGCGGCTGCGGGAGAGGCACGCGCACCCGAACCTGGCGCGTCTGGCGGCGGCGCGGCTCGTCGACTCGGTCGAGCGGCATTTCCGCGCGGTGCATAAGGAGCCGCAGGCTTCGCCGCCGTTCGACAGCGACGAGGAGATCATGAACCGCCGCGCCACGCTGGACGAGATCGGCGAGTATCTCGTCCACGTCTGCCAGAGCCTCGTCATCGCGCTGTCCGACAAGGACAAGGACCGGCACCAGCCTATCGTCAGGCACGTGCAGGACATCATCGACCGCTCCTATTCCAAGCCGCTTACGGTCGACGACATCGCCAAGGAGGTTTACTTGTCTCCGAACTATGTTCGTACGATTTTCAAGGAGAAGACGGGCCGGACCATCCTCGAAGCGATCACGGAGAAGCGGATGGACCGCGCCGTTCGGCTGCTGGCCGATCCCTCGCTGAAGGTGCACGATATCGCCGCTTCGGTGGGCTACGAGAACGTGTCCTACTTCTGCTCGGTGTTCCACAAGCACACGGGCCTGACGCCCAACCAATACCGCAAGCAACATTACTGATTCCGGGGGAACCTCTTCGTGACTCCACTTGGACGATGGCTTCGCCGCCTGCTGATCCGACCCTTCGTCGACATGCGCCTTCGCAACAAGCTGTTCGTCGTGCTCGGCCTCGTCTCCGTCGGACCGATGCTGTTCTTCGGGGTCTATTCCTATGAGAAGATGAAGAGCGAGCTGACGCGTCAAACGTTCGCCGGAATGGAGCTGACGACCGCCCAGATCAGCACGAACCTGAAGATGAAGCTGGGTTCCTACTCCAGCATCTCCTCCTCGCTGTATCTCGATCCGCGCCTGCGCGACTATCTGTCGCAGGATTATTCCAACGGCACGGGTTACGTCGACGCTTATTCGTATATCGATAACACGTTCCGGAACATGCTCGTCACGAACACGGACATCTCCGGCATTACGGTGTACACGAACAACGACACGCTTCCCGTCGACGAGGTGTACGTCAAGCGGCTCGACGAGGATGCGAAGAGAAGTCCGTGGTACGCCGCGGCGAGCAAGTCGTACGGCAGCGTCTCGTTCACGGCCATGCCGGCCTGCGACTCGTCGAAGGACGGCGGCGAAGGCGGCGGCATCCCGGTCGTGAAGCCGTCACGCATCGTGCTCGCCCGCTTGCTCAACAACAACAGCCTGAATTACCCGTACGGCATTCTGACGATGGAGATTCCCGAATCCGATATTTACGCGCTCATGGAGAAGGAGAACAAGAACAAGGACCTGTTCATCGTCTCGCCGGACGGCACGATTATCTCCGGCCAGGACAAGAGCAAGCTGAACCGCAAGCTGGACGAGTTCGTCGTGGGACTTAAGTTCGAGGGAGCCGTCGGCAGCTTCATCGGACAGTACGACGGGGAGAAGGTGTACGTCGTCTACAACGCGATCGACAACGGCTGGCGGACCGTCTCGATCGTCTCTTACAGCAGCTTGCTGGCGAACATCAACATCGCCTTCTCCCGGCTGCTGACGATCGCTATCGCGAGCCTGGCGCTGTCCGTCGTTCTCATCTACGTCACTTCCCGCTTGTTCACGAAGCGGATCGAGAGGCTGCTGCTGCTCACCCGCCGGCTGGAGCGCGAGGACTTCAAGGTGCCGGAGCTGATGGCCGGGCACGACGAGATCGGCCAGCTGTCGTTCGCCATGGTGAAGATGGCCGGGCGGATGAAGGAGCTCATTAACGAGGTGTACAAAAAGGAGATCGCCAAGAAGGAAGCCGAGATGAACATGCTGCAGGCTCAGATCAACCCGCACTTCCTGTACAATACGCTGGCTTCCATCTCGGCGCTGGCGATGCGGAGCGGGGACAGCCGCATCCAGGACATGGTGACGCATCTGGCGAAGTTCTATCGCATCTCGCTCAACAAGGGCAAGACGATCGTCAGCCTCGGCGAGGAGCTGCGGCTGACGAAGTCGTACATCTCGATCCAGCAGCTGCGGTTCGGCGGGCTGATCCATCTGCACTACGACGTCGACGAGGCGGCCAGCCCGTATCCGGTCGTCAAGCTGATGCTGCAGCCGTTCATCGAGAACGCGATCCACCATGCGATCTGGGACGACGAGGCGGGCATCAATATCATCATCAAGGCGCGCATCGACGGGGAGCTGCTCCTGCTCGAGGTCATCGACGACGGCATGGGCATGCGGCCGGAGACGCTCGAGCGGATCCAGTCGGCGGACGACAGTATCTCCTCCGGCTACGGCATCCGCAACGTGGACCGGCGCATCAAGGTGACGTTCGGCGACGACTACGGCGTGCGCACCTTCAGCCGCTTCGGCATCGGCACGACGGTGCAGATCCGCCTTCCTCTTCGGGGGCCGCTGTGAGACGTTCGCTTGGACTGTCAAGAAGGCTGCCGGGGATTACCCCGGCAGCCTTCTTCTTGTGGATGGCTATGCTTACAGCTTCCAGATACGGTACAGGATCCAGGCCGCTTCGGCGCGGGTAAGAGGATCGTTCGGCGCGAGCTTGCCGTTCTTGCCTGTGATGATGCCGCGCGCGACGAGGACGGCGGCGCTGTCCTTGGCGTAGCCGGCGACGGCGTCCGCGTCGGCATAGGCGTCCAGCGAGCCGCCGGATGCGCCGGACAGGCCGGCTGCCGCGAGCGCGCGGGCGGTCAGTGTCATCATCTCCTGGCGGGTGATCGTGCCGCCCGGGTTGAACGCGTTGTCGCCGGAGCCGGAAGCGATTCCCCGCTCCTTGGCGATAGCCAGCGCGTCGTAGTAATACGCGCCTTCCGGGACGTCGCCGAACATCGCGGCCGGCTGGCCCGTCGCTTGCAGCCCGAGCGCCCGGACGAGCAGCAGGACGAAGTCGGCCCGGCTGATGTCGGCCGTCGGATCGAAGCTGTCCCCTGTCGTGCCCCGGATAATGTCGCGAGCCGCCATCGCTTCGATGGCCGCTTGAGCCCAGGGCACGCCGTTCAAGTCGCCGAACGTCTTGAAGACGGGGGCGACCGCATAGGTGCCGGAGTGCGTCGTGCAGAAAACAAGCGTACCGCCAGCCGAGTCGTACCGGCCGTTCGGAATCGGCGTCGCGCGGCCTTGGCCGTCGACGGCCCAGACGACGATCTGGTCGGGACGGCCCCGCTCCTCCGCCGTCGGCGTATAAGGAATGGACACCGTCACCGGATTCGCAGCGTTGTTCCACGCCAGATCGCGGTCGCCCGCGACGACGCTCCATTCGATCGCCGGACGCTGGCCGACGGCTTCGCGAACCGCTGCCTCCCATTTATCCGTCGAGGCTCCGGCTACCCGGATGGACACTTGCTCGGCTCCATCGCTGCTGCCCGTCGTCGCATTGGACAGCCCGTTGCTCGGAACCCGAAGCGCAGCGTTCGGCGTCTTCAGCACGAGCTCGAAGACATCGGAGCCTCCCAGGCCGGAAGCCGGCAACTGCACCTCATAAGACGTCGCGCCCGCTTGCGCAGGCAGCTCGACGACGATCTGCTTCTTGCCGCCCGCACCCGGGGCGGCGGCTGCCTCCAGCGCCTTCTTCAACTGGTCGCCGGACACCGAGCCGATGGCGCGCCCGTTGTCGGTCTTCACCTCCGGCTTGATCCAGGCCGCGCCGTCCTTCTGCTCGACGTCGCCCGGCTGCGGCGTCGAGCCTCCGCTGCCGCCGCCGCCCGAGCCGGAGCCGGAACCGCCGTCTCCGCCGGACCCGGTCGGTTTGCCCGCGAGCGTCAGCACGCCGTACACCGACGTATCCATATACCCCGTGCCGGTCGTATCGTTCCAGGCGGCGACGCTCTGCCGCGCGCCGTCCTTCGCGTCGTTGATCTGCACGTCGAAGCCGAGCTTCGTGCCGTTGCGAGGCTTAACCGCCTTGAGCGGAAGCTTCGCTTCGATCGTGTAATTCGTTCCCGACACCTTCGCCGCCGAGACGAACCCTTCCGCGATGCCCGCCGGATTGAAGGAAGTCTCGTTATCGAAGTTGATCCGGTACTGACCGTCGTCTTCTTGATAGAACGTGGTTTTCCCATTATTTTGATCCAGGAAAATCTCCACCGAATCCTGCTCCCAAGCGTTCGCGTTGCTCTTGTCGAGCTGCGCGTCGTTCACCTGGACGAGCACGTACAGGTACTTGTCGTCCCAGAGAACCTTCGCCGTTCCGGTCGCTCCCTGCCAAGCCGTCTGGTACCGGTTGACCGGAAGGTCCGCCGCCCGGCTCCAGACCGCGTCCGCCGTTCCGTCCACCGTCGGCGAGCCGTACCGGGCCGTGCCCTGGTTCGCTTCCGTCGATTCGGGCGGATGCTCCGCTATGAACTTCGCCGGATCGATGACGCCGTAATAGGCCGGCTTCGCCTGCAAGTTCTTATCGAACAGCAGCGGATTGTTCTCGGACCGCCAGCTCGTCGCGTCGTTCAAGCCCCAGAAGGTGACGCGCGCGATCTGCTCCGCGTGCGTCTTGTACAGGTCGAACAGCTGCGCGTACAGATACCCCTGAGCGACAGCCTGCTTCTCCGTGAGCTGGGAGTTGCTGCCCGCCTGCACGTCCAGCTCGGAGACGCTCACTTCCACTCCAAGGGAGATGAATCTCTCGAGGGACAGCTTCACATTTTCCGGATTCGTGTTGATGTTGTAGTGCCCCTGCATGCCGATGCCGTCGATGAGCAGCTTGCCCGGGTGCGCCTGCGCATACTTGTCGTTGATCTCCTTGACCATGTTGGCGATAGCCTTGGCTTTGTTCTGGTTGTCCTCGTTGTAATCGTTGTAGTACAGCTTGATGTCCCAATCGGGATGCTCATCCAGCACCTCTCTCGCCATAAGGAACGCCTGCTCCACGAAGTCGTCTCCGATGGCCGCCTTCCACGGGGATTGGCGCAGCGACGCCTTCCAGTCCGCCGGGTTGCCCGGGTTGTCGCTCATCGCTTCGTTGACGACGTCCCAGGAGATGACCTTGCCGCCGAAATGCTCCATCACCGTGCGGATGTGCGCGCGCATATTGCCGAGAGCTTCGTCCCGGCTCAGCGGAACCGTGCCTCCGTTCCCGTCCTGGGCCGTGTGCATCCACGCCGCCGTCTGCTGGTGCCAGACGAGCACATGGCCGTGCACCTTCAGCCCTTCGGCTATCGCCTTATCCACGATCGCGTCCGCCGCGCCGAACGAGAAGCCTCCCTTCGTCGGCTGCAGCTGGTCCGGCTTCATGGCGTTCTCCGCCGTAATCGCGTTGTGGTGCAGCTTCAGCAGCTCCAGCCGGACGCCGTCCAGATCCGCCGCCGACACCGCGTTGCCGATCAGGAAGCCGTCCTTATACGTCTCCCGGACCGGAGTCAGATCCCGCTGGATGTCGACCGGGCCCGAGCCCGTCTTCTCGAACCGGATATCGTCGATGTAGAACGACGCCGTCTCGTTGTTCGAGCTCTCCACGTAGATCGTCAGATATTCGTCCGCGACGTTGTTGTACCGGTAGGTCCCTTCGAAAAGCACCCAACCGTCGTCGGCGCTAATCGTCTTCGCCGCGATATTGTTGTAGCTCGGGCTGGCGCTGCCGACCTGGGTAGACAGCTGAAGCTGCGAGCTGGCGGGCGAGATCAGCTTCACCCAAGCCGAGATCTTGTACTCGTACCCTTGGTCCACGTACTTCTCCACGCGCAAAGCCGGCCCGTGCCAAGCCTTGGACCGGTTCTCCACCTTGAGCGAGTAGGCCCCGCCTTCGGTGTGGTTGGCTTCGTTCGTCGCCGTCAGCGTCTCGGTGCCGGCCCGGCCGGCGAAGCCGCCGGTCGTCCGATCCTCGAAGTCGACCGGCTTGAACGGCAGCGCCGGAGGCCGCGGATTCTCTTCCCCGCCGCCGCCCGCTTCCGCCTTCTCGGTGATCAGGACGTCGCCGATGTAGAAGGGCACGGCCTTCCCGGCGTCGTTCGACTGCACGCGAAGGGCCGAGTCCTTGCTCGTGTCGACCGTGAACTCCTTGGTCAGCGTCAGGGCGGAGCCGGCGGCGAACGGTTCGCCGTCGAGCCAGCCGTAGCTGTTCACCGTCTGCAGATAAGCCTGCGCATCGGCGGGCACCGCGACGTTCTCGTCCACGTAGAGGGAGAAGGTCACCGTGTAGGTTTTGCCGTTCGCGAGGCCGAGGTCGGCGAACTTGAAGTCCGCCCCGTCCCAGTTGTTCGCGCGGTTCGCGACGTGCAGCGCCGCTCCGTCGTCGTTGCCGGCGAACGTCACGCCCGTGACGGGCGTCAGGCTGGCGCCGCCGGATTGGGCCGCGGCTCCCTTGCCGCCGGCGAACGTCTCGTGGTAGACCGTCCGCGTCTCGGCCGGCGGCGCGTCCTCCGCCTGCGCGGACGGCGCCGGCCAGGCCGACGGAATGAGCAATGCCGCCGCGAGCAGGGCCATAACCGCTCGCTTCAAGTGCCTTTTCATGAATGGCGTTCCCTCCAGTGGATAAATTCCGACACGTTTGTTAAGCGCTTTCATACAGGTGGAAAAGCCCTCCTTTCCCAGACTGAATCCATTATAAAGCGCCCGGCGCCTTCGTTTGACCGGAGGAACTATAGAACTTACCTTGCTTTTTTTACATGCTTCAGACTACGTGCAAAAAAGCCGACACCTTTGTCGGCTTGGAGTGTGCATCTATCCGCACTACGAAATGTTGAAAAGGCCAGTCATTGATTTAGATGGCTTGAACATTCTTGCATCGGGGGTAGTTCGAGCAGGCATAAACCTCCCCTTTGTTACTTTTACGTCTCTGCATCGTACCGCCGCATATCTTGCATATCAAGTCCATTTTTACTTCAACCCCCGCGACCGTTTTCTTTCCAATGGATTGAGCAGTTGCTGATTTAACCGGGGAATTCAATCTCAGCATCATTTCAATTAATTCCTGCCTTCCAATCATTCGCACCCCATTGGCTTTAGCCAGCGTAACGGCCTGATCTGTGTAATTGCTGTTCGTGACAACCCATGCCTCGGAGCAGTTGTATTTTGCCTTTCCCGCTTGCACTTGTTGCACTGCCTCAAGGCCGACATTATTTTTATATCTTTTCGCTTGGACGGCAATCCTTTTCCCTTGACGTGTCAAAATAAGGTCGACCCCATAATCGCCTGACCCTTGCGTAACCTCTGTTTGATACCCTTGACTTTTAAAAAGCTCCGCAAGGTATCGCTCGAATCGAAGACCATCCATTTTGTCCACTTCAGCGATGCCCGAGCGTCTCAAGCGCTCCCTCTTCTGCGCTCCAATCATGAATGCAATCGCAAAAATAACGGCAAACATTAAAACCAACGAAATAGTAGCCGCAGCGAACGACTTTGTTGCCATGAAGGTCCCGAGAAAGACGGCTATCACAAGCAACCCAAGCAGTGCGGCGACCGGGTCTTCCTTCTTCTTCCTACGTTTAGCCATTTATATAAACTCCCTGTGCGTTAGTACTTTATTTATCGGCTTGTTTTATAGGGAATTTTACCCAGAATTAAAACAGACTCACGGGATACTGCCCGCGAGTCTTGTCATTCCGTTCCATATTTCAGTGAGTTAATCGGGAACTCAATGGTGTTCTTCTTGGACTAAACTTGGCTGTCTATCCGCTCCTTCTCCATTCGTCTCCTCATCGGGCGGCATTCTCACGGGGCGCGTCAGTTCCCGTCCCGCGCGGCGCACGAGAAGGACCAGCAGCAATCCCGTCATGAACGAGCCGAGCGCCAGCAGCAGGAAGACGAGATACAAAACCCCTGGTCCATAGTTGAGCTGAAAGGGGAAGCTGAACAGCGTCATAGCGCCGATTGCGAAATTCCAGTACCATAAGCTCCGGGCGGTTCCGGCAAGCGACAATCTCCGGCGCTCGAGCGCGCTCTGGCGAATCCCATCGCAGATCCCGTAGAAGAAGACCATGTTCGCCGCCAGCGCAAGAGATACGAGTCCCAGCGCGCCGGCTTCCGGTCTCTCGCCGCTCGTCAGCGAGATCTCGCCCCGTACGCCGAACAACTGCAGGACGGAGAGGAGAAGCAGAACGACGGCGGCGATCCAGGCGATCCGATACCCTCGGCTGTGCGGCCTGAGCTTCGTTAACCCCGCGAGGATGAGAGCATAGCCGATGACGTCGGGCAGCAGATCGAACCCGTTGAAGCGGAAGTCGATAAGATCGATCAGAAGCCCCCAGAAGATCTGCGAGTAGGCTCTTCTCATTCGGCTTCCCTCCTCTTCTCGCGTACATAGGCGCGCATCTCGGCTTCCGAAGGGTACGGCACGTCGTGCGCGAATACGATGTAATCGTCCTTCTCCCCGCTCTGCCCCTCGAAGTTCATCTTCAACTGCACGTTATAAACGTTCAACGCGTCGGCTCCCTGGCGGGAAGGCTTGAAGGTATAGTTCAGCGAGAGCATCTCTCCCTTGCTCAATTCCATCGGGTATGCGGAAGGGTTCGGCTTCAACTCGAACTGCAGGGCGTCCCCCAGCTTCTCCAGCCAGACCGAAGAGACGCCCGTCAATCGAACCGGCTGCTTCGCCTTGATGACGTTCCAGCCTTCTCCGTTGCTGGAACTTCCCCCAGCCATCATGTCGACCAAGGAATCCTCGGACGGATCCATAGGCCAAGCTTCGCGGTGCACGACGATCTCGCCGACGTTCTCTTCCTTTACGCTGCCGTCGTTGTAAAACACGCGAACCGTATGCAGCCGAAGCGGCTCGGCCTCCTCTTTTCTCTTCGTCATGGCATTCTCGTCGTAATATCCTCTCAGCACGTAAATCGTCTGTCTGTGCATCTGCTGGTGCACGTATACCGGATAAAATCGCAGCTCCGGAAGCTCGTCGATTTGCACGTTGATCGGCTTGAGCTTGTCGTCGTTGTTGGCCACGTACAGAAGATCGAAGGCGACCGAAGGCACTGTCGTCGTCTCGATATAATGCCGCAGGAATCCCGCTTCGGGAAGCCGACACGCCCGGCTGTACGCGTAGTTGCCTATCCAACTGGCCGCGATGGCCGCCGCCGCGACGATGAATACGATTTTGTTCCTCACCCGCGTCCCCTCCAACCGGTACTCTCCGCAATCCATACCTATAATTGAACGCTGCCGAGTGGAAAAAGTTGCCGAATCTAGGAAAGTCGAATGTCCGCCTCTCTTGGTTCGAACGGCTAACGAATCCAGACGACGCCATTTGGATGGAAAACGGGAAATTTCCAGCTCTAACGAATCGTACGAACGCTATTGGGTGCCGGAACCCCGATTTTCCCCTCGCCGGCTCCAAATAAGATCTCTGGGATGTGTTAGCTCGTCAAATCAGGGCATTTGAAGCCAAATAGCGATTCCTGGGTTCGTCCCTCGTA
>NZ_JACJVR010000074.1 GCF_014212175.1 Cohnella xylanilytica | reverse complement strand
CCTATACAGGAATGTTTAGAGCTCGCAGCCGACGATTCCGGGACCAGCCCCGTTCGGAATAGAGCCATACGCCGTTCCTTTACTCTTCGAGATCCAACTCCCGATACTCGAAATAATCGAAGTCCGCGCACTTCCGCTTCCGGTACGAATCCTGGCAGCAGACGCCGACGAACGCGCCGGTGAAGTGTCCGGACGTCGAATACTCGTCCGAGCACTTGCTGCCATCCAGCACCGGGCCGACCTGCGACCAGTCGACGCCGTCCGGGGAGGCGAAGAACGTCAGGCTCTCGCCGTCGACGACGGCCCGAAGATACACCCGTTCCCAGCCCCCGACGGGCAGCCGGGATTCCCGCAGCTCCACCTTCCGGCCGTTATCCGCGTACAGGATGCCGACGCACTTGCTCCCCAAGCTCTCGCTGTAATAGATGCGCAAGTAGTAGAACATATTCTGGTCGTAGAAAAGCGTCAACCCGGCCATCTCGTGGAAGTTGTCCGGCTCGAACTCCACGCACGTCTCGGCGACCGCGCGAACGGACTGAAGGCGGCGCGCCACGAGGCTTTGCTCGTGCAGCGAGAACAGGGACTCGCGTCCCCTTAAGCGCAGATACCCCGGCCGGGCGCCAAGCGAGGCCCACGACTCGTCCAGCGGCACGCGCAGCGAGTTGAGGTGGACGTTCCACTCGCCGCCGTCGAAGTCCTCGCGAACCGGCTCCCGCTCGAAGGGGAACGGCTCGATCGCCGGAGGCCGAACCGTCAGCTCCGCGCGCTGGCCTCCCGAAGCGAGCCGGATCCAGCCGTCCTCGGTCCATTCGCAGCGCTGGATCGCCGTCTCGCGGCCCAGCATGCTCCGGCCGTTGGACGCGAGAGGCCGAGCGCACAGATGAGCGATGTACCATTCGCCGGTGCGGGTCTCCACCAGCGAGCCGTGCCCGCTTTTCTGCAGAATCGAATCGGGGTTGTACTGGTACGGCTTCAGGTAATCGTCGACGCCCCGCCGGTTCAGGTTGATCTCCTTCGCCGAGGTGATGATCGGGTTGCGGGGATCGGACTCGTACGGTCCGAACAGGCTGCGGGAGCGGGCCATCGTGACGGCGTGTCCGAAGCCGGTGCCGCCTTCGGCCGCCATCATGTAGTAATAGCCGTCCCGCTTATAAAGATGAGGCGCCTCCAGGCAGCCCATGTCGGTCGCGCCCCGGAAGATGCTCCGCGGCGATCCGACGAGTTCTCCCGCCTGCGGATCGTATTCCTGGATGACGATAGAGCCGGGATGCTCGTAGCCGAGCCGGAAGTCCCACTCCAGATTGACGAGCCACTTGCGCCCGTCGTCGTCGTGGAACAGGGACGGATCGAAGCCGGAGCTGTTCAGGTAAGTCCGTTCCGACCAAGGGCCGTCGATCGACTCGGACGTGACGACGTAGTTGTCGAGATCGAAGCAGTTGCCGTTCGTGCTGCGCATGATCGTGTACACGAGGTAGAACAGCTTGTTCTTCTCGTCGTAGCTCAGGCACGGAGCCCAGACGCCGCCGGACGCCTCGATGCCGCGCAGGTCGAGCTGCGACTCCCGGTCGAGCGCGTAGCCGGCGACGCGCCAATGGACGAGATCCTTGGAATGGTGAATCTGGACGCCCGGGTACCATTCGAAGGTCGAGGTCGCGATGTAATAATCGTCTCCGACCCGCAGGATGGAAGGATCGGGGTTGAAGCCTCTCAGAATCGGATTGCGGATCAAGCGGCATGACTCCTCTCGTTCGGACGGATGCTATCGTTAAGGCGAAGGGGTGTCCTCACCCTTTGACCGCGCCGGCGGTAACGCCCTTCGTGATCTGCTCGTTGAACAGCGCGTAGATGACGATCGCCGGGATGGACGTCAGCACCATGACGGCGAACTGCGAGCCGTAGTCGGAGGAATACTGGCCGGCGAAGTTCATGACGGAGAACGGCAGCGTCTTCAGCGCGTCCTTGCTCAGGAACGTCGACGCCATGATGAATTCGTTCCAGCAGTTCAGGAACGTCGTGACGATGACGGTGACGAGCGCGGGCATGAGAAGCGGAGCGATGATCTGGAACACGATCCGGTAGATGCTGCAGCCGTCCATCAAGGCGGACTCTTCCATCGCCTTCGGGATGCCCTTCAGGAACCCGGTCAGCATGAAGGTGCCGAGCGGCACGGACACGGCCGTGTACGGCAGAATGAGGCCGAGATACGAGTTGGTCAGGCCGAGCTCCTTGAAGATGGCGAAGTTCGGCAGCAGCGTCGCGTGAATCGGAATCATGATGCCCAGCAGAATAATGGAGTAGAACAGCGGCCGCAGCTTCCACTGCATGCGGGTGAACGCGTACGCGAGCGTCAGCGACAGCACGACGGTCAAGACGATGGTGACCGCGGACACGAACAGGCTGTTGAAGAAATATTTCATAAATTTCCCATCCACCCACGCGTTCACGTAGTTCTGCCACTGGGGCGAGGAGGGCCACTTGAGAATGCTGTCGGAATAGAAATCGGCGCTCGTATTGAACGAGAAGTCGACCAGCCATACCAGCGGGAACAGCTGGAGGAAGGCGACGATCAGGAAGAAGATCCAGATACCCGTTTTGCCTTTGGTTCTCATGATGCCGCCCTCCTTAATACTCGGTCGCATCGCTGCGGATGAACCGGTTGCTCAGATAAGTCGCGATCAGACAGACGATGACGAACAGAATCGAGATGGCGTTGGCGTAGCCGTATTGGCTGGCCGAGAACGCCTTGTTGTACAGGTAGACGGCGAGGAATTGCGTGGAGTCGCCCGGACCGCCGTTGGTCGTCAGGAACACCGTCTCCATCTGCTTCAGCGCCGTGATCATGGCCAGCGTGACCTGCACCGCGATAACCGGCGACAGCAGCGGGACCGTAATGCGCAGGTGTAGCTTCAAGCCGGACGCGCCGTCGAGCGACGCGGCTTCGTACAGATCCTCCGGAATGCCCTTCACTCCGGCGTAGTAGAACAGAAGGCCCCAGCCGAAGCCGGCCCAGATCAGGATGAACAGCATGGAGCCGAGAGCCGTGCTGCTCTCGCCGAGCCAAGCGTGCTTGAGCATGTCCAGCCCGAGGACGTCCAGCACTTTGTTCAGCAGACCGAACGTCGGGTCGAGCAAGGACAGCCACATTTTCGAGATGACGACGACGGAGATGACGCAGGGTATGAAGAAAATCGTGCGAAACACCTTCTCCGCCTTGCCGCCGATGCGGTC
Source organism: Cohnella xylanilytica (assembly GCF_014212175.1). Lineage (GTDB taxonomy): Bacteria > Bacillota > Bacilli > Paenibacillales > Paenibacillaceae > Cohnella > Cohnella xylanilytica. Next base: position 56,790 of record NZ_JACJVR010000074.1, on the reverse strand, counting down.
GAGCAGAACCGCGAAGAAGATGCAGATCGGGTGCTGGATGACGATGAACCCGATCCCGAGCAGGACGGCGTTGCGCAGCGCGAGCCAGAACTTCGGATCGTGGAAGAGCAGGTTCGCGTAGTTCTCCCAGCCGACCATCGTCACCTTCGTTCCGGGGCCGACCGTCTCGGTGAACGAGTAGTACCCGCTCAGGACGATCGGGGCCAGGAACGTCAGCGCGAACAGCAGCATGCCCGGGAAGACGAACAGGAAGATCGCCGTTTTGTTTTGGAACACTCGATGCATGGTTATCCGCTCCATCCTCTAGAAAGGGATAAAGACAGGAGCGACCTGTCCTTATCCGTTCCTTCTATACTGTTATTTGCGACTGGTCGTACGGCTCGCGGCCCGTTATTGGGTATCCGCCGCGGCCTGGAGGTCCGCCAGCAGCTGCTCCGGCTTCGCGCTGCTCGAGAAGAACTTGCCGAACGCGTTCTGCGTGTCGTCCTTGTACTTCGGCGTGCCGTAGTCGATGAAGGAAGCGCCGGCCGTCGACGAGGCGTTGACCAGGATGTCCGTCAGCTTCTTCTGCACTTCGCTCTCCTTGCCGGTCAGCTCGTACTTCTGAGCCGGCACCGCCGCGCCCGTATCCCACGCCGTCTTGGCCCATTGGTTCGCGCTCATCAGGTAGTCGAAGAACTTCTTCGCTTCCTCCGGATGCTTCGAGCTGCTCACGAGCGCGTAGCCGCCGCCGTTCCAAGCGAGCAGGTCGTCGATCTTGCCCTTGCCGTCTTCGGCGATCGGGAATTGGACGACGCCCAGGTTCTGGCGGAATTCCTCCGGAAGGCTCTCGTTCGTCGCCATGCCGGCTTCCCAGGAGCCCATGTACCACATCGCCGCCTTGCCCTGCGTGAACAGGTTCTGGGAAGCGCCGTAGTCGGCCGTCATGAACGAATCCTGGAACATCTTCGCGTCGCGAACCTGCTGCAGGAATTGTGCGGCCTTCAGGAAGTTCTCGTCCTCCGTGAACTTCTTCTTCTTGTCGACGGCGTCGAGGATCAGGTTCTGGTCGCCGCTGTAGCGCTGGACGACGTTCTGGAACATCTCGCCGAAGCTCCACAGATCCTTGCCGTTGATGGACATCGGCGCGATGCCTTTGTCGCGGAACGCCTTGGCCGCGTCCAGCAGCTCGGCGAACGTCGTCGGCACCTTCACGCCGTTGTCTTCGAACAGCTTCTTGTTATAGTAGATCACTTCGTAGTCGCTGTTGCGGGGCAGGCCGTACAGCTTGCCGTCGAAGGTGAACGACTTGTAGACGCCCGGCAGGAAGTTGTATTGCTCGCCTTCGTATTGCTTCGGATCGAGCTCCTTCACGTAGCCGGCCTGAACGAGCGTGTTCAGCTCGGCGCCGCCGTGCACCATCGTGATGTCGATCGGCTCGTTGGAGGACATGTAGGCTTTGAGCTTGTTCTTGAACGGCTCCTCGGCCAGCGTCTCGACGTCGATCTTCACGTTCGGGTTTTCTTTAACGTAGTTGTCGATGACGGTCTGCTCGGCCAGGCCTTGGCCCGACTTGCGATCCGGCAGGTTGGAGAACAGTCTCAGCGTCACCTTGCCCTCTCCGCCGCCTCCGCCGCCGTTCGCGGCCGAGTTGCCGTCGTTCGATCCGCCGCAAGCGGACAGGGCGGCGACGGTCGCGATCGCCGCGGTGAGAAGAGTCGCTCTTGCCAATCGGGATTGCTTGGTCATATGGATATCCCCCTGATCTTCTGATCTTCGATTGCCTTGCTAGGTTCCTTCGCCATCATAGCAAGCCGGACCCGGAACGGGCAGTAGAGAAAAAGAGGGGAAGGTTCAAGATTGTCGAATCCTTGGCCGAATGCATTGTGATCGCGGCCGGGGAAGACTAGAATAACTACAAACGTCATCGCAAAGGCTCGTGATCGCCATCCTTCGCGCTTACCTGAACCTTAGTCTTAAGGTGAAAATCATCATTCTTTTCGCGCTGCTCATGACGATCTTCTCCGTCGCGTTCGGCTATTATGCGTTCCAGACGTCGCGCGCGCAGATCGTGAACAAGGTCAGCTCCACCAATCTCGGCGTCATGCGGGTGGTGGAGAACAATATGATCTCGATGCAGCGCTCCATGTCGGATTGGGTGACAGTGTTCACGATGGACCCGTTCATCCAGAAGACGCTGCGGCAGACCGAGCGCCCGGCGGAGCCGATCGATCCGCTGCTCTATTCCGGCTCGACCAGCTCGCTCATGAACCAGATGCTGCTGACCGGCAACTTCGACTACGTCGCGCTGTACGGCAAGACGGGCCAGCCGATCTTCCAGATGGCGACCGACGACAGCAGCGGGCCGAGCCCGATGGAGAGCATCGCGCGGAGCCCGATCTACGAGCGGACGGCGGAGCTGCGCGGCGCTCCGTACTGGTTCCCGCTGACGCAGGACAACAACGTGTTCATCCAGAACAACCGGAAGGACAAGATCGGCATGACCCGCGTCGTCAAGGACATGAACAACGGCGGCGTGATCGGCTTTATTTTCGTAGGGGTCAACCTCGACACGATCAAGGACCGGTATCTGAAGAACCTGTACGACAAAGATTACGGAATCGTCATTCTCGACTCCGCAGGCGCTCCCTTGCTTCAAGCAGGCAAGCTCTTCTACGACCAGGAAGCGGGCGGCTGGACGGACTTCCGCGCCGAGGCGTCCGGCTCGAAGGTCATCGGCGTCGGAGGGGAGAAGCTGCTGCTGACCTACAGCAAGGGAGACAACGGCTGGGAGTACCTGTACGCGGTCCCGGTCGGCATGCTGACGAAGGAATTGAATTCGATCAAGCTGTTCGTCATTCTCGCCATCTCGATCTGGCTGCTCATGAGCATCCCGGTCATGCTGCTGCTCACCTCGTTCCTGACCGCGCCGATCAAGAACCTGCTGCTCTCGATGCGCCGCTTCCAGAACGGCCAGTTCGACGAGAAGGTGGAGATCAAGTACGGGGACGAGATCGGGTACCTGAGCCAGGGCTACAACAACATGGTGGCCAACATCAAGAAGCTGGTCGACGACGTCTACGTCCTGCGGCTGAGGGAGCAGGAGGCGGAGCTGAAGGCGCTCCAGGCGCAGATCAATCCCCACTTCCTGTACAACATGCTCGACACGATTTTCTGGGAGGCCGAGGAGGCGGGGCAGGACCGGATCAGCGAGATGATCGTCAACCTGTCGCGCCTGTTCCGCCTGAGCCTGAACCGGGGCAAGAGCTTCACGAGCGTCGCCAAGGAGAGGGAGCTGCTCGAGCTGTACTTGTCGCTGCAGAAGATGCGGTTCCGGGACATCCTCGACTATCGGATCGACATTCCGCGCGAGCTCGACGATTACGTCATGCTGAAGCTGATCCTGCAGCCGTTCGTCGAGAACGCCATCGTCCACGGAATCGAGCGCAAGCGCGGCGGCGGCCGGATGAGCATCTCGGGGCGCAAAGAGGAGGGCGATCTCGTCTTCGTCATCGAAGACGACGGAACCGGGATGAGCCCGGAGGAGCTCGCCCGGCTGACGGAGCCGCCTCCCGAGAGCGACGTCCACTTGGCCCGGGAGACGGGCGGCTACGCGATCCGCAACGTGAACGAGCGGCTGCGGCATTATTACAAGGACGCTTACCGGCTGGTCTACGCCAGCGAGCCGGACAAGGGGACCCGCGTGGAGATCCGCATTCCGGCGGTTCTCGAGGGAGAGGAGGGAGACGAGCATGTACAAGCTGCTGATCGTTGACGACGAGGAGCGCGCGCGGACGGGGATCCGCAAGCTGATCGACTGGGCCGCGCACGGCATCGAGATCGTCGGCGAAGCCCGCGACGGCGCGGAGGCGCTGGAGCTCATGGCGGCGAATCCGGCCAACATTGTGCTCACGGACATCCGGATGCCCGTCATGGACGGCATCGAGCTCATCGAGCGGGTCGCGGAGGCGTATCCGGCCGCCCGCTGCGTCATCATGAGCGGGCACGACGAGTTCGCGTACGCCCAGCGGGCGATGGCGGCCGGCGCCGGCCATTACCTCCTCAAGCCGAGCCGTAGGCAGGAGATTCTCGATCTGGTGCTGAAGCTGACGGAGGAGATCGGGGAGGAGAAGGCGGAGGAGAAGCGGCTGGAGGAGCTGAGGAACGGCTTCCGCGAGAGCTTCCCCTTCCTGAAGGAGAGCGCGCTCAGCCGCCTCGCGCTGACGGAGCGCCCGCCTTACGAGCGCCTCCTCTCGAACCTGAAGCTGAACGGGATCGCGTTCCCGCATCCGTTCTTCGGGGCGCTGGTCGTGCAGATCGACAACTTCCACGCCGTCCAGCAGAAGTACGGCAACGTCGATATCGAGCTGTTCAAGTACGCGTTGAAAAACATCTCGGAAGAGACGTTCGCCCCGCTATGCAGGTGCGCCGCCTTCGAATATAACGACGATCTGGTCCTTATTCTGAACGCGGAGGAATGGCTGGACGCCAAGGAGATCGCTCCGTACGCCCGCGAGATTCAGACCAATGCGGAGCGGTACTTGAAGTTCACCGTGTCCGTCGGCATCGGCAGCCTGGACAAGGGGATCGAGCATCTGCGGGCGTCCCGTCTGGAGGCGGCGAAGGCGCTGAACGCCCGGTTCTTCGCCGGCAGCGGGAAGATCGCCGACTACCTGGAGGCCGCCGAAGAGGAGGAGGACTTCTCGCAGACCTCGTACCCGCTGGCCGACGAGAAGGCGGTGCTTGCGGCGGTGGCCGCGGGCGAGGAGGACGCGATCCAAGGCGGCCTGAAGGCGTTCCTCGCGGCGCTGAAGCCGGAGAGCTCCTCCAAGGACAGCGTCGTCAATTCGGTCATCGCCCTCTACTTCGCGCTGTACCGGCTCTGCGTCGAGAGGAACGTCAACGTCCAGGAGGTGTTCGGCAGCCAGCTCGCGGAGATTACCCGGATGCTGGCCCGTTCCAGCCTGGACCATATCGTCTCTTCGCTGACCGACGCGGCGCTGCGGATCGGCGAGCACCTGAACGCCAAGAAGAACGGCAACAAGCTGTTCGACGCCGTTCTCGCCTACGTGCGGGACAACTTCCGCAAGGACATCAACCGGGAGTCGGTCGCCCGCGAGGTGTTCGTCACGCCGGGTTACATCAGCTATCTGTTCAAGCAGCAGATGCAGACGAGCTTCATCGACTATCTGCACCGGATTCGCATCGAGCACGCGTCCCGCCTGCTGGAGGACCCCAGCCTGCGAATCTCCGACATCGCGCACGACGCCGGCTATCAAGATGAGAAATACTTTTTCCAAGTGTTCAAGAAGTATATGGGCATGACTCCGAATCAGTATCGGAACAACTTGTAATCGCGGGGAGATGGACGAAGATGGACGAATTGCTCTATGGGGTGGCGTATTACGACGAATACATGCCTTGCGAGAGGCTGGACGAAGACATTCGGATGATGAAGGAAGCCGGCATCAACCTGGTGCGCATCGCGGAATCGACGTGGAGCACCCACGAGCCGCAGAACGGCGTGTTCGACTTCTCCAGCGTGGACCGGGTGCTGGACGCCATGCACGAGGCGGGAATCCGCGTCATCGTCGGCACGCCGACGTACGCGGTGCCGACCTGGATGGTCAAGGAGCATCCCGACGTGCTGGCGGAGACGCCGGACGGACCCGGCCGGTACGGGGCGCGGCAGATTATGGACATCGCGAATCCGACGTACCTGTTCTACGCGGAGCGAATCATTCGCAAGCTGATCTCGCGCGTCTGCGATCATCCCGCCGTCATCGGCTACCAGGTCGACAACGAGACGAAGCATTACCGGACGAGCGGGCCGAACGTGCAGCTCCGGTTCGTCAAATACGTCCGGGAGAAGTTCGGCACGGTAGAGCGCTTGAACGAAGCGTTCGGGCTCGCTTATTGGAGCAACCGGATCAACAGCTGGGAGGACTTCCCGTCCGTCGTCGGCACGATCAACGGCAGCCTGGGCGCCGAGTTCGCGAAGTTCCAGCGGCGGCTCGTCACCGAATTCCTCGCGTGGCAGACGTCCATCGTCAACGAGTACAAGCGGCCGGGCCAGTTCGTGACGCACAACTTCGACTTCGAGTGGAGAGGCTATTCGTTCGGCGTGCAGCCCGACGTCGACCACTTCGAAGCGGCCAAGGCGCTCGATATCGCGGGCGTCGACATTTACCACCCGTCCCAGGACGAGCTGACCGGCAAGGAGATCTCGTTCGGCGGCGACTCGACTCGTTCGCTTAAGGGGACGAACTACTTCGTGCTCGAGACGCAGGCGCAGGCGTTCCCGAATTGGACGCCGTACCCCGGGCAGCTGCGGCTGCAGGCGTTCAGCCACTTGGCCTCCGGCGCGGACATGGTCGAGTATTGGCATTGGCACTCGATCCACAACTCGTTCGAGACGTATTGGAAGGGGCTGCTCAGCCACGATCTGGGCCCCAATCCGACGTACGACGAGGCCAAGACGATCGGCCGCGACTTCGCCCGGCTGTCTCCGAAGCTGGTGCATCTGAAGAAAAGGAACCGCGCCGCCATCCTCGTCAGCAACGAGGCGCTGACGGCGCTCGATTGGTTCCCTCTTCCCGGAGGGAACGTGCGGTACAACGACGTCGTCCGGCTCATGTACGACCGGCTGTACGAGATGAATGTCGGCGTCGACGTGCTTCACCCCGGCTCGGACTCGTTCGAGTCGTACGATCTTATCGCGGTGCCGGCGCTGTACGCCGCTTCGGACGAGCTGCTCGCGAGGCTGAACCGATTCGTCGAGAACGGCGGCCATGTCGTCTACACGTTCAAGAGCGGCTTCGCCGACGAGAACGTCCAGGTTCGCGCCGGCGCGCAGCCCGGTCTGATCGGGGAAGCGTGCGGCGTACGCTACAACCAGTTCGTCGAGCCGAAGTCGGTGACGCTGAAGGGCGATCCGTTCGGCGTCGGGGAAGAGCAGAGTGGCGTAAGCGTCTGGATGGAGCTGCTGACGCCGGCGACCGCGGACGTGCTCGCCTGGTACGACCATCCGCACTGGGGCGCTTACGCGGCCATCACCGAGAACCGGTACGGCAAGGGCACGGCGACCTACGTCGGCTGCCTGCCGAACGCGGCCGTGATGGGCAAGGTGCTCGAGCGGGCCGTCAAAGCCGCCGGCCTGTGGGGCGCAGACCAGGAACTGAGCTTCCCGCTCATCGTCAAGTCGGGGACGAACGAAGCGGGCAAGACGATCCGCTATTACTTCAACTATTCGGACGAGCCGCGTGCCTTCGCCTACCCGCACGGGGACGGCACGGAGCTGCTGTCGGACCGGGCGGTCCGCTCCGGCGAGCGGATCGAGCTGGACCGCTGGGGCGTGGCGATCGTCGAGGCGTAAAGCAGTCTGAATGAAAACCGAGCGAAAGCAGGAATCTCTTCTGCTGTCCTCGGTTTTTTTGTAGGAACGATGTTTCCATGTCTCCGCATTCCAAGAAGTTTGTTAGCGATATGGTGTTTCGTCGTATTTTTCGCAGCCATAACGGTTCATGCGTGCAAGATCGGAAGTTCGCGCCATTTGCGAAATGATGGAGCTAGCGGTAAGGTAAATGGAGGAAACTCGGAGCGAAGGAGGGAGAGACGGGAGCCTGTTCGGGAGCCTGATAAGGGAAGCGGATGATTGGAAGCGCTTCATGAAGGCTCGGCAGGGCTTGACAGGAGAAGAGGCGTTGTATACATTTGTATACAAAAAGAATGTTGTATACGGATGTATACATACTCTTGAACGAGGAATTCGAGCACCCGCTTTAAGCGGAATGGAGGTGCACCGCGATTTGAAGTCGACCGGCATTCTGCGACCCTACTTCGCCCGGACCTGGCGCATCTATCTCTGTTCGATCGCGCTGCATGCCGCCGCCAGCATCGTTTACGCCTTCTTCCCGAGAGTGCTGGGCGTTTTCACGGACCGGCTGCAGGCGGAAGATCTGGCTCGGCCGGATGTCGCGCGGTACAGCCTGATTCTGCTGGCGATCGGCGCGGCTTACGCTCTCTTCGGGGGATACGGCCAATATCTCGTCATGTACGTCGGCCGATTGTTCGATTCGATGACCCGCCGGCGGCTGTTCGCGCACTTCTCGGAGCTGAGCGAGCATTATTATTCGAAGAACGGCGTGGGCAAGATGCTGAGCTACTTCATGAACGACGTGACCGGCGTCCGGGAATCGCTCTCCATGGGAATCAACCAGCTGTCGATGGCGTCCCTGCTGTTGCTGTCCTGTCTGGGCGCGATGGTTCTAAGCGGCATTCCGCTCTATCTCGTCGCCGCTACCTTGGGGCCGTTGGCGCTTATCCCGTGGATCGTGACGCGAATCGGTCCGGTCGTTCGGGCGCGGTCCCGTCAGGTGCAGGAAGCGCTGGGCACGATGACGGAGTCGGCCGAAGAACAGTTCGGCGGCATCCGGGTGACGAAGAAGTTCGCGGTCGAGCGGATCATGATGGAGCGGTTCGGCGCCGACGTCGACCGGATCCGCGACAATCAGCTCTCCCTGGTGAAGATCTCCTCGCTGTTCCAGGCGCTTATTCCTTTTCTCGGATCGATGTCCTTGATCGTCGCTCTCGCGTTCGGAGGATACCTGACCGTTACGGACGAGATCACGTTAGGCGACTTCGTCGCGCTGACCCTGTACGTCCGGATGCTGATGAACCCGCTGCAGCAGATCGGCAACGTCATCAACGCCTTGCAGCGATCGCGGGCTTCCTTGCAGCGGCTCAACGAATTGATCGCCGTGCGGCCCGACATCGCCGAGGCGGACGGCGCCGTGCCGGTCGATCTGGAGCGGAGCGAAGTGCGTATCCAAGGGTTGACCTTCTCGTATCCGGGAGCGACCCGGCCTTCGCTTAGCGGAATCGACCTGGTTCTCGAGCCGGGGATGACGCTGGGCATCGTCGGGCGCACGGGTAGCGGCAAGACGACGCTGGTCAAGCTGCTGCTTCGAACCTACGAAGCGCCGGCGGGAACGATTCGGATCGGCGGCACGGATATTCGCGAGGCGAAGCTGGACAGCTTGCGGGGCCAGATCGCTTATGTCCCGCAGGACGGATTCCTGTTCAGCTCGACGATCGGCGAGAACATCGCCTTCGCCCGTCGGGAAGCCGGGCAGGACGAGATCGAGACGGCCGCGAAGCAGGCGCGGATTTACGACAACATCGTCCGGTTCCCGGATCGCTTCGAGACGAAGCTGGGCGAGAGGGGCGTGACCTTGTCCGGAGGGCAGCGCCAGCGAACGAGCCTCGCTCGCGGCCTGATCAAGAAGGCGCCGCTTCTGATCCTGGACGACAGCGTCAGCGCGGTCGACGCGGTGACCGAGACCGAGATCGTGAAGTCGATCCGGGAAGAGCGCCGGGGCAAGACGACCGTGATCATCGCCCATCGAATCAGCGCGTTGAAGCACGCGGACTTGATCGTCGTCCTGGACGACGGGAGAATCGTGCAGCGCGGGAAGCACGAGGAGCTGCTCGCGGAGCCGGGACCGTATGCCGAGCTCCATGCGATTCAAGAGGAGGGAAGCCGGCATGCCGCAGATCGTTGGCAATAGGTTGACGGGGCCGAAGACGGACCTGGGCGAGAAGGGGAACCCCGAATACCGGTCCGCCTTCCGGATTCTCGGCCGCTACGCGGGACCGCATCGGTTCACCTTCGCCCTGGTCGCGGTCTGTACGATAATCGCCGTGGCGTCCGACCTGTTCCAGCCGTACCTGGTCAAGGTCGCCATCGACGATCATCTGATGGGCGGCCGGGCGGAATTCGGAAGTGTTCTGGCGATCTGCCTCGTCTACTTCGGGCTGTCGGCATCGGAATTATCGTTTACTTATCTTCAGAACAACCTGCTGCAGCGTGCCGGGCAGAGCATCGTGGCCCGGATCCGCAAGCAATTGTTCGAGCATATTACGAAGCTGTCCATGTCTTACTTCGACAAGACGCCCAGCGGCAGTCTCATCACCCACGTATCGAGCGACACCGAGGCCGTCAGCCAGTTTTTCAACCAGGTGCTCCTTACGCTGCTGCGCGACGGGCTTACGCTGATCTTCATCCTCGCGATGATGTTCCGGCTCGACGCGACGCTCGGGGCGTATTGCCTCATTCTGCTCCCGATCATCGCGTGCATCTCGATCTCGTTCCGTTCCTACATGCGCCGGACGTATCAACTGGCGAGAACGCGCTTGTCCCGCCTCGTGGCGTTCGTCGCCGAGAATCTGTCGGGCATGAACCTGATCCAGGCGTTCCAACAGCAGCAGGCGCAGGGCGAGCGGTTCGAGGAACGCAACGAAGCGTACTTCCGCGCCAACGTTCGCGAGATCCGCACGAATGTGCTGTTCAACCGGTCGTTCGACCTGCTCAGCAACCTCACCATCGCGTTCGTCACGTGGATCGGAGGCAAGGCGGTGCTCGGCCACGCTCTCGAATTCGGCGTCCTGTACGCGTTCATCGCGTATATCCGCCAATTTTTCCAGCCGATCAACGCCATTACGCAGCAGTGGAACACGCTCCAGTCGGCTACGGTCGGCTTGAACCGGATCTGGGGAGTGCTCGACACCCGGCCGGAGATCGCGGACCGTCCGCAGCCTCTGACTATCGACAGGGAGTCGATCCAAGGACGCATCGACTTCAACCGGATCGAGTTCGGGTATGGGAGCGGCTCGCCCGTTTTTCGCGGTCTCGATCTTCATATTCGTCCGGGCGAGAGGCTCGGGGTCGTCGGAACGACCGGCGCGGGCAAAAGCTCGCTGATGAGCCTGCTGTGCCGATTCTACGACGTTCAGGGGGGCAGCGTTCTCATCGACGGCCACGATATCCGGGATCTCCCGCAGGCCGAGCTGCACCGCATCGTCGGGCTCGTCCAGCAGGAGCCTTATCTGTATGCGGGCAGCATTATCGATAACGTGCGGATGTTCGATACGGCCATCTCCCGCGAGGAGGTCGTGCGGGCGTGCGAGAGGGTGGGCGCCGATCCGCTCGTGAGGCGGATGAAGGACGGCTACGACACGAGGCTGTCCGAGCGCGGCAGCGGGTTGTCGGCGGGAGAGAGGCAGCTTCTGTCCTTCGCCCGCATCCTGGTCTATAAGCCGAAGATTCTGATTCTCGACGAAGCGACCGCCAATCTGGATTCCCGCACGGAGCAACTGATCCAGGAGGCGCTTCGGGTCGCGTCCGAAGGCCGCACGACGATCGTCATCGCGCATCGGCTGTCGACGATCATGGACGCCGACCGCATCATCGTCCTTCGTCACGGGGAGATCGTCGAGGCGGGGACGCATTCGGAGCTCTTGGCGAAGAGAGGTTATTACGAAGAGCTGTATCGGCATTCGCAAGGCAAGGCGAACCATCTGGCCAGCGGGCTTCCAATCTAAATCGAAGAAGAGGGGTATCGAGAAAATGAAAGCGATCGTACTTGACCGTCCGGGAACTCCGGACGCTATGCGCCTGGCCGAGCTGCCGCGGCCCGAACCCGGACCGGGCGAGATTCGGATCCGGGTTCGCGCCGCGTCGCTGAATCCGGCGGATTACAAGGTGGCGGCGGGCGGCCATCCGAATTGGACGTATCCGGTCGTCCCCGGCCTCGACGTCGCCGGGGTCGTCGATGCGGTCGGCGAAGGCGTCGCCCGCTGGCGAGCCGGCGACCGCGTCGTCTATCACGGCGATCTCGCGAATCCGGGCGCGTTCGCGGAATACGCGATCGCGAAGGCCCGCATGGCCGCCGCGATTCCGGAAGGCTTGTCCTTCGAAGCCGCCGCGGCGTTCCCGTGCGCGGGATTAACGGCTTATCAGGCGCTCGTTCGCAAAATGAGGTTCGAGGAAGGGCAGACGATCCTCGTCCATGCGGGAGCGGGGGGCGTCGGGGGCTATGCGATCCAGCTCGCCCGCGCGCTCGGCGCTTCGCGGATTCTAACGAGCGCCTCGCCCGGCCATTCCGACTACGTGCGCGGCCTGGGCGCGGACGTCGCGATCGACTATAACACCGAAGACGTGCCGGCTCGCGTCCTGGAGCTGACGAACGGCCGGGGGGCGGACTGCATCCTGAATACCGTCAATCGAGCGACGGCGCAGGCCGACCTGTCGGCGCTTGCCTTCGGCGGCCAACTCGTCTGCATCGCGGGGGCGCCGGAGACGGTCGCGGATTTCCAGCCGAGCTGGAAGTCGTTCACGCTTCACAAGCTGATGCTGGGCGGCGCCCACTCCTCAGGGGACCGCGCCGCCGAGGAAGACGTGGCGCGCATGGCCGACGAATTCATGGGACTTATGCTGGAGGGCAAGATCGACCCGATGATCGGCGAGATCATCGGGCTCGAAGAGATTCCCGCCGCGCTGACCCGGCTGGCTCGGCGTCATGTCCGAGGCAAGATCGTCGCGACGCTCTGACGACAAGACGCCCCCTGCGCTGCTGCAGGGGGCGTCTTGTCTGCGACGTCTTAGCCGCTTATATCCTTGCGCGGCCCGGGCCTGGCGCTGCGGCTTCATCGCTTCCAGCTCCCGCGCCTTCTCCTGCATGCGGGCGAAGAGCCGCCCGAGGCGGCGCGGGCCGCGCCCGTCCCTCACGATCGCGCGGCAAGGCCTTCCTTCGCGTGCTGCTTGGGCGTACGGCCGTACGTTCGCTTGAACATGCGGATGAAGTACGTGACGTCCATCCCGAGCTGCCGGGCGACCTCCCCGACCGGGATGCCGGGGTTCTCCGCGAACAGCTGGATCGCGCGGCGCATGCGCAGCTGCAGCAAATATTGCTGCGGCGGCATGCCGTAATGGCGGACGAACAGCCGGTTGAAGTGCTGGATCGAGTATCCCGCCGCGCGGGCGATGTTCGGAACGAGCAGCCGCTCGTGGAAGTGGGTGTGCATCAGGCGGACGGCGGTGCGCAGCGCCGGATTGCCGGCGTCCCCGGCCGGAGCCGCGGGAGCCGCGCGCATCGGCCGCTTGCTGTCCGCACGGCCCTCCAGCACCGCCAGCGCAAGGCCGTACATCCGGCGCGACGCTTCCCAATAGGCGCCCTCGCCGCCCAAGCCGACGAGCTGCCACAAGCCTTCCAGCTGGCGCCACAATTCGCCGAAGTTGTCCGCCGAGAAGGCCCGAAGGACGAACGGGCGCATGGTCTCCAAGACAGCGGGAGCGGCTTGGCCGTCGAAGGCCGCGAAGCCGAGCTCCCAGCCCTCCCGCGGATGGGAAGGGCTGTAGAAATGGGGCGTTCCGGCGGGGAGGATCAACGCCATGCCCGCCCCGAGCGTCTGGTCCTCGTGACCGGGCAAGCGGAAGATCCCGGCTCCGCTTCGGCACAAAAAAAGTTGATGGGCCGGGTACCCCTTCGGCCGGTCCAGCCGCTTCTGCTCGTGGCTGCCCACGCAGCAGACGTAGAGCGGCAGCTTCTCCTCGACATTCGCGAACTCGGCCAGAACGAAGGGCATCGTCATGGGTGCGACCTCCATATTCGAATCGTACGATTATTTGGTGGATTCGTTCTATTAGTATAAGCGATTGTTCCTTATGATCAAAGGGAATGAGCGAATCCGACGAATCGTAACGAGCCGAATCGTCGCCGACAATCGACCCCAAAGGAGAATCCCCCATGACCAAGAAGTTCCCGCCGATCAGCGCCAAGCTCCCCGTCTTCATGCACGGAGCCGACTACAATCCGGACCAGTGGCTGCACGATCCGAAGGTGATCGAGGAGGACATCCGCCTCATGAAGCTGGCCGGCTGCAACGTCATGTCCGTCGGCATCTTCGCTTGGGCGGCGCTGGAGCCGGAGGAAGGCCGCTTCGAGTTCGGCTGGCTGGACCGCATCCTGGATACGTTCGCGGAGAACGGAATCTACGCCTGGCTGGCGACTCCGAGCGGCGCCCGTCCGGCGTGGATGTCGCAGAAGTACCCGGAGGTGCTGCGCGTCGGGGCGAACCGGGTTCGCAACCTGCACGGCGCCCGGCACAATCACTGCTACACGTCCCCGGTCTACCGCGAGAAGGTCGCGATCCTGAACGCCAAGCTGGGCGAGCGCTACGGCAGCCATCCGGCGGTCGTCGGCTGGCACATCTCCAACGAATACGGAGGCGAGTGCCATTGCGACTACTGCCAGGAAGCGTTCCGCGGCTGGCTGAAGGCGAAGTACGGTTCGCTCGACGCGCTGAACCGGGCATGGTGGACGGCGTTCTGGAGCCACACGTACACCGATTGGGCGCAGGTGGAATCGCCGGCGCCGCACGGCGAGACGGCGGTCCACGGCCATAACCTCGATTGGCGCCGGTTCGTCACCGATCAGACGATCGACTTCTACCGCCACGAGATCGAACCGCTGAAGAAGGTCAGCCCGGAGCTTCCCTGCACGACGAACTTCATGGACCTGTTCTACGATCTCGACTACCGCCGATTCGCCGAAGCGGTCGACGTCGTCTCGTGGGACGCTTACCCGACCTGGCACTCGGCCGAGTCCGACGCCGACGTCGCCGCCTGGTTCTCGTTCAACCACGACCTGTTCCGCTCGCTCAAGAAGAAGCCGTTCATGCTGATGGAGAGCACGCCCAGCCTGACGAACTGGCAGCCGGTCAGCAAGCTGAAGCGCCCCGGCATGCACCGCCTCTCTTCGCTGCAGGCGGTCGCGCACGGCTCCGACACCGTCCAGTATTTCCAGTGGCGCAAGAGCCGCGGCTCCAGCGAGAAGTTCCACGGCGCGGTCGTCGACCACGTCGGCCACGAGCATACGCGGGTGTTCCGCGACGTCGCGGAGCTCGGCGCCGCGCTGGCGAATCTTAGCGATCTGATCGGCACGACCGTGCCGGCGGAGGCCGCGATCCTCTTCGATTGGGACAACCGCTGGGCCGTGAACGACGCGCAAGGCCCCCGCAACAAGGGCATCGGCTACGAGCAGACGGTCGTCCGGCATTACCGGGCGCTGTGGGAGCTCGGGGTGCCGACCGACATCGTCGGCTCGAACGACGAATTCGGCGGCTACAAGCTGCTCGTCGTGCCGATGGCTTATCTGATGCGGGAAGAGACGGGCGCCAAAATCGAGAGATTCGTACGGGACGGCGGCACCGCGGTCGTCACGTATTGGTCGGGGGTCGTGGACGAGAACGACCTGTGCCATCTGGGAGGCTTCCCGGGGCCGCTCCGTACGACGGTCGGCGTCTGGGCCGAAGAGATCGAAGGGCTCCACGATCACGACAAGAACGCGCTCGCGATGCAAGAAGGCAATCCTCTCGGCTTCGGCGGCACCTATGAAGTTCGCGAGATTTGCGAGCTGATTCATACCGAGACGGCCGAGGCGATCGCCTTCTACGGAGACGACTTCTACGCGGGACGCCCGGCCCTGACGGTGAACCGGCTCGGTTCGGGACGCGCGTACTATCTGGCAGCGCGGGTCAGCGATCCCGCCTTCTACGATTCGTTCTACGCAGCTGTCGTCCGGGAATCGAACGCGCGCCGCGCCCTCGATGCCGCTCTTCCCGCCGGCGTGACCGCCCAGCTGCGAACCGACGGAGTCTGCGACTACGTGTTCCTGCTTAACTTCTCGGGAGCGCCTGCCCGAGTGGAGTTAGACGGTTCCAGCGCCGCCTCTTACTCCGACGCGGAGACGGGCGAATCGCTCGCGGGGACCCTGGAGCTGCCGGCGAACGCCTCCCGGATTCTGAAGCGAGCCTAGGCTTCTTCTAATGTGCGGTCCACCTTTTGCGATACTGGTGAGGGGTAATCCTCATGCGCGATTTGAATAATTTGCAGAAATAAGAGGCATTCGTCAAGCCGATCTCTTCCGCGATGAACGAGATCGGCTTGTTCGTCGTCGCCAGCAGCAGAACGGATTGACGGATCCGGCGGGCGGCGATGTAATCGGAGACACTCACCCCGGTAGCTTCCTTGAACAGGTGGGACAAATGGTAGGGCGATAAATGAAGGGACTTGGCCATCTCGTCCAGCCGGTACGGAGCCGTATAGTGGGCTTCGATCCAGCTCAGAATTTTCTCCACCTGATGGTATCGGCGACGGGGCCGATAAGCGGCGGCATGATTCTGCACCCTCTCCCATTCCCGCTTCAGGGAGCGGAACAGGACGACCAGGAACAGAGAGATCTCTTCCTGCTTCTCCGTCTCGGACAGCGTCGGCAGCCGTTCGTCCATGCTTCCGAACAGGGCGTCCAGAATGCCTGGACCGTCGACTTCGTAGAGGCAAGGGAAGGGAAGCTCCCCATTCGCGATAAATTGGTAGAAGGCGTGAAGAGCGGGCCACTTCTCCATATAAGCCTCGAACATCGTCGGTTCGAAGACGGCGAGCGAACGCTCGAAGATTTGGCCGCCGGTGTAGTCGAGCTTCAGATGGTGGAGCTGATAAGGTTGGAAAAAACAGAGCATTCCCGGCCGGATATCATAGCTCCGGTTGCCGACGATCATGGTGCCTCGGCCTTGATGGATATACAGAACCTCCACGCCGAGGTGGGAATGGAAGGTCTCCCTATGCTCGTAGTTGGCGCTCTTGCGCCTGTAAGCGAAATACAACGGCGAAACGCTGTAATTGGTCGCGGCGAATGGCAAGAGGTTCCCCCCCCCTTCCTATCCAGGTTCCGTTCCTCCTCAATATAGCCAACCGCCGGCGGGCAGACAAGGCCAAAACCCGCAATCCAGCGTTATTTTCTCCCCCATGGCGGAGCACAATTGCCGTTCCCTCTCGGCTATCCTCCTTGTAGGAGGCGATTATCCATGTTGACAGTAGCGATCATAGGCACGGGGGCGATCTCGTCCAGCCATATCGAAGGGTATCTGCGATTCAAGGATCGCTGTCGGATCGCGGCCTTATGCGATCTGTATCCCGAGAAGGCGCAAGCGAAGAAGGAGCAGTACGGGCTGGACGCCAAGGTCGTGACGGATTACAAGGAGCTGCTCCGGGACGGCATCGATCTCGTGTCCGTGTGCATGCCGCCGTATTATCATGCTCCGGTTACGGTCGATTGTCTGAACGCGGGAAGCCATGTTCTCGTCGAGAAGCCGATGGCCGCATCCCTGCAGGAATGCGACGAGATGATCGAAGCCGCCCGCAGGAACGGGAAGGTCTTGTCCGTCGTCGCCCAGAACCGGTTCCGCAACCCGATCATGAAGCTGAAGAACGTTCTGGACAGCGGAATGGCCGGCAAGATTCTTCACGCCCAGGCGGATTCCTTCTGGTGGCGGGGGCACTCTTATTACGACTTGTGGTGGCGCGGCACTTGGGAGAAGGAAGGCGGCGGCTGCACGCTGAACCATGCGGTCCATCACGTCGACGCCCTGCTCTGGATGCGGGGCCGTCCCAGCCACGTTCATGCCTTCATGAGCAACGTCGCCCACGACAACGCGGAGGTCGAGGACTTGTCCATCGCCATGCTCCGATACCCGGACGGAGGCTTGGGCCAATTGACGAGCTCGGTCGTTCATCACGGCGAAGAGCAGCAGTTTATTTTCCAAGGACAGCGGGCCCGTCTCTCGGCTCCCTGGCGGGTGACGGCGTCGGAATCGCTGCCGAACGGATTCCCCCGGCGGAACGAAGAGCTGGAACGCGAGATTCAACGATACTGCGACGAGTTGCCCGATCTTCCCTACGAAGGCCATACGGGGCAAATCGACAACGTGCTGAACGCCATCGAGACGGGAGCGCCGCTCTTGATCGACGGGGTTAGCGGGCGAAGCACGCTGGAATTGATCATGGGCATTTATAAATCGGCCAGCACGGGAGAGACCGTCGAGCTTCCTCTCTCGAAGGACGACCCCTTCTATACGGTAGAGGGCGTCCGGCGGAGCGTTCCCCGATTCTATGAGAAAAGCGGCCATGTCGACAACTTCGCCGACTCGAGCATCACGACGGGAAGCGACTACGAAGAGAAGAAGAGCGGAACGGAGGCGTAGGGAGAACCATCGGCAGACGGAAGAAGCGGCCGGCAGAGCGATCTGCCGGCCTTTTCGCATTTTCGGACCCCCCCCGATTCTTTTTCGGTGCGGATTGTCGAATTGTTTGTCATAATGCTCTTGAGAGTATTTTGAGAGCGGCTTGCGTTAAGCTGACGGAACGGAGCATACGGGGACGAGGGGCGCGGGAGAAGGATGGCGGATGGTTCGGCGAGAGAACGGAAGAGCGGCATGGGGAGAGGGCTGCGGATCGGATATAGAGCGATCGGAATGATGCTCATTCCGATCGTGTCGTTCGTCCTGCTGGCGGCGATCAACGACTATACGGTGCCGGATCAGTCCGCTCCGAAGGCGCGGCAGGGCGTCATCGACCTGAGCGATTGGACGTTCGGGACGAAGCGGACGGTGCTGCTCGACGGGGAATGGAGCTTCTACCCGATGAAGCTGTATGCGCCGGAAGACTTCGCGGCCGGCCGGGTGCCGCCGCCGGGCGAGCCTTACGCGTCCATTCCGAACGCCTGGTACGGTTCGGGCCCGTCCGACGAAGCGGGCGGAACCGAATACGGCACGTATCGGCTGACCGTGAAGCTGAAGGACGAGGACGTCGGCTACGGCATCCGGCTTCCGAACGTGAACGGGGCGCACCGCCTCTACGTGAACGGGCATCTCGCAGGGCAGCAAGGCGTTCCGTCCGATAACGAGCGGGAGTACGTGAAGGAGAACAAGCCGTACATGACGTTCGCCCGGGCGGAGGGCGGACGGCTCGACATCGTGCTGCAGACGGCGAACCTCGCGAAGCCGATGATCTGGGGCGGCTTCGAAGACGTGCAGCTTGGCCTCCAGGAGGATATGGTGCTCATCGAGCGAATCCACTTCGCGCTCGAATTCTCCGGGCTGTTCATTCTGCTTCTGTTCGCGGGGCACCACATGATGATTTACGCGCTAAGGACGAAGGACAAAGCTTATTTGTACAGCGCGCTTTATTTTCTCACGATGCTGGTGCTTATGGTGACGGGCGGGGAGAAGCTGACGCTGCAGCTGCTGCCGGGGTTGTCCTACGGGACGTCGACCAAGCTGTACGACCTCGGAGGCTTCTCCAACATCGTGCTGCTCGGCGTCTTCCTCCACACGCTGGACGGGAAGCTGATCAGCCGCCTGAAGCTGGCGATCGGCATCGCACCCATTCTCGTCTATCTGGCGGCGGTCCTCGTCGTTCCGTACCCGGATTATCGCCTGCTGGGCAACCTGCCCTGGTACTATGCCACGGCGCTGGTCGCGTATTTCCTGTACCGGGCCGTTCGGCTGTTCGCGAAGCGGGAAGGAAGGCTCAGCCGCCAAGAAGCCGCCTTGCTCGTCGGGGTGCTCGTCTCGATCGCGCTCATCCTGCTGTTCGGGATGCTCTATTCGCTTAGCCTCGTGCAGACGGAGATCGGGCGCCGCATCTCGTTCCTCGCGGTGCTGGCGTTCATGAACGCCCTGCTCGCGCTGAGGCTGGCGAACGCGATGGACCGGACCGAGCAGCTGTCGGACCAACTGATCCTTCGCGACCGGCTGAAGGACGAGTTCCTCGCCAACACGTCGCACGAGCTGAAGACGCCGCTGCACGGCATTCAGAACATGGCCGCCTTCCTGCTGGACGAGAAGGCTGGGGCTCTGACCGACCGGCAGCGAAGCGAGCTGTCGCTCATCCAGGACACGTCGACGAAGCTGTCGGCGCTCGTGAACGATCTGGTGGACGTCGTCCGGCTGAAGCACGGCGACCTGCGCCTGCAGCCGTCGGTCCTCGATCTGCGCGTCGCCGCGCAGACGGCGTTCCAGGTGCTGGAGTTCGAGCTCGCCGGGAAGGACGTTCAATGGGAGAACCGCATCGCCGCGGACAGCTACGTCCTCGCCGACGAGAACCGGCTGCGCCAGGTGCTGTACAACCTGATCCACAACGCCATCAAGCATACGAAGGCGGGGCGGATCGAGATCGGCGCGCTGACGGAAGACGGCCTTACGACGATTCGGGTAGAGGATACGGGGATCGGCATTCCCGCGGAGAGCCACGAGGCCGTGTTCGGCTACTTCGAACAGGCGGAGAAGGAGCTGCCGCAGGACGGGTACACCGGCATGGGACTCGGTCTCTACATCAGCCGGCAGCTGGTGGAGCGGATGGGCGGCCGGATCTGGGTCGATCGGTCCGCGCCGGGGCAGGGGACGAGGATCGCGTTCACGCTGCCTGCGGCATCCCCGGACGATATTCCGGTCGAGGCGCTCACGGCGGCGTCTGCGGAGAGCGCCGGCCGCTATCGCCCGTCGCCGTTGGAAGCCGTCGGCGAAGACCGGGAACATACGATTCTCGTCGTCGACGACGAAGCGGCGAACGTCCGCATCCTGCTCAACCTGCTCGGCGACGAGTATAACGTGCTGACCGCGTTCTCCGCCAAGGAAGCGCTCCGCAAGCTGGAGGACCATCCGCGGATCGACCTGCTCGTTCTCGACGTCATGATGCCGGAGATGTCCGGCATCGACCTGTGCCGCGCCGTGAGAGAGAACCGGTCGGTGCTCGATCTGCCGATCCTGTTCGCGACGGTGAAGGACTCCTTGCACGACATCGAGCTCTGCTTCCGGGCGGGAGGCAACGACTTCATCGCGAAGCCGTTCGACCCGAAGACGCTCGCCGCGAGAGTCCATACGCTTCTGCTCATGAAGTCGTCGATGGACCAAGCGATCGAGAACGAGATGGCGTTCCTGCAGGCGCAGATCAAGCCTCATTTTCTATACAACGCCATCAGCAGCATCGTCTCGTTCTGCTACACCGACGGGGAGAAGGCCGCCTACTTGCTGTCCATGCTCAGCCGCTATCTGAGGATGGTGTTCGAGAGGGACGGACAGACGCTGCAGGTGCCGCTCCGGCAGGAGCTCGAGCTCATCCGGGCCTACGTGGAGATCGAGAAGGCGCGGTTCGGCGATCGGCTGGCGTATCGGCTGGAAGCCGAACCGGGCCTCGAGGAGTACCTCGTTCCCTCGCTGGCGATCCAGCCGTTCGTCGAGAACGCCATCCGCCACGGCCTGTTCGAGAAGGAAGGCCCCGGCACCGTCACCCTGTCGATCGCGGACGGGAACGGGTATGTGCGCTTCGATATCGTCGACGATGGCATCGGCATGCCGGACGACATTCTGTATCGGCTGAGGGCCGGAGAGCGGCCGGACGGGGCGGGGATCGGGATGACCAACGCGAGGAAGCGGCTCGCGGCGTTGCCGGGGGCGAGCGTCGCGATCGATTCGGCGCTGGAGAAGGGAACGAAGGTCACCGTCTACCTGCCGAAGCTCGGCGGGCCGCCGTGATCCGCGGCGGAGCGCGGCCGGCGCCTTGGACTCAGTCTCGGAACGGAAAGATGACATTGACGATTTTGAAATTTTCTAAGCGAAGGAGGTGAGAGCCCTGTTCCGCGTCATGATCGTGGAAGACGAGAGGCCGACATTGGAGCTGATGGAGAGACTGATCGGCCGGCATCCCTTATTGGAAGTGGCCGGAACGTTCGACAGTCCGCTGGAGGCGATGGAGCGTTATCCGGAGCTGAAGCCGGACGTCGCGTTCCTCGACGTCGAGATGCCCAAGATGGGAGGCATCGAGCTGGCCGGCAAGCTGAAGGCGGCCGACGAGGAGCTGCAGGTCGTGTTCACGACGGCCTATCCGGGATATGCGGTGGACGCGTTCCGGGTGAACGCGGTCGATTACTTGCTGAAGCCGGTCGTGCCGGAGGATCTGGAGAGGGTAGTCTCCCGGATCGTCAAGAACCGCGAGCCGAGAGCCCCTCTTCGGCGGCCGGAGGGAAGCGGGGAGCCGCCGGTGCGATGCCTGGGCACGTTCGAGACGCGGGGAACGGACGGGACGCTTCTGAATTGGCCGACCCGCAAGACGGAGGAGCTGTTCGCCTACTTCCTCGCCTTCCCGAACCGACTGACGGACAAGTGGCGGCTCGCGGACTTGCTGTGGCCGGACCTGGAGGAGGGCCGCTCCCTTCATAACCTGCACAATACGATCTACCGGCTCAAAAAAACGCTCAAAGAAGCGAACCTCGAGGCGCGGCTGACCCATACGAACGAGGGGTATCTGTACGGAGCGGATCCGTTCCAGTCGGACCTGGGGCGGCTTCGGGAGTTCATGGCGCGCTTCTCGCGCATTGACGGGGGCAACGCGGAGGAAGCGGAAGAGCGGTTCCGGTCCTATCGCGGCGCGCTGTTCGGCGGCAAGGACTATCCGTGGAGCTCGGCGGCGGCTTCGGAAGCCGCCTCGCAGTATGCGGGGCTGGCCCGGATGCTGACGGCTTGGCACCGGGAGAGGGGCGATCCGGCTTCCACGAAGGAGACGCTGCGAATCTATCTCGACCAAGCGCCGCTGGACGAAGAGAAGCATGCGGAGCTGCTGAGGATGTACGCGGACGCGGGAGAGACGGGGAATTACATCCGCCATTACGAGAGATTCGAGCGGCTGCTGGAGGAGGAGCTCGGCATCGAGCCCCCGGAGGAGCTGCGGCGTCTGGCGGAGAGAATGAGATGAGAGAGGCAAGGATGAGAGATGGCAGCGAGCGACCGCGAGATTTGGCGGGGCGAATACGACGCATAGAAGGGATTCGCGGGGACCGATGCGGGGACCGATAATGGGAGACGGCGGGGGACGGAACATGAGAACGAACGAGTATTACATGCCGACGGAGTGGAGAGTCCGGGGAACGATCGAGGAAGTGTACGAGGTCTGTTCGGATTTTCTCGATTATCAGCGGTGGTGGCCGGAAGTCTACTTGAACATCCGGAAGGACCGGATCGACGAGGAGACCGGGAACGTCGTGTACGCGCTCCTCACGAGGGGCAAGCTTCCCTACAAGCTGAGATGGTATTCTTGCAAGACGCGCGAAGACGCTCCGCGTTCGGTGTCGCTGAAGGCTTACGGGGATTTGGCGGGCCGCGGAACGTGGAGCTTCGAGCAGGACGGCGACTGCGTGAACGTCCGGTTCGATTGGTACGTCAACGCCGAGAAGCCGGTGCTGAAGTATTTGTCCTGGCTGATGAAGCCGATCTTCCGCTCGAACCATTACTGGGCGATGGGCAAAGGCTTGGAGAGCCTGAACCGGGAGCTCGAGCGGAGACGCGCGGCGGCGAAATAAGGGAATGCGGATACGAGAGGGACCCTGAAGCGGGTCTCTTTTTTCGTAAGCGGGCTTCTCGGGATAGGGAGGTTCGGAGGTTCAGGGGCCCCGCTGCCTACCGAACTTAGGAGACGCTGTTTGACGTCAGAAGCCCATATTGAAAATCTAACGAACTCCAGCGATCTTATTTAGGGTCAACCGGGGCAAAAACGGGCTGCCGGCACGAAATAGCGTCTCCTCGATTCGATAGCGCCTCCCCCGGGAGGATTTGAGAGAGATTTGAGAGAGACGGATGCTATGCTTCGACAAGATCAAGTTCGAGATGTCGAAGGAGAGTCGGGAACATGAAGCGGAACGGCAATAGAGGGTTGCGTGGAAAAACAGGATGGGCTCGCGCGCTGGCGATCGCGTTGGCTTGGCTCATGGCGGCATCGGTCGCAGCGACGGCGGGGCCGCCCAGGGCGAGCGCGACGGCCGGGGATGCCGTCTTCGCCAGCTCCGTCCCGGCGGATGGGTCGCGGGTTCGTTCGTTTGACGGATTCGAGGTCGTCTGGCAGGATCCGGAAGACAACCTCGCGGAGATTAAAGACTCGGGTTACAGCATCAAGAGATTAAGCGACGGCAAATATATGATGGCCGTAAACGATCCGAGCCAGCAATGGACGGCCGGGGAGAACCTATACTCCCTTGGCGAAGACGGCGGGGGGAAGTTCCACTACAATAGCGAGTGGTTGGCCTCGATTCTGCAGGACGGGGGATACGAGGTCAACTTCTATGCCACCGAATTCGACGGATCGAAATATGGCGTGGTGTACCATAAGATCCGATTCGCTTTGGATCGGACGCCTCCCCGCATATCGAACGCGGTCGTCCAGAGGGATACTCTGACTTTTGATTTTACGGAGCAGCCGGATGGGGGACTGCAAGCGTCGGACTTCGATATTCGCGTGAATGATAAACCTGCGCCTCTCAATACGTTCGCGCCGGTAACCAATTCCGACATGGTGTTAGCGATATTGAGTACGCCGGTCGCCAAGTCGGATACGGTCACCGTCGCTTATGTCGGGCCGGATTATTCCGATGCGGCCGGCAATGCCGTGAGCAGGGAGACGGTGGTCGCCGGCAACCTGAACCCGGGCACTTTTCAGGAGGCGCCTGCCTTGAAGATGAAGCTGCATTCGGGGTACGCCTTGAAGGCGGGCGATTCTCTCGTGAGATTCACTCCCACGGGGGATGAGGCGTACAATCTTCTGTTCGATCTGCCGAGCGAGCCTTCGAATCCGCCGATTCTTAATGCCGGGGCTATCAAGAAGACGGACTTCGAGTTCGTGGATACGGGCGACGGATCGAAGTTCAATTCGAGAGGGGCGACGGTTATCATCGACGAGAGCTTGGGGATCTACCGGCTGCACGTGACGATTCCGGGCGCTTTCCTGCAGGGGCATACGTATGAGCTCCGAATGTCGGCGAGCGCGGGCGGGGACGAGATCGCGATGCCCGCGAATCCGACGCTAAGCGCGACCGCTCGTCTCTCGGTCGAATCCGGAAGCGGCGTGGTGGACGAGTACCTCTTTGAAAATGTAAAAATTACCCTGCCGCCGCCTGTCGATCTGGCGGCGCTGGGGACGGCGATCGGCGCGGCTCAGGCGAAGCATGATTCGGCGGCGGAAGGCGGGGCGATCGGCCAATACGCGGCCGGCGCGAAGGCTGCGCTGCAGGCGGCGATCGATGCCGCCGCGGCCGTGCGGGACGACGCGCATGTCACGCAGGAGGAGGCCGACGCGGCGGTTGAGGCGCTGGCGGCTGCGGTAGCGGCGTTCGAGGCGAAGCGGGTGAATGTTGACGTCTCCGCGTTGTCGTTGGCGATCCATGAAGCGCAAGCGAAGCATGATAGCGCCTTTGAAGGCGAAGCTGACGGTAACTACGAGGCAGGATCAATGGACGTGCTGCAAGCGGCGATCAGCGCGGCAAAGGCGGTGCTCGACGACGAGAAGGCGACGCAGGCGCAGGTGGATGCCGCGGTGACGGCGTTGAGTGCGGCGGTCGCCGTGTTCGATTCGAAGCGAGTCGTAGTAGATTTGGCGGCGCTGTCGACGGCGATCGATGCCGCTCAAGCGAAGCACGATAGCGCTGTGGAAGGCGAAGCGAACGGGAACTATGAAGCGGGCTCGAAGGCTGCGCTGCAAGCAGCGATCAACGCGGCGAAGGCCGTGCTCGCCGACGAGAAGGCGACGCAAGCGCAGGTGAATGCCGCAGTGACGGCGCTGAGCGAAGCGGTTGCCGCATTCGATGCGAAGCGGATCGGCGTCGACGGATCGGCTCTCGCAACGGCAATCTCAGCAGCCCAAGCGAAGCATGAGGCCGCCGTAGAGGGCGAAGCGAACGGGAACTATGAAGCAGGAGCGAAGGCTGCGCTCCAAGTGGCCATCAACGAGGCGAAGGCCGTGCTCACCGACGAGAAGGCGACGCAAGTGCAGGTGAATGCCGCAGTGACGGCGCTGAGCGAAGCGGTCGCCGCATTCGACGCGAAGCGAATCGGCGTCGACGTATCGGCTCTCGCAAAGGCGATTGCAGCAGCTCAAGCGAAGCACGACACCGCCTTGGAAGGCGAAGCGAACGGTAACTATGAAGCGGGAGCGAGGGCTGCGCTCCAAGCGGCGATCAACGCGGCGAAGGCGGTGCTCGCTGACGAGAAAGCAACGCAAGCGCAGGTGAATGCCGCGATAACGGCGCTTAGCGAAGCGGTCGCCGCATTCGACGCGAAGCGAATCGGCGTCGACATTTCCGCGTTGTCGACGGCGGTCAACGATGCTCAAGCGAAGCACGACGCCGCCGTTGAGGGCGAAGCGAACGGCAACTACGAAGCGGGAGCGAAGGCAGCTCTGCAATCGGCGATCAACGCGGCGAAGTCGGTTCTCGATGACGAGAAGGCGACGCAAGCGCAAGTGAACGCCGCGGTGACGGTGTTGAGCGAAGCGGTTGCCGCATTCGATGCGACGCGAATCGGCGTCGACGTATCGGCTCTAGCAAAGGCGATCGATGCCGCTCAAGCGAAGCATGACGCCGCGGTTGAGGGCGAAGCGAATGGCAACTATGAAGCGGGAGCGAGGGCTGCGCTCCAAGCGGCGATCAACGCGGCGAAGGCCGTGTTCGCGGACGAGAAGGCGACGCAAGCACAAGTGAACGCCGCGGTGACGGCGTTGAGCGAAGCGGTTGCCGCATTCGATGCGAAGCGAATCGGCGTCGACGTATCGGCTCTCGCAACGGCAATCTCAGCAGCCCAAGCGAAGCATGACGCCGCCGTGGAAGGCAGCAAGAAAGGCAACTACAAGCCGGGCGCCAAAGCCGAACTGCAAACCGCCATCCGATCCGCGGCGGCGGTCAAGGACAATGCGTCTTCGACCCAAGCGCAGGTCGATGCCGCTCTAACCGCCTTGAACGCCGCAACGGCCGCCTTCGAAGCGAAGAAAGTGACAAGCAGCGGAGGCGGAGGAAGCGGCAGCGGCAGCGGAACCGTCGCCACTTCGGACTCCGCGACTTACACGGTGGAGGTAGTCTCCGGCGGCGTCCATATCGGCAGCTTGGTCGTCACACAGAAGAAGAGTACCGAGGGCCGCTGCCAGGAAACGCTCGAACTGCCGGAGACCTTCGCTGGACAAGCGATAGACAAATTAACCGAAGCGGGTACCGAACGCTTGGTCATTCAGCTTCCCGCATCAACGGCGGCCGACCGGGAGCTTCGAATCTCCCTGCCGACGGGGACGGCATCGAAGCTGGCATCGAAGGGCATCTCGCTCGATATCCAAGCTCCCGAAGCGAGCCTATCCATTCCGTCCGCTTCGCTCCAAGGGGCGAACGAGACGCTGACGTTCACGGTCTCTGCCGTTCGCGATTCCGCAGGCCGATCGGGCATCGAGCAGCGCGCGAACGGCTCGGCGGCGATTCGCACGAAGGCGGGCGCGGGACAAGTGTCGCTGATCGGACAGCCCGTCTCGATCGAGACGAACTTGCAGCAGCGCCTCGTTAACCTGTCTCTGCCAATCACCGGCATCTCGGATACGAGCGACCTGGGCGTCTACATCGAGCATAGCGACGGAACGACGGAGCTTGTACGGGGACGAATCGCGGACGGCCGATCCATCGAGTTCGACGTTCGGAGCTTCAGCACGTTCACGGTCGTGAACGTAGCCGGTTGGTCGGAGCATGAACAACCTCAAGCTCCAACACCTGGCAAGACCCTGCAACTGCGCGACATTCCGTACCTCTCGGGCTATGCCGGAGGGCTGTTCAAGCCGAACGCGAGCTTGACCCGAGCGGAGATGGCGGCAATCCTGACCCGCCTTCTCGGCGGGAATACCGAAGGTTCGAAAAGCGCGTTCAAGGACGTGCCGTCCGCCAATTGGGCCGCCGAAGCGATTCAAAACGTCGTCGCCCTGGGCCTCATGAGCGGGAACGCGGACGGAGCGTTCCGACCGGACCAGCCGATTACCCGGGCGGAGATGGCCGCGATTCTGTCGCGTCTGGCCGCCAAAGCCGGCATCGACAGCAGCGCCGAAGAAGCGGGCGACTTCCGCGATACGGCCGACCACTGGGCGCAAGAAGCGATCCGCATGGCGCGCGCCGAGGGATGGCTGAACGGGTACGCGGACGGCACGTTCCGCCCCGAGCAAGCGCTTAGCCGCGCCGAAGCCGCCGCCATTCTGAACAGGCTGATCGGACGCGAAACCGCCGATCTTGGCGAGCCGCTCTTCAAGGACGTCCCGGCGACGCACTGGGCGTACGGAGCAATTCAAGCGGCGTCCAAGTAACACTAAAATCACGCCAATATGGAGGCTGCCTTCGGGCGGTCTCCTTTTTTGCGGTTTGAAGGCCGCCTTCGGAGCGGGACGGTCAAGCGCGAATAGCGAATATTCATAGCGTCGGAAAGGGTCGAAATATTGTACAATAAGCGTTGGTTATTATTTCATCCAGAGGAACATGGAGGAAGCTGCAATGGTCAAAGCAAAGTTCATCAATCGAGTCGCAAGCTTCATCTTGGCAGGACTTCTCTCGCTGGGCGGCGAGGCAACCGCTGCATCATCCGCCGCAGGCCAGCAGACGGCCGATCGGCTTCCGGAGCCCGCCTGGACGGTCGCCTTGAAGAGCCCTCTCGACGGGTACACGGAAGCTCCTTATCACGTCCCCAATTCCAATACGGTCTATCTCCCCTCCTACACGCTCGTGAACTCCGGGACCAAAAGCTGGGCCGTAGGCGTCGTCACCGCCGTCGACAAGACGACCGGCAAACAAAAGTGGTCCTTCTCCTTCTACAAGAAAGGATCGCCCTACCCTTGGACCACTTCCAATTATGCTTACGGCAAAACCGGCTCCGTCTACGCGCTCGTGACCGACGGGACGGGAACGAAGCTGTACTCCGCGAGCGCGGCGGGCAAGAGCAACTGGACGGTCAAGGTTCCTGACGCGGAAGAAGTGTACGCCATGAACGACGGCACGCTGCTGCTCGTCGATCCCGACAAGCGCAATGCCGCCGGCAAGCTGACGCCTTGGGCGTACGCTTATAGCGCGAGCGGGGTCAAAATCTCGGATCGCTCCATTAGCGAGACCTACGCCGTCCTGGGCGACCGTTATCTCGTCTCGCTATCGGGCGAGCCAAGCAAGCCGAAGCTTGAGGCGTACGGGCCCAAGCTCAACCGATTGTTCGCCTACGCGCTCCCGAACGGAGCCTACACCGATGTCGCCGAAGGGGCGTGGCTGTTCGACAACGCGAATATTCTGCTCCGAATGAACGTCCCCAAGACGGGGAACAAGCTGGTTGCCCTGAACGCGCAAGGGAAGGCGCTATGGGAGCGCAAGATCGCCGGGAACGCGGCGGTCCAAGCCCTAGGCTCGACGTACGCCTTGTATGCGAACGGCGAATTGGGCTTGTACGGGAACGCAGGATTGATCCGGAAAAAAGCTCTGGCAATCGATGAGCCGATGCCGACCCTTCTCCAGGCACCCGATCGCCGAATCATCGTTCGTTCCGCGGAAGGCTGGAACGTCATCGATCCGGCGACCCTGGAGCCGATCTATCATTTTCCGTCCGATCAGAAGCTTCTGACCTATCATTACGCAGGGGATGGCTATTTGTACGCCGTCAGCGACGCCTACCGGCTGTCCCAATACCGGCTGGCCAAGGCCTGAATCGTAGCCAGGACGAGCCGAGAGAGAGGCGCGGAGTTCCCGCGTTTGTCCTCGGCTTTTTTCATTTTTCCGGCAAGGATCGCCTCTTCCAGTTCCTGTGCTATAATGATCAAAAAATGCCAATCGGAACAGGAGGAGAGATGATGGATTTCCGAACGCTGAAGACGTTCCACACCATCGTGAACACGGGCAATTACCACAAGGCGGCGGAGGAGCTGCAATACGTCCAGTCCACCATCACGATGCAGATTCAGAAGCTGGAGGCCGACCTGGGAGTGAAGCTGCTGGAGCGCGGCCGCAAGAACGGAATCCGGTTGACCGACGCGGGAAGGCTGTTCTACGACAAGGCGGCGCAGCTCATCAAGGAGTACGAGGGGGTTAAGTCCGCCCTCGCGGACTGGAAGCACGGGGACGCGGGGACGGTTCGGCTCGGCGTCGTCGAGCCCGCGGCCAGCTACCGGCTGCCCCTGGCGCTGACGGCGTTCTACCGGCAATATCCGAAGATCGACGTAAGCGTCCAGATCGGGAATACGCAAGCCCTGATCGGAGGGCTGCTGAAGGGCGAGCTGGACCTGCTGCTGTGCACGCCGCCCGAGACGGGCTTCGGCACGATCTTCGAACCGCTGTTCGCGGAGCGGGTCGCGCTGCTTGTCCCGGCGGGCCATAGGCTCGCGTCGTGGAAGCGGCCGGTGCGCGTCGCCGATCTGCGGCACGAGCGCCTGCTGATGACGAGCGCCGTCTGCCCGTACCGGAACAAGCTCGAATCCGCCCTGACGGACCGAGGGGCGAGCCCCTATCACGGAATCGAGATCACGAGCACGACGGCGCTGAAGCACTACGTGCAGGCCGGGTACGGCGTGGCCGTCGTTCCGGTCGTGACGGTCGATCCCGTTCCCGAAGGCACCGTGCTGAAGACGGTGGCGGATCTCGACGCCGATCTGGTGACGGGCATTCTGAAGCGGGCGGATCGGACGACGCTCGGAGCGGCGGGGGAGAAGCTGATGCTCGCTTTGCGAAGAGAGCTCGGGGCGGTCGGCGAAGAACGGCTTCAATCGGAACGAAGCGAAGCGTACCGGACGGTCTGACTTCAATTTTTTTGAAAAAGCTGATCTGCGATTTGAATTATACAGGCTCGGGATTTTCTTGTATGCTTTTCACAAGCGGGCGGCCACCATTTTTTTTGAACTTAATACCAAGTATATTGATGCGGATAATTTAGAAAAAGGAGGAGAGAGAAGCCGTCTGCGCCATCATTCCCGACATCCAAAGGAGAGTTGCGGTGTGCGAGCAAAACGCAGAGGCGCCTTCGCCTCGACCGTCCTGCTGCTGGCCAGTCTGGCCTTGACGCTGGGCGCGTGCGGCAAGTCCGATTCGGACTCGTCTTCGCCTCCGTCCGAGGCGAAGCCCTCCGGCCAAGTCCAGGCGCAGGATACGTCCAAGTCCGGGGAATCCAAGACGCTGCGCTTCGGGACCGCGAGCGGCTACTACCCGTTCACGTTCCAGAACGACGCCGGGAAGCTGGACGGCTACGATATCCAGGTGGCGGAGGCGGTCGCGGAGAAGCTGGGGTACAAGGTCGAATGGACGACGGCCGAGTTCAGCGGGCTGTTCGGTCTGTTGGACAGCGGAAAGATCGACGCGATCGCCAACGAAGTCCGGATGACGGACGAACGCCGGAAGAAGTACCTTTTCTCCCGACCGTACGTCTACTCCGGAACGATCATCGTCACGAAGAAGGGCAACGACGCCGTCAAGGATCTGGCGAGCCTCAAGGGGCGCACCGTCGCTTCCCACTACGGCTCCGCCTACGCGAAGTTCATCGAGAAGTACGATACCGGCAAGGAGATTGCCTTGAAGTATTACGAAGAGCGCAGCGCGCTGCTGAAGGACGTCTCGCTCGGCCGGGTGGACGCCTACTTGACCGACAAGGTGGGCGGACCGCTGGAGATCGAGAAGACCGGCCTGCCGCTTCAGGTGGCCGGACCGCCGGTCGATTCGTTCGAGAACGGCATCCCGTTCGCCGACAACGAGAAGAACCGCGACTTCCTGAAGCGATTCGACGAAGCGCTGGAGCAATTACGAAGCGAGGGCGTCCTGACGGAGCTGTCTCGCAAGTGGCTAGGAACGGACGTCGCCACTCCGCCCGCGTCCTGACGCGGAACGGAGGCGGCTCCGGAAGAGGGGGAGCCTGATGTCATTCGATCTCGGCTATATGCTGACCGTCCTTCCGAAGCTTCTGAACTACGTGTACCTGACCCTGGGACTCACGATTCTCTCCTACGCGCTCGGATGCTTGTTCGGATTGGCGGCGGCAATCGCGACGACCTATCGGACGGCGGTTCTGGACCGGCTGGCGCGGCTGTACATCTCCTTCTTCCGCGGCACGCCGCTGCTCGTTCAGCTGTTCATCATCTACTTCGGGCTCCCCCAGCTCTTCCCGGCGTTCGGCTCCCTGACCGCCTACTGGGCGGCGGTAATCGGAATCAGCCTGAACAGCGGGGCTTATCTGTCGGAGACGTTCCGGGCCGCCATCCTGTCGGTCGACCGAGGGCAGTGGGACGCCCTCCATTCGATCGGCATGAACGGCTGGCAGGGCTGGCGCCGCATCGTGCTGCCCCAGGCGGCGAGAATCGCCGTTCCCTCCATGGGCAATGTTTGGATCTCGGTGCTGAAGGAGACTTCTCTGGCCTTTACGCTGGGCCTCGGGGAGGTTCTGGGCCAAGCCAAGATTTTGGCGGGCTCTTCCTTCCGGTTTTTCGAATGCTATCTGGCCGTGGCTTTGATCTATTGGGCGATTACCATCCTGTTCGGCACCCTGCAGCACCGCGTCGAGAAGGCGATGAACGTACCGTATCGTTAATGAAGGATAGGAGGCGGTTCATAATGGCGTTCGATCAAGTGTTCCAATTCCCCTCGGAGCTTCGCGGCGGCAGACAGGGAGGACGTCCGCGGCACGTCGGCATTATCGGGGCGGGGGCAGCGGGCTTATCCGCGGCTTACGAGCTGGAGCGGCTCGGCCACCGGGTCGCGATCTTCGAGGATTCCAACCGGCCCGGAGGACGCATCCGCACCCACCGGTTCGCCGACGGCACCCATTCCGAGCTGGGAGCGATGCGGATTCCGGCCAATCACGGCTGCACGATGCATTACGTCAAGGAGTTCCAGCTTCCGACGCGCCGGTTCGTCAATTACAACCCGAGGGCGTATTACCATATCCGCGACGTCAAGACGCGAATCGGCGACCCAAGCGCTCTGTACCCGGCGTTCAAGCTGCTTCCGGACGAGTCGGCCGACCCGCTGAGACTTTATGAACATCTGATGAAAGAGCTGATGACCTCCCTGTCGCCGGAGGAGCAGAGGGAGATCTTCTCCCCGAACCTGACGAGCGAGAAGCTGCGTAAGTACGCGTCGATCTCCTTCTGGCAGTTCCTGAAGGAGCGGGTGTCGCCGGAGGCGTTCGATCTGATCGGGCACGCGACCGGGATGATTCAGTACGAACGGGCGTCGCTGCTGGAGGTGTTCGTCGACTACTTCGGGCTGTTCCGCGTCGACCAGTACGAGCTGTCGGGCGGCATGGAGACGCTCATTCAAGCGTTCGTCTCGAGGCTGCGCGCCCCGATTCATTACAATACCCGAGTCACCGGCATTCAGAAAACGGAGGGCGGCGTCGCCGTCCACTATTCCCGCCTCGGGCACAAGCGGACCGAGACGTTCGACTACGTCGTCTGCACCGTTCCGGCCCCGGCCCTGACGCGCATCGAGTTCGAACCCGCGCTTCCGCCGAGGCAAAGACAGGCGATCAGCGGGATCACGTACGCCAGCTCCGCCAAGACGATCGTCCATACGTCGGCCCGTCCGTGGGAGTACGAGGACGGGATCTACGGCGGCGGCAGCTTCACCGACCTGCCGATTCAGCAATGCTGGTACCCGTCCGACAACGCGAAGCCGGTCGATCGGGCGACGTACGCGGCGTTCACCGGAGACAGCGACTCGCCGTACAGCGAGGCTCCGCTCAACTGGATCGCCAAGGACAAGGAGCGCTCCCACGGCCCGGGCGTTCTGACGGCGTCGTACTTGTGGGAGGCCAACGCCCGCCGGTTCCTCTCGCTGTCCGAGGAGGACCAGACGGACGTGGTCATCGGCCAGATCCGGAAGCTGCACCCCGGCTTGGACCGCTATGTGGACGAGGTGATCCATTGGTCGTGGGATCGGCAGAACAGCCCGGGCAGCGGCGCCTTCGCCTACTTCGCGCCGGGAGAGCACGAGCGGTACCAGCAGCTGCTGAGCCAGCCCTATCCGGCGGAGAAGCCGGCCGTCTTCTTCGCGGGAGAGCACCTGGCCGTCGCCCACGCCTGGATTCAAGGCTCGATCCAGACCGCCTTGCACGCCGTGCTTCAGATCAAGAGCTTGTCCGCCGCCGGGCAGCAGGAAGTCGCGATCTGACCGGCAGAAGCGCGACATTATCCATTTCGGGAGGTTATCCATTCTATGACTCATTCCGTTCGGACGACGATCCGGATCGACGAGCTGAAGGAGCTGGCGACCCGGATTCTGAAGCTCAAGGGGGCGACGGAACGGGAAGCGGAAGTAATCGTCGGCGATTATCTGGACGCCGATCTGAGAGGCCGGACGTCCCACGGGTTCGTCTCCTTCGGCGTGGCCGTCTCGGCGTTCGACAATAGGGGGAAGTATCGGGTACGCCGGGCGGAGGGGGCTCTCGTCTCCATCGAAGGCAACGGGGACAGCGGCCATCTCGCGGCCCGCGAGGCGATCGACCTGGCGCTGTCCCTCGAGAACCGGTCTCCGGTTCAGGCCATCGGAATCAACGGCGTCACCCGGATCAACAGCCCCGGCGTCATCGCGCGCTACGGGGCGGAGAAGGGAGTCGTCACGCTCGTCTGGGAATATGGGGGGAAGAACTTCATGATTCCCCACGGCGGCAAGCGGGCGGCGCTGTCGACGAACCCGATCGGCATCGGCATTCCGCATACCGATCCGCTCTTCGTCGTGGACATCGCTTCGTCGGAGCGGGCGATCGGCTTCGTGGAGCTGGCCAAGCTGGACGGGGAGTCCATTCCCGAATCGTGGGGGGTGGACGAGTCGGGGCAGGCGACGACCGATCCGCGGCGAGTGGCGGCCGTGAAGCCGTTCGGCGGGTACAAGGGGTACGCGCTGGCTCTGGCGTTCGAGATTCTGTCCGGCCCGCTCGTGGGAGCCGCGGTCGGATCGAAGGGCTCGCTCGGCGAGCGGGGCGTGCTGATTCTGCTGATCGACCCGACCGCGTTCGGTCAGACCGTGGACTCGTTCCGCGACCAAGTGATTGGCCTGCTGCGCGAAGTCGGCGAAGTCGAGCCCGCCGATCCCGCGCGGCCGGTCGTCTATCCCGGTCAAGCTTCCTCTCGCCGGGCCGAAGAGCTCCTTCGCTCCGGGACGCTGACCTATCCCGAGTCCGTCATCGACAATCTGCGGCGATTGGAGAGGGAGCTGCTGGCGCAAGCGCCGAACGGGTGAAGCGGCGAACGGCCGAAGCGATGAACGGCCGAAGCGATGAACGGCCGAAGCCGGGTGGTCCGGGCCGGCCGGTCACGCCCGACTAAGATCATGCCAAGAGGCGTTCCCCGTTCTCCGGGAAGGAGGCGGGCGAACGCCTTTATTATTCGCATAAGGACCGCAAGTGGCGGTCGAGAAGGAGCTCCGCCCGTTCGGCCGGCATCGTGCCGGGGTGCAGCAGCTGATGGATCGCGAGCCCGTCGAGCAGCGCGTGCAGAGTCTCCGCCTCGAGATCGGCGTCAATGATCCAGTTCCAGCGCGAGATGGAGACAGCCGTTCTCAGAGAGGCGCCCCCTTCCCTTCCTCCGAGGCGGTCGAGCGCTTCTGTCGGCGGGAGCGCCAGGTTCCTCCGGAGAGCGCGAGCCCGCCGATCGTGACGAAGAAGCCGGCGACTTGGGCGAAGGAGATCGCTTCGCCGTTCAGAACGAAGGCGAAGAATACGGCGAACAGCGGGATCAGATACATATACAGCATCACCCTCGAAGGGCCGACCCGGCTTACGTTGCGGTACCAGAAGATCAGCCCGAAGATCGTTACGAGGACAACGGAGTAGAGCAAAGAGCCCCAGGTCGGCATCGGCAGCGGCCAGGCGTCCGGCGAGAATCCTTGCCAAGCGCATATCGCGATCAGAGGCAGCGCGCCGATGGCGGAAGACCAGGCGGTGATGCGCAAGGCCGAATACGACTTCAGCAGCGGGGCGGTCACGACCGGATACAACCCCCAGGAGACGGAAGCCGCGAATCCGGCCGCGATGCCGATCGCTTCGTCCGGATAAGCGCCGGCGGGCTCCCGGCCGCCGAGCAGGACGATCGCCGCGCCCGCCAAGGCGACGAGCGAGCCGAGCTGACGGAACCACGACCAGCTCTCCTGCTTGAACAACGCGGAGAACAAGCTGGTGAACACGGGCGAGGCCGCGATGAGAAGGGAGGCCTTGGCCGCGGAAGCGTATTGGACGGAGAGCATGAAGAAGCTCTGGTAGAGAGTGATGCCGACAAGGCCGACCGCAGCCATTCTCGGGAGGTGGCGCGGCTCGACGAAGACGGATCTCTCGAAGAGAGAAGTCAGCAGGAGCAGCAGCGGAGCGGCCATCAGGAAGCGCAAGGCGTTGAACGCGACGGGGGACAGCACGGTTACCCCGTATTTGCCGATCGTGTAGTTGAGGCCCCAGGTGGCGGCGACGGTCAGAAGCGTCACTTCTTGGACTCCTTTTCTCATGCGCGGCCCCCGATCGATGTATATTCGAGTAATCTTATGGACTATATCGAATTTACTCTTAGATTAGCCTAGATCCGGGAATCGGGCAATTCAAAAGTTTCGATCGTTTAGCCAGCGAAAGGCCGATGTTCTGTAACGGACTCAGGAATCGCTATATGGCTCAAAACGCACAATTTATAGCTCTAACGAACTCACGCGACCTTATTTGGGGATAAAGGGGGGGGGGGGAACGGGCTTTCGGAACGAAATAGCGTTTCTACGATTCGTTAGAAGCGCAAACCGCCAATTTTCAGCAAAATAGCGTCTCCTCGATTCGTTAGCACATCCAGTACGCCCCGCAAGAGAATGCCCCGCGGCCGGTGCCCGGTAGCCCTCGAATACCGGGTGTTATATAATGGGGCTCAAGATGAGGTCCCTGCCGGACGCGAGGAGGAGAACACGTGACGGAGCGATATATTCTGGCTCTCGATCAAGGAACGACCAGCTCGAGGGCGATTTTGTTCGACAAGGGAGGGCACCCGGTCAGCTCGGCGCAGCAGGAGATTCGCCAGCATTATCCGCAGCCGGGCTGGGTCGAGCACGACGCGGGCGAGATCTGGGCGTCGATTCTGGCGGTGATCGCCCACGCGATATCGGGAGCGGGAATCGGTCCGGAGCAGATCGAAGCGATCGGCATCACCAACCAGCGGGAGACCGCGGTGATCTGGGACCGGCATACCGGTCAGCCGATCCATCATGCCGTCGTCTGGCAGTCCCGGCAGACGAGCGACATCTGCGACGAGCTGAAGAGCCGGGGACATGAAGAGACCATCCGGAGGAAAACGGGGCTGCTCATCGATCCGTACTTCTCCGGAACGAAGATCAAGTGGCTGCTCGACCGCGTCGAGGGCGCCCGGGAGAAGGCGAACAACGGGGACCTGTTGTTCGGGACGATCGACACCTGGCTTGTCTGGAAGCTGACCGGAGGCCAGGTTCACGTGACGGACTACTCCAACGCCTCGAGGACGCTCCTCTACAACATTCACGAGCTCCGCTGGGACGAGGAGCTTCTGGACATTCTCGACGTTCCGCGGTCGCTGCTGCCCCAGGTGCGCTCCTCCTCGGAAGTATACGGGCATACGGTGGAGCACCACTTCTTCGGCCGCCAAGTCCCGATCGCGGGCATCGCGGGCGACCAGCAGGCGGCTCTGTTCGGGCAAGCCTGCTTCGAGAAGGGGATGGCGAAGAACACGTACGGAACCGGCTGCTTCATGCTGATGAATACGGGCGCGGAGGCGGTCGAGTCGAGGCACGGGCTGCTGACGACCATCGCGTGGGGCCTTGGCGGTCAAGTGCATTACGCGCTGGAAGGCAGCGTGTTCGTGGCGGGCTCGGCGCTCCAGTGGCTGCGGGACGGCCTGCGCATGCTGAAGGCCACGGCCGACAGCGAGACCTACGCGACGCGGGTCGCGTCGACCGAGGGCGTCTACGTCGTGCCGGCGTTCGTCGGCATGGGGACGCCGTATTGGGACAGCGAGGTGCGGGGAGCGGTGTTCGGCTTGACGCGCGGCACGTCGAAGGAGCACTTCGTCCGGGCGACGCTCGAATCCCTCGCCTACCAGAGCAAAGACGTGCTGGACGTCATGGCGCTCGACTCCGGCCTGAAGCTGGCTACGCTGAGGGTCGACGGCGGCGCCGTTCGCAACGACTTCCTGATGCAGTTCCAGAGCGACCTGCTCGGGGTGGAGGTGGAGCGGCCCGTCGTGAACGAGACGACCGCTCTCGGGGCGGCTTATCTGGCCGGGCTTGCGGTAGGCTACTGGAAGAGCAAGGAGGACATCGCCGGAAGCCGGCAGCTGGACCGGACGTTCTCTCCCGCCATGGCGGAGGAAGAACGGGACCGCTTGTACGCGGGCTGGCAGCGGGCGGTTCGCGCGGCGATGGCGTTCAAATAAGCCGCGGACGTCCGGCATCGGCATGAATCTTTTCCCGCCTGCCGCCGTATAGGATTTTGTATCCATAAAATCCTGGGAAAGGTCGAGGTGGGTTCATGTCGTTTTTCGGTCGGATTCTGGCAAAGGTGGGCATCGGGTCGGCGGCGGTCGACACGGTGCTGGAGAAGTCGGCGTACGCTCCCGGAGAGGAAGTTCGGGGTATCGTGCGGATCGAAGGAGGAGCCATCGAGCAGCGGATCGAGGGAATCGTGCTGGCGGTGATGACCCAGTACGTGCGGGAATCGAACGACACGAAGATTCATCACAACGCGGAGATCGCGCGCGTGCGCGTGACGGAGCCGATGACGCTGGAGCCGAATTCCCGTCACGAAGTGCCATTTTCGTTTATCCTTCCTTACAAGACGCCGCTGTCGATCGGCCGCACTCCCGTCTGGATCAAGACGAGCGCGGACATCGCCTCCGCCGTCGATCCGACCGACGAAGACCGGATTCACGTCATGCCCTCGCCGGGCCAGAAGGTCGTGCTGGAAGCGGTCGAGAGCCTCGACTTCCGGCTGAGGCAGACCGAGACGGTATACGCCCCGCGCCTGGGCAGATCGGTGTCGTTCGTGCAGGAGCTGGAATGGGTTCCGACGGGCGGGCGCTTCCGGGGGAAGCTGGACGAATTGGAGCTCATGTTCCTCGGCGACTCGGCGGACGGCGCGGAGCTGCTTCTGCAGATCGACCGGAAGGCGACGAGTCTGCTCGGGCTGTTCGCCGAGGCGGCGGATACGGACGAGTCGTTCGTTCGCGTGTCGTTGTCCGGCGGGGATCTAAGCGCGGGACCCGCGCATGTGGCCGCCAAGCTGTCCGGCATCATCGCGAATTATAGTTAACCTCTCGAGGCGAGCGGTATCGTTGAATTTCGGCAGATGGGGGACTTCCCCCATCTCATTCTTTTTTTTGGGAATAAGAAGAATAACGAATACTTGCCTAGGAGAATGGACGATGCCTGGATTGAAAACAATGGTTCTTGTTGCAGGCTTGTTGCTTATTCTGGCCGGTTGTTCGAATTCTCGCTCGACTACAACCCCTTTAACGGAAGAGGATGTAACGAACTTCATTCGCGATAACGAGATCCATCCGATCGCCGTAGAGAGGATCGGAGATTTTGTTGTTATTTTATATTCCGATGCGACGATTGACGGATATCATCTGATCTACAAGGACGAGAACGGGAAGTTACGCGATCAGAATGCTTACGGGGGAACGCTGCCGGATACTCCGGTTTTATTATCGGGGTCGGCGTCGAGAAATCCTTTCGTTACCGTCATCATCCAAGATGAGGAGATTCGAAGATCGGCATCCGCGGTGGAAGTGACCTACGAGGATGGGAGCACAATTCGCCAAACGATTCGCGGGCAAGGGGCTATCATTCCTTACGGGAAAGAAATAGAAGGAGCGTTGAGCTATTCCCGCGTCGTCATTTACGATGCGAAGAACAAAGCGCTTTATTCCTATCCGGAATAGGCCCCCCCGCGCTTCGCCGTTAGGTTGGCCGAATTCGGATTCGAATCGAAGAGGCGTAAAAAAGATTATTGACCGATCGATCCGGAAATGCTAAGATACGGTCATGAACATTCCAGATCAATGAGTCTAGAAAGGAGGGGAACCGATCATGGCGAGAAGCAAGGAGTTCGACACGGCCCTCGTTCTGCGGAAGGCGATGGAGGTGTTCGGCCATTACGGCTACGAAGGAACGTCGCTTCCCATGCTGCTCGAAGGACTGGGCATCGCCCGCCAGAGCCTGTACGACACTTACGGGACGAAGCGGGATCTGTTCGTCAAGGCCGTCAAGCATTATGTGAACGAGAAGTCGTCCGCCGTCGTCGCCTATCTGGAGAGGCCGGGCTCCGCCAAGCTAGCGATCTCGGAGATTTTCAGGGAAGTGGTGGCGACGCTGCAGGACGAAGAGAGGCGCCGGGAATGCCTGATTCTGAACAGCGCGATCGACCGGATTCCGCACGATTCCGAGATCGAGGCCTTGTTCGAGCAGGACCGAACCCGGCTGGAGCAGGCGTTCGAGGCCGCGTTGGTCCGCGCCCGCGATCAGGGGGAACTTCGGCCCGGCGCGAACGTTCAGGCTCTGGCGAGGTATCTGTACCATGCCCGGTACGCCTTGACGCAATCGGCCAAGCTGACGAAGAGCCCGCAGGATTTGGAAGAGATCGCCGCCGTCGCCTTGACCGTCCTTGACGGCGTTTGAAGCGACGGTGCCGCAATTTCCTTTTTACGTCCTTTTCAGACTGATTGGTCAAATTTTTTTGAGCATATTAGACTGTTTAGTCTACAAAGGAGGAACTT
The DNA here is from genome assembly GCF_014212175.1 of Cohnella xylanilytica. Lineage (GTDB taxonomy): Bacteria > Bacillota > Bacilli > Paenibacillales > Paenibacillaceae > Cohnella > Cohnella xylanilytica. The sequence continues at coordinate 16,574 of NZ_JACJVR010000074.1, read as the reverse complement.
CCGGTGAATGCAACAAAAAGGAAGGGCTTGGCCCTGTTCATTCTGGCCGTCTCGCAGTTGATGATGGCCCTGGATTACACGATTATCTTCGTGGCGATGCCGTCGCTCGGCGAAGATCTGGGATTCTCCGCGAACCATCTTCAGTGGGTCGTCAGCGCGTATTCGCTCGCGTTCGGGGGATTCCTGCTGCTCGGAGGACGCTTGTCGGACCTGACGGGAAGACGCCGCATGTTCCGGATCGCGATGGCGCTGTTCGGCTTGGGCTCGCTGCTGGGAGGGCTGTCGGATTCGCAGGTGATGCTCGTCGTGGCCAGAGGGCTGCAAGGCCTCGGAGGAGCGCTGCTGTCGCCGGCCACGCTGTCGCTGATCATGTCCAACTTCGAAGAGGGCGCCGAGCGCAACCGGGCCATGGGCGTCTGGGCTTCGATGGGCGGCGTCGGGCTGTCGCTCGGCCTGCTTCTGGGCGGAGTGCTGACGAGCTACGTCGGATGGGAGTGGACCTTCTTCGTGAACGTGCCGGTCGCCTTGGCCGCCATCGTCCTGTCGCCCGTCGCTCTCGCGGAGAGCAAGGTTCCTTCCGGCAAGAAGCATTATGACGCCGCGGGCACCGTCTCGGTGACGGCGGGGCTGCTGCTGCTCGTGTACTACCTGATCCAATCGCCGGTGGACGGCTGGCTTGGCGCGAGGACGCTGCCGTTCGCGCTGCTCGGCGCCGCGCTGCTGCTCGTCTTCGTCGTTATCGAGAGCCGCTCCCGGGATCCGCTCCTGCCCTTCCGGCTGTTCCGCAATCGCAGCCTGACCGGGGCCGCGCTGACCGCCTTCCTGTTCTCCGCCTCGTTCGGCTCCCTGTACTACTTCTTGACGCTCTACACCCAAGGGGTGCTGCATTATTCCGCGATCCAGTCCGGCCTCAGCTTCTTGCCGCTGACGATCAGCGCCTTCCTGGGCGCCAGGCTCATCAACGTCATGCTGGCCAAGGCCGGCGTCGCCGGCACGATCGCGGCCGGGATGGGGCTCGGCATCGCGGGCTTCCTGCTGCTGACCCAGCTGTCGGCGACGGGCTCCGCATGGGGGATCCTTCCCGGCACCGTTATCGTCGGCCTCGGGCAGGCGCTCGTTTTCACGACGATGTTCATCGCGGGCGGCATCGGCATCGAGCCTCGTCAGCAGGGCGTAGCCTCCGCGGTCATCACGACCGGGCAGCAGATCGGCGGCGCGATCGGCCTGGCCGTCATCATGGCGATCATCTCCGCCAGACTGGGCACGGACGCCACGCTGGAGACGATGCTGCCGGCGGATCTGAACCGGGCTATCCATACCGCGTTCCTCATCTCGGCCGTCGTCGCGGCGCTCGGCATCGCGGTGGCCATCCTCGTGCTGAAGCGGACGAAGCCGGCCAACCTGGGCGACGCGCCGGCGACCGCCGCTCACTGAGGCGGTTCCCCGAGCCTGTAAGTCGAGAAAATCGACTTACAAGTCACCCAGGGGGCGCCTCCGTGCTCCGTAAGTCGAAAAAATCGAGTTGCAGGCCGTCAAGGGCTGCTCGGAGCCCTCGCCGAAAAGGAAAAATCGCCCTCTTGTCGAATTCAGACAAGAGATGTCTAATTTTCCCAAGCGAGGTTGACACCATGATTATCGATTTGACGGGGATTAACGATCGAGAGCGATTGGACCGCGAGTTCGCCGAGGCGATCGCCCGGCCGGAGGCCATCATCCTGTTGCAGATGGAGAAGAGGAATTCGTTCTTCGACGAAGAAGGGTGGCGCGAGAGCCGGGAGGAGCTGGATAAAACCGAATATCCGGCTTCCCCGGGATGCTATAAGGTGCGGGTCAGCTACACGAACCCGTTCGACAAGATCGAGCTGTCGCGAGAGACTCTCTTCCCGCAACCGGATGTCGAGCTCCCCAGCTCCATGCAAGCCTATCTGGGAACGAGGACGTTCAAGCTTCTACGAAAGAGCCAATCGGAGATTCAGCGGGCGATCGACCGGATCAACCGCAGTTGGGATTGCATCGAGAGCAAGAAGATTCAAGATTGGTACCTGGAGAACAACACGGCATACCGAGAGCAAATCGCCGGGGCACGCCGTAACGAAGACGTCGAATGCGCGGAGATTGTCGTATCGGCCCGGCCGGAGGCGGAGATTCGGGCCCTCGTCGCCGAATACGCCAACCGGAATTCCCCACGCCGGGGCCGTCCGATCAAGCCGCTCGCTTCCAGAATCGTCGAGGCGAGCAGGGGCTTCAACAAAGATCGATTTTATGAAGACGATTCCTTCGCTTCATCCTATACCTATACCTATTCCTATTCAAGCTGGGATGAGGAAGCAAGCGGGGAGGAAGAAGACGGCGGCTTCGGAAGCTCCTCGGGATCCTCGACATCCTGGACATCGTCGGGATCCTACTACGAGCCTTCGGACGAAGACCTGGAGGAACTCCGCGAGCAGGCCTACTCCGACTACGAATACAGCGAACGCCGCAAAAGATTCGAAGCGGAGGAAGGCGGGGACTACGACGATTACCTCTACCACGAGCGGCTGAGAGAGGGCGAAGAATAACCCTCGAACCTGCTCGGTCCCGCACCAGCTACCGGCCGCACAGTTCCTTGAAGTTGCACCGCTCGCAATGCCGTGTATACTCCGTCAGCGGGAACGCCTCCAACTCGTAGGGGACGTTCCCGTCGATGTCTTCCATGTACCTGCGCATCTCCATGACGGACCGCTCCAGCACGTAAAGGGTATTGTCGACGTCGATCGGCTCCAGCTTGTACTCTCTCCACGTCCCGGTCGCCAAATATTCGTTCCGGATCGTGATGTCGCGAATGGACGGGATGTCGTACAGCTTCTGCAAGTACATCGCGTAGAGAGCGAGCTGGGTACGGTCCTCCGCGGACTCCTTCCCGGTCTTCCAGTCGGCGACGACCCACCTGCCCGTATCCCGATCCCGGTACACGATGTCCATGACCACGACGACGTCGACGTCCGCGAACGGCAGCGTGCGGAACCGTTCCAGCTCCATCAGCCGAACGTTCCGGCCGCCGCTGATCTCCCGGAACGTCTTGCTCTTCGGGAAGCTCTCCGCGCAGGCGCCGATCCGGGAGCGAATCTCTTCGATCTTGTCGGGCGGGAGCCCGTCTCCGTAATAGACGTCGCGGAACATCGTGTACCGGCTCGGCTTGTCGAACCAGAGGCCGTAATGGCGCGTCGAGTCGATATAGGCGGCGTTGAGCGACGAACGAACGAGCCGGACGAGATCGTCCGGCCGGGGAATCTTGCGCGACTTCGAGTAGTTCGAGATCGCGTTCTGAATCACGTTGTGCAGGGAGGAGCCGAAGAACATCTCGAGCGAGGTCAGCTTTTTCAGCCGGTAGATTCGCTTCGTCTCCTCGGACGCATCAGCCAACCAACCGTTATGGGAAAAGTAATATTCGTAAGCGTAACGCCGCGGACATTCCGCCAAGGTCTTCTGCCTGGACAGCGACCAGGCGAAGCCGGGGAAGGCCGATCTCGTTGCCGGGTTCATGGAGCACCGCTTCCGTTCGTCTAGATCTCTCTCCTAGTTTATAGCAGAAGCAAGCGAATTTCGATAGAAAAGCAAAGAAAGCGACAAGCCGCCTCCCGAGGGAAGCGGCTTGGCTTATCCAGATGACGGCGAGGCTCGTTCAACTCTCTTGCTCTTGTTCCGCCTCCGCCGCGTCCTCCTCGGAGGCTTCTTCCCTCATGTACTGGTCTTGATCGCTGCCCCAGACGTAATCGTAATTCATCGGGTTCGGGCGGTATTCGTTCCGTTCTTGCTTCTCGTTCCGCGGTTCGTCCATGCGCGCACTTCCTTTTTTTGCTACTCAATATGCGCAAGATCGACCGATTCTATTCCGCGCCGAGAGCGGCGGAGGACGAAGGAGAGGAGGGGCCGACGAGCGACTTGCCCTTCCAGGCCTTGCTGCGCCAACGGAACAGCATGATGATGCCGCGCGCCCATTCGTCGGCGGCGATGGCGAGCCACACCCCCGCGAGTCCCATGTCCAGCACGAACACGAGCAAGTAGCCGAGCGGCAAGCTCATGCCGACCATGGAGACGATCCCCCAGTAGACGGTGTACTTCGCGTCGCCCGCGGCCCGGAGAGCGGGCACGAGAATCAGGTTCAGCGAGCGGCCCGTCTCGAGCACCAGACTGAGCACGACCATCTGGGCGGCCAGCTTCAGAATGTCCGGGTTGTCCGTGAACAGGCCCATAAGCGGATGGCGGACGGCGATGACGATAAGATCGATCGCCACCGTGATCAGCACGCTCCACCGGGCGCTCGCCCACACCCGCCTGTAGGCGTCTTCCGGGCGGGACCCGCCGACGAGCCTGCCGACGAGAATGGCCGTCGCCATGCCGCAGGCGGAGCTGAAGAGGAAGACGTACATCGAGATGTTCATCGCGTATTGGCGCGAAGCGAGGGCCGTCTCGCCCAGAATCGTCACATAGTAGAGGAACACGGATTGGCAAGTGTGATACAGCACGGATTCGAGCGCGGTCGGGACGCCGATCTTGAGGATCTTCCCCAGATACTCCTTGCTGAACGAGAGATAATCCTTGAATGGGATCTTGTAATCCACGATGCGGTACATCATCCAGAAGAAGACGACCACCGCGAAGCCGCGGCTGATGACCGTCGAGAGCGCGGCGCCCTCCGTGCCGAGCTCCGGAAGACCGGCCTTGCCGAAGATGAGCAGGTAATTCAGGATTACGTGCACGACGTTCATGCCGAGCGAGACGAACATCGCTTCCTTCGGATAGCCGTACGTGCGGACGATGCCGGACAGCGCGTTGATGATCGCCTGGAAGAAGATCCAGCCGCCGACGATGCGCAGATACGACACCGCCATGTCCAGCGTGCCTTCCTCGAGGTTCATCAGGCTCATGAGAGGCTCCGAGAACGCGAAGAAGATCGCGCTCATCGCGAGGCCGGTCAGCAGGTTCATCGTCACCGTCAGGGCGGAGATCTTCGACGCTTCCATCCGCCGGCCCGAGCCGAGATATTGCGAGATGACGACGTCCGCGCCGTTGTTGATGACCCCGATGATGAGGATGGCGATGAAGACGAACTGGGACGCGACGCCGACCGCCGACACGGCCTCGTCGGACACGCCGCTGAGCATAAGCGTATCGGCCGAGCTCATCAGCATGAACAGCAGATTCTCAAGCAGGATCGGCCAAGTGAGCCGGAATAAGTTCAATTGTCGATCGGTTGCCACGGGAAGAACCACCTCTAGTTGTCCATACGAGAAAATAATAGATTCATCTATCTTGGCAAGACCAACCCATGTTATCATAAACGCGTGTTCACTACAATGCGGGAAATGTTAAATTTTTTGGTTCGAAGGGGGAGCGACGTTTATGCGATTGGGAACTTCTCTATTCCGCCGGTATGAGGATCCGGCCGTCTGGGCGTCGGACATGCGGCGCCTCGGCTTCCGGGCGTCGGTATGCCCGATCGGCGACGAAGCCGACGACGCGCTTATCGAAGCGTATCGCAAGGAGGCCGCGGCGAGCGACATCCTGATCGGAGAGGTGGGGGCGTGGAGCAATCCGATCAGCCCCGACGACCGGGTCCGGCGGGACGCGCTCGACTTGTGCAAGCGGCGGCTGGAGCTGGCCGAGCGGGTCGGAGCCCGCTGCTGCGTCAACATCGCCGGGTCGCGCGGGGAGCAGTGGGACGGCCCGCATCCCGACAACTTCACGGAGGAGACGTTCGCGCTGATCGTCGACACGGTGCGCGAGATCATCGATGCCGTGAAGCCGGCGCGTACGTTTTTCACGCTCGAGACGATGCCTTGGGTGTATCCGGATTCCGCCGATACATACCTGGAGCTGATCCGGGCGATCGACCGCGAGGCGTTCGCGGTGCACCTCGACCCGGTCAACATGGTCAGCAGCCCGCGGACGTATTACCGGAACGGCGATATGATCCGCGACTTCTTCGTCAAGCTGGGGCCGTACATCAAGAACTGCCACGCCAAGGACATCGCGCTGTCCGGCCGTTTGACCGTCCATCTCGAGGAGACGATCCCGGGAACGGGGGCGCTCGATTACGGCATTTTCCTGACGGAGCTGCACAAGCTCGATCCCGACGTGCCGCTTATCGTCGAGCATCTGTCGTCGGAAGAGGAGTACATCCGGGCGGCGGCGTTCATTCGCAGGAAGGCCGAAGAGCTGGCGATTCCTCTGTAAGCTAGTTTGCGGGATTTCTAGTTTCGGAAAATTTCACCAATTTGTTAGACCCGCCGCGCGGGGAGATGGGGAAGCCGGGTTATAATGGAGGCAGATGCGCTAAAAAAGGAGGACTTCGCCATGACGAATGTCACGAAGCAACGCTCCGTTCTAGGGTTCCTGATGATAGCAACGGCGATTCTTCTGATCGACACGACGCTCGTTCGCACGCTGCCGTCGGCCGACAACGATCGCGTTCTCGCCTATGCGGTGATCTTCGACTTCGCGCTTGTCATTCCGCTTCTGTATTGGTGGTTGGTCGCCCGCCGCAAGGGCAAGCCCGTCTGGAAGGCGATTCCGTTCACGGGGCTCGGCGCGGTCGTCGCTTGGCTCGTTCTCCCCGCGGCGCTGAAGAGCCGAGCGTTCGAAGTGATGTGGCCGCTCGAACTGTCGATCGTCGCGTTCGAAGTCGCGTTGATCGGCTACGAGCTCCGCCTCCTGTACCGGTTCATAGGCCGCTTGCGGCGCGTGAAGAGAACGGAGCCGGAGACGAGCGAAGCTCTTCGCGTCGCGATCCGGGAGGAGTTCGGCGATTCCAAGCTGGCGGCGTTCGTGCTGCACGACGCGAGCCTGGTCTACTTCCTCTTCTTCTCCTGGAGACGCCGGGCGAAGACGGAGGCGGCGGAACCGGGATACACCTACCATCGCAAAACCTCGCTTATTCTCTATGCGGGCATTATCACGCATATGATCGCGTTCGAAGGCGCCATCGTGCACCTGCTCGTTCACCAATGGTCGCCGTGGGCCGCTTGGCTGCTGACCGCGGCGGACGTCTGGCTGCTCGCCTTGCTCTGGGCGGACTGCCGCGCGTCGGCGCTTCGTCCGGTCCGGCTGAGCGGAGGGACGATCCGGCTTCGCTACGGCCTTCGCATTCAGGCGGACGTTCCGCTCGAAGCGATCGCGGAGATCGCTTCGAATTCGTCGTTCGAGCCGGACGCCGCCGAGCAGAGGAGCTTCGCGCTGCCGATTCTCGGCACGCCGAACGTGCGCATCCGCTTCAACCGACCGCTTAGGGTGAACGGCTTCCTTTTCTGGCCTCGCAAGGCGGAGGGGGTTTATCTGGCGATGGACGATCCTCATGCGTTCGTCCGGGACGTGAGAGCTGCGATGGAAGCTAGGGATAGCGAATAAGCGATGGATGGTCGAAAAAAAGGCAGAGGACGCCGGGATACTCCCGGGTTCTCTGCCTTTCTGGCGCTTGCCGCCGTCAGGCCAGCGCCTTCTTGAATTCCTCGGTCAGAAGGGGCACGACCTCGAACAGGTCGCCGACGATGCCGTAATCCGCCACCTTGAAGATCGGCGCTTCGGGGTCCTTGTTGATCGCGACGATGACGCGCGACCGGCTCATGCCGGCCAGATGCTGGATGGCGCCGCTGATGCCGCAAGCGATGTAGAGCTCGGGGGTGACCACCTTGCCGGTCTGCCCGATCTGCAGCGCGTAGTCGCAGTAGCCGGCGTCGCAGGCTCCGCGGGACGCGCCGACCGCGGCGTTCAGGACGGCGGCGAGCTCCTCGAGCGGCTTGAAGCCGTCCGCGCTCTTCACGCCACGGCCGCCCGACACGACGATCCGCGCTTCGGTCAGATCGACGGCGCCCGACGCCTTGCGGACGACGTCCTTGACGACGGTGCGCAGATCCGGCGGCGCCGCGTAATCGGCCTGGACGACCGTCCCGGGCGCGGGCAAGGGCTCGGCGGCGGGGAAGTTGTTCGGGCGGATCGTGACGACCCGGGGCCCGCCGCCCGCGAACTTCTTCGTCTCGAACGCCTTGCCGGCGTAGAGAGGGCGGACGTAGGCGGGTTCGCCCGCGCCGTCCCGCTCGATGGCGACGACGTCGGAGATCTGGCCGGCGTCCAGCCGGGCGGCGATCATCGGCGCGAGGTCGCGGCCGACCGCCGTATGGCCGAGGAAGACGGCCTGCGGATTCAGCGCGTCCAGAACGCCGAAGACGGCCGCCCCGTACGCTTCGGGATTGTACGCTTCCAGCTCCGGCCGGTCGACGACGCGAACCTCGTCCGCGTAGGCGGCCAGCTCCTCCGCCATGGAGGCCGCTTGCGAGCCGATCAGCACGGCCGCGACCCGATCCCCGTCCTCCTTGGCCAAGCGGGCCGCGTGAACCGCTTCCAACGACACCTGCCGCAGCTTCCCGCCGCGGGCTTCCGCGATAACGACGAACGTATGGCTCATCCGCTTCTCCTCCCCTTCTCCCTTATAGAACCTTGGCTTCCGAGCGCAGCAGGCCGACGAGCCGGGCGGCCAGCTCGGCCGGATCGCCCTTCAGCACCTGTCCGGCCTTCCGCTCCGGAGGCAGCGACAGCCGCTCCCGCGTCGCGCGGGGAGCGAGGTCGGCTTCCGTCAGGCCCAGCTCTTCGAGGCCCGCCCGCTCGAAGGGCTTCTTCTTCGCCTTCATGATGCCGGGCAGCGAAGGGTAGCGGGGCTCGTTCAAGCCCTGCTGGGCGGTGAACAGGGCGGGGAGGCGAACCTCCACCGTCTCGGTGTCGCCCTCCGCGTCGCGAAGCGCTTCGGCCTTGTCTCCCGACACGGTCAGCTTGACGATCGACGAGACGTGCGGGATGCCGAGCCGCTCGGCGAGCCGGACGGCGACCTGGCCGCTGCCGTTGTCGATGGAGAAGTTGCCCGCCAGAATGAGATCGAAGCCCTTCGGGCCGGCGTAAGCGGCGAGCGCCTTGGCGACGGCGGCTTCGTCTTCGCCGATCCGGTCGCCGTCCAGAAGGACCGCCTCGTCGGCTCCCATCGCCAGCGCCGTGCGCAGCGCCTCGGCCGCGCGCTCGGGCCCGGCGGAGACGGCGACGACCGTGCCGCCGTGCCGCTCCTTAAGCCGGATCGCTTCCTCGACGGCGTACTCGTCGTACGGATTGATGACGTATTTGACCCCGTCTTCCGCGATTCGGCCGTCTTGGAGGACGATTCTCTCTTCGGTGTCGAACGTTTGCTTCAGAAGGACGCAGATGTTCATGAGCAAACCCCTTTCGAAGATTGGGATGGCGTTACTGAAGACCCCGCAGGAAAAAATCGACGGTATTGTCCACCTGAGCGGAGAGCGAATACTTGCGGCCGGAGATGAGCCAGGAGGTGACCACCTCGTCCATCGCGCCGAACAGCAGCAGACGGGTCAGCTTGACGTCGAGGCCGGGACGGAACGACTTCTCTTCCACTCCCTTCAAGAGAATATGCTCGATCAACTGAATATAGGGCTTCACGGCAAGACCGATGGCCTTGCGCAGCTCCAGCGAGCTCTGGCGCAGCTCGATCTGGGTGACGTAGGCGAGGTTGACGTTGTTCTCCAGCGTCGTGAAGTGAATCTCGCACACCCGCCGCAGCGCGTCCGGGGCGGAGGCCGCTTCGCCGACGCTGGATTCGAACAGGGCGACCAGTTCGCCGAGCCGGTCCCGGAACAACGAGATCAGAATGTCTTCCTTGTTCTTGAAATACAAATAAATCGTTCCGTCCGCCACGCCGGCTTCCTTCGCGATCCGGGACACCTGGGAGCCGTGGAAGCCGTTCTCGGCGATGACCTTCTCGGCGGCATCGAGAATAAGGGCGTATTTTTCTTTCTTTTTACTTGTCATTCGGTCACCCCGGTGCTAAAATTTAATCACAATGAATGAATGACCATTCATTTTTGACTTCATCTTAGGAGATCCCGCCGCGAAAGTCAAGGGTTCTCTTAAGGATTCCGATCGCAACCTCCGCCATCCCCGATACTCTCGTCAGCGCTTGTCGCAAGGCTCGAATCGCAAGGGATTTTTTTTTCTCGGACAACGAACTTGCAACCGCTTCCACATCCGCCTCTTTAACCGACTCATCAAGACCGACCGACCGATAACCGGATCGACGAACGACCGACTGACCGGCATGCGCACGGATCTTCCCCGCGACTGGAAAGGACGGATGAACATGGCGTGGCAAATCGCGAATTTGCTCTTGTTCGTGGCGGCAACGGGTTACGCGCTCTACTTGTTCTACCGGGTCGTCTATCATCGCTATCTCTATATGAAGCTCGGCCGGCCGTCCGGATCGAAGACGAAGGGCCCGGCGACGGAGCCGGGCCTCGGAACCGAAGAGACCGCTGCGGCGGCAGAGGCCGGGGCGGGCGTCAAGACGGGAGCCGCGAGGATCAAGGCCGAGCAGACCGACCCCGGAAGAATCGCCGAGTTCCTCTCGCAGGTGTTCGGCCAGAAGAAGCTGCTCAAGGACCCCCGGAGCGGCATCATGCACGTCGTCGTTTTCTACGGCTTCATTATTCTCCAGTTCGGCGCTCTCGACCTGATCGTCAAAGGGCTGACGCGCGGCAAGCACATCCCGTTCCCGGCCTACGACGTCTTCGGCCTGCTGCAGGAAGCGGCCGTCGTCCTCGTGCTGCTGGCCATGGGCTACGCCGCGTACCGCCGCTACGGCGAGAAGCTGGCCCGGCTCAAGCGAGGGTGGAAGCCGAGCCTCGTCGTCTTCTTCATTTTCGGCCTTATGCTGTCCGTCCTGTTCTCCCTCGGCTTCGAGAGGCTGTGGCTCGGCCTCGAGCCTTCCGCCCTCGCTCCCGTCTCGTCGGCGATCGCGTCGGCATTCGAGGGGCTGTCCGTCCCGGCGGCCCGGGCCGCCTTCTACGTCTGCTGGTGGCTGCATCTTCTCATTCTGCTGTCGTTCCTGGTCTATGTGCCTCAATCGAAGCATTTCCATATTCTGACCGCGCCCGTCAACCTGTGGCTGCGCCGTCGGGAGCCGGTCGGGCGCCTCGCCCCGATCGACCTGGAGGACGAGGAGGCGGAGTCGTTCGGCGTCGGCCGGATCGAGGACTTCACGCGCAAGCAGATGCTCGACTTCTACGCGTGCGTCGAATGCGGGCGGTGCACGAACGTGTGCCCGGCTTCGAATACCGGCAAGGCGCTGTCGCCCATGCACCTGATCACGAAGCTGCGCGACCATCTGCAGGAGAAGGGGGCCGCCGTCACCGGCAAGCCGCCGTGGGCCCCGGCGTTCGCCTTCGCCTCTTCCGCGGCCGGGGCACATGCGTTGTCGCCTTCCGGCGAAGCGGAATGGAAGGAGCCGGAGGGAGCGGTCACCGACATCCGCCCGACGCTCGCCTGGCAGAAGGCTTCCTGGCGCGAGGATTCCGGCAGGAAGCCGGAGGAGCTGGAGCTGATCGGCGATATCATGAGCGAGGAGGAGATCTGGGCTTGCACGACGTGCCGCAACTGCGAGGACCAATGCCCCGTCGGCAACGAGCACGTCGATAAGATCGTCGACCTGCGCCGTCACCTCGTCCTCATGCAGGGAAGCCTTCCGCACGAAGGCCAGCGGGCGCTGCAGAACATCGAGCGGCAGGGCAATCCGTGGGGGCTCAGCCGGAGCAGCCGGGCCGACTGGACGGGCGAGCTCGACGGGCTCCGCGTTCCGACGGTCAAGGACGACCCGGCGTTCGAATATTTGTTTTTCGTCGGATCGATGGGCTCCTACGACCTGCGCAGCCGCCGCGTCTCGCGCGCCTTCGCGCGGCTGCTGAACGAAGCCGGCGTCCGCTACGCCATCCTCGGCAACGAGGAGAAGAACTCCGGCGACACGGCGCGGCGGCTCGGCAACGAGATGCTGTTCCAGCAGCTGGCGGCCGAGAACATCGAGACGTTCCGCCGGTACAACGTCCGCCGCATCGTCACCGCTTGCCCGCACACGTTCAACACGCTGAAGAACGAATATCCCGACTTCGGGCTCGAGGGGGTGGAGGTGCTGCATCATACGCAGCTGCTGGAGAAGCTGGTGGCGGAAGGCCGGCTGAAGCCCCGTCACGAGGTGCGCGAGCGGATCGTCTACCACGACTCCTGCTACCTCGGCCGGTACAACGGCGTCTACGACGCGCCCCGCCGCGTGCTCGCGTCCATTCCGGGCGTGGAGCTGGCGGAAGCGGCGCGCAATCGCGAGAACGGCATGTGCTGCGGAGCCGGGGGCGGGCGGATGTGGATGGAGGAGACGGCCGGCAAGCGGGTCAACCTCGCCCGGACCGAGCAGCTGCTCGAAGCCGCGCCTACCGTCGTCAGCAGCGCCTGCCCGTACTGCCTGACGATGGTCGAGGACGGGGTCAAGACGAAGGAGCTCGAGGAGAGAGTCAAAGCGAGGGACGTCGCGGAGCTGCTGGAGCAATCCGTGTTCGGGGATCGCCCGATCCGCGAATCCGACTATGGACTGGAGGTTAGCGGAACATGAACAGACCGATTCGACAAGCGGCCGTCATCGGCTCGGGCATTATGGGGTCCGGCATCGCGGCCCATCTGGCCAACGCGGGCATCCCCTGCCTGCTGCTGGACGTCGTGCCGGGAGCGGTCAACGAGGAAGAAGCGGCCAAGGGCTGGGGGCTCGATCATCCCGCCGTGCGCAGCCGGCTGGCGACGGCGGCGATCGCCAAGCTGAAGAAGACGAATCCGGCCCCGCTGTACGACGAGGATTTCGCGTCTCGCATCACGCCCGGCAACGTGGAGGACCATCTGGAGCGGATCGCGGACGCCGACTGGATTATCGAGGTCGTCGTCGAGAGGCTGGACGTGAAGCGCGGGCTGCTGGAGAGAATCGAGAAGTTCCGGCGGCCGGGGACGGTCGTCAGCTCGAACACGTCGGGCATCTCCGTGAACGCGATGGCCGAGGGGCGAGGCGAGGAGTTCCGGCGGCACTTCATGGGGACGCACTTTTTCAACCCGCCGCGGTATATGAAGCTGCTGGAGATCATCCCCGGGCGGGACACCGATCCGGCCCTCGTCTCCCGGATGAAGGCGTTCTGCGAGAACGTCCTCGGCAAGGGAGTCGTCATCGCCAAGGACACGCCGAACTTCGTCGCCAACCGGATCGGCACGTACGGCCTTCTGGTCACGCTGAAGGAGATGGCGGAGAAGGGATACACCGTCGAGGAGGTCGACGCGGTCACGGGGCCGGCGATGGGCCGCCCGAAGAGCGCGACGTTCCGCACGCTCGATCTCGTCGGGCTGGACACGTTCGTCCACGTGGCGGACAACGTGCGCGACCATGTGGAGGGGGCGGAGGAACGGGCGGCGTTCGAGACGCCGGACGCGCTGAAGGAGCTCGTGGCGCGGGGATGGCTGGGCGAGAAGAGCGGGCAAGGCTTCTATCGGAAAATCAAAGGAGAAGGCGGCCGAAGCGAGATTCTGGCGCTCGATCTCGGGACGATGGAGTACCGTCCGCAGAAGAAGGTCTCGGCCGGTTCGCTGGAGGCGGCGAAGCTGGCCAAGGGCGCTCGCGAGAAGACGAAGGCGCTGCTCGCCGGAGGCGACCGGTATTCCGCCCTCGCCTGGGACGTGCTGAAGCGGGTGCTCGTCTACTCCGCGGAGAAGGTCGGCGAGATCGCGGATTCCGTGGAAGAGATCGACAACGCGATGAAGTGGGGCTTCAACTGGGAGCTCGGGCCGTTCGAGACGTGGGATGCGATCGGGCTGAAGCGGAGCGTCGGGAGAATGGAGAGCGAAGGGGTGGCCGTCCCTGGCTGGGTGAAGGCATGGATCGCGGCGGGCAACGAGTCGTTCTACCGGCGGGAGGCAGGCGCGCGATTCTACGTGCACGAGGGACGTTACCGCCAGGCGGAGGAGGCTCCCGAAGCGGTGTCGCTGCGGGACTTGAAGGAGCAGGGGAAGACGGTGCGGTCGAACGCCGGGGCCAGCCTGATCGACCTCGGCGACGGGGTCGCCTGCCTCGAGTTCCATTCGCCGAACAACGCGATCGGCGCCGATATCCTGTCCATGATCTCGCAGAGCGCGGACGAGGTGCGGCGCAGCTTCGAAGGGCTGGTCGTCGCCAACCAGGGCCGCAACTTCTGCGTCGGCGCGAACCTGATGATTCTGCTCATGGAAGCGCAGGACGAGGAGTGGGACGAAGTCGACGGCATCATCCGGCAGTTCCAGAACGCGATGCTGAAGCTGAAGCGGCTGGAGAAGCCGGTCGTCGCCGCGCCGCACCGGATGACGCTGGGAGGCGGCGTCGAGGCGTGCCTGCCGGCGGACCAGGTCGTCGCTTCGGCCGAGACGTATTACGGGCTCGTCGAGGTCGGCGTCGGCCTGATCCCGGCCGGGGGCGGGTGCAAGGAGTTCGCGCTGCGGGCGAGCCAGGCCGCGGCGGCGGCCGTCGGGGCTGCGGGATCGGGAGCGGCTGGCGCGGCGGATGTCGACGTGCAGCCGTACTTGAACCGGGCGTTCGAGACGATCGGCATGGCGAAGGTGTCGACGAGCGGCCACGACGCCAAGAAGCTCGGGTACCTGCGGCCGTCGGACCGGATCGTGCTGAATCAGGATCGCTTGATCCACGAGGCGAAGCAGGCGGTGCTCGGCATGGTCCGGGCGGGCTACGAGCCGGTCCCGGAGGAGAAGATCCGCGTCGCCGGGGCGGAGGGCAAGGCGGTGCTGACGCTCGGAGCGATCGCGATGCGGGAGGGCGGCTACATCAGCGACCACGACTTGAAGATCGCGAAGAAGCTGGCGCACGTGCTGGCCGGGGGCGACCTGCCGGCGGGCACGCTCGTCAGCGAGCAGTATATGCTCGATCTGGAGCGGGAAGCGTTCCTTAGCCTGTGCGGGGAACCGAAGACGCAGCAGCGCATGCAGCACATGCTGGCGAAGGGCAAAGCTCTGCGCAATTGACGGGGAGCAAGGGTGAGCAGGGAGAGCAAGGGAAGCATGGGAAGCAAGGGAGAGTAAGGGAGAGTAAGGGAGAGTAAGGGAGAGTAGGGAGAGTACGGGAAGCATGGAAGTGTAGCAAGGGAGAGCAAGGGAGGAGGGAGCGAGCTTATGGGAACGAGTACGAGAGAAGCCGTTATCGTGACGGCCGTGCGCACGCCGGTCGGGAAGGCGAAGAAGGGCAGCCTCGTCCAGACGCGATCCGACGACCTGGGCCGGATCGTTCTGGAGGCGGCGGTCGAGCGGACGCCCGGCCTGGCCAAGGGAGACGTCGAGGACGTCATTATCGGCTGCGCCATGCCGGAAGGAGAGCAAGGGCTGAACTTCGCCCGCATTATGTCGCTGTACGCGGGTTTTCCGAACACGGTGCCCGCGCTGACGATCAATCGCTTCTGCTCCTCCGGGCTGCAGGCGATCGCCTTCGCGGCGGAGCGGATCATGCTCGGCCACGCGGACGTCGTGATCGCCGGCGGCGTGGAGAGCATGAGCCACGTGCCGATGACCGGGTTCAAGGTATCGCCGAACCCGCGCATCGTCGAGGAGATGCCGGAGGTATACATCGGCATGGGCCACACGGCCGAGAACGTGGCGTCGCGGTTCGGGGTGTCGCGCGAGGACCAGGACCGGTTCGCGCTGCGGTCGCACGAGAAGGCCGCGCGGGCGATCGCGGAGGGCAAGTTCGCGGACGAGATCGTGCCGGTGAAGGGCACGTGGCGCGGGTTGGATGAGCGCGGGCGGCCGTTCGCGAAGCCGTTCGAGTTCGCAATGGACGAAGGCGTGCGCGCGGACACGACGCTGGAGGCGCTGGCGAAGCTGAAGCCTTCGTTCAAGGCGGGAGGCACGGTGACCGCCGGCAACTCGTCGCAGATGAGCGACGGGGCGGCCGCCGCGGTCGTCATGAGCCGGGAGCGCGCGGAGGAGTTGGGGCTGAGGCCCCTCGCGACGTTCCGCTCCTTCGCGCTCGCCGGCGTGGAGCCGGAGATTATGGGCGTCGGCCCGGTGAAGGCTATCCCGAAGGCGCTGCGGATGGCCGGCATCGGCATGGACGACGTGAAGCTGTTCGAGATCAACGAGGCGTTCGCGTCCCAATGCGTGCAGGTGATCCGGGAGCTGGGCATCGACGAGGAGAAGGTGAACGCGAACGGCGGCGCGATCGCCCTCGGGCACCCGCTCGGCTGCACGGGCGCCAAGCTGTCCGCGACGCTCATCCACGAGCTGCGCCGGAGGGGCGGCGGCTACGGCGTCGTCTCGATGTGCATCGGCGGCGGGATGGGGGCGGCGGGCGTTTTCGAGGTGCATGCGGGGTAGACGCGGAAGCCGACGACGTCGGGATACAGCGCGATAATCGGAGCCGCGGAATCGCGTGGGCCGACAATATCGGGTTACTGAAAGAACGGAGCGAGTGTAACCGCCAAAATGGCGGTTAGAGAGGGCGGAAAGCGCGACTCCGGTGCTGTAACCGCCAAAATAGCGGTTAGAGAGGGCGGGTAGCGAGAATCCAGTGCTGTAACAGCCAAAACGGCGGTTAGAGAGTGCGGAAAGCGCGACTCCGGTGCTATAACCGCCAAAATGGCGGTTAGAGAGTGCGGATAGCGAGGCTCCGGTGCTGTAACTGCCAAAATGAGGCTGTCTATAAACTG
>NZ_JACJVR010000073.1 GCF_014212175.1 Cohnella xylanilytica | reverse complement strand
GCTTTCGTAATTCAGGTTAATGTCTATGCAGCAAAACTGATCATTGAAGAAGGCGCTATTTTACGTAACAATCATCTTCAGTCTGGCCTTCCAGGAAGCGCAGTCTATCTCAGCGGTACTAGTAAAGCGGTCGTAGAGATGACTGGCGGAGAAATTGCAGGTAACAAGAGTTTGAATAATGGCGCAGTCTACATTGAAAATGGTGCAACATTCAGTATGACCGGAGGTCGAATTACTGGCAATATTGGCGGTGGCGGAGGAGTTTATGTCCTCCCGGGAGGACAGCTCAAAATTTCGGGCGCAGCACGTATCACGGGGAATCCGATAAATGAATCGAACCCCCAAATGGAGCTAAACGTTAATCTGCAAAACACTAGTTCGTTTCTTACTCTAGACGGTGACTTTACCGGAGAAGCGGGTATAACCGCGCAAGGACGTATGACTGCGGGGAGTCAGTTTGGAATAGCTGCCGAAGCCGGTTTGGCGGGGCTGGAGAAGTTGATTGCCGACAACAATCCTCTTCTTTTTGCCGTTTACGGTGAAGGTAATAAATTGATATGGCAATCAGTTGAAAATGGCGCGCCGGCTCCAGGCGGGGTAGAAGGTGCGGCTTTGTGGTTAAAGGCGAGCGATGATGTACAAATCGGTTCAGACGGCAAAGTTACCGCTTGGACGGATCAGACGACCGGTAAAGTATTCACGACTGACAGCTCCAAAAACGGTGTAATACTTAATAACAGTCTTGCGAATTTCAACCCTACAGTTCAATTCGATGGCAACGGAAAGATGGCTGGCGATAATAGTACGCTAATGAAGGTACAGGAGATTTTCGGTATAGCCAAACATAATGCCACAAGAACTACTGTATTTTCCACTGTGCCGACTGGAACGCAACAAGTCCAAATGTTTTTTGGTCAAGACACTGCCCAGACTCTTAGTATCTATACGAGTATAAACGCCACTCCAGTTAATCCTAATTATCAGTTAAATGGACCAAAGGATCGAATTTCCGATAGTTTAAGGTTATTGGCGGCTTCTCCTCAAAGACAAACAGCTTGGGAGAATGGCGTAACCAATGGTGTAAATTCGAGCTTCTCAGACCAATTGGCAGCTAGCAAGTTAATACTGGGGGAGAGTAGTAATGGTGGGTTCCCACTAATAGGACATGTTTCGGAATTAATCGTTTTTGATGATAGTAAAACGTTGACTGACAATGAAATGGATCAGATAAACAGTTATCTTGCATTCAAATATGGGGTAACGCTAAAAACTGGTATTGCCAGTAATAGTAGTCCAACCGATTATGTAGCCAGTGACGGAACAACCACGATGTGGTCTAAGGATAGTAACACGGGTTATGGCAGTCGCATTACGGGTATTGGACGCGACGATAAAAGCGGACTTTACCAAAAACAATCGAAATCGGCGGATAAAGATGGCCTTGTAACCATTGCGCTTGGTGATCATGTAGCTGTCTCTAATGCAGAAAACAGAAATAGGATTTGGAAAAATATCTCGTTCTTCGCGTTTAGTGATGATAATGGCAGCACGATCTATGACCAACCGGTTGCTGTAGTAGGTGCTCCTAGTAATTTGTACCACATGACGCGCGACTTTAAGGTAGAGAAAACGAATTGGTCAGATGACGAGATTACTTTGCAACTAGATGGTGTTGAGAGTGGCAAGAACTACTATTTGCTCATCGATCACGCAACAGTTAAAAAGCTAGATGCTTCTGGGCAAGTAACGTTGAACAGCAGTGAGCTAGCAAATGAAGCAACTTTTACATTCGCGAAACAGATAAGTACTCCGTTGACCAAGCCAGACATTACGCTGACTGGCAGTGTGGTAACGTGGAATGCGGTCGATCATGCGGACAAGTATGAAGTGACGATTACCCCGGAGAATGGGACGCCGATCACGGTTACCGTAACGGACCCGACGATCGACCTGTCAAAGCTGGATCCGACCCTGGAGCCGGGCACGTATTCGGTAACGGTGAAGGCGAAGTCGAACGATCCGGCCTACACGGAATCGGATGCATCGAACGCAGTGACGTACACCGTCGAAGAACCGACAACTCCGCCGACCCAATTGACCAAGCCGGATATCACGCTGAGTGGCGATGTGGTAACGTGGAATGCGGTCGAGCATGCGGACAAGTATGAAGTGACGATTACCCCGGACAATGGGACGCCGATCACGGTTACCGTAACGGACCCGACGATCGACCTGTCGAAGCTGGATCCGACCCTGGAGCCGGGCACGTATTCGGTAACGGTGAAGGCGAAGTCGAACGATCCGGCCTACACGGAATCGGATGCATCGAACGCAGTGACGTACACCGTCGAAGAACCGACAACTCCGCCGACCCAATTGACCAAGCCGGATATCACGCTGAGTGGCGATGTGGTAACGTGGAATGCGGTCGAACATGCGGAGAAATATGAAGTGACGATTACCCCGGACAATGGGACGCCGATCACGGTAACCGTAACGGACCCGACGATCGACCTGTCGAAGCTGGATCCGTCACTGGTACCGGGCACTTATCAGGTGATCGTAACGGCGAAGACGGAACAAGCGGGCTACACAGATTCCGAACCGTCGAACCCGGTGAAGTACACCGTCGAAGAACCGACAACTCCGCCGACGCAATTGACCAAGCCGGATATCACGCTGAGTGGCGATGTGGTAACGTGGAATACGGTCGATCATGCGGACAAGTATGAAGTAACGATTACTCCAGACAATGGGGCGCCGATCACGGTAACCGTAACGGACCCGACGGTCGACCTGTCGAAGGTGGATCCGTCGTTGGTGCCAGGCACGTATTCGGTAACGGTGAAGGCCAAGTCGAACGATCCGGCCTACACGGAATCGGATGCATCGAACGCAGTGACGTACACCGTCGAAGAACCGACAACTCCGTCGACGTCGTTGACCCCGCCGGTCATCGCGCTGACTGGCGATACGGTAACGTGGAATGCGGTTGAGCACGCGGACAAGTATGAAGTGACGATTGCCCCGGAGAACGGGACGCCGATCACGGTAACCGTAACGGACCCGACGATCGACCTGTCGAAGCTGGATTCGTCGTTGGAGCCGGGCACGTATTCGGTAACGGTGAAGGCGAAGTCGAACGATCCGGCCTACACGGAATCGGATGCGTCGAACGCAGTGACGTACACCGTCGAAGAACCGACAACACCGCCGACCCAATTGACCAAGCCGGTCATCGCGCTGACTGGCGATGTGGTCACGTGGAATGCGGTCGAGCATGCGGACAAGTATGAAGTGACGATTACCCCGGCGAACGGGACGCCGATCACGGTAACCGTAACGGACCCGACGATCGACCTGTCGAAGCTGGATCCGTCGTTGGTGCCAGGCACGTATTCGGTAACGGTGAAGGCGAAGTCGAACGATCCGGCCTACACGGAATCGGATGCGTCGAACGCAGTGACGTACACCGTCGAAGAACCGACAACTCCGCCGATGTCGTTGACCCCGCCGGTCATCACGCTGACTGGCGATACGGTAACGTGGAATGCGGTCGAGCATGCGGACAAGTATGAAGTGACGATTGCCCCGGAGAACGGGACGCCGATCACGGTAACCGTAACGGACCCGACGATCGACCTGTCGAAGCTGGATTCGTCGTTGGTGTCAGGCACGTATTCGGTAACGGTGAAGGCGAAGTCGAACGATCCGGCCTACACGGATTCCGCGTCGTCGAACCCGGTGAATTACACGAATAAGCCTGTCGTCGACAAAACAGCCTTGCAAACCGAAGTCGACCGTTCGGCAGGCTTGAACGAATCGGAGTACACGGCCGACAGCTGGACGAAGTACCAGGCAGAGTTGGCAAAAGCAAAAGAAGTGCTGGCTAACGAAGCAGCGACGCAAGAGCAAGTGGACGCGGCGCAGAAAGCCCTGCAAGCGGCAAGAGAAGCTCTGACGCCGAAATCCGGCAACGTTGGCGGCCTGCAATCCCTCGTTCCGTCGAAGGGAACGCTGGAGCCGAATTTCTCAGCCGGAGTCTACAGTTACTCCATGACGGTAAGCAACAGCGTCAAGGAGCTTCAATTCACGATGACTGCCGCTAATCCGGGCGCGGCGATTACGGTGAACGGGAAGGCTGTCCCAAGCGGGCAGGCCAGCGGGCCGATTAGCCTGAATGTCGGCGACAACATCGTTACCATTGTCGTCAAAGAACAGGATGGCAGCGAGAAAACGTACACCGTCATCGTAACGCGCAAAAAGAGCACCGGCGGCGGTTCCGCTCCTGCTCCGACTGTTGAGAAGATCACGGTAGATGTAGAAGCGACCGGACATGGCGTTGTCGCGCAAACGGAAATCGAGAGAACGTCTAACAACGACGGTACGAAGAGCGATCTCGTAACCTTCGAAACGGCCAGAGCGCTCGAAGCCGTCGAGAAGACGCTGGCAGCCAAGTCGCCGGCGGTTCGTGTCGTCATTCCGGACGAGAAAGACGAAGTCAAGGACGTACGGGTTGATCTGCCGGATGCGGCATTGAAAGCCGTGAAGGATGCGAGGCTGGATCTGGAGATCTACACGGACAACGGTATGGTCACGATCCCGAATTCGTCGCTCTCCGATCTGAATCCGAACCTCTACTTCCATCTGGTTCCGATCAAGAAGGAAGAAGAGCGCAAGCAAGTCGAAGAGCGCGCAAGGACGGAACAGATCGTACGGGAAATGATGCAAAATAACAATGTGTACGTCGTCGATCGTCCGATGACGATCGAGACGAACATGACGAGCCGCAAGGTGAAGATCACCTTGCCGATGAACGCCGGCCACGTGCCGACGGAAGCGAAGGCAAGAGAAGCGTATCTGTCGAAGCTGGTCGTCTTCATCGAGCATAGCGACGGGGATCGCGAACTGGTGAAGCCGGAGATCGGCACGTATAGCGATGGCAAATTGGGCTTGTCCTTCACGATCGACAAGTTCAGCACGTTCACGATCCTGAACGTGGAGAACCCGGACAACGCGGCAAGCCACAAAGCGTACATCGTCGGTCTTCCGGACGGAACGTTCGGCCCGGCCGTCTCGATGACTCGGGCGCAAGTGGCGATGATTCTGTATCGCGTGCTTGAACTGAAGGAGACGGGAACCGCTCCGAGCTTCCCGGACGTATCGTCCAAGCATTGGGCGGCGGAAGCGATTCGTCAGGTGACCGCAGCGGGCCTGATGATCGGAATGCCGGACGGAAGCTTCAAGCCGGAACAAGTAATCACTCGGGCGGAGATGGCTACCATTATCGCTCGCTGGAAAGGGCTTGAAGGTGCGGCCGATAACAGCTTCAACGATGTCGCAGGGCATTGGGGAGCGGAAGCGATCGGCCGGGCATTCAAAGCCGGTTACATGGAAGGCATGCCGGACGGCAGCTTCCAGCCGAACAAGGTGTTGACTCGCGCCGAAGGCGTAACCGTCTTTAACCGAGTGCTGGGAAGAGGTCCGTTGTACGGCATGACGGAACCGACCTGGTCCGACGTCCCGATGAGCCACTGGGCGTTCTATCAGATCGAGGAAGCGTCCAAGGACCACGATTACACTAGCCGCGCCGAAGGCGGCGAAACGATCGTCCAATAAACGCAATCACCCCCAACTCACGAAAACGTGGGTCGGGGGTGATTTTTTTCTGTCGAAGGCCATCGCTCCCATCCCAATCTCAGGACTTCGGTTCAGGGGAAAAACAGGCCTCCGGCACAAATAGCGTCTATACGATTCGTTAGAAACGAAAATCGCTGATTTTGGGCCGAATAGCGTCTCCTCGATTCGTTAGCCGCATTCCCACCCCATCGAAATCGGGAAGATCCCGGAATAGCAAGTCTGAACGCGAATGGGGCGGTCGGCTTCGCTCTGGGTCTCGCTCTTGTCACAGCGCCCGCGTCGACTTGCGCTCCACCAGCGTCGTGTCGACGAGCGTCTTCAGGTGAAGGGGGCTGCCCTCGTTCTCGGCGAGCCGGACGAGCCGCTCGACCGCGAGAGCGGCGATCTTCTCCTTCTCGACGTGGATGGTCGTCAGCTCCGGCGTGATGACTTCGGCCTCGGCGATGTCGTCGAAGCCGACGACGGACAGCTCGTCCGGCACCCGGACGCCGAGCTCGTGCGCCGACTTGATGACGCTGATCGCCATGTAGTCGCACTCGCAGAACAGGGCGGTCGGCCGGCTATCGCCGAGGCGAGTCCAGCCTTGGACGAATTCCTCCTGCGAGGAGACGACGGTCGGCGCCAGCGTGAACAGGTGCTCCTTCCGCACCGTGAGGCTGTGCTCTTCGAGCGCCGCGTCGAACCCGCGCCGACGCGCGTCGAAGTTGTACATGCGGCTCTTGGACTGCACGTAGCCGATGTCCCGATGGCCGAGCCCGATCAGGTGGGAAGCCGCCTGGTAACCGCCCATGAAGTTGTTCATAACGACGAAGTCGGCGGCCAGCGATTCGTAGCATGTGTCCAGCACGACCAGGTTGCGGACGTGGCCGGAGACGAGCGACACTTGCTCCCTCGTCAGGTTCGTCCCGAGAAGGATCAAGCCGCTCGCTTCGTAATCCGACTCGAGGCGTCCGATCTCCCCGGCCAGCTGGTCCCCTTGAATAGAGGAGAAGAGCAGCGAGTAGCCGTAAGAGCTGCATTGGTCCTCGATATGCCGAATCAATTCCGTGAAGAACGGCTGCTTCTCGTATTCGTCCAGCACGATGCCCGAATTGGTCAGGGCGGCCAGCCGCAGGAACTTGTTGCCGCGGAACACCTGCTGCGCATGAAGCTGGGAGCGCTGAATGTAGCCCGTATCCTGCACGATCTTCAGAATCCGGTCGCGGGTCTCGGAGCTGACGCCCGGCTTGCCGTTGAGCGCGAGAGAGACGGCCGACTTGGAGACGTTGGCCAGCTTGGCGATATCTTCGATCTTCATCACGTACACACCTATCCGACTAAAATAGTTTAGTTAATGGAATCAAGGAATATTCGAAAAAAGACACCGAATTCGATGCGCAGGCCCCGCCCGCGATTAATCGGGAAACGGAACGCCCAGTTTAGTCCCCTTCTTTTCCCGAACCGTCCGATGCCTCGTTCTTATGCGATTCGTCACGCGTTGCGTTTAGCGTCCGCGATCCCCTCTATTATCGCATTAAATCCCGTTTTTAGAAAGACCATGCCCTAAATCTTATGCCCAGTTAAATAAAATAATTTATAAAAATAACTAAACAAATTTATTGACGGGTTTATTCTTCGGTGCTACGATGAAGGCGAAGTCAACAACATCTGGCAGGGGGAACTCAACGTGGCGAGATTGAAGCTCGGATACGCTCCGACCCGTCGATTTACGTTCAGCGCCGAAGACGCTTACAAATACAAGGTGCTGATCCGGCAGAAGATGGAGTCGTTCGGCATGGACATCGAGATCGTGGATCTCGAAGGATTGAACCAGGAAGGTCTGCTGTACGACGACCACATCAACGCGGACGCCATCGCCCGCCGGTTCCAGGACGAGCGGGTGGACGCCGTCTTCTTCCCGCATTGCAACTTCGGAACGGAAGACACGGTCGCCCGGGTCGCCAAGGCGATCGGCAAGCCGACGCTGCTGTGGGGGCCGCGGGACGAGGCTCCGCTCGAGGACGGCATGCGGCTGCGCGACACCCAATGCGGCTTGTTCGCGACGGGCAAGGTGCTGCGCCGGTTTAACGTCCCGTTCACCTACATCACGAACTCCCGGGTGGACGATCCCGTGTTCGAGCGCGGCTTCACGAACTTCGTCGCGGCGGCGAACGTCGTCAAGGCGTTCAAGTCGCTCCGAATTCTGCAGATCGGCCCGCGCCCGACGTCGTTCTGGACGATGATCTGCAACGAGGGGGAGCTGCTGGAGAGGTTCGGCATCGAGCTGCATCCGATCACGCTCGTGGACATTCAGCGCGCCGCCAAGCGGATCGAGACCGGCAACAGCTCGGAGCTCGCCGCGGCGATCGACTACATCAAGGAGAAGCTGGATTACTCCGAAGTGACCGAAGAGGACGTCCTCAGGATCGCCTCGCTCAAGGTCGCGATGAAGCAATACGCGGTCAACAACAACTGCACGGCCATCGCCATCCAGTGCTGGTCCTCCCTGCAGGACGCGATGGGCATCATGCCCTGCCTCGCGAACGCGATTCTGACGGACGAGCAAATTCCGGTCACCTGCGAGACGGACATCCATGGGGCGATCACCTCGGTGATGGTGCAGGCGGCCACGATGAACACGGCTCCGACGTTCTTCGCCGACCTGACGATCCGCCACCCCGACAACCCGAACGGAGAGCTGCTGTTCCATTGCGGCAACTTCCCGGTGTCGCTCAGCGTGGAGGAGAAGCCGAAGCTGCGCAAGCACTTCCTGTTCGACGACCACGCTCCGGGCACGCACGAGGGCGAGATCCGCGGCGGCGACATGACGCTGGCCCGGTTCGACGGGGACCATGGGGAGTATTCGATTTTCCTGGGCAAAGCGAAGGGCATTCAGGGTCCGTACACCCGCGGCTCCTACGTCTGGGTGGAAGTGAACGACTGGCCTCTGTGGGAGGAGAAGCTCGTCAAGGGACCGTACGTGCATCACGCCGTCGGCATCCACGCGAACGCGATTCCCGCGATCTATGAGGCGTGCAATTATATTCCGGGGCTGACCCCGGACCCCGTCGACCCGACCGAGAACGAGATTCGGGCCTGGCTTCGCGGTGCGGGCCTGTGAGCGCGACGACCGAAGGAGGAATCCTCATGAACAGCGCCGAGTTGAAAATCAAGGCAGCCCAGATCCGAATGGATCTGCTTCGGATGATTCACGGGGCGAAGACCGGGCATACCGGGGGTTCGCTCAGCAACACCGACATTTTGACCGCACTCTATTATCGCGTCATGAACATCGACCCGGCCCGTCCCAAGTGGGAGGATCGGGACCGCTTCATCGCCAGCAAAGGGCATTCGGTCGAGTCTCTCTGGTGCATCCTCGCGGACCTCGGCTTCTTCCCGAAAGAAGAGCTGAAGACGTTCAGCCAATTCGGCACCCGGCTCATCGGGCACCCGAACAACAAGGTTCCCGGCATCGAGATGAACACGGGCGCCCTCGGGCACGGCCTCGCGATCTCCGTCGGCATGGCGCTGGCCGCCAAGCGGGACGGCAGGGGCTATCGCGTTTTCTGCCTGATGGGAGACGGGGAGCAAGCCGAAGGCTCCGTCTGGGAAGCCGCGATGGCGGGAGCGCATTACAAGCTGGATAACCTCGTCGGCATCATCGACCGCAATCGGCTGCAGATCAGCGGCTCGACCGAGGACGTCATGGGACTGGAGCCGCTCGAGGAGAAGTGGGCCGCGTTCGGCTGGCACGTCGTCTCCGTCGACGGCAACGACGTTGACGAGCTGGTGCGGGTCTTCGAGGAGGCTCCGGCCGCCGCGGGCAAGCCGACGCTCGTTATGGCGAACACGGTGAAGGGCAAAGGCGTCTCGTTCGCCGAGAACGTCCCGCATTGGCACCACCACGTGCCGAACGACGAAGAGCTGGCCCAGGCGCTGGCGGAGCTGTCCGCGGCCGCCGAGGCCTGGAAGCAGGAAGGGCAGGTGCGATAACGGATGAACGCGAAGCCTATGGATTCGAATTCGATAAATGCGAAGCCGATGGGGACGAAGAAGCCGGCGAACAAGATCCCCAACCGCCAAGTCATCTGCGAGACGCTCTCGGAGCTCGCCAGAGAGGACCGCGCCATCACGGTGCTCGCCAGCGATTCCCGCGGCTCGGCGGCGATGGCGCCGTTCGCGAAGGAATTCCCCGAGCAGTTCGTCGAGGTCGGCATCGCGGAGCAGAACATCGTCGGCATCGCGGCGGGACTCGCCCACAGCGGGAAGAAGCCGTTCGTGACGTCGCCGGCGTGCTTCCTGAGCATGCGGAGCATCGAGCAGATCAAGGTCGACGTCGCCTACTCCGGCACGAACGTGAAGCTGGTCGGCATCAGCGGCGGCATCAGCTACGGCGCGCTCGGCATGTCGCACCACTCGGTACAGGACATCGCCGTGGCGCGCGCCATTCCCGGGCTGGCAGTCGTCCTGCCCGCCGACCGGCACGAGACGAAGCGGATGACGGAAGCGCTCGTCGGCTATGAAGGCGGCGTCTACGTCCGGATCGGCCGCAACCCGGTCGAGGACGTGTACGAATCCGACGAATACGAGTTCGAGATCGGCAAGGCGGTCACGATGCGCGAAGGGACGGATCTGACGATCGTCGCGGCCGGCGAGACGGTGCGCGTCGCCTTGGATGCCGCCGAAGCGCTGGCCGAAGAGGGCGTCTCCTGCCGCGTCCTCAACATGCATACGATCAAGCCGCTGGACGAGGAAGCGATCGTCCGCGCGGCGACCGAGACGGGGCATCTCATCACCGTCGAGGAGCACAGCATTCACGGCGGCCTGGGAGCGGCCGTGGCGGAGGTCGTCGTGCAGCGCCGGCCGGTGCCGATGCGCATCGTCGGCATCCCGGACGAGCCGGCCATCGCGGGCAAAACGTCGGAAGTGTTCGAGCATTACGGCATCAGCGCGGGGCATCTGAAGCAGATCGCGCACGAGCTGCTCGGCCGGTAGAGGAGCCTCAAACATGGCGACGAAGGACTATGTGCTGGCCGTCGATCAGAGCACGTCGGGCACGAAGGCGCTCGTCATCGACCGCCGGGGGGCGGTCGTCGCCCGCGCTTCGCTCGAGCACCGGCAGATCTATCCGCGCGCCGGATGGGTGGAGCACGATCCGCTGGAGATCTACGAGAACGTGAAGAAGGCGGCCCGGCTAGCGCTCGAAGCGGCGGGCATCGGTCCCGGGAGCCTGGCCGCGCTGACGGTGACCAACCAGCGGGAGACGGCGGTCCTGTGGGATCGCTCCACCGGCCTTCCGGTGTATAATGCGATTGTATGGCAATGCCAACGGACGGCCGGCTTCTGCGAGAAGCTGAGGGAGCAGGGCTTCGAGGGAGAGGTCCGGGAACGGACGGGACTTCTGCTCGATCCCTACTTCTCGGCGTCGAAGTGGCGCTGGATGCTGGACCATACGGAAGGCGCAAGGCGGAAGCTGGAGGAAAGAGGGCTGCTGGCCGGCACGATCGACAGCTGGCTCGTCTGGAAGCTGACGGGCGGCCGGGTTCACGCCACGGACTACACCAACGCGAGCCGGACCTCGTTGTTCGATATCCATGCGTTGAAGTGGGATTCCGGCCTGTGCGAGCGGTTCGGCGTTCCCGAGTCGCTGCTGCCCTCCGTCCTGTCCAGCGACGCCGTCTACGGCGTCACGGAGGACCCCGACCTGTTCGGGGACGCGAGGGTGCCGATCTCCGGCGTTATCGGCGATTCCCAGGCGGCGCTGTTCGGCAACTTATGCCTGGAGCCCGGAGCGGCCAAGGCGACGTACGGCACCGGCACGTCCGTGCTCATGAACGTCGGCGACCGCCCGGCGCCGGCCGGCGAAGGATTGGTGCAGGCGATCGCCTGGGGGCTCGGCGGCAAGGCGGCCTACGCCTTGGAGGCGATCATCCGCACGTCCGGCGATACGATCAAGTGGGTGCGCGACAATCTCGGCCTGTTCGCGGACATGGGCGAGCTGGAGCGGCTGCTCGCCGAAGCGCCGCATAATGAAGGCGTTTACCTCGTGCCGGCGTTCGTCGGGCTCGGCGCTCCCTATTGGCGGCCGGACGCGCGGGCGGCGCTCGTCGGGATGAACCGGGGGACGGGACGGGCCCACATCGTCCGGGCCGCGATCGAGAGCATCGCCTACCAGGTGAGGGACGCCGTCGAACTGCTCGAGGCCGAATCCGGCATCGCTCTCAAGGAGCTGCGGGCTGACGGAGGCGCCACGGACAACGCGGTCCTCATGCAATTCCAGGCGGACTTGCTCGGCCGGACCGTCGACAAGTCCGAGGCGGCGGAGCTGTCCGCGCTCGGGTCGGCCTATCTCGGAGGACTCGGAACCGGCTTCTGGCCGTCGCTCGACAGGCTGGTTCGCGAGACCGGGCGCAAGTACCGCTCTTATGCGCCCGTTATGGCGCTTGAGGAGAGGGAGAATCACTATTCCGGCTGGAAGCGGGCGGTGGCTTCGGTCATCGGGCCGTCGATCCGGGAACCGCGGGCGGACGGCTCGCAAGAAGAGCCAGTGCAAGCGCAGACTCTATAAGAAGACGAGGAGGAACCTGTCCATGAACGTTGCCGAAGAGACGAAGCTTGGCAAGCTGCTGCAGAATCCCGAAGCCAGGGCGATTCTGGGCCGCTACGACGCTTCGCTGCAAGATCATCACTTTACGATCCAATTCCGGAAGCTTCAGCCTCTGAAGGCTCTCTTCGATTCGCTGGAATCGGACGAGAAGCGCGATTCCCTTCGCCGGGAATTGGCGCAGGTTCGGGAGCTTCCCGAAGAGGAAGCGGACCCTGCCCCGTCGCCGGAGTACGAGCCCGAATCCGTGCCGCGAGCGTCCGCCTCCGTTCGCGCGCCGCAGGAGGCGGAGCGGTGGGGCGTATTCGAGATCGAGCTTCAGGGCCCTAAGCACGGCAATCCGTTCGTCGACGTGGAGCTGGGCGCCGAATTCTCGCGCGAGGGCCGGACGGTTCGCGCGGCGGGCTTCTATGACGGAGACGGCGTCTATCGCATCCGGTTCATGCCGGACGCGGAAGGCGAATGGACGTACCGGATGAAGAGCAACGCCCGCTCGCTCGACGGCATCGAAGGCCGGTTCTCGGCCGCCGCCGCGTCGGAAGGCAACCATGGGCCGGTGCGCGTGAAGAACACGTTCCACTTCGCTTACGAAGACGGAACGGCTTACCTGCCGTTCGGCACGACGTGCTACGTCTGGAACCATCAGGGAGAAGAGCTGGAAGAGCGGACCTTGAAGACGCTGGCGTCTTCGCCGTTCAACAAGATGCGGATGTGCGTGTTCCCCAAGTCGTACCTGTTCAACGAGAACGAGCCGGAGCACTACCCTTACGAGGGCTCGCTCGAGAGCGGGTGGGATTACAAGCGGTTCAACCCGGCGTTTTTCCGGCACCTCGAACGCCGCATTCAAGACCTCGGACGTCTGGGCGTCGAGGCCGACCTGATTCTTTTCCACGCGTACGACCGTTGGGGCTTCTCCGAGATGGGGCGCGCCGCGGACGATCGCTATCTGCGTTACGTCACGGCGCGGCTGGCGGCATTCCGGAACGTGTGGTGGTCGCTCGCGAACGAGTACGATCTGATGTGGCAGAAGGAAGAGGAGGATTGGGAGCGCTTCGGCAGCCTCGTGACGGGGAACGATCCGTACGGGCACCTGACCTCGATCCATAACTGCGGGCCGTTCTACGACCATGGCCGCCCTTGGATTACCCATTCCAGCATCCAGCGCCAGGACGTCTATCGCACCTCCGAGTATACGGACGAATGGCGCAAGGAGTGGAACAAGCCGGTCGTCATCGACGAGTGCGCGTACGAAGGCAACATCGGCGTCGGCTGGGGCAACATCACCGGCGAGGAGATGACGCGGCGCTTCTGGGAAGGAGCCGTTCGCGGCGGCTACGTCGGGCACGGCGAGACGTACGTGGACCCGGACGACATTCTCTGGTGGTCCAAAGGCGGCGAGCTTCGCGGCACGAGCCCGGAGAGGATCGCGTTCCTGCGCCGGATTCAGGAGGAAGGGCCGGCGGAAGGGTGGAATCCGGTCAAGGCTTCGGGGTTCGATTGGGACGTTCCGGTCGCGGGCGCCGTCGGGGAGTATTTGATCTACTACTTCGGGTTCAACCAACCCGCGTACCGGGACTTCAACCTGCGGGCCGGCGACCGGTATACGGTCGACGTCATCGACACGTGGAACATGACCGTCGACCGGCTGGACGGCACGTTCGAAGGCAGCTTCCGCGTCGAGCTGCCGGGCAGGCAATATATCGCGGTCCGGCTGATCAAAGCCTGAGAATCCGCGACATGGGGAGCGGGATGAGGCGAATCGACGCCTGAGGACCCGGTCCCGCAACGCGCCGACAAAGGCGAACGCTCCGTGCATTCGGAGCGTTCGTCTTTTCTCTTCCCCTTCCCGCAGTCCCGTGCGAAGGGCTGTCTCTTATGGGGCATCCTCTTTGTCCCATTCACATACAGACCTCGTTTTTCTTGTTCAGGTCGGCATCTTTGCATAGCTTGGACCCTGCCGGATCTATAGGCTGGCGGTTTCACGAGTGTGATTTTTCGAATAAAATCGTCGAAATAAATGCAAATGGCTGGAATCTGTATGATTTATCACATAAAACATAAGCAATACGTCGCCATAAGGTAAAATCTGTATGATTTTTCACACAAACTAAACCGTGCCCCTTCTTAAGGCGAATTCTATACGATTTTTCATACGCCAGTACGAATCGAAATATCCCGGGATCGGTTGCGTTAGCGATTTGGACATCCGTCGTTTTCAAATGCAACGGACGGATGGACACTACGACCCTGTGCCGCGTCCTGACGCGCGAAGCCCTTCCGTTCGGCCGCGGCATCCCATCGAAAGTCGGAAAAACGTAAGCGATTGGTCGTATTCCTGGTGAGCGGCCCTTTCGGAATGCGCTTACAATGAGGGGGTGAGGAATAGAGTTCGACGGAACCAGTTCGCGACGGGCATCCGAGCCCGCGCGCAGAAGGAGGAACGCAGGCGATGAGCGAGCAGACGAAGACGACCGAACGAGAGCGGGAGAGGACCGACGACATCCGGTACGTCGCCAATCCGAACGGGCCGACGCTGGGGTATTCCGCTTCTTCGGGAGTGAACATTCTGGAGGCGGACGGCCTGAAGTTCAAGGATCTGAACAAAGACGGGGCGCTGCAGCCCTATGAGGACTGGAGGCTGTCCGCCGACGAGCGGGCGAAGGACCTCGCGTCCCGAATGAGCGTCGAGCAGATCGCGGGCCTTATGCTGTACAGCCGCCACCAATCGATTCCGGCGTCGAGCCGGGGCTGGTTCGCCAGCACGTACGGCGGCAAGCCCTACGAAGAGAGCGGCGCCAAGCCGTGGGAGCTGACGGACGAGCAGCGCGAGTTCCTGGCGAAGGATCACCTGCGCCACGTCCTGGTGACCTCGGTCGAGAGCCCGGAGGTCGCCGCCCGGTGGAACAACCTCGTGCAGGCCTACGCGGAGAGCACGGGGCTCGGCATTCCAGCCAACAACAGCTCCGACCCGCGGCACGGCTCCGACTCCAGCTCGGAGTTCAACGCCGGCTCCGGCGGCCGGATCTCGATGTGGCCGGAGACGCTCGGCCTCGCGGCGACGTTCGACCCCGAGATCACCCGCAAGTTCGGCGAGATCGCCTCGAAGGAGTATCGCGCTCTCGGCCTCGCCACCGCGCTGTCGCCGCAGATCGATATCGCGACCGACCCGCGCTGGTTCCGCTTCAACGGCACGTTCGGAGAGGATTCGCGGCTGGCGACGGACTTGGCCCGCGCTTACGTGGACGGCTTCCAGACGTCCGAGGGCGAGGCGGAGATTCGCGGCGGCTGGGGCTACGACAGCGTCAACGCGATGGTGAAGCACTGGCCGGGCGGCGGCTCGGGCGAAGGCGGCCGCGACGCGCACTTCGGCTGCGGGAAGTACGCCGTCTATCCGGGCGGGAACTTCGAGGAGCACCTGAAGCCGTTCACGGAAGGGGCGTTCCGCCTGGAAGGCCGGACGGGCGAGGCTTCCGCGGTCATGCCTTATTACACGATCTCCGTAGGCCAGGATCCCGCGAACGGCGAGAACGTCGGCAACTCCTACAGCGCCTACCTGATCGGAGACCTGCTCCGCGAGAAGTACGGCTACGACGGGGTCGTCTGCACCGACTGGCTCATTACCGCGGACGAGACCGCGAGCAAGGACACGTTCCTGAGCGGCAAGTGCTGGGGCGTCGAAGGACTGACTGTAGCCGAGCGCCACTATAAGGCGCTGCTCGCCGGAGTCGACCAATTCGGCGGGAACAACGAGATTGAGCCGGTGCTGGAAGCGTACCGGATGGGCGTGGCCGAGCATGGGGAAGAGGCGATGCGGGCGCGCTTCGAGCGTTCCGCCGTCCGGCTGCTGAGGAACATGTTCCGCTTGGGCCTCTTCGAGAATCCCTACCTCGATCCGGAGAAGAGCGCATCGGTCGTCGGCAAGCCGGAATTCATGCGGGAAGGCTACGAAGCCCAGCTCAAGTCGATAGTCCTGCTCAAAAACAAAAACGCCGTTCTTCCGATCCGAGGGCGGAAGACGGTCTACGTTCCGAAGCGGTTCACGCCCGCCGGGAAGGACTGGTTCGGCAACCCGACTCCGGAGAAGCTGGAAGTTCCGGTTAACCTGGACGTCGTGCGCAAATACTTCAACGTGACGGACAATCCGGAGGAGGCGGACTTCGGCCTCGTGTTCGCGGACAGCCCGAAGTCGGGCTGGGGCTACAGCCAGGAGGACGCCGACAACGGCGGGAACGGGTACGTCCCGATCAGCCTCCAGTACAGGCCGTACACGGCGGAATTCGCCCGCGAGACGAGCCTGGCCGGCGACCCGCGCGAGACCGACGTTCTCAACCGGTCCTACAAGGGCAAGACCGTCGCGACCCATAACGAGAGCGATCTGGACGCGGTGCTGGAGACGAGAAGAAGAATGGCGGGCAAGCCCGTCGTCGTCTCGCTGCTGCTGTCGAACCCGGCCGTCGTGGCGGAGTTCGAAGCGGAGGCCGACGCCATCGTCGCGAACTTCGGCGTCCAAGACCAGGCGATTCTGGAGGTGCTGACGGGGGCGGTCGAGCCGTCCGGCCTGCTGCCGATGCAGATGCCGGCGGACATGCGGACGGTCGAGGAGCAGCTCGAGGACGTCGCGCACGACATGCGGTGCCACGTCGACGAGGAAGGGCATGTCTACGACTTCGGATACGGCTTGAACTGGTCCGGCGTCATCGAAGACGAGCGGACGCGGAGATACGGCAAGCGGCGATAAGGGCGGAGGAGCGGCGGAAGGCGGCGGGAATTCCCGGCCTCGACTCGCCGCACAAGCGACCCTGTCCAAGCCATGACTCGGCACCCGGTCCTATAGGACCGGAGTGCCTTTTCGGCCAGGGAGTGATAGCATAAAGGGACGGGGAGCAACGGGGACGAGGGGGAGATGCGATGAGACAGCTGCGATCCGTGACGAATTCCTTGCGCTTCAAATTATTCGCGACCATTCTGCTGTTCATGGTTCCGCTGATCGTCGTCATTCTCGTCAACGACCACTATTCCGTCCAGGTCGTCCGCAACCAGGTCGCCCAATCGAACAAAAACCTCCTGAGTCTCTATATGAACCAGATCGATTCCAATCTGATCGACATCGACAACTACCTGTTCAACCTGTCGGAGAGGAACACCGACCTGCTCCAGCTGGAGTATCCCGGCAACAAGGGAACGAACGAATATTCCTTGGCCAAGCTAAGGCTTTACAACGACTTGAAAAGCGAGATCGAATACTACAAGACGATCGACATGTTCTTCCTGTACTCCGCAGCCAACGACGACGCGCTGTTGGCCGGCAGCTCCGACTACGGATCCACCTTCGAGGAGCGGGCCGCCGTTCAGGACGAGATCCGCAAGCTGCTCGCGAGCGACCTGTCGGCCATCGACTACGAGAAGTGGCACGTCTGGAACTCGGGAAGCGGCTATTACCTGTATCATCTCGTCCGCACGGGGAACGTCTTCGTCGGGGCTTGGGTAAGCGCGGACAAGCTGATGACTCCGCTGCACCTGATGGACTTCGGGGAAGACGGGGGAGCGCTGCTGGCGACGAACGAGCTCGAGCCGATGCAGCTGGCCGGCAAGGTCGCCGAGGAAGAGATCGACCTTCATTACGATCCCGAATCGTTCGCGCTCGCGGGAAGGGAGCGGTCGTACCTCGTCATGGGGGAGGCGTCGGCCAAGGGGGAGTTCCACCTGATCGCCCTCGTGCCGCAGAGCGCCATTCTTCAGAAGCTGCCCTACCTCCAGCGGATCTCGTCGGCGATTACGATCGGCGCCTGCGGCTTCCTGATCCTGTTCATGTTCATCATGAGAAAAGTGTTCCTGCTGCCGATCCAGCGGATCATCTCCGCCATGCGCAAGCTGAAGGACGGCAACTGGCAGGCGCAAGTGAAGCCCTATTCGACGTCGACCGAATTCGAGATGATGAACGCCACGTTCAACCGGATGATCGGAGAGATCCGCGACCTGAAGATCAACGTGTACGAGGAGAAGCTGAATCACCAGAGGGCGGAGCTGAAGCATCTTCAGCTTCAGATCAACCCCCACTTCTTCCTCAATTCGCTGAACATCATCTACAATCTGGCGACGGTCAAGGACTACGCGGTCATCCAGGAGATGACCAAGTGCCTCGTCGCCTACTTCCGGTTCATGTTCCGCAGCAATTCCTACATCGTCACCCTGCGGGACGAGTTGGCCCATACTCGCAATTATTTGCGCATTCAACAGCTTCGTTTTCCCGGCCACCTGTCGTACCGGATCGAAGCCCCCGAAGAGCTGCTGGACAGCGGCATTCCGCCCCTCGTCATTCAGACGATCGTCGAGAATTCGATCAAGTACGCGGTCAATCTCGACGGCATGCTGGAGATCGCCGTGCGGGCGTCGGCGGAGGAAGGTCCGGCCGGGCGGCTGATTATCCGGATCGGGGACTCGGGATCGGGCTACCCGGAGGAAGTGCTGGCCAAGCTGCAGAGCGACGAAGAGGCGATCAGCGAGGAAGGCGAGAACGTCGGCATCTGGAATGTCAAGAGAAGGCTTCGGCTGCTGTACAAGAGGAACGCGGACATCCGCTTCTTCAACGAGCCGGAAGGGGGAGCCGCCGTCGAGATCCGCATCCCGACGGAAGCGAAAGGGGAGTAAACCATGTATCGCATACTGCTGGTCGACGACGAGGTTCATTCGGTGAGAGGGCTCCAGGCGGGCGTCCGCTGGGACCGCCTGGACATCGGCGAGGTTCATACGGCCCATAGCCTGAAGCAGGCCCAGGAGGTATTCGAGTCGGAGGCGGTCGATCTCATGGTCTGCGACATCGAGATGCCGCAGGGCTCCGGGCTCGAGCTGCTCTCCTGGGTGCGGGAGCGTTACCCCCGGACGGAGACGGTGTTCCTGACCTGCCATTCCGACTTCTCTTACGCCAAGCAGGCGATCAAGCTGAGCAGCTTCGATTATCTTCTGAAGCCCGTCGATTACGAGGAGCTGGAGTCGGTGCTGACGAGAGCGATCGGGAAGATCCGCGGGGACCGCGAGCGCGAGTCGTTCGAGGAGATCCACCGCAAGTACGCCCGGATGTGGGAATCCCACCGACCGCTGCGCAAGGAGCGGTTCTGGCGGGACGTCGTCGAGCAGACGGTGCCGTCCATTCCGGCCAAGATCGACGAGCACGCGGCGGAGCACAACCTGCCGTATACGTCCCGGATGCGGTTCCTGCCGGTGTACGTCCGGGTCCGCCGCTGGAACAAGGACCTGTCCCAGCGGGAACAGAAGATCATGGAGTACGCCCTGCGGAACGCCGCGGAAGAGAAGCTGACCGGCAACGACGCCGAGGCGGCCGTCCTGCCGACCGGCGCTGGCGCTCTGTTGGCCGTCGTCCCGCTGGACGGAGCGGAGGAGGACCCGATTCTATGGATGAAGGACAAGTGCCGGGACTATATCGACTCCTGCAGCCAGTATTTCTACTGCGATCTGTGCTGCTATATCGGCCGGGCGACGGCGCCCCACGAGATGGCCGGCATGCTGAAGG
The DNA here is from genome assembly GCF_014212175.1 of Cohnella xylanilytica. Taxonomy (GTDB): domain Bacteria; phylum Bacillota; class Bacilli; order Paenibacillales; family Paenibacillaceae; genus Cohnella; species Cohnella xylanilytica. The sequence goes on along the minus strand of NZ_JACJVR010000073.1, from coordinate 103,998 downwards.
AGCTGCAGAAGGCGGACGCCGACAACGTGACGGCCTCCAACCGGGCCCTCGTCTGGACCGACATCCCGAAGAGCCGGCAGCCGTTCGACCCGCCGCCGCTCCGCGAGTGGGGAGAGTGGATGAAGGCGGGCGCCCGCGACCGGCTCGCGGCCGACATCGAGCGCTATCTCGGCCGCTTCGAGGAAGGCAAGGCCGAGCTGGACGCGGCGAGGCTTCACCGGATTTTCCAAGACTTCCTGCAGATGGTCTATTACGTGCTTCAATTGAAGGGGCTCCAGGCGAACGAGGTGTTCGCGGACAATCTGCTGTCGAAGAAGCCTCAGGAGGCGCTCCAATCCGTCCGTTCGTTCCGGGAGTGGGCGCTGTACGTCATCGAAGTGGCGATCAACCGGCTGTACTGCAACGACGACAACCTGCCGATCGTCGAGCGGGTCAAGCGGTTTATCGCCTCGCAGTTGGGGGAGCAGGAGCTGTCGAGGGAGGAGATCGCCAGCCACGTCTATCTGAACCCGGATTACTTGACGCGCCTGTTCAAGAAGGAGACCGGCCTGTCGATCTCGGACTACCTGCAGCAGCAGCGGATCGAATACGCGAAGGGGCTGCTGGAGCGGTCGGACCAGCCGGTCGGCGACATCGCCGTCGCGTCGGGATATTCGAACCTGAGCTATTTCTCTACGATTTTCAAGAAGGCGGTCGGGATGACCCCGGCGGATTACCGCCGAAGCCGGACGAGCCATTGAGGGTGGAAGGAGCGAGAATCGGAGGCGGAAGGTGGTCGGAATATCGAAAGCCGAAAGTCGTTTTTTTGGTAGGTGCCCGGCGTCCGCCCCTCTTACAATAAGAGCATCCAACTGAATACGCTTACAAATCAGAAAATTCGGCTGGATCGCTCACATCTCAATGCAATGGGGGAACAACCAATGGCCAAGAGATTCAAAGCTTCGTCGCTCGCTCTGTCCACGCTGCTCGTCTCGTCCGTCCTGCTCGGAGCTTGCGGCAATTCGAACGGCGATTCCGGTTCGGGAGGTTCGTCCGCTTCCTCGCCGCCCGCCTCCTCCGGGGGGAACGGCAAGACGGAGCAGCTGACGGTCGCCTTCCTCGGCATCGGCACGATGACCGACGTCCAAGCCGTTCAAGACGAGATCAGCAAAATCACGAAAGAGAAGATCAACGCCACGGTCAAGCTGATGCCGATCGACGTCTCCGCCTGGACGCAGCAGACGAACCTGCTTCTGGCGGGCAACGAACCTCTGGATCTTATGGTTACCTCCGCCATGTTCAATTACAGCACCCAAGTCGCCAAGAACCAGCTGCTGCCTCTCGACGAGCTGATGGAGAAGCACGCGCCCGAGATCAAGAACACGATGGAGCCCGCGATCCTGAACGGCACGAGAATCAACGGCAAAATCTACGGCATCCCCAGCGTCCGCGATACGGCCGCCGACTACGGCTTCATCGCCCGCAAGGACCTGGTGGACAAGTACGGCATCGATCTGAGCCAGGTCAAGACCTACGAGGATCTCGAGCCCATCTTCCAGAAAATCAAAGAGAGCGAGCCGGGCATCAACCCGATCGTGCAGAGATCGCAGACGCTGACGATCGTATCGGAGCTGCTCGCCAGCAAGTTCGATATGCTCGGCGAGGGTCTGGGCGTGATGTCGCTCGACAAGAACGATCTGAAGGTCGTCAATATTTACGAGACTCCGGAATACAAGGACGCGTTGGCGCTGGCCAGGAAGTGGTACCAGGCGGGCTATACCATGCAGGACGCGGCGACGACGCAGGAGGGCAACAACGCTCTCGTGAAGGCGGGCAAGGCCTTCGGCTACTTCTCCAACATGAAGCCCGGCTTCGAGACCCAAGAATCGGGATTGGACGGCTACGAGATGGTCGCCGCCCGCTTGACTCCGCCGATCTCGGTGTCCACTTCGGCCACGAGCTTCATGCTGTCCATCCCGAGGAACACCCGGGACGCGGATCGGGCGATGCAGCTCATGAACTTGATGTATACGGACAAGGACGTCGTCAATCTGCTGTCCAACGGCATCGAAGGCAAGCATTACGTGAAGACCGACAGCGGCCAGATCAAGACGCCGGACGGCGTGACGAGCGGCTGGGTGTTCAACCAGTGGGAAGTCGGCAACAACTCGCTGGCCCTCGTCTGGGAAGGCATCGATCCGGACATCTGGGATCAGATGAAGGAATTCAACAAGTCCGCCAAGTTCTCGAAGGCGCTCGGCTTCTCCTTCGACGCCACCCCGGTCAAGACCGAGATCGCCGCCGCGACGAACGTGCTGAACCAATACAAGGTCGGCCTGGAATCCGGAAGCCTCGATCCGGCGCTGCTGCCCGAGTTCGTCTCGAAGCTGAAGGCGGCCGGTCTCGAGAAGATCATCGCCGAGAAGCAGAAGCAGCTCGACGCTTGGGCCGCGGCCAACGGCAAGTAATCGGGCGCTGGGATCAAAAAACGAAAAGAGATGCCTCCGTCGCGGCGACGGGGGCATCTCTTCGTTCGGCGGCGATCAAGGCGCCGCGCAAGTTACAGCATCTCCGAGTCGATGATTCTCCAATGGTACTTCAGCAGCGAGTCCAGGCGCTCCTTGTCCTTGCGCCGGAAGCAATCGATGATCTGATGGTGCTCGTTGTTGACCTCCTGGAGCACCCGGCCCATCTTCTCCTTGTCTTCGCTCAGATAGGATTGGCGGATGAAGCTGTTCTTCAGAAGATGGATGGAATCGATCAAGGTCGGGTTGTTGCAGCGGAGGGTGTAGACCTCGTGGAACCGGTATTGGTCGTTGTAATACTCGGAGAAGTCCCGCCGGCCGATGTCCCGGTCGATCTTGTCGGCGATGTCCTTCATCTCGCGCAGATGCTCTTCGCCCAGCAGGTCGATCGCCAGCGACGCGGCGAGCGCGTCCAGCGCGCCGATGACCTGGGAGACGTCCAGCTTCTTCTTGGCGTCGAGAGGCTTCACGATGAAGCCGCGCCTCGGGATGTACTCCAGCAGATTGTCGTTCGTCAGCTGGAACAGCGCTTCCCGGGTCGGCGTGCGGCTGATGTCCAGCGTCTTGCAGATCTCGGCTTCGTTGATCTTCTGATTGGGCAGAAGCGCCCCGTCCTGGATCTTCTGAACGATATGGTTATAGACATGGTCTTTAAGAGACTGGTATCTAGGTGCTTCCAACGGCGCCCCTCCTCTTCGTTCCGTTCGATTCTTCCATGGTGGCACGCAAACTGCAACGGCATGTCCGGCTCTCTCGGATGCCGGATTCATGCTGCGGCCGGAGCGATGCTTGGCGCCGGAGGAGTGAAAATTCATTAATAATATTAACATTGGCAGCGGATTCCTTCAATAAGGAGTTGCCTTCGGAAGCGCTATGTGCGTTATAAATAGTGACATGGGCGAGCGTGGCCAAGCAGGGGCAAGTGAGGCAGGCAGAGCCAAGCAGGGGCAAGTAGGGGCAAGCAGAGCCAAGCAGAGCCAAGCAGGGGCAAGTAGGGGCAATGATGGGTATAGAGGGGCATGGATGGGCAAGTTTGGGCAAGTTTGGGCTATGACAAGCTAGGACAGGCGATGATTAGGTTGAAATAACCCGCAACTATAAGGTATGATAAAGGTCCAAATGAAACGTATATTGTATACAAATTTTGCTTCATTACGTTTCGGGCTTGGACGAGCGCCCGGCGATGGCAGCAAATATGCCGCGATCGCATAGAATGTAGGGCGGGAGGTCTTCGCCGCTAACTCCTCATGTCGGACTTGCCGGGATGGGTTGCCTGCAGCCGCCGCCGAGGCCGAGGGAGATGCCGAACGAGAATTCGTCCATTATGCATACCGGCTTCAATCGATCCTGCTTCCGTAGCGAACTCGGCTATGAATCAGGACATTTTTATACGGTTTTATGTATATTGTATTTTGTATACAAATTTGAAACGGAGGGCGACTGCCATGAGGAGCTCCGAAGCGTTGATCGAAGTGTCGGATCGGATCGGCGCGCGCAATTACCGCCCGCTTCCGATCGTCGTCTCCAAGGCGGAAGGCGTCTGGGTGGAAGATCCCGAAGGCAACCGCTACATGGACATGCTCAGCGCCTATTCGGCCCTGAACCACGGACACCGCCATCCGAAGATTATCCGGGCTCTGAAGGATCAGGCCGACCGGGTGACGCTCGCGTCCCGGGCGTTCCATTCCGAAGCGCTCGGGCTGTTCTACGAGAAGCTGTCGGCATATACGGGCAAGCCGAAGATTCTGGCGATGAACACGGGAGCCGAAGCGGTGGAGACGGCCGTCAAGGCGGTCCGGCGGTGGGCGTACCGCCGCAAGGGCGTCGCTCCGGGCGAAGCCGAAGTCATCGTTTGCGCGGGCAATTTCCACGGCCGGACGATCACGGTCACGTCCTTTTCCTCGTCGGAAGAGTACAAGCGGGACTTCGGGCCGTTCACGCCGGGCTTCCGAATCGTACCGTACGGCGACCTCGCGGCGCTGGAGAACGCCATCGGGCCGAACACGGCCGCCTTCCTCGTCGAACCGATCCAAGGGGAGGCCGGCATCGTCATTCCGCCTGCGGGCTACCTGGCGGCCGCGAAGGAGCTGTGCGCGAAGCATAACGTCCTGTTCGTCGCCGACGAGATCCAGACCGGCTTCGGCCGGAGCGGACGCCGCTTCGCATGCGACTGGGAAGGAGTGAGGCCGGACGTGCTCGTCATGGGCAAGGCGCTCGGCGGAGGCGTCCTCCCGATCTCGGCGGTGGCCGCGGACGAGGAGGTGCTCGGCGTGTTCGAGCCGGGCTCGCACGGGTCGACGTTCGGCGGCAACCCGCTGGCGTGCGCCGTGGCCGTCGCCGCGCTGGAAGCGTTGGAGGAGGAGGACCTGGCGGAGCGGTCCGACCGGCTGGGCCGGTATCTGATCGATCGGCTGAAGGCGATTCGCAGTCCCTATATTCGCGAAGTGCGCGGCCGGGGATTGTTCGTCGGGGTGGAGCTGGACCGGGACGCCCGACCGTTCTGCGAGCGATTGATGGAGCGGGGGCTGCTGTGCAAGGAGACGCACGAGACGACGATCCGGTTCGCGCCGCCGCTAATCATCTCGGAGGAAGAACTCGACTGGGCTATGGGACGGATCGAAGACGTATTGGGAGGGGATCGATGATGCGGGATGCCGCGATGCCGATGGAGATGTGGGAGACGGAGGTCAACAAGAAGGTTCGGCTCATTCGCGTTCCTTTCTGGCTGGGCTGCGGCCGCGCGGGAACGGAGCTCGGGCCGGAGAGCATCATGCGGGCCGGGCTGCTCAGCCAGCTCAAGGGGATCGGCGTGGAGGTCGTCGGCGACAGCGAGGTGGATTGCACGAAGCATCCCGCCGGAGGGACGGCGGACGGCCGGATCAAGTACTTCGCCGAGGTGCGGGAGATGGGCCGCCTCGTGAGCGAGCACGTCTCGCGCGCCGTCGAATCCGGCTTCTTCCCGCTCGTGCTCGGGGGCGACCATAGCGTGGCGATCGGTTCGCTCGCCGGGCTCACCGCCCACTACCGCAACCTGGGCGTCATCTGGTTCGACGCGCACGCCGACCTGAACACGGAGGAGACCTCTCCTTCCGGCAACGCCCACGGCATCCCGCTGGCCGTCGCGCTCGGCCGGGCGAGGTTCAAGCTGACGGACATTCCGGGGGCGTCGCTCATCCGCAAGGAGAGGCTGGTCCTCGTCGGCGTGCGGGACATCGACCCCGGCGAGAAGGAGCTGATCCGCTCGGAGGGGATCGCCTGCTTCACGATGCACGACATCGACAAGCTGGGCATGAAGACGGTCATGGAGAGGGCGATCGCGATCGCCGGGCAAGGGACGGACGGCGTTCATCTCAGCCTGGACCTCGACGCGCTCGATCCGCTCGAAGCGGCGGGGGTCGGAACTCCGGTGCCGGGAGGCGTGAGCTACCGCGAGGCGCACTTCGCGATGGAGCTGCTGGCGGAGTCCGGACTGCTCACGTCCGCGGACATCGTGGAAGTGAACGGGGTTCTCGACTACGACCGGCGCACCGCGCGCCACGCGGTCGAGCTGGCGGCTTCGATGCTGGGCAAACGAATTTTGTAATAAGCACTCATCCTATTCGGCGGCCGGTCCTTTAGCGGATCGGCCGCCTATATTTATGGACTTTTCGATCGGCTCCGCCCCCTTCCAAACCACAACTATGTAATATTAAATTACATAAAACATTCATACCCCTAAATGTAGATCCTTATCCGCCTTAACTTTCAGCTCTTTTCTAGCGTTATCAAGGATTAACGACCCAAAATAATGTTAGAAATATGTAAAATATCATTGTTGTACACGAATAATGGTGTTATAATTCCTTACGTATTTCAAATATTGTGTTATGTATATTGTATACAGAACATGCTGACTGCAATCGATTCTCCTACCGGGAGGGATGGCGGATGACGTGATTGGATAGAGTTCGTTTTTCGGCTGCTTGAAGATCGCTAGGTCTATCGTCAACATCCTATCGGAAGCGGGAGGAGAAACATGCAGAGAAAGAGATTAAACAAACGGCTATTATCCTTATTCCTGGTTCTATCCCTTGTCTTGTCGGCCGCGCTGCCGAGCGCTTGGGCGAGGGAGGCGCCGACCGGCGACCCGGTCGTCGTATCGGACGAGTCCCCGGCGCCGTCCGCCGATCCCGCGCCATCGCCTTCGGCCGATCCGGAGCCGACGCCATCGGCGGAACCGACGCCCACCGCCGAACCGTCCCCGTCCGTCGAACCCGCTCCCTCCGCCGAGCCGACCCCGCCGGCATCCCCGGCCCCCTCGGAGGAGCCGGCTCCGACGGAGACGCCCGCGGAATCGCCGCAGCCCTTCGACGCCGCCGCGGCCGCGCTGAAGGAAGGCGAGGCGGGCTACGCGGCCTATCAATACATGACCTACTTATCCTCCACGATCGGCACGAGAGTGGTAGGAAGCGAGCAGGAAGCACAGGCCGCCGCCTACATCGAGTCCGCCTTCAAGGACATGGGGCTGGCGACGGCGAAGCTTCCGTTCAGCTACACTCGCTCGGGCACGACGATCAACTCGCAGAACGTCGTCGCGACCAAGCAAGGCAAATCCTCCCGGGTCGTCTATGTCGGCGCCCACTACGACTCCGTCAGCGCGGGCAAAGGCACGGACGACAACGCGTCCGGCGTCGGCGTCATGCTGGAGGCGGCCAAGACGGTCGCCAAGGCCGACGTCCCGTACACGATCAAGTTCATCGCCTTCGGAGGCGAAGAAGCGGGTCTTCGAGGCTCGAAGGACTTCGTCTCCAAGATGACGCCCGAAGAGATCAAGAACGCTGTCGCGATGATCAATCTCGACAGCCTCGCGGCCGGCGACAACATGCATATCTACGGCAGCGCGGGCTACGAAGGCTTCGTACGCGAGCTCGGGCTCGACATCGCGGAGCGTCTGAAGCTTAACGTGACCACGCAGCAAGGGTTGAACCCGGAATACCCCGCGGGCACGACCGGGGACTGGAGCGACCACGCCCCGTTCAAGGCGGCCGGCATTCCGTACGGTTACCTGGAGGCGACCAACTGGACGCTCGGCGACATGGACGGATACACCCAGACCGAGAAGGACGGCGAGATCTGGCATACGCCGAAGGACACGCTCGACTACATCTCGCAGAACTACCCCGGCCGCATCGAAGAGCATCTGAGCACGTTCTCGACGCTGCTCTCGACCCTCCTGCTCGAGATCGCCGAACCGGCTCCGCAGACGCTGACGCTGAGCAGCAACAAGGCGTCGATCACGGAGAAGCGCACGATCGACGTGGAGTTCGACATGCCGAGCACGTCGGCCGTCGGCGACCTGAAGTGGACGTTCGGCGGCAAGGAGCTGTCCGAATGGAAGAAGTTCAAGAACGGAGGCTTCAACGGAGATCCGTTCATCAAGCTTGAAGGAACGCCCGTCGTCGAAGACGGCAAGCTGAAGGCGAAGCTGACGTTCGATCTCGTGTTCGACACGACGAACCTGTCGGGCAACCGCGCCCGCTACCCCGCGCTGCTCGGAACGTACGACCTGGCCGTCTCCGGCAAGAGCGGCAACGTCATCGGACAAGCCCCGGTCAAGCTGAACGTCTACGACGACTATCATCCGTACGACGAGATCAAGCCGGCCCTCGACGAGATCATGGCGAGCCCGGACAAGAAGAACCGCTACATCGAGACGAAGGTCATCGGCAAGTCGGTGCAGGACCGCGACATCCTGTTCTCGATCGTCGCCAAGGATCAGAAAGCCGTCGACGACTACTTGAATAAGACGCTTCCGGCGATGATGAACGATCCGGAAGGCCTGCAGAAGCAGATCGAAGCCGGAACGCTTAAGGATTACAAGGTGCCGATCTGGATCAACAACATCCACCCGGACGAAGCTCCCGGCGTGGACGCCATCATCAATATTTTCCGATCGCTCGCGACCCAGAACACCGTCACCTACCAAACGACCGACGACAAGGGCGCCGAACAGACGATTACGCTGGACATCGACAAGGCGCTGGACAACGTCATCTTCCTGCTTAATTACACGGAGAACCCGGACGGCCGCTACTTGAACACCCGCGCGAACTCGCTCGGCTTCGACCTGAACCGGGACAACTCCTACCAGACGCAGCCGGAGACCCAGCAGGTCATGGGCGAGCTGGCGAAGTGGATGCCGACGAGCTTCCTCGACTTCCACGGCTTCGTCGGCCAGTTCCTGATCGAGCCGTGCACGCCGCCGCACGATCCGAACTTCGAATACGACCTTCTGATCGACAACATGGTGGAGCAGGCGACTCTCATGGGGCGCGCGGGCGTGGCGAACACGAAGTACGACGTTTTCCATATTCCGTACGTTGAAGCCAAGAAGTCGGCCGAAGATCCGAACTACAAGCCGATCGCCAACGCGACCGGATGGGACGACGCATCCCCGGCGTACACCGCCGTGTTCGCGATGCATCACGGGGCGCTGGGCCACACGATCGAGATTCCGGAGCTGAACCAGGACTCGACGAACGCGCTGTACTACACCGCCCTGGCGGCGACGAAGTATCTCGCGGACAACAAGGACCGCCTGTTCCTGAACCAGCTCGAGATTTACAAGCGCGGCATGGACAACGAGGACAACCGCGCCGTCGACAAGTACCTGGTGAACGCCAAGTACGAGGTGATCGGACGTCCGCGCGGCGGCAACGAGAACTTCTTCCCCGAATACTACGCGCTGCCGGTCGACAACGCGCTGCAGAAGAACCCGGACGCCGCTTACCAAATGGTCAAGTACCTGCTGCATAACGGCGTCAAGGTCGAGAGGACGAAGACGAGCGTCAAGGTCGGAGACACGACGTATCCGAAGGGCACCTTCGTCGTCAACATGCATCAAGCGAGCCGCGGCTTCGCGAACCTCGTTCTGTACGACGGCTTCAACGTCTCCGACTTCGAAGAGATGTATTCCGACATCATTCAGAGCTTCCCGGAGATGAGGGGCTTCGACAGCTACGAGATCCGCACGGCCGGCGCGTTCAAGAACAAGACGAACGTCTATACGTCGGAAAACGAAATGACGATTCCGGGAACGACGGTTCCCGGCAGCTCGTACGAATACGTCATCCGCAATAACGGCAACGCGGCCGTTCAAGCCGTCAACGAGCTGATCGGCGCCGGCAAGAAGGTGACCCTGCTGGCGAACGGCGGAGGAACGGGAACGAGCGTCTACGAGAAGGGCGACTTCCTCGTCTCGTACTCCAACCTGAAGACCGTAAAGGACAAATACTTGCTGAAGGTCGTGCCGTTCCCGGCGGCGGGCGACAAGACCGGCAAGGTGCTGAAGCCGGCGGTCGTCGGCGCGACGGCCAAGAGCAATCCGGAATTCGTCCTGAAGCAGCTCGGCTTCCAGGTGACGAACGACCTGGCGGCGGCCGAAGTGCTGCTGAACGCGGGCAGCGCCGACCTGATCAAGACGAAGCCGTACATCGGCTTCGGCCGCACCGGCATGAGCCTGTTCAAATCGGCGGGCGTCGCCCCCGGCTTCGATTATAAGGCCGAGAATGCTTACGAGGGCTTGTACCGCGCCGTGTTCGACCAGGACAGCGCGATTACGGCGCCTTACGAAGCGGAAGATTATCTGTACACGAACACCGGCTCTTACATTACCGCGGTGCCGGAAGGCGCCAAGGTCGTCGCGACGATCAAGGACGCGGCCGACTTCTTCGTCGCCGGCTGGTGGCCGACCCATGCGGCGGCCCAAGGCAAGACGGCGGGCTTCACGTACGCCAAGGACGGCGTGAACGCGACGATCTTCGCTTCGGACTCGTTCAACAAGGATCATCCGCAGGCGCAATTCCGGCTTATGGCCGAAGCCGTCTACGCGGCGTCCGCACCGGCCGCCGAAGGCTCGATGGACGACGGTCCGCGCACGAGGCCCCCGGTATCGTCGCCGGGCTCCGGAACGGTCGATACGCCGACGGAACCGACGACTCCGACGGAACCGACCACGCCGACCGCGCCGACCGAGCCGACCACGCCGACGAGCCCGACCGACCCGACGACTCCGGCCGTCGTTCCGGACTTCAAGGATCTCGGCCAAGCCCGGTGGGCCGTCGACGCGATCAAGTCGCTGGCCGCCAAGGGCGTCGTCACCGGCGTAAGCGAAGACAGCTTCGCTCCGGCGAAGCAAGTGACCCGCGCCGAATTCCTGGCGATGCTCGTCCGCGCGTTCGGGCTGCTCGATTCGCAGGCTAGCGCGTCGTTCTCCGACGTGCCGTCCGGATCGTGGTCCTACCCGTTCGTCGCCACCGCCGTCAAGCTGAACCTGGCTCAAGGCACGGGCGGCGGCAAGTTCGATCCGAGCCGCCCGATCACGCGCGAAGAGATGGCGGTCATGGCCGCCAACGCTCTCAAGCTGGTCAAGGGCAAGCAGGCGGCCGACGTCGAAGCCGCGCTGAAGAAGTTCAAGGACAGCGCGAACTTCGCCTCCTACTCCAAGGACGCGATCGCCCTGCTGACGGAGGAAGGCGTCGTCAGCGGCGTATCCGCCGACGTCTTCCTTCCGAAGGGAGTCGCGACCCGCGCCGAAGCGGCCGTCATCGTCTTCAAACTGCTGGGCGTGGAATAAGCTTCGCGAGCGCAATTGGAAAGTGCGATGCGCCATACGCTATGCGCCATACTCTTTGCACCATACGCTATGCACCATACACCATTCGCCATGCGGCAAGGCCCCGGACAACCGGGGTCTTGCTTTTTTGTCGGGCCCGCACTCCCTCTAACGAACACAGGAAGCGCTATTTGGCACCCAAAGCCCACTTTTGGAACTCTAACGAACCCCAGCGACCTTATTTGGGATCCATAAGGCAAAATAGAGGCTTCCGGGACGAAATAGCGTTTCTACGGTTCGTTAGAGCCTGAAAATCCTCCTTTTCGCCGAAATAGCGTCAACTGGGTTCGTTAGCCTCCAGTCCCTCTAACTCGCCTCAGCCGCCGCCATCCAACCACCGACGAGCTTCTGCGCGCCACCCCAGCATGAGTATGGGACAAAGGCAGAGCATTCGGCTCCGCCAACAAGTCGGAATATCTAAAATCAAGGTCGGGATATTGGTGAGCGTCCCTCGTCCCCAATCTTTACAATAAGCACTATACAACGAGGAAATGAGGAATCAGCCTATGAGACAGAGCGGATGGAGCGACGCGTTCAAGAAGCTGAAGCGTTACCGGGCGCTGTTCTTGATGGTGCTGCCGGGATTGATCTACCTGGCCGTCAACAACTACCTGCCGATGCTCGGGGTCGTCATCGCGTTCAAAAACATCGACTACTCGCACAGAGGGCTGTTCGGACTGATCTACTACAGCGACTGGATCGGCTTCAAGAACTTCGAGTACCTGTTCAAGACGAACGACGCCATGGTCATCACGCGCAACACGCTGCTCTACAACGGCGGCTTCATCATCGTCAACACGCTCGTCGCCATCGGGCTCGCCATCGTGCTGAACGAAGTGCGCAATCGTCTGGCCTCGCGCTTTTACCAGAGCCTCGTTCTGCTGCCGTACCTGATCTCGATGGTTATCGTCGGCTACCTGGTGCTCTCGCTGCTGAACGTCGAGAACGGCTTCGTGAACAAGCACATCCTGCCGATGTTCGGCGTCGATCCGATCTCCTGGTACAGCGAATCGAAGTATTGGCCGTACATCCTGACGATCGTGAACTTGTGGAAAAACATCGGCTACTTCTGCATCATCTACCTGGCGTCCATCATCGGCATCGACCACGAGTTCTACGAGGCGGCGACGATCGACGGGGCCAGCAAGTGGCAGCAGATTCGCAGCATCACCGTTCCGCTGATCGCGCCGACCATCACGGTCATGACGCTTCTCGGCATCGGACGCATTTTCTACTCCGACTTCGGATTGTTCTACCAGGTTCCGCTGAACTCGGGGCCGCTGCAATCGACGACCGACGTTATCGACACTTACGTCTACCGCGGGCTGATGACGCTCGGAGACATCGGAATGTCGTCCGCCGCCGGCCTGTACCAAGCGCTCGTCGGATTCATCCTCGTCTTGATCTCGAACTACGTCGTCGCCCGCCGCGACCGCGATCAGGCGCTATTCTAACCGGAAGGGAGCGATCGTTCGATGAAAACCAACCAGATGAACCAGACGGCGGTCCACGTCTTCCTTATTCTGCTGTCCGCCGCTTGCCTGTTCCCGTTCCTCCTGCTGTTCATGGCTTCGATCACGGACGAGCAGTCGATCGTCAAGGACGGCTACACGCTGTTCCCGAGCCGCCTGAGCCTTGACGCCTATTCGTACCTATGGAATCAGGCGTCGACGATGGCCCGTTCCTACGGAATTACGGTCCTGATCACGATCGTCGGCACCTTCGTCGGCCTGCTCATCTCGTCCTTGCTCGCTTACCCGCTGTCCCGCAAGGACATGCCGCTTCGCGGAATTCTCGCGTTCCTCGTCTTCTTCACGCTGCTGTTCAACGGAGGCCTCGTGCCGACCTACCTGGTCTACACGGAGCTGTTCCACATGAAGAACACGCTGATGGCGCTTATCGTGCCGGGCCTTCTGACCAACGGATTTTTCGTCCTGCTGATCCGCTCCTTCTTCAGCACCTCGATTCCGGCGGCGATCATCGAGTCGGCTTACATCGACGGGGCTTCGGAGTTTAAAATTTTCTACCGGATCGTTCTGCCGCTCTCGCTGCCGATTCTGGCCACGATCGGGCTTATGCTGACGATCTCGTACTGGAACGACTGGTTCAACGGCCTCATCTACATCACCGAGCCGAAGCTGTTCAGCATTCAGAACCTGCTCAACCGGATGCTGAGCAACATTCAGTTCCTGCAGCAGAACAGCCTCGGGGGCAACTCGTCCCAGGCGGCCGCGGCCATCCCGATGAACTCGGTGCGCATGGCGATGGCGGTCATCGGGATTCTGCCGATCATCTGCATCTATCCGTTCTTCCAGAAGTACTTCGTCAAGGGGTTGACGATCGGGGCCGTCAAGGGCTGATTCCAGGCTTCATCATCCGGCTTGATCCGATAGCCCTTCCGGGGATCGGTGAGCATAAATAGCGTAATTACGGGATTTGGGGGACAAGACAACATGACTGCAAAGCAAGGCAAACTCGCTTGGGGCGGGGCGGCGCTGCTCGCGCTCTCGCTCGCTCTCACCGCCTGCGGCGGCTCGAACGGCTCGAATTCTTCTCCGGCCGCGAGCGGCTCTTCGTCCTCGTCGGACAACGGCTCGAAGCCGGTCGAACTGACGATGGCCTTCATGAATTTCGGCACTCTCACCGACATTAAGTCCGTCCAGGACGAGATCAACAAGATTACGTCCGCGAAGATCAACGCGACAGTGAAGCTGATGCCGATCGACATATCCGCCTGGGCGCAGCAGACGAACCTGCTCCTCGCCGGCAACGAGAAGCTCGATCTGCTCGTCACGTCTTCGTTCTACAACTACAGCAGCCAAGTCGCGAAGAACCAGCTGCTTCCGCTCGACGACTTGCTCGCCCAATACGGAACCGGCATCAAGGACACGATGAACGAGAAGATTTACAACGGCACGAAGATCGACGGGAAAATCTACGGAATCCCGAGCGTGCGCGACACGGCGGCAGACTACGGCATGATCATGCGCAAGGACATCGTCGACAAGCACGGCATCGACCTTAGCGCGCTAAAGACATTCGAGGATCTCGGAACGGTGTTCCAGACGATCAAAGACAAGGAGCCGGGCTTGATTCCGCTGGTGCAGAACACTCAGTCCCAGACGGTCGCTTCCATTATGTACAACAAGGACATCGACATGCTCGGAGACGGTCTCGGGGCGATGATGATCAACAAGAACGACCTGAAGGTCGTCAACATGTTCGACACCCAGGAATACAAGGACGCCGTCGCGCTCGCGCGCAAATGGTACGAAGCCGGCTATGTCATGCAGGACGCGGCGACGACCCAGGAGACCGGCAACAGCCTCGTGAAGGCGGGCAAGGCGTTCGGCTACCTCTCCAACATGAAGCCCGGCTTCGAGCAGCAGGACAGCAAGGTAGACGGACACGAGATGGTCGCGGTCCGGTTCACGAAGCCGGTCACCCAATCGACGAGCGCCAACGGATTTATGATGTCCATCCCGCGCAACAGCAAGTACCCGGATCGCGCCATGCAGCTGTTGAACCTGCTGTATACCGACAAGGATATCGTCAACCTGCTGGACAACGGGATCGAAGGGAAGCACTATGTCGTGAACGCGGACGGAACGATCAAGGTTCCGGACGGAGCGACCGACGTCGGCTACGTATTCAACCAGTGGGAGATCGGCAACAACGCCCTCGCCCGCGTCTGGGAAGGCACTCCGCCCGACATCTGGGATCAGATCAAGAAGTTCAACGATTCGGCGATCTTCTCGAAGGCGCTCGGCTTCACGTTCGACGCGAGCCCGGTGAAGACCGAGGTGGCCGCGGCCACGAACGTGCTGAACCAATACAAGCTCGGCCTGGAGTCGGGAAGCCTCGATCCGGCCCTGATCTCCGAATTCAACGCCAAGCTGAAGGCGGCGGGGCTCGATAAGATTATCGCCGAGAAGCAGAAGCAGCTTGACGCGTGGGCGGCGGCCAACGCGCAATAATCGGGATGAAGGAAGCGCGGCACCGTCTTCGGAAGGGTTCGCGCTTCTTTCTTCAAGGAGGAGAACGAGCGATGGCGAGCGGTTATCCGGAAGGGTTTTTGTGGGGGGCGGCGACGGCCGCGCATCAAGTCGAAGGCAATAACGTGAACAGCGACACCTGGGCGGAGGAGAACGCGAAGGGATCTCCCTACGCCGAACGCTCCGGGGACGCGATCGACCACTATCGGCTGTACCGGGAGGATATCGCGCTTCTGGCGCGTCTCGGCCTGAAGGCGTATCGCTTCTCCATCGAGTGGGCGCGGATCGAGCCGGAAGCCGGCCATTATTCCCGGTCGGCCATCGAGCACTACCGGGACGTCCTGATCGCTTGCCGGGAGCACGGCCTTACCCCCGTCGTCACGCTGCATCACTTCACGTCGCCGCGATGGCTCATGCGCTTCGGCGGCTGGTCCGATCCCGCGACGGCGGACCGGTTCGCCGCATACTGCGAGACGGTCGTCCGGGAGCTCGGCGACTTGATTCCGTACGCGCTTACGATGAACGAGGTCGACCTCCCGGTCATGCTCCGGGACCTGTTCGCCTCGATCGGGCAGACGCCGCCCGTCGGCATCGCGGCGGAGTCGTGGACGGCTCCGGAGTGGCGGGAGGAGGCGGCCCGCCTGTGCGGAACGACCGCCGACAAGTACCGTCCGTTCCTGACGGCCTCGGACGAAGCGTCCATCGCCGTCGTCAAGGATGCGCACGTCAAAGCCCGCGCCGCGATGAAGCGGATTCGGCCGGACATCCAGGTCGGGCTGACGCTCGCGCTGCCGGACGTCCAGGCGTTGCCGGGCGGGGAAGAGCGAGCGGAGAACGTATGGAACGGCTACTTCCGGCAATATCTGGACGTTATCTCCGGAGACGACTTCCTTGGGCTTCAGAATTACACGCGCGAGGTTTACGGACCGGACGGCGCCGCCATTCCGGAAGCCGGCGCCGAGCTGACGCAGATGGGGTACGAATACGACCCCGAAGCGCTCGGCCGCGTGGTGCGCCAGGTCGCCCGCGATTTGAGCATCCCGATCGTCGTGACGGAGCACGGCGTCGCGACGGACGACGATACCCGCCGCGTGGAGTTCATCCGCCGGGGGCTGGAGGGACTGCAAGGCTGCCTGGCCGACGGAATCGACGTGAGGGGCTACTTCTACTGGTCGGCGTTCGACAACTTCGAATGGAACTTCGGCTATTCGAAGACGTTCGGCATCGTCGCCGTCGACCGGTCCACGCAGGAGCGGACGGCGAAGGAGAGCGGGAGATATCTGGGGGAGATCGCCCGGAACAACGGGCTTGGCCGCCCGTAGAAAGGGCGCGGGCCTTGCGGACGAGACCCGGGGTTCGGCTTGGCCGGCCGGGAGCGCGGTTTGGAGATGGGCGGTTTGGAGATGGGCGGTATGGCGATAGAGAGTCCGGCTTGCGAGTCGGACCGAGAAGGGGAAGGAGACGGGCGACATGCTTGAAGTATACGATTTGCGCTGCGAATACAGGATCAACCCGATCGGGCTCGGGGCGCGGCTTCCGCGCCTCAGCTGGAAGCTAAGGTCGGAGGCGAGAGGAACGCGGCAGTCGGCTTACCGGCTGCAGGTGTCGGAGGACAGGGACTTCGCTTCCTTCCTCTGGGATTCCGGGCGCGTCGAAGGGGACGCTTCCGTTCACGTGGAGCCGACGGGGGTCGCCCTTCGCTCCCGCGCCCGGTACTACTACCGGGTCGAGGTCTGGAACGAGCGGGGAGAGAGCTCCGGCTGGTCGGCGCCGGGGACGTATTGGGAGACGGGGCTGCTGACGACGGGCGAATGGACGGCGGACTGGATCTCGGCTCCGCAAGGGCTTGAACCGGGAGAGGCGTGCCCGATGCTGCGGAAGGCCTTCCGGCTGGACGGAGCCGTGAAGTCGGCCCGCCTCTACGCCACGGCGCTCGGCTTGTACGAGCTGGAGCTGAACGGCCGGCGGGTCGGGGACCATTATTTTACGCCGGGGTGGACCAGCTACGACGCGAGGCTGCAATACCAGGCCTACGACGTGACGGAATACCTCGTTCAAGGGGAGAACGTCGTCGGCTCCTGGCTCGGCAACGGCTGGTACAAAGGCTACCTGGGCTGGGACGGCCACAACGAGCTGTACGGAGAGCGGACGGCTCTGCTGCTTCAGCTTCACGCGACGCTCGAGGACGGGCGCGAGATCGTCGTCCGGTCCGACGGGAGCTGGAAGGCGGCGACGGGGCCGATCCTCCTGTCGGAGATTTACCACGGGGAGACGTACGACGCCCGGCTGGAGCGGGACGGCTGGAGCTCGCCCGGCTGCGCGGAAGGCGGCGAGGACGGCGGAGGCGATTGGCGGGACGTGGAGGTGCTTGAGCGGCCGAAGGACATTCTGATCGCTCAGGAGAACGTCCCGGTGCGGAAGATCGAAGAGATCCGGCCGATCGGCCTGATCCGCACGCCGGAAGGCGATACCGTCATCGACATGGGCCAGAACATGGTCGGCTGGGTTCGCTTCGTCGTACGGGGCGAAGCCGGGCGGGAAGTGGAGCTCCGCCACGCCGAGGTGCTCGACAAGGACGGCAACTTCTATCTCGGCAACATCCGCGAGGCGAAGCAGACGATCCGCTATACGAAGAGGAGCGGCGAGCCCGAGACGTTCGAGCCCCGCTTCACGTTCCAGGGCTTCCGCTACGTCCGCTTGACCGGCTTCGCGGAGCCGGTCCGTCTGGAAGACTTCGCGGGCGTCGTCGTCCATTCCGACATGGAGAGAACCGGCCGCTTCGAATGCTCGGACCCGCTCGTCAACCAGCTCCAGCACAACATTCTGTGGGGGCTCAAGGGCAACTTCCTCGACGTCCCGACGGACTGCCCGCAGCGCGACGAGAGGCTCGGCTGGACGGGCGACGCCCAGGTGTTCGCCCGCACGGCGACGTATCTGGCGAACGCGGCGCCGTTCTTCGCCAAGTGGATGGGAGACTTGAAGGCGGACCAGCTGGAGGACGGAAGCGTTCCGTTCGTCGTGCCGAACATGCTCGTGAGGAAGCCGAGCAAGGGGGGATTCCCGCCTCCGTACAACTCCGCCGCTTGGGGCGACGCGGCCACGATCGTGCCGTGGACGGTCTACTTGAGCTACGGCGACAAGCGGATTCTCGAGGACCAGTACGACAGCATGAAGGGCTGGGTCGAATTCATCCGCCGCCAAGGGGACAACGAGTACCTGTGGGACACCGGCTTCCACTTCGCGGATTGGCTCGCTCTCGACGCGAAGCCGGGCGCCTACATGGGCGCGACGGATATGCATTACGTCGCGACGGCCTATTACGCCTACTCGACGTCCATCGTGAGGAAGGCCGCGGAGATACTGGGCAAGACGGAAGACGCGAAGCGCTACGCGGAGCTGTACGAAGGAATCGTGCGAGCCTTCCATGACGAATACGTCACGCCGTCCGGCCGGCTCGCCGTTCCGACCCAGACCGCTCAGGTCGTAGGCTTGTATTTCGGGCTGCTCGAGGGCAAGGCGAAGGAGAAGGCGGCCGCCAAGCTGGCGAAGCTGCTGGAGGAGAACGACCATCATCTGACGACCGGCTTCGTGGGCACGCCTTACCTGAACTTCGCGCTCAGCCTGAACGGGCATAACGACGAAGCTTACAGGCTGCTGCTGCAGAAGGACTTCCCTTCGTGGCTGTATCAGGTGACGAAGGGCGCGACGACGATCTGGGAGCATTGGGACGGCATCCGGGAAGACGGCACGTTCTGGAGCGACGCGATGAATTCGTTCAATCACTACGCTTACGGGGCGATCGGCGACTGGCTGTACCGGTGCGTCGCGGGCATCGACACGGCCGAGGAGGGCGCGGGCTACAAGCGGCTCCGCATTCA
The DNA here is from genome assembly GCF_014212175.1 of Cohnella xylanilytica. Lineage (GTDB taxonomy): Bacteria > Bacillota > Bacilli > Paenibacillales > Paenibacillaceae > Cohnella > Cohnella xylanilytica. Next base: position 84,968 of record NZ_JACJVR010000073.1, on the reverse strand, counting down.
TCCGCGGCCGGGCGAAGGGCTGACGTGGGCGGAAGGCCGCCTCGAGACGATGTACGGCACGGTCGTCTCCCGGTGGAGCCGGTCGGAGGGCGGAATGGAAGTCCGCGTCGTCGTTCCGCCGAACGCGACGGCGGAGATCGTGCTTCCGGGAGCGGCGCTGGAAGGCGTGCGCGAGAACGGAGGAGCGCTCGGGGCGGCGAACGGCGTCTCGTCGGCGGAGCAGACCGCCGAAGGAGTCCGGCTCGAGGCGGGCTCCGGGGACTACCGGTTTGTCTATCAAATTTAGGATGGGGAGATGGAATCGATGGAACGCGATCTCAAAGCGCTCATCTCGGCAATGACTCTCGAAGAGAAAGCCGGACTGTGCTCCGGACTCGACTTCTGGAATACGAAGGGGATCGAGCGGCTCGGCATTCCGTCCGTCATGATGACCGACGGGCCGCACGGGCTGCGCAAGCAGAAGGCGAGCGCCGATCACCTGGGGCTGTTCGACAGCGTGCCGGCGACCTGCTTCCCGTCCGCCGCGGGCCTCGCCAGCTCGTGGGACCGCGAGCTGATCGGTAAGGTTGGCGCCGCGCTCGGCGAGGAATGCCAGGCCGAGAACGTCGCGGTGCTGCTCGGGCCCGGCGCGAACATCAAGCGCTCCCCGCTCTGCGGCCGCAACTTCGAATATTTCTCGGAGGACCCTTACCTGTCCTCCGAGCTGGCGGCCGCGCACATTGAAGGCGTGCAGAGCCAAGGCGTCGGCACGTCGCTCAAGCACTTCGCCGCCAACAACCAGGAGCACCGCCGCATGACCGGCGATTCCGTCGTCGACGAGCGGACGCTGCGCGAGATCTACTTGGCCAGCTTCGAAGGCGCCGTCAAGAAGGCGCAGCCTTGGACGGTCATGTGCTCCTACAACAAAGTGAACGGAACGTTCGCCTCGGAGAACCCGACTCTGCTGACGGACATCCTCAAGGACGAGTGGGGCCACGAAGGCTTCGTCGTGTCCGACTGGGGAGCGGTCAACGAGCGCGTCGACGGATTGGCCGCGGGCCTCGAGCTCGAGATGCCGTCCAGCAACGGGGCCGGCGACCGCAAGATCGCCGAAGCGGTGCGTTCCGGCAAGCTGGCCGAGGAGAAGCTGGACGCCGCGGTGGAGCGGCTGCTGACCGTAATTTTCCGCGCGGTCGACGCCCGCAAGCCTGACGCGTCTTACGACGCGGAGGCCCATCACCGCCTCGCTCGCGAGGTGGCTAGAGAGTGCATGGTGCTGCTCAAGAACGAGGGCGGGCTCCTGCCTCTGGCGAAGACGGGCCGGATCGCGGTCATCGGGGAGCTGGCCGAGCAATCGCGCTATCAAGGGGGCGGCAGCTCTCACGTGAAGCCGACCCGGTTGGAGCGAATCCGCGAGGAGCTGGCCGCCGTGGCCGGACCGGCCGTCGACTTCGTCTACGCGCAAGGCTACGAGCTGGCCAGCGACGCCGTCCATGACGAGCTGTTCCGGGAAGCGGCGGAAGCGGCCCGCGGGGCGGACGTCGCGATCGTGTTCGCCGGACTGCCGGAGCGCTACGAGTCCGAAGGGTTCGACCGGACGCACCTGCGCATTCCGGACAATCAGGCGAAGCTGATCGAAGCGGTCGCCGCGGCGCAGAGCCGGGTCGTCGTCGTGCTCAGCAACGGCGCTCCGATCGAGATGCCGTGGCTCGGCCGCGTGTCGGCGGTGCTGGAGGCGTATCTGGGCGGCCAGGCGCTCGGCGGGGCGATCGCGGATCTCGTCTTCGGCGAGGCGAACCCGTGCGGGAAGCTGGCGGAGACGTTCCCCGTCCGCCTGGAGCACAATCCGTCCTACCTGAACTTCCCGGGCGAAGGCGACAGGGTGGAGTACCGGGAAGGGCTGTTCGTCGGCTACCGGTATTACGACGCCAAGCGCATCGAGCCGCTGTTCCCGTTCGGCCACGGCCTTAGCTACACGAGCTTCGAGTACGGCGGCTTGGCGATGGACCGCTCCGTCATCGACGACACCGAGACCGTGAACGTCTCCGTGCGGGTGAGGAACGTCGGGGCCCGGACCGGGAAGGAGATCGTCCAGCTCTACGTCCGGGACGTCGAGAGCTCGGTCATTCGCCCGGAGAAGGAGCTCAAGGGCTTCGCCAAGGTCGAGCTTCGGCCCGGGGAAGAGAAGGAGGTCGTCTTCGCGCTGGAGAAGCGGGCGTTCGCGTTCTATGACGTCGAGCTCAAGGACTGGCGCGTCGAGTCGGGCGAATTCGAGATTCTCGTCGGCTCCTCCTCGGCCGATATCCGGTTGAAGGAGACGCTGACCGTGCGCTCGACCTCGAAGCTGGCGAAGCGGTTCGACCGCAATACCACGGTCGGCGACCTGCTCGCGGATCCGGTCGGAGGGCCCGCCGTCAAGGAATTGATGAAGAATTCGCCGTTCCCGCTGCCGGAAGATTCGGACGGCGAAGCCGCCGACATGATGGCCGCGTTCGCCCGCTACCTGCCGCTGCGCGCCATCGTCGCCTTCAGCGGCGGCGCCTTCACGGACGAGGCGCTGGAGGCGTGGCTGGATCGATTGAACGGCTCTAATGGAATCGAATAACGCGCAAGCAGCCCTCGCGATGGCAGGATGTCGCGGGGCTGCTTTTTTTCTGCGAAAAACCGCTTCGCTAACCGAGTTCTTCGGATATGGAGATAGGGAAGTCTCGTTCCTGGTTCCAATCCGAATCATGGGTACGAGTCTAACGGACTCGGGAGACGCTGTTTCGCGTCAGAAGCTCATTTTGAAATTCTAACGAACCCCAGCGATCTTATTATTAAGGGCAACTCGGGGGAAAAACGGGCTTCCGGCAATAGCGTCCATACGATTCGTTAGAGCTGAAAAAGGCTTGTTATCAACGAAATAGCGTCTCCACGATTCGTTAGAGCCTCCCGCCCCGTCGAGACTGGAAGAGGCGCGAAGAATCTCTCTACCCGGCACGATCCCCGCAATTTCGTATAGGCAACTCCTATGGTTATATGTAATATCGGTATTTCACATCGCGATCGTCTATAGATAAAATCGAATCAGGAAGCGCCCCTTAGGGTGGTTCGCGCTCCACTTAACCGCCTTCTGAGGAGATGACTTCATGGGACCGCTTGAAGGGATAAAAGTAATCGAAATCGCGCATTGGCTCGTCGCTCCGTACTGCACGAACATGCTGTCCGACCTGGGGGCCGAGGTGGTTAAGATCGAACCCTTGACCGGCGACCAGGTCCGCGGCTCGGGCAGCTACTTCAAGGACGGCGAGAGCTACCTGTTCGCGGCCTACAACCACGGCAAACGCTCCGTCTCCTTGAACCTGAAGGAGCCGGAAGGGCTTCAGATCGCCCTCGACCTGTGCCGCGGCGCCGACGTCATCGTCGAGAATTACCGGCCGGGAACCTGCGACAAGCTGGGAGTCGGCTACGAGCGGATCCGGGAGATCAATCCCCGCATCGTCTACTGCTCGATCTCCGCGTTCGGGGATACGCCGGAATACGCGCGGCGGCCCGGCATGGACCCGATCGTCCAAGGGATGGGGGCGGTGATGAGCTTGACCGGGGAGGCCGGCGCGAACGGCAAGCCGCTCCTGGTCGGAGTGCCGGTCGCCGACAACTCGACCGCCTACATGGCGTTCGGGGCGATCTGCGCGGCGCTGCTGGATCGGGAGCGGACGGGGAAGGGGCAGCGGGTTCAGCTGAACCTGATCGACACGATGGCGTTCAACCTGTCCACCCGGTTCGGCCAATACGTCGCGACCGGGCGCTCTCCCGAGCCGATGGGCAGCCAGCACGCGGAGGTCGTGCCGTATCAGGCGTTCCGAACCCGGGACGGCTGGCTTATGGCGGGAGCCCAGACGGACCGGGCATGGCGGGTCTTCTGCGAGGTGATCGGCCGCCCCGAGCTGGCCGACCATCCCGATTACGCGACGAACCGGCTTCGGCTCGCCCATCGGGAGCGCTTGACCGAACGGCTCGACGCCGTGTTCGCGGAGCGGACGACGGAGGAATGGTGCGCCGCGCTGGCGGAGCATAACGTGCTGCACGGGCCGATCTGGGACGTGGAGCAGCTCGTCGGCAGCGACCTGATTCGCGACCACGGCATCATCGAGAACGTGGAGCACTCCGTGTTCGGGAGCCTGCCCGTCCTTCGCACGCCGATCCGCTTCTCCGAGAGCGAGGTCGCCGTGCAGGGGCCTCCGCCGCTGCTGGGCGAGCATACGCGGGAAGTGCTCCGCGAGCTCGGGTACGACGCCGCCGAGATCGAGCGGCTCGTCCGATTCGGAGTCGTCAACGTCCGCGACGGACGCGGCGCGCAGCGGCCGACGGCGGAACCGCCGGCGGGATCTCCGGCCGGAACGACGCTCCGATCGTCGGCGGCACCGACGGCCGGATCGACGGCGGAGCCGGCTGTCGGATCGATGACGGAATCGGCTATCAGCTCGACGTCGGGGACACCGACGGGAACGACGGGAGGCGAGACGGCATGAAGCTGCCGGGCAGGGCTTGGATTCGGGAGGTAGGACCTCGGGACGGCTTGCAGAACGAGCCGGAACCGCTCGGCACGGAGGATAAGATCGCGTGGATCGACCGGCTGTCGTCCACGGGGCTCGGCTACATCGAGACGACCTCCTTCGTCAGTCCCCGGTGGATTCCGGCATTGGCGGACGCGATGGAGGTCGCCCGCGGCCTCCGCCGCCGTCCCGGCGTCGTCTACGCGGCGCTCGTGCCGAATGCCCGGGGCCTCGAGAGGGCTCTGGAAGCCGGGATCGACGAAGTGTCCGTCTTCCTGTCGGCCAGCGAGACCCACAACCGGAGCAACATCAACAAGAGCATCGCCGAGACGCTGCCGGTCGTCGCCGAGGTGTCCGAGGCGGCGAGGTCCGCCGGACGAACGGTGCGCGGCTACGTCTCGACCGCGTTCGGCTGTCCCTACGAGGGCAAGGTGAAGCTGGACGACGTCGTTCGGGTGACGGACTTCCTGCTCGAGAACGGAGCTTCGGAGGTATCGTTGGGGGACACGATCGGCGTCGCCATTCCCCGGCAGGTGGAGGAGGCGCTGGAGAAGCTGCTCGCCCGCTACCCCGCCGACCGGCTGGCTCTGCACTTCCACGATACGCGGGGCATGGCCCTGGCGAACATTGCCGGCGCGCTCCGGATGGGAATCGCCCGATTCGACGCATCGACCGGAGGGCTCGGCGGCTGCCCTTACGCGCCGGGAGCATCGGGCAACGTCGCTACCGAAGACGTCGTCCATATGCTGAGCGAGATGGGCATCGAGACGGGAGTCTCGCTTCCGGAGCTCATCGACGCGGCCGGGTTCGTCCAATCGAAGCTGGGCAAGCGGCTGCCGAGCCGCGGACTGCAGGCGCGCGGGAGACGGCCATAACGCTATAGGGGGGCTTGCTGCCCGAGGCGGCGGCCCGCTTTTCCGGCGCGAATTGAATCCGCTTACACGATCGAAGGGAAGTCATTTAAAGGGGGACTCGAAAATGGTCAAGAACAAACGCAAGTCGGCATGGACGGCGACGGCGGCGATCCTGTTAGGCTTCGCGCTCATCCTCGGCGGGTGCAGCGGCTCCGGGGACGGCAGCCCTTCGGCTTCGTCGCCTTCAAGCCCGTCCGGTTCCGAATCGGCATCCGGACAGGAGAAGCCGGTCGAGCTGACGCTGGCGTTCATCGGAATCGGCACGATGACGGACGTTCAGGCGGTGCAGGAGGAGATCAGCAAGATCACGAAGCAGAAGATCAACGCGACCGTGAAGCTGATGCCGATCGACGTCTCCGCCTGGCAGCAGCAGACGAACCTTCTTCTGGCCGGCAACGAGCCGCTCGATCTGCTGGTTACTTCGTCGTTGTTCAATTACAGCAGCCAAGTCGCCAAGGGGCAGCTGCTTCCTCTCGACGAGCTGCTGGAGAAGTACGGGCCCGGCATCAAGGATACGCTGGAGCCGATCGTGTTCGAGGGGACGAGAATCAACGGGAAAATCTACGGCGTGTCCAGCTTCCGCGAGGTGGCGGCCGACTACGGCTTCATCGCCCGGAAGGATCTGCTGGACAAGTACGGCATCGACCTGAGCCAGGTGAAGACGTACGAGGATCTCGGCCCCGTTTTCCAGAAGATCAAAGAGAACGAACCGGGCATCTACCCGCTCGTTCAACGTTCGAACACGAACGGCATCGCGGGCGAGCTCGTCGCCAGCCAATTCGACAGCCTGGGAGAGGGCTTGGGCGTTCTGGAGCTGGGCGAAGGCAGCACGAAGGTCGTCAATCTGTTCGAGACGCAGAAGTACAAGGACGCGGTCGAGCTCGCCCGCAAATGGTACCAAGCGGGGTACCTCATGCCCGACGCCGCCACGACGCAGGAGACCAACACCGCGCTGATCAAGGCGGGCAAGGCGTTCGGCTACTTGTCCAACATGAAGCCGGGCTTCGAGGAGCAGGAGAACCAGTTGAACGGATACGAGATGGAAGCGGTCCGGCTGACGAAGCCGGTAGGCGGGGCGACGGGACCGAGCGCCTTCATGCTGTCCATTCCGAAGAACAGCAAGAACCCGGAACGAGCCATGCAGCTCATGAACTTGCTGTATACCGACGCCGACGTCATCAACCTGCTGGACAACGGAATCGAAGGCAAGCATTACGTGAAGACGGAGAAGGGGCAGATCAAGGTTCCCGACGGCACGAAAAGCGGGTACACGTTTAACCAATGGGAAGTCGGCAACGCCGCTCTGACCTATACGTGGGAAGGAACCGATCCGGACCATTGGAACCAGCTGAAGCAGTTCAACAAGGAGGCGACCTACTCCCCCGCGCTCGGCTTCTCCTTCGACGCCACGCCGGTCAAGACCGAGGTCGCCGCGGTGACGAACGTGGTGAACCAGTACCGGTCGGGACTCGATTCGGGAAGCCTGGATCCGAAGGTGCTGACCGACTTCGTGTCCAAGCTGAAGCAGGCGGGCGGCGACAAGATCATCGCCGAGAAGCAGAAGCAGCTGGACGCCTTCCTGGCCGTCAACGGCAAATAAGGGCGCGGCCGCGCGCGGGGAAGACGGGAAGGACGGCAGGACGGCGGGAAGGGCTGCGGGAAGTCGGAAAGGCGGGATGCGCGCCGCTGGGCAACCGGGCGCACTCAGGCAACCGAGGCATCCGCCATCCCCCAGAGGGCTCAAGAGCCGTCGACGACTTCTCTCAGCACCTGGATGAACCGCTGCGCGGCCACCGTCAATCTCTGGTTGCGGGCGCGTATCCAGCCGAACCGGAGCGCGACGTCGTTGCCTTCGATGTCGAAGGCCATGATGTCGCCGGCCTGCACGTAAGGGTCCTTCCGAACCGAGAAGTCCGGATAGAAGCCGACGGCGATTCCTTGCGAGATGATTTTCTTGGCCGCTTCCGTGTACCCCAGCGTGAGCAGGACGTTGAGCTCGTCGGAGCCCAGCATCCGCTTCAGGTAATCCTCTTGGCGGTACCCGCTCTGCAGCGTAATGAGAGGCTGCTTCAGAATCTCTTCCTTGGGGAGCGGGTTGCGCAGAGGCATGGAGGAGTGCCGGCCGACGTAGACCATATAGGTTCCCGTCAGCAAGGGATGGAATTCGATCCGGGGATCGAGCGAATCCTCGGGGAGCCGCGAGATGAGGCCGACGTCGACCCGGTTCGCCGCGACGTCCCGCGTAATCTCGTTCGTGCCGTCTTCCCGGACCTCGATCCGGACGGCGGGGTGCCTCTTCTTGAAGGCGGAGAGGACGTCGCTCAGATAGGCGTTGCACATGCTCGGAATCGCGGCGATGTTCAGGCTGCCGCTCGCCAGGTCCGTCTCGGCGCGGACTTCGTCGTAAATCTCTTCGACCATGTTGAGCACGTTCTGGGCTTTGGGAAGCAGCGATTCGCCGATCGGCGTCAGCCGAATGCCGGAGCGGGACCGTTCGAACAGCTTGACGTTCAGGTCGCTCTCCAGGTTGGCGATCGATTGGCTGACGCTCGGCTGCGCGATGTGAAGGTGCTCGGCGGCCTGCGAGAAGGAGCCGAAGCGGGCGACCGCGACGAAGTGCTGCAGCTGTTCCGTGCGCATGCGAATACCATCCTTTTCGAATTCAATAGGCGTTGTCGATGGAAGAGTCTTCATTCCTTATTCTATATCAAAAAAACCTATGCGAAAACGGGACAACGAGGAGGTGGCCGGCATGAGCGTCGGCAAGGACGGCTCGGCGGTCCGTTACGTCCGGTCACGGGACGGCGTCCGGCTTCGGACGCACGTGAGGCTGCCGGAAGGGGAAGGGCCTTGGCCCGTTCTGTTCGCCCGATCGCCTTATCCGGGCATGCTGCCGCACTGGCTCGAGACGGCGGCGTACTGGGCCGGACACGGCTATGCCTTCGTCTATCAGGAATGCCGCGGAACGGGAGGTTCCGAAGGAGAGTGGACGCCGTTCGTCCGCGAGCGGGAAGACGGGCTCGACTCTCTGGCCTGGATCGTCCGGCAGCCGTGGTCGGACGGGAACATCGGGACGTACGGGGCGTCTTATTCCGGCGTCGCGCAATGGTGCATGGCGGACGCGCTTCCTCCCGAGGTCAAGACGATGTTCATCGCGGTGACGGGCATCGAGAGATACCGACAGAGCTACATGAACGGGATGTTCCGTCATGACATCTACACGTCGTGGGCGGTCGGCAATGCCGGAGCCGATCCGCTCGTTCCGCGCGGCGAGCTGTATCGGGAAGCGCTGAAGACCCGCCCCCATGCGGAGATGGATGTGCGGCTGTTCGGGCGGGAGCTGCCCTGGTACCGGGAGTGGGTCACCCAGCCCGGTCCGGAAGGCCTTTGCTGGAACGAAGGGTTCTGGGCCGAGGTCAGAGACGTTCCGCGAAGGACGAAGGTGCCGATTCTGATGACGGCCGGCTGGTTCGATCACAATCTGGACGCCTCGATCGCGAGCTACGGCAAGCTCCCCGAAGAGGTCCGCGCCGCCAGCGTTCTGATTATCGGGCCTTGGATTCATACGTCGGACGCGTCCGGCGATCTCGACTACCCCGGTCACGACGCGTTCGGGCCGGGGCAGCGGGAGGCCGCCTTGCGCTGGTTCGACCGTCATCTGAAGGGCGCGGATTATGGCGGGCCGAAGGGGAAGGTGCACGTTTACGCGATCGGGGAAAACGCGTGGAGAACGCGGGACGGCCGGTTCGATCCCGCTACTAGCAGGCGGTTCCGGCTGAGCGCCGCGGGCCGCCTGAAGGAAGCGGGCTGCGCCGGCCTGCTCGCGCCGGAGGGGGAGAACGGGGAGCCGGGGGCGCTGAGCTTCGATTACGACCCCGAACGCCCCGTTCCGACCCGGGGAGGAGCGGCGCTGCTCCATTACTTGTCGGGGGACCCGGACGCGGCCCCGCCGGCGAGCGTGCTTCAGGCTCCTCCGGGGTCGAGGCCGGACGTCCTGACGTTCCTCTCGGAGCCGCTGGATGCGGATCTGCCCATCGCGGGGGCGATGTCGGCGCGTCTGACCGTCTCTTCGGACGCGGAGGACACGTCCTTCGCCGTGCAGGTGATGGAGGTGCTGCCGGACGGCCGCGCCTTCAACATCCGGGACGGCATTACGAGCCTCAGGCTGCGGAACGGCGCGCCGGCTCCGCTGTCCTATGTCCCGGGAGAGAAGGCGGCAGCGACGATCGGGTTGTGGCCGATCGTCTGGACCGTCAAGCGGGGCTCGCGGCTCCGCGTCGACGTTTCTTCCTCCAATTTTCCGGCGTACCATGCCCACCCGAACTCGGCGGGAATCTGGTCGCTTCAGGAGAAGACGAAGGTCGCCCGGCAGACCGTCTACGTCGGGGAGGGGGCCGAGACTTGGCTCGACGTTCCCGTGGCGGAGGAAGGAGGGGAGGGCGCATGAACGAGCCGGAAAATGAACGGGGGAACGAGCCCATGAACGACTCGCAGAACGACTCGCAAAGCGACCCGAAAAGCGTCTCCCTCGGGCCGGAAGCGGCATCCGATCCGATTCTGGATTCGCTGCTGAAGGGAATGCCCGAAGCGACGCACGAACCCGGCGGCGTCCAGACGTATCGGGTGCGAATGAGCGACGGGGCGCATCTCGCGACCCGGCTGTACGTTCCCGCCGGAACGGGGCGTTGGCCGGCCGTGCTCATTCGTTATCCGTACCCGGGAATGCGGCCCTATCTGGAGGCGACGGCTGACGTCTGGACCCGGTACGGTTACGCGGTCGTGCTCCAGGATTGCCGGGGAACCGGGGAATCGGAAGGGGAGTGGATCCCGTTCGAGAACGAGCGGCGGGACGGCCTCGACACGATCGGCTGGATGCTGGAGCAGCCTTGGACGAACCGCCGGATCGGAACGTACGGTCCTTCGTACCTCAGCGCCGCGCAATGGGCGATGGCGGACGCTCTGCCCCCCGAAGTGAAGGCGATGGCGCTGGCCGGCTTCACGACCGAGCGGTACCGGCAGCTGTACATGAACGGAATGTTCCGGCTCGACGTGTATACGGGATGGGCCATCGACAACGCGGGCGTGCCCGGCGTGCCGGCCGAGGGGCTGTTCGCGAAGGCGATCGGGACGGTGCCGCATATCGCCATGGACGAGGAGCTGTTCGGCCGGAAGCTGCCGTGGTACCGGGAATGGATCGCGAACGTCAGCCCGGAGGACGCGTATTGGCGCGAAGGGTTCTGGGCGGAGCTGCGGGACATTCCGGGACGCGTCCGAACGCCCGTCCTGCTGGTCGACGGCTGGTTCGATCAGCATCTGGACGGCATGACGCGGGATTACCGCAAGCTGCCTCCGGCCACGCGGGCCGCCAGCCGGTTCATCCTCGGACCGTGGGTGCATTCCATGCAGGCTTCGGGCGACTATCCGATGCCAGGGGCCGAGCGGAACCATCTGAAGGACGCGCTGGAATGGTTCGACCATCATCTGAAGGGGCGGGAATATCCCCACCCGACGGGAGGCGTCGAAGCGTACGCGATCGGCGAGGGGCGCTGGAAAAGGTGGGACGGCTGGCCGGAGCCCGACGGCTTCCGCACGTTCTATCTGGGCGGGGGGCGGCTGAATGGCGAGCCTTCCGTCGCCGGGGAAGCGGCCCGCTTCCGGTACGACCCGGACCGGCCGGTGCCCACGAGAGGAGGAGCGGGGCTGCTCCGCTACTTGTCGGGCGCGGACGACGCCGCGCCGGCGGGCAGCGTCCTGCAGCCGCCTCCCGGCGAACGGGAGGACGTCCTGACGTTCGAGTCCGAGCCGCTCGCCGAGGAGCTGCCCATCGCCGGAAGCATCCGGGTTCATCTCTTCGCGAGCTCGGACGCGGAGGACACGGCGTTCGCGGCCAACGTCATGGAGGTGCTGCCGGACGGTCGCGCGTTCAACATTCGGGACGGCATCGTCAGCCTGGCTTACCGGGGAGGCGCGACCCGGCCGCGGCCGTACGAGCCGGGCAGCGTCGCGGAGGCGGACATCGAGCTGTGGCCGATCGTCTGGACGATCAAGGCCGGGTCGAAGCTCCGGGTGGACGTGTCCTCGTCCAACTTCCCCGCCTATCACGCGCATCGGAACGTAAGCGGGCCGTGGGCGCTCCAGACGGAGAAGAGGATCGCGAACCAGACGATCTACGGGGGCAAGGACCGTCCCTCCCGCATCGTCGTTCCTTACAAGAAGGATTAGGAGGGATTCCGCGTCATGGAAGAGGCGGTCATCGTCAGCGCCGTTCGAACGCCGATCGGCAAGTTGAACGGCGCTTTGAGAGAGAAGTCCGCCGCGCAGTTGGGAGCCGAAGTCATTCGGGAGGCGCTGGCGCGGTCGGGAGCGGACCCGGCTTCGGCGAACGAAGCGATCATGGGCAACGTCCTGCAGGCGGGCTCGGGCCAGAATCCGGCGAGACAGGCGGCGCTGGCCGCGGGGCTTCCGCCGGAGGTTCCGGCCTGGACGGTCAACAAGGTATGCGGCTCCGGCCTGAAGGCGATTCAGCTCGCTTGGCAGGCGATCCGCTGCGGGGAGAGCGAGGTCGTCGTCGCCGGAGGCATGGAGAGCATGAGCCAGGCTCCCTATCTCGTCCCGGACGCCAGGGCGGGCCTGCGGATGGGACACGGGACGTTCGTCGACAGCCTCGTCCACGACGGGCTGTGGTGCGCCATCGGCCGTCATCCCATGGGCATTACGGCCGAGAATTTGTGCGAGCGGTATTCGATCGGGCGCGAGGAGCTCGACCGCTTCGCCTTCGAGAGCCAGCGAAGGGCGGCGGAGGCGGCGCGGGAAGGGCGATTCCGCGAGGAGACGATTCCGGTCGAGGTTCCGGCCAAGGGCGGTTCGAGCGCGACGGTGGAAGCGGACGAATACCCGCGGCCGGATACGACTCTCGAGAAGCTGCTCCGGCTGAAGCCGGCCTTCCGGGAGGACGGCCGGGTGACCGCGGGGAACTCGTCCGGCATCAACGACGGGGCGGCGGCCGTCGTGCTCATGAGCGCGTCCCGGGCCCGGGCGCTCGGGGCGAAGCCCCTGGCGAAGCTCCGGTCCGCCGCGTCGGCGGGGGTGGACCCGGCATACATGGGCATCGGTCCCGTCCCGGCGATCCGCCAAGCCCTGTCGCGAGCGGGATTGAACGAGACGGAGATCGGCCTGGTCGAGCTGAACGAAGCGTTCGCGGCGCAGGCGCTGGCCTGCCTGAGCCACTTCCGCTTCGATCCGTCCGCCGTCAACCCGAACGGGGGCGCCATCGCGCTCGGCCACCCGATCGGAGCGAGCGGAGCGCGAATCGTCGTCTCGCTCGTTCACGAGATGGCGCGGCGGGGTTCCCGCTATGGATTGGCCGCGCTGTGCATCGGAGGCGGGCAGGGAATGGCCATGGTGCTGGAGAGAGCGTGAGCGAACGCAAGCGGAGAAGGGGGGAAGGGCGTTTGAAGCCGGTATTCGGTTCGTGTCTCGAAGCGATTCGCGATATTCGGGACGGGGCGACGCTGATGGTCGGAGGGTTCGGCCTCGTCGGCATCCCCGAAAATCTCATCCTGGCGCTCGCGGAGAAGGGCGTACGGGAGCTGACGGTTATCTCCAACAATTGCGGGGTCGACGATTGGGGACTCGGCCTTCTGCTGCGCAACCGGCAGATCCGCAAGATGATCGCTTCCTACGTGGGCGAGAACAAGGAGTTCGAGCGGCAGGCGCTGTCCGGCGAATTGGAGGTCGAGCTGATTCCGCAAGGGACGCTGGCCGAGAAGATCCGCGCGGGCGGGGCCGGCATCCCGGCCTTCTATACGCCCGCGGGGGTCGGAACGCCGATCGCCGAAGGCAAGGAGCTGCGGCGGTTCGGAGGCAAGGATTACGTGCTGGAAGAGGCGCTGACGGCCGACTTCAGCCTGATCCGCGCCGTCCGTGCGGACCGCATGGGCAACCTCGTCTACGCGAAGACGGCGCAGAACTTCAACCCGCTCATGGCGGCGGCGGGAACCGTCGCGATCGCCGAGGCGGAAGCCGTCTGCGAGATCGGAGCCATTCCGCCGGAGCAGATTCATACGCCCGGCATCTACGTGCAGAGAATCGTGGAAGGCCGCCAGCAGAAGCGCATCGAGAAAAGGACGGTAAGAGCATGAGCGAAGGGGGAGTCCGAATGGCGGCGGATCGATCGGACGTGCGCGAGAGAATCGCGAGACGGGCGGAGAAGGAGATCGCCTCCGGCCACTATGTCAATCTGGGGATCGGCATCCCGACTCTGGTCGCGAACTACATCTCCCCGGACAAGAACGTCGTCCTCCATTCCGAGAACGGGCTGCTGGGCATCGGCCCTTACCCGCGGGAGGACGAGGTCGATCCCGATCTGATCAATGCGGGCAAGGAGACGGTGACCGCGATTCCGGGAGCCGCCTTCTTCCACAGCGCGGAGTCGTTCGCGATGATCCGGGGCGGACACGTCGACGTGGCCATTCTCGGCGGCATGGAAGTGTCCGCGCAAGGGGACTTGGCGAACTGGATGATTCCCGGCAAGATGGTGAAGGGAATGGGCGGGGCGATGGACCTCGTTCACGGAGCGAAGCGGATCGTGGTCGTCATGGACCATGTCAGCAAGGACGGCTCGCCCAAGATCGTGAACCGCTGCGCCCTTCCCCTGACGGGAAGGAAGGTCGTCGACCGGATCATTACCGAGCGGGCCGTCATCGACGTGACGCCGGACGGTCTGCGGCTCGCGGAAGTGGCTAGCGGCTTCGGCGTTCGGGATGTGCAGGCGGTCACGGAGCCCGAGCTGATCGTGGACTCCGGCGTGCTTTTCGATACTTATTAAAACACGATGACCGACCAACGACGTGTCGCGCAGAGCTTCTCTATTCGGGCGGTTTCCCGCTTCGATTGGGAGGGGCGGCTAACGATCGCTAACGAATCGTATAAATGCGATTTCGTGCTGGTAGCCCGGTTTTCCCCCGATTGACCTTAAATAAGATCGCTGGAGTCCGTTAGGTTTTTAAAAATAGGCTTCTGATGCTAAATAGCGACTCCTGGGTTCGTTAGAGAAAGGGAGCTATTAGCGAAATGGCCTTTGGCAGTCAAAAAAATACGAAGGGCGGAATCTATCCATGGCACTTATTCAATGTCACTTCTTCTCCGAGACGCTCGGCCTCAGCACGGCGATGACGGTTATTCTTCCTCAGCGGACGAGCGGGCAAGTCGGGATGGCCGGCGTCGCGAACCGCGATCGCCATCCGACGCTGTGGCTGCTGCACGGCGGCTCGGACGACGATACGATCTGGCTGCGCCGGACCTCCATCGAGCGTTACGTGTCCGAGCTCGGCTTGGCGGTCGTCATGCCTCAAGCGCATCTGAGCTTCTATACGAATATGGAGCACGGCGGCCAATACGGAACGTTCCTGATGGAGGAGCTGCCCCGGATCGCCCGCTCGTTCTTCCCGCTGTCCGACGCCCGCGAGGACAACTTCGTGGCCGGCCTGTCCATGGGCGGTTACGGGGCGTTCAAGTGGGCGCTAACCCAGCCGGACCGGTTCGCCGCCGCGGCCGGGCTCTCCACCGCGAACTTCTCGACGGCGAAGTTCGGCGAGATGCTTCGGCGCCCCCGCTTCTTGGAGCTCGTATACGGCACCGCTTCCCAAGAGGGAACGGACAACGATCTGTACCATCTCATCCGGAAGTGTTCGGAAGCCGCCGGCGAGAAGCCGAAGTTCTACCAGACTTGCGGCACGAGCGACTTCCTCTACGAGCACAACCTGGAGCTGAAGAACGCCTTCGAAGCGTCGACGCTGGATTTCACATACGACGAAGAACCGGGCACGCACGATTGGGCCTACTGGGACAAGACGATCCAGGACGTCCTGGCCTGGCTTCCGCTTCGGAAGGATTGATACCCGCTAGGACGTTCGAAGAGGCTGAATCCCTCGGGCTGGGACCGGGAGATTCAGCCTCCGTTGCGTTAGGGGGGCGAGCCGCCTCAGAAGCCTTCCACGACGATCTTGCCGATGGCGCGGCCGGACTCGATGAGCGCGTGCGCTTCCTTCAGCGTGGCGGCGTTAATGGGGGACAGCCGCTTGGCGAGCGTCGTGCGAAGCTCCCCGGCGTCGATTCGGCGGGCCGCTTCGTCCAGCAGCCGGTGCTGCTCGATCATGTCGGGCGTGCCGTAGGAGGATCTCGTGAACATGAACTCCCAGGCGAACGTCGCGCTTTTGTTCTTGAGCAAGGTCAGGTTCAGCGGGCTGTCGGTCTCGACGATGGAGCAGATGCGTCCCTGGGGCGCGATCGCCTCCGCCATCTGCTCCCAATGCCGCTTCGTATCGTTCAGGCAGAAGATGTAGTCCGCGTTCGCGAAGCCGAGCGCCTGAAGCTGGGGAACGAACGGCTCGAAGTGGTCGATGGTGTAAGCGGCTCCGTGCTCCTTCGCCCACGCGGCCGACTCCGGACGGGACGCCGTCCCGATGACGGTCAGGCCGGCCGCGGCCGCCAACTGCGTCGCGATCGAGCCGACGCCTCCGGCCGCTCCGATCATCAGAATCGTCCGGCCCGCGTTCTTCTCCGGCTCCGGCGGAATGCCGAGCCGGTCGAACAGCCCTTCCCACGCGGTAATCGCGGTCAGCGGAATGGCGGCGGCTTCGGCGAAGTCCAGCGTCCGCGGCTTATGGCCGACGATTCTCTCGTCCGCGAGGTGGAACTCGCTGTTGCCGCCCGGCCGGGCGATGCTGCCCGCGTAGTAGACCTCGTCGCCGGGCACGAACAGCTCGCATTCGGGCCCGACCTCCTCGACGATGCCGGCGACGTCCCAGCCGAGCACGCGCGGCTTCGGCTCCACGCGGTCCTTCGGGGCGCGAACCTTCGTATCCACCGGATTGACGGAGACGGCCTTCACGCGGACGAGCAGGTCCCGGCCCTCCGGCTTCGGCTTGTCCAGCAGAACGTCCAGCAAGCTATCCTCATGGTCGATCGGCAAATACCGCTCCAGGGCTACGGCTCTCATTTTCGTCACTCGAATCATCCTCTTTCCATCGATTATCTGGTCTTGAGGCGATTATATGTGATAGGATCGAATTATGTAAGTACGCACATGGTTGTGGTATAGTATCGGAAAATATACTACGGAAGGCGGTCGAGTCGGCCATGACCCGCAAAAGCAAGTACAGCGAATGCTCGCAAAGCGGCGAGGGCTGCCCGGTGGAGTATACGCTGGAGATCATCGGGGGCAAGTGGAAGGGAGTTCTGCTGTATCACCTGATGGACGGCAAGAAGCGGTTCGGCGAGCTGCGCCGGATCTGCCCGGACATTACGCAGCGGATGCTCACCTTGCAGCTTCGGGAGCTCGAAGAGGACGGGCTCGTCCATCGCGAGGTCTACCGGCAGGTTCCGCCGAAGGTCGAGTATTCGCTGACGGAGTACGGAAGAACGCTGGAGCCGCTCATCCAGCTTATGAAGGAGTGGGGAGAGACGCACCGCCGGGTCCGGCCGGAAGTCTACGTCGCTCCCTGAACGAGTTCAAGCCGAACAGCCATCGCCGCGCGCCGCGGAGGATGGCTGTCGTCGCTTCAAGCATCGCGTCGGCCGTTTTAACAAGGGTTGTTGCCCCGGCTTCTCTTCTTCGGAATGCGGGCCGAGTTGTCGGACAGCTTGTCCCCGACCTGGTCGAGCCGCGAAGGCTTCGCCATCGGTCCGTCGTTGTCCGGCTTGCTGTTGCGTCCTGTCATTCGTCTCACCTCGCCATTCCGTAACATGTTCCTTCGGGCCGTTTTTCATACGCGGCCGCTTCGGAGCCGCCGTTCGCCGCCGTCGGCCAGGGAATTCGTGGAGGCGGGAGAATCGGGTTGTGACGGCGGCGCGAGGCGTGCTATCTTGATATTAGTTGCGCTCACGGAGGTGCGGGGCCATGCGGTCTGGGAAAATCGGAATCCGACGCGAGAGGCTCTGCCTGCTCCTGGCGGTTCTCGCTTCGCTGTTCCTTGTAAGCGCTTGCCGGGATCGCGGGGCGATCTCGTACAAGGTGATCTACGAGATGGACCGCCCCGCGGCGGACGAGACCGCCTCCCCGTCGGAAGCGGCGAATTCGCGGCGCTACAAGATCGGCGTCGTCCCGAAGGTGACGGACATCGCCTACTTCGACGTCGTCAAGCAGGGAGCCCAGGAGGCGGCTTGGGATCTGGACGTCGACCTGCTGTACGAAGGTCCTTCCACGGCCGATCCCGACGAACAGATCGAGGTCATTCGCGGCTTGATGGAGAAGCGTGTCGACGTCATCGCCGTCTCCGCGAACGATCCGAAGAAGCTCGTTCCCGTGCTTCGGGAGGCGAAGGAGCAAGGGATCCGCGTCATAACGTGGGATGCCGACACCGGGCCCGAAGCGAGGGAGTTCTTCGTCAACATGGCGGATCCCGAGACGCTCGGGCGGCACCTGCTGGACACGCTCGCCTGGAGCATGGGGGAGAAGGGCGAATTCGCGGTTATGACCGGCCAGCTGTCCGCCGCCAATCTGAACGAATGGATCGATTGGATCAAGGTCCAGCGGGAACAATTTTACCCGGGCATGAAGCTGGTGGAGATCGTCCCGAACGACGACGACCCGAAGAAGGCGTACGAAGGGGCCGTCGGCCTGCTGAAGCGGTACCCGGGGCTGGACGGCATTATCGGCACTTCTTCGGTGGGGCCGCCGGCGGCCGCCGAAGCCGTTCGGGAAGCGAAGCGGGCCGGCGAAGTCCGCGTCGTGGGGCTGTCCACCCCGGAGCTCATGCGCTCGTACTTGCATGAAGGCTCCGCCCAGGCCGCGACGCTGTGGAGCCCGAAGAAGCTCGGGTACTTGACGGTCGTTCTCGCCCGCAACATGATGCTCGGCATGCTGCCTTACGACGACCAGACGATCGCGAACGTGGGCAACATCCGGGTGCACGGGGATATGATCATTATGGGAGAGCCTTTGGACTTCACCAAAGACAACGTGGACCAATATGATTTCTAGAATCCGGGAGCGGCTCCGGTTCCGCAACGTCCGGCTGAGCGCGAAGCTGATCGTCACCTATCTGCTGCTGACCGTCATCCCGATGTCGCTGCTCGGGTACGTCTCGTACGTCCAGTATACGAAGTCCATCGAGGAGCAGATCGGCGAATACATGCCGCGATTCCTGTACCAGGCGAACGCCAACATCGAGAAGCACGTGTCCGAGCTGGAGGCGCTGCCGGACCTGCTGTTCAACTCCGACGACATGATCGCGATTCTGAGGCGGGACCCGGCCTTGCAGAGCCGGGCCGAACAGAACCGGGATCTGTTCACGCTGAACAGCTACATGGCCCGGACGTATCTGGGAGGGGGCAATCCGGACGTGCTCGGCGTGTTCCTGCTGTCCAAGAGCCGGCTGTTCGAGAGCACGAGGCTCCGGTACTCCGGGTTCGGCCGGAACGAAGCGATCGCGCCCTACCGATACGACGTCGACGCGCGGGACAAGGGCAAGCTGATTCTGCCGAGCGAGACCGGTCTTCGGTTCGAGAATAACGCTCCCTACGTCCTCGTCATGAAGGAGATTCTCGACACGGACAACCGAAGGGTGCTCGGGACGATGTTCATCGCCGTCCAGATGACGTTCATCGACCGCATCCTGCGGGACTTCGAGACGAACGACCGGGCCGATCTGTGGGTGATGAATCGGAAGGGCGAGATCGTCTACCACACCGACCCGGAGAAAATCGGAACCTTCGATCCGAACGTCGCCGGCTATCCGATCCTCAGCGGAAGCTTCCGGACGAACGCCGCCGGCGGATCGGCAAGGCTGGTCAGCCTGAGCGAGTCGGCGCAGCTCGGCTGGGTGCTCGTCCACAGCATCCCGCTCAAGGATCTGACGGAACGCGCGGACCTCGTCCGCAACGTCACGATTTTCGTTTTTGTCGGCATCGTGCTCGTCACGACGGTTCTCTCCGTGCTGTTCTCGCTTAGCATCACGCGTCCGCTGAAGAAGCTGAGCCGCCTGATGAAGAACGCGGAGATGGGCCGCTTCCAGGTCGACCATTCGCTGCAGAGCCGGGACGAGGTCGGGTCTCTGGCGCGGAGCTTCAACTCGATGATCACGACGACGCGCGAGCTGATCCAGACGAATTACCGGATCGAGATCCGGCAGAAGGAAGCCGAGCTGTACGCCCTGCAGTCGCAGATCAACCCTCACTTCATCTACAACACGCTGGAGACGATCTCGATGGCGGTGGAGGAGGGCGAGAGCGAGTCGGTCGTCGACATGGTGACGCTGCTCGGGCGGATGCTGCGGTTCTCCGTCGGCAACAAGTCGAAGACGGTTCCGCTCGCGGAAGAGATTCAGCACGTCCGGGACTATCTGACGATCCAGAAGTTCCGCTTCGAGGAGCGCCTGGCCTTCGACATCGCGCTGAACGTCGATCTGGAAGGGCGGACGCTCTATTCGCCGAAGTTCATCCTGCAGCCGATCGTGGAGAACGCGATCAAGCACGGGCTCGAGCGGCGCGGGAGGCTCGGAATCCATATCGGCATCGGCAAGGAGATCAGCGCCCGCTCCGGGAAGCAGGACATCGTGTTCCGCATTCGCGACGACGGCCCCGGCATTCCGGCCGATCGGCTGGCGGAGCTGGAGCACGAGCTTCGCTCGGAATCGCATCTGGCGAAGGATTCCGGGCTCGGCCTCGGCAACGTGAACGCGCGGATCGTTCTGCTGCACGGCCCGGAGTACGGCCTTCAGCTTCATAGCATCGATGGCAAGGGGACGGAAGTGATCGTCCGGATTCCGGCGATCGCAAGGCCGGTCGAGACGCCGAGATCCGACCGGGAGGAGGGGGAGTAAGGTGCAGCCGATACGGACGCTGATCGTGGACGACGAAGCGCGCATCCGCCGAGGGATCGAGCGGCTGGTGCTCTCTTGCGGGGAAGGCTGGGAGGTCGTCGCCGCGCTGGGAGACGGACGGGAGGCGCTCGACTATCTGCACGGCACGAGCGGGGCGGTCGATCTGATCATCACCGACGTGAAGATGCCGGAGATGGACGGGTTGACTCTGATTCGGGAGGCCCGCAAGCAGTATCGGTTCTATCCGATGCTCATCAGCGGATACGACGACTTCGAATATGTGCGGACGGCGCTCCGGGAAGGGGCGGTCGACTATCTGCTCAAGCCCGTCGACCGGGACCAGTTCCGCGAGCGGATGACGGAGATCCGCGAGAAGATCGCCGCCGGACGCAGCGAGTTCCGGAGGCGGGAAGAGACCGAGCGTCGGGCGGAGCGGCTGAAGCCCGCCCGGCAGACGCAGACGCTCAGCTACATCACGTCGGCCGGGATCGATATCGAGCGGCTGGGGTATTGGGTGGAGGATTTCCCGCTCGGACGGTATTCGCTGCTGTACGTCAGCCTGGACGCGCTGCCGGTGAAGACGAGGACGTATACGGCCAAGGATTGGGAGGCTTACACGTACGCCTTGGAGAACATCGTCGCGGAAGTGGTCGCGGGGGGCGGGAAGCCGGGCGGGCGCGTAGGGCATGGCGAAGAGCGGGGAGACGGGCATGGCGGGATGAGCGGCTCGGGCGGGCTTCAAGGCTGGAGCTGGCGCGGCGGCAATTCCGACTTCTGGATTCTTCTGCGCGGCCCGTCGGAGGAAGAAGGGCTCGAGGACGCGGCGCTGGCGCTGGCGGAGCGGGTGCGCGCGGCGATTCATACGTACACGCCGTTCACGGTATCCGTCTCGATCGCCGAGCCGATCGAGGACTTGTACTTGCTGCCGGAGGCGAAGCGGCAGGCGCTGTCCGGCATGAGGCACCGCCTCGTCGAGGGCGGGAACCGGGTGTTCCTGGGCGAGCGGGGCCGGGCGGCCGGCAGAGGGGACGGCGATCGGCCGGAAGCGGAGCTCGCTCAGATCGCCCAACGCATGCGGCAGGCGGTCGGCCAAGCGAAGGCGGAGGAGGCGGAAGCGCTTCTGCGGTTGTTCTTCGCCGAGCTGGAGAGGGAGGAATCGCCTGTCGCGATCCGCAAGGCCGCGCAGCATCTGCTGCTCTCGATCTATTCGGCGGCGCTGGAAGGGAGCGGGGGAAGCGGAGCCGATTCGGAGTCGGTCGAAGAGGCTCTGCGGAGCTTGGACCGGGCGCCCCGCCTCCAAGAACTGCGGGCCGAGCTGGCGCGGCGCTTGCGCGAGGCGACGGACGCGATCCGCGAGGCGTGGCGGGACGGCAACCGCAAGCCGGTCGAGCTGGCCAAAGCCTGGATCCGGGAGCATCTGGGAGAGGATATCACGATCAAGCGGGTGGCCGATCGCGTGTACATGAACCCGACGTACTTCTGCGAATACTTCAAGCTGCAGACGGGTGAGACGGTGCTCGATTACGTGACGAGGCAGCGAATGGAGAAGGCCGGGGAGCTGCTGCTCGCGGACCCGGCCGAGAAGCTGCAGGACATCGCCGTCCGGGTCGGCTATCAGGACGTGAAGTATTTCGGCAAGCTGTTCAAGCAGTGGGCGGGAGTGTCGCCCTCGAAGTACCGGGAGCGGGCGGGGGTGTAGAGGAACCCTCGCTCTTTTGTTGATCTTGCCAATCTATTCTATCAGGAAGAGAACCGGTATAACTCGTAACGCACAACCGCCTTGGGTGGTGGGAAATAGACACGCCTCCGGGGATGGAGGAGTGCCTATGAAGTCTTTGTTGCAAAACAGGTTAGCGCCAGGAGAACCATCTGTCGCGACTGTATAACGCTGCATGTCACGGAAGGCCCGAAGTCGTCGAATACCTATCGGTGCGAGGGGCGGATCTCCGTCTAAAGACGTAGGGTCCGATGGTTGGACCCCTCCGGAATCGGCCCAACGAGCAAGGGAGGCGGCAGTCGACGGCTATTTGGCCGATTGGAGAGAAGCTGCGGCAGAAGACGACGATAGAGAATCCGACCCCGCAACGATAGATCCTCTTAACGCCGCTAACGTTTAACGATGCGAAACGCGAGAGAACCCGGCCAAGCGGAATTAGCTTGGAGGGTTCTATTTTTTTTCTGCATAGGGGATTCGTTAGTCTCGTTCAGGGTTGCGGTCGGAATCCGAATCGCATGACTCCGGTTCATAGGGCCTCGTTCTCTAACGCATCCAGGAGACGCTATTTGGAGTCAAAAGCCCATTTTGAAAATCTTGCGAATCCCAGCGATCTTATTTAAGAAAATTCGGGGCAATAACGGGCTTCCGGCACGAAATAGCGTCCATACGATCCGTTAGGGTCGAAAATCCTTCATTTTCTACGAAATAACGTCTCCTCGATCCGTTAGCGCCCGCCTCCCGTCGCGACAGATACGCGACTCTGCGGCCGCCTATCGCCAACCTCCCGAAGATTCTCCCCCCGATCCGAATTCCGTCTCCTACAGCCGCCCGGCGGAACCCGCTAAGCTAAGGACATAGCGGCAAGGCCGAACGGCCGAGCAGAAGGAGCGATAGGGGGAGCGGGCATGTCGGAGTACATCCTGGAGCTCAAGGGAATCACGAAGACGTTCCCCGGCGTCAAGGCGCTGGACGACGTCTACTTCAAGCTGAAGCCGGGCGAGATTCACGCGCTCATGGGCGAGAACGGAGCGGGCAAGTCGACCTTCATCAAGGTCATCACGGGCGTCCACGCCCCCGACGGCGGGGAGATGTTCCTCGGCGGGGAGAAGGTCCGGTTCCGCGATCCGACGGATGCCCAGAAGGCGGGAATCGCCGCCATCTACCAACACGTGACGTGTTATCCGGACCTTAGCGTCACGGAGAATATTTTCATGGGGCACGAGAGAGTCGCGAAGGGGACGAAGCGGCTGCTCTGGCGGGAGATGCACGAGGAGGCGGGCAAGCTGCTGCGGGAGCTCGGGGCGAGCTTCAGCCCGAAGACGCAGATGGGGGCGCTGAGCGTCGCCGAGCAGCAGATCGTCGAGATCGCGAAGGCGCTGTCCGTGCAGGCCAAGATCATCATCATGGACGAGCCGACCGCCGCGCTCACGAACAGCGAGAGCGAGGAGCTGTACCGGATCGCGGAGCGGCTTCGGGATCAGGGGACTTCGATTATATTCATCTCCCACCGCTTCGAGGACATGTACCGGCTGGCCAGCCAAGTGACGGTGTTCCGCGACTCTCGGTACATCGGCACCTGGCAGGTGAACGAGATCTCGAACGCGGACCTGATCGTCGCCATGGTCGGCCGCGAGATCGCGCAGCTGTTCCCGAAGAAGGAAGCGAAGATCGGGGAGGAGGTGCTGCGGGTCGAAGGGCTGGGCAGGACCGGCTACTTCGCAGACGTAAGCTTCTCTCTTCGCAAGGGGGAGATCCTCGGCCTCACCGGCCTCGTCGGAGCGGGCCGGACCGAAGTGTGCCAGGCGATCTTCGGGGTCGCCCCGCCCGATAAGGGGCGGATTCTGTACCAAGGCCGGGAGATCGCCATTCGCGATCCGCTGCAG
Organism: Cohnella xylanilytica; assembly: GCF_014212175.1. GTDB lineage: Bacteria > Bacillota > Bacilli > Paenibacillales > Paenibacillaceae > Cohnella > Cohnella xylanilytica. Next base: position 61,115 of record NZ_JACJVR010000073.1, on the reverse strand, counting down.
GCGATGAAGCGGGGCATCGGCTACTTGCCGGAGGACCGGCAGAAGCAGGGGCTCGTGCTGCAATGGGAGATCGGGCGCAACATCACGCTCTCCTCGCTGGAGAAGCTGTCGTCCCGGGGAACGATCCGCACGCGCAAGGAGCGGGAGTTCGCCAAGCGGCTCGCGGAGAAGGTCGGCGTCAAGGCGAGAAGCGTCTTCGATCTCGCGAGCTCGCTGTCCGGCGGCAACCAGCAGAAGGTCGTGTTCGCGAAGCTGCTGACCGCCGATCTCGACGTTCTCATCCTCGACGAACCGACGAAGGGAGTCGACGTCGGCGCGAAGTCGGCGATCTACGAGATTATCGGCGAGCTGGCGTGCGCGGGCTACGGCATTCTGCTCGTCTCGTCCGAGATGCCCGAGATCATCGGCCTATGCGACCGCGTCGCCGTCATGAGGGAAGGACGCATCGCGGCGTTCCTGGACCGCCGGGAGATGACGCAGGAGGCGATTCTGCGAGCTTCGATGGCGGACGAGGCGCCGAACGACGCACAGCGACGGGGGGAGCTCGCATGAAGAATAGAGGCAGAATCGCGCTCGCTTCGGAGACGGCGGAGACGGCGGAGACGGTAGCGGCTGGCGGAGCCTCGGCGGCGGCGCCCAAGAGGTCGGCAAGCGCGAATATCGCGAAGTTCCGGGAGCTGGGTCTGCTCGCCTTCATCGTGCTGCTGTCCGCGGGCGTGCAGCTTCGGAACCCGAGCTTCCTGACTTGGGAAAATATCAACGACATCGCCACGAACACGGCCATCCTGAGCATTCTCGCCGTCGGGATGATGCTCGTCATCGTCACGCGGGGCATCGACTTGTCGATCGGGGCGACGCTCGCGCTGTCCGGGATGATCGCCGCACTCACGGTCAAGCAATATCCGGGCGCGAATCCCGCTCTGGCGCTGCTGATCGGCGTCGGCATCGGTCTCGCCTGCGGAGCGGTACTCGGCTTCCTCGTGTCCAAGGTCCGTATCCTGCCGATTATCGCCACCCTCGGGATGATGAACGTGTTCCGCGGCCTTACCTTCGAGGCGAGCGGGGGCAAGTGGGTCAGCGCCCACCAGATGCCGGACAGCTTCAAGGCGATCGCCACCGGGAAGCTCCTCGGCGTCAACCATCTGATTCTCATCGCCGTCGTCATCTATCTCGTCGCCTACTTCTTCGTCAATCACACCCGGACCGGGAGACAGGTGTACGCGGTCGGCAGCAATCCGGAATCGGCCGCGATCAGCGGCATTCGGACCGGCCGGATTCTGGGGCTCGTCTACACGGTCATGGGAGGGCTGTCCGGACTCGCGGGCGTGCTCTGGGTGTCGAAGTTCGCTTCGGCCCAAGGCGACACGGCTTCCGGCTACGAGCTCAGCGTCATCGCGGCGTGCGTGCTCGGGGGCGTCAGCATCGCGGGCGGCTCGGGCAAGATCTCGGGCATCGTCCTCGGCTCCGTGCTGCTCGGCATCCTGAACAACGCGCTGCCGATGATCGACGTCTCGCCGTTCTGGCAGAACTGGATTCAAGGCATGATCATTCTGGTCGCCGTCCTCGTCAACGCCCTGGTCAAACGCGGCATCGACCGCAACCATCTCATGAGGAGGAGGATCTGAGCATGGAACCGAGAGTCATCGCCGACCGAAGAGAGTTCTCTCTTCGCGGGTTCTTCCTCCAGTGGGAGTGGATGCTCGTCGTTCTGTTCGTCGCGATTAACGTCATGAACGTCAATCTGTCGGAATTCTACTGGGACTTCGACAACCTGCGGGACGCCACGATGGGCTTCCTCGACAAAGCCTTCATCGTCCTGCCGATGGTGTTCATTATTATCCTGGGGGACATCGACATCTCCGTCGGCTCCATCGTCGCCCTGTCCTCGGTCATCATGGCCGACCTCTACAACCACGGGGTGCCGATGCCGCTGGCCATGGCGATCTGCCTGGCGGTAGGAGCGCTGTGCGGCTATATCAACGGCCTTCTGATCGTCAAGTTCAAGGAGTTGTCCGCGGTCATCGTCACTCTCTCGACCATGATCATCTACCGCGGCGTCGCCTACATTCTGTTGAAGGACCAGGCGGCGGGCAAGTTCCCGGAATGGTTCGGCTTCCTGGGGTGGGATTACGTCGCCGGCGTCCCGTTTATCCTGATCGTCTTCGCCGTCTTCGCCGTCGCGTTCGGGTACCTGCTGCACAGGACGACGTTCGGCCGCCGGGTGTACGCGATGGGCAGCAATCCGACGGCGAGCCGGTTCTCGGGCGTTCGGACCGACCGCATCAAAATCGTCGTGTTCACTCTCGCCGGACTCATGGCCGCGGTCGCCGCCTTGTTCCTGACGTCCCGGATGGGGAGCACCCGGCCGAATATCGCCGCGGGCTACGAGCTGGACGTCATCGCGATGGTCGTGCTCGGCGGCGTCAGCACCGCGGGCGGCAAGGGAAGGATGGCCGGCGCGATCCTGGCCGTCTTCCTGATCGGCTACCTGCGCTACGGTCTCGGGCTCGTCAACGTGTCCGCGCAGACAATGCTCGTCATCATCGGCCTGCTGCTCATCTTCGCGGTTATGATTCCGAAGCTGAGGCTCGGCCGCGCTATCCGGCGCTAACGATACTCGACAGCTCTCGCTGTTTGGTATAACCAATCGCACGAACGCGCAAAAAAAGGGAGGAAACAAAAAGTGAAAAAGATGTGGGCATTCGGATTGACGGCCGTCCTGTCGATATCCCTGCTGGCGGGATGCGGCGGAGGAGGCAACGGCAACGGCAAAGCGGCCTCTTCCCCGGACGACGGCGGCAAAGCGAGCGGCAGCTCTCCGGCCGGCAGCGCGGCGGCTGGCGATAGCGGGTCGGGGAGCTCCGGAGGAGCCAAGAAGTTCGCCATCGTCTTCAAAAATACGGGCAACCCCTACGGCGAGAAGATGATGGAGGGCTTCAAAAAGGCGATCGAAGAGAAGGGCGGGGAAGCGATTCTGAAAGCGCCGGACCAGCCGACCGCCGAAGCGCAAATTCAGATGATCGAGGAGCTGATCTCGCAGAAGGTCGATTCCATCGCGATCGCCGGCAACGACCCGGACGCTCTTCAGCCCGCCTTGAAGAAAGCGATGAACGCCGGCATCAAGGTGCTGTCGCTCGACTCCGCCGTCAACGCGCAGAGCCGCCTCGTGCACGTCAACCAAGCCGATCCGGAGCGCATCGGGCGCACGCTGATCCAAGGCGTCTCCGAGATGATCGGCGGCGAAGGCGAGATCGCCATCCTCAGCGCGACGTCGCAGGCGACGAACCAGAACACGTGGATCGAGTGGATGAAGAAGGAACTGGAGGACGCCAAGTATTCGAAAATCAAGCTGGTGAAGGTCGCGTACGGCGACGACCTGCGCGACAAGAGCGTCTCGGAGACGGAAGCGCTGCTGAAGTCGTATCCGAACCTGAAGGGCATCATCGCGCCGACGACGGTCGGCATCGCGGCCGCGGGCAAGGTGCTGACGGACAAAGGCCTCAAGGGCAAAGTGATGCTGACCGGCCTCGGCCTGCCGAGCGAGATGGCGGAGTACATCGAGAGCGGCGTCTGCCCGTGGATGTACCTGTGGAACCCGATCGACGTCGGCTACCTGGCCGGCTATGCGGCGGAAGCTCTCGTCGGCGGCGAGCTTGCCGGCAAGACCGGCGAGAAGTTCTCCGCGGGCACGCTCGGCGAGAAGGAAGTCGTCGCGGACGGCGACGGTACGCAGATCATGCTGGGCGATCCGTTCAAGTTCGACTCCAGCAACATCGCGGAGTGGAAGGCGGTCTACTGAATTTCGATCCGCCGCGATAAGACCGGACGGTCTCCGAGGATTTCGATTCTCGGGAAGGCCGCCCGGTCTTTCTCCGGAGTTATTGAATAAACTGCGGAAGGGACAACGACGGAGAGAACCGGCAAGTTCGCCTTGCCGATCCAATGCGGGAAGCGTCTTGTTAGGAAGCGGAATCTTCGGCGCTTAGACGACCACGGAAAAGCTAAGTCCGCCGGTAGCCGTACCGGCACCCAGATTCAAGATGCCGATCGTCTGAATGTTGGCGATGCCGACGGAATATTGCGATTCGACAGGAACATCGACGGCGAACGGCGCGTCTCCCCAGCGGGTGACAACCAACCGAACGGGCTGGCTCCCGTTGCTGATCAGAACGAATCCCGTAGGCCCCGGAGGATTGACCGCGGAGAAATAACCTTGCCCGACTCCCGCGTCTTGCGAGAAAGGAGTGCTGAATATCAATGCGAGCATGGAACAACGCCTCCTTTCTCTGGAGTTAGGAAGAAGGGGGCTGGGGAAACTGATGATCCGATCGCTGTTAGAACACGGCGGAGAGGCCAAGGCTTCCGGTAGCCGTACCGGCACCCAAATTCAAGATGCCGATCGTCTGAATATTGGCGATGCCGACGGTATAAGCCGAGTTGGCGAGGACGTCGACGGTGAAGGGTACATCGCCCCAGCGGGTAATAACAAGTCGAACGGGCTCGGGACCATTGCTGATCGTAACGAAGCCGGTAGGGCCCGGCGGATTGACCGCGGAGAAATAACCCTGTCCGACTCCAGCGCCTTGAGAGTAACTAATGAAAAAAACATTCTCAAGCATGTTTCAGCACCTCCTCTCGGTTTCAAAAAAGGGAGGATGTCGCGAATTCGACGGACCGCGGAGATATAGCCTTGTCCGACCGCTCCTGCGAATATGAAATAGTAAATCCGTTGAGCACCTCCCTTGCTTTATTAGATGAGATCCGTCCTTCCTTAGGAACGGCATGTACATGAGGGTAAAGGCGCAAATTCCGCTTGAGCAACTAAAAAGGCCGCATCCCCGATAAAGCCGGGGTGCGGCCGCGAATGACGCGGGCATCGCAAGGAAGCCGAGTCGCCCTTGCGATAGGGAATCTTATTGGAAGCTTCTGCCCGAGAAGCTGGAATACGACGTGGACATCGGCTGTTGGCCGAATCCGCCATGCTGCTGCTGCTGCTGATTAGCCGTTTGGTAGCCCGTCTGCGAGAAGTGGGAAGCTTGAGCGGCTTGAGCGGTTTGCAGCGAATGGATGGATTGTTCGACTTGGCGAGCGATCTGCTGCAGCTGCTGCAGCTGTTGGATAGCGACTTGGTGGCCGTGAAGAGCGTTCTGGATCGTCTGGGCCGCTTTGTGCTCGCGTTGGGCGATCTCCTCGAGGCGCATCGCGTTTTGCTGCTCTTGTTGAAGCAGCTGCTGGTAATTCGCGCTCGCTTGCTGGGTTTGGGACATCAATTGTTGGCAGATTTGCTCGAATTGATTGAACTGATTGCTTACGTTCGATGGGTACATGCGGGCCTCCTGGGAGATTGAATTTGGTCAACCTCCTGTAGAATGCCGACTCGGCGCGGGCTTTATTCACGGAAAAGCGAAGGGAACCTCGTCACACCGGCACCGTCTTGCCGCCTTTAACCATCGGAGATCCGCAGATCGGGCAAGCCTTGGACGGGAGATCGGCTTCGCGCTTCGAGGAGATCCGCGACCAGACGTTGCAGGACGGACTCGAGCACAGCCAAGCCGAGACCGTCTCGGTTCTCCGGACGCCGCGGCCGTTCTCGGCATAGGCTTGGCGATGTCCGGCTTCCCGTCCGGCCGCGGCTCCGCGTTCCGGGGTTCTGTCGGTCGCGTTCCCGCCATTCGCGGGCCCGCCGAACGCCTCCAGCAGGAACCGGGACACGGCCGCCTTCTTGCCCCGGCAGAGGGACGGGGAGCTGACGACCAGCTCCTCGCGGGCCCGGGTGACGGCGACATAGGCGAGGCGCCGCTCTTCCTCCAGCGCTTGCATCGCCCGGGACGCCTCGCTTCCGCGCGGGCGGAGCTCCTTCATCCGATCCGCCTCCAGCGCGGAGGCGTGGGGCAGGCTGCCCTCCGACGCCCCGATCAGGAATACGAACGGGAACTCCAGTCCTTTGGAACGGTGGATGGTCATCAGCGCGACCCGGTCTCCTCGCTCCCGGCGGCGCTCGAGGGCGTCCGGCCTCCTGCGCTCCAGCAGATCGCCGACGTAGCCGATGAACTCGGCTATCGTGCCGAATCGGGCCGCCGACGTCTCCAGCTCGTCCAGCCACTCGGCCAGCTGCTCCTTGTGCGGCGTCGGATTGCGCTTGTCGTTCGCGTCCAGATAGGAATCGTAGAACGAACGGCGGATGCCCGCGATCGCCTCGTCCGGCTTGAGAGCCCCCAGGGAGCGGATGAACTCCAGGCGCTGACGGATTTTCTCCGTCTGGAACTCCTTCAATTCCGGCATCGACAGCAGATGAACGAGAGGCCCGCGCTTCGGCTGGGCGGCTTCCCGCATGCGGATGAAGGCCATTGCCCGGTCCCGGTTCAGATACATAGAAGGAAGGACGGCCTCCATCGCCTCGAAGTCCCGCCGGTTCAGCGCGAGCCGCAAGTAGCCGAGAACGGGCTTGACGGCTCCGTGCTCGTACAGCAGCTGCGCGTCGCCGTAATCGACGTGCGGAATTCCCCTTGCCAGGAGCTGCTCCACGATAGCCCGTCCTCCCGCCGAGGAGCGGAACAGGACGGCGAAGTCCCCGTAGCTCCTGCGGTTCTCCCGAACCTCCCGCTCGATCCGATCGGCGACGGCGGACGCTTCGTCGTCGGTCGTTCGCGGCCTCAAGTACCGCGGCTTCGCTTCGGTCTCCCTCCGCTCTTCTCCGCTTCGCTCCGCGGCCTTCAGCGTTTTCTTCCTTCTCGCCTTATTAAATCGGATGATCTCGTTGCCGAGCCCCACGACGGGAGCCGGGGAGCGGTAATTGACGTCGAGCGTAACGATCTTCGCTCCGGGGTAGGTCTTCTCGAAGTCGAGGATGAATTCGCTTCTCGCTCCGTTGAACGAGTAGATCGTCTGGTCGTCGTCTCCGACGGCCATCAGGTTGCGGCGCGGCTCCGCCAGCATCCGGACGAGCTCGTACTGAAGCGGGTTCGTGTCCTGGAACTCGTCGATCATCACGTAATGGAACCGGCTCCGCAGGTGGCCGAGAAGACCGGGGTTGGAAGTCAGCAGCCGATACGCCTCCGGAAGAACGTCGTCGAAGTCGATCAGCCCTTGCTCCCGCTTCCATCGCTCGTAACGGAAGAGGAGCCTCTTGATGTCGCGCTCCTCCGCCGTTCCTTCCGGGAGCTCGTCCGGATCGATCTTGTTCATCTTGCAATGGGAGAGAAGCGAGAGAAGAACTTCGGGCGGGTACGAATCCGCGAGCCCCTCCTCGCGCATGATCGTCTTCAACCGGACGTGCTGGCGGCCGACGTCTGCTAGAATCTCTCTCTCGTCTCCGTTCTGCCGCAGAAGGCGGAGGAAGAAGGAGTGGAACGTGCGAGCCTGCACGCCGGCGGCATCGCGCTCCGTCATGCCGGGGAGGCGGACGATTCGCTCGCGCATCTCCTTCGCGGCCTTGGCCGAGAACGTCAGCAGAAGCAGACGGCGCGGATCGACGCGGCGCACGGCCGTCAAGTAGCCGGCGCGGCAGACGAGCACGGAGGTCTTGCCCGAGCCGGCGCCGGCGAGCGTCAGGAGAGGTCCGTCACCGTGCCGGACCGCGAGCAGCTGGTTCTCGTTCAGGCGGATGCCGGCCCGTTCCAGCTGCCGGAAATAATCCGCGTCCGCGTCATCGGGGAGGACGAGCTGCTCGGTCGTTCTCGCGGCGGCGACGGCGGAGCGGGGAATATCGGTCGATGCGGCCCCGATCGGCCATAGTCGGTCGTTCATTTTCGAATCCATTCCTCGTTCAGGCGTTCGTCTCTTGATCGTCAGCCCCCATCATACCATGCTCGGGCCGCGGAAGGGCAGAGTTCCGTTTCTTGGGGGTGAAAATTGACTTACCAAAGTCAGGTGAATTAGGATAGGAGATATTCGAGTTCGAGTCAGGGGGAGACGGTATGAAGGCTTATTTATTCCTGGCGCTCGCGATCGCCTCCGAGCTGTTCGGCACGTCCATGCTCAAGGCGTCCGCGGGCTTCTCCAAGCTGTATCCGAGCATCGGCACGATCGTCGGCTTCGGCGTCGCGTTCTACAGCTTGTCGCTGGCGCTGAACCAGATTCCGCTGGGCGTCGCGTACGCGATCTGGTCGGGAGTCGGCACGGCGGTCACGGCGGTCATCGGCATCGTGATCTGGAAGGAGACGGCTAGCGTGACGACGGTAGCCGGCCTTGCGCTCATTATCGCGGGCGTCGTCATTTTGAATTTGAAGGGCGCCGCCCACGGATAAGTGAGCAAGCTTACTTGAGTCAGGCGATGGGTGAGGGGCTTCGAGGATATCTGGATGGGGGATAACGAGAGAAGGGAGGGGGCGAGGGCATGGCAGGCTCGGAACGTCTGCGGCAGATCGCGATCCGGCATTTCAACCGCTACGGCTACGAAGGCGCGAAGCTCGCCCATATCGCGGAAGAGGCGGGCATCAAGAAGCAATCGGTGTATGCGCATTTCCGCGACAAGGACGACTTGTTCCGGCAACTGATCGAGGGGGTCCTCCAGGAGGAGATCGATTATTTGCACGGTTTTTTCGATGAGCATAAAAGCGCCGGACTGAAGAAGACGCTCTATTCGCTGCTGGTCGCCTACAAGGAACGGTTCCTCGGCAACCCGAACGTCAACTTCATGATCGTCATGTCGTACTTGCCGCCGAAGCATCTGACCGGGCACGTCATGACTTCTTACCGGCTCTATCTGTCGCATCTTCGGGCGCTGCTGAAGACCGCCTTTCTAAGGGAGAAGGAGAGGCTTCGGATCGATCCCGAGGACGGGCCGCTGTCGTTCTGCACGCTGTTGGACGGCCTGGTGTCGACGCTCGTGTACGAGACGCCGGAGACTTTCGACCAGTCGCTGAGGGTCGGCTGGGACGTCTATTCCCACGGGATCATGAGGAGCGAAGGCGTCTAGCGGGCGGATCCGGGGTTGCCCGGGCAGCGATTCGGTTGGAAAATAGAAGTATCGATTCTTGAAGGGGAGGCGGCGCCATGTTCGTGGTGACGGCGGAGGAGATGCGAAGGCTGGACCGGCATGCGATCGAGACGATCGGAATTCCGGCGATCGTCCTGATGGAGAACGCGGGGCGCGCGATCGCCGAAGAGGCGGCCGGGCTGCTCGGGCGGGATCGGGGAAGATGGCTGGTTCTCGTGGGCAAAGGCAACAACGGCGGGGACGGCCTCGTCTGCGCGAGGCATCTGATCGAGATGGGGCACGAAGCCGCCGTCGTCTACGCGGCGGCGCCGGATTCGCTGAAGGGCGAGGCGGCGGTCCAGCGGGACATCGCCGCGAGGCTCGGCATTCCGGCGGCCGAGTACGAGCCTGGCCGCATCGATTGGAGCCGGTACGACGGCGTCGTCGACGCGCTGCTCGGCACCGGCTCGGCCGGGGCGCCGCGGGGGGCTTACGCGGCGCTTATCCGCGAGGCGAACGCCAGCGGGCTGCCGATCGTGGCCGCGGACATTCCGAGCGGATTGGACGCGGACACGGGAGAGGTCGCCGAGCCGTGCATCCGGGCTGCGGCGACGGTCGCGCTGGCGATGGCGAAGCGCGGGCTCGTGCAGTACCCCGGCGCGGAACGGGCGGGCCGGGTCGTCGTCCGCGCGATCGGCATCCCGGAGGCCGCGGCGGACGAGCTGGGCGTGAACGCGTTCGCGCTCGAAGAGCGGACGCTGCGGGAGCGGCTGGGCCTAGACTGGCCGCTCCGGCGGAAGGCCGATACGCATAAGGGGACGTACGGCCACGTGCTCGTGGCGGCCGGCTCGCTGGCGATGAGCGGAGCCGGGCTGCTGGCCGCCAAGGCCGCGCTGCGGGCCGGGTGCGGGCTCGTCAGCTGGGCGGTGCCGCAGTCGCTGGCGCCGTCCCTCGCCGGCCGGCTGCCCGAGGCGATGCTCGCCGGGCTGCCGGACGAAGGGCGCGGCGATTGGAGCGCCGCGCCGCCGGAATCGCTTGCCGCGCTCGCCGCCGGCAAGCAGGCTCTCGTCATCGGCCCGGGGCTGGGCCGATGGGAGGGCGACGGCGCGTGGCTGCGCGCCGTGTGGGAGGCGACGGACGGCGTGCCGCTCGTGCTGGACGCCGACGCCTTGAACATGCTGGCCGAGGGCGGCGAAGACGCCTTCGCGGCCTGGCCGCGGCGCCGCGCGCCGGTCGCGCTGACGCCGCATCCGGGCGAGATGGCGCGGCTGTGCGGCCTCTCCGTGCGCGAGACGCAGCGCGACCGGATCGGCCTGGCGCGCCGGTTCGCGGAGCGCCACGGCGTGACGCTGGCGCTCAAAGGCGCGCGCACCGTCGTGGCGGCGCCGGACGGCGCGGTCTACGTCAACGCGACCGGCAACCCGGGCATGGCCACCGGCGGCGCGGGCGACGTGCTCGCGGGCATCGTCGGCAGCCTGCTCGCGCAAGGAATGACCCCCGCGCAGGCGGTCTGCGCGGGGGTCTATCTCCACGGCCGGGCGGGGGACCGCGCGGCCGAAGCCCGCGGCTCCGAGGCATCCCTCCTCGCCGGCGACATTATCGAGGGGCTGTAAGTCGATTTTATCGACTTACAGCCCTCGCTTTCCGCTGTGGAGCCCGCCGTTAGTCGATTTTTTCGACTAACGGCCAAGGTCCTCCGCTGCGGAACCCCCCGTTAGTCGAATTTTTCGACTAACGGCTAAGGTCTTCCGCCGCGGAGCCCGCTGTAAGTCGATTTTTTCGACTAACAGCCAAGGTCCTCCGCTGCGGGGGCCCCCGTTAGTCGATTTTTTCGACTAACGGCCAAGGTTTTCCGCTGCGGAGCCCCCCGTTAGTCGAATTTTTCGACTAACGGCCAAGGCTTTCCGCTGCGGAGCCCCCCGTTAGTCGAATTTTTCGACTAACGGCCAAGGCTTTCCGCTGCGGAGCCCCCCGTTAGTCGAATTTTTCGACTAACGGCCAAGGCTTTCCGCTGCGGAACCCCCCGTTAGTCGAATTTTTCGACTAACGGCCAAGGTCTTCCGCTGCGGCCCCCCCGTTAGTCGAATTTTTCGACTAACGGCCAAGGTCCTCCGCTGCGGAACCCCCCGTTAGTCGAATTTTTCGACTAACGGCCAAGGTCTTCCGCCGCGGAGCCCGCTGTAAGTCGATTTTTTCGACTAACGGCCAAGGTCCTCCGCTGCGGAGCCCCCCGTTATTCGATTTTTTCGACTAACGGCCAAGGTTTTCCGCTGCGGAACCCCCCGTTAGTCGATTTTTTCGACTAACGGCCAAGGTCTTCCGTCGCGGAGGATCGTGTAAGCCGATGATCTCGGCTTTCCCCTCCCAGCGAATGATTGGATTGCCAGTCGAAGCGTGAAGGCGGCGCCCCCGAGCGAACCAACCGCAAGCCGAGGCTTGTCTTGCTCGCCAAGCGCTTTAATGCAAGCCGTACGCGCTGCTCGCGACAAGCGCATAGACTTCCGCGCGCTGCGCCTTATATTGCTCGAGCGAGATGCTGCCGGCGAGCAGGCGCTGGCGAAGCTGCTCGCTCAGTTCCGCCGCCTGGCTGTCGATCAGCTCGCCCACGTCCTTGCCGTTGGCCGTCGCGATGGAGGCGAGAGACCCGCCGTTGTACAGGGCGTCCCATACCTCCTCCTCGCTGCCCGCCCCAAGCATGCTCAGGAAAGGCCCGACCTCTGCGCGGGCATCGCCGGGACGGGAATCGGCAGACGTCTCGGCCGCCGCTTCCGTATGATCGGCTTCGGAATCGGCCGGGGCGGAATCGCCGTAGAAGTCCCCCTTCAACAGAACCTCGCTCGCGCTCGCTTCGTTGCTTCGGAACCCGCTTCCTATCGTGAGCATAATGGCGATCGTGCAGATCGCCAGCATTCGTTTGGCATTCATCATCTATCGTTACCTTCCTTCATCGATGCGATCATCTGTTACTTATCCTAAACGAGAGAGATTAAAACAGGGTTAACTCCCCCTTAAACTTCCTTAAGATTGGTCCTCCGCCAGCGAATAGCACGACGCGCGTCCGTAACCCGGCAAAGTCGGCTTACGGCAGCCGGAACGCCCCCGCACGAATGAAAAAAACTCCAACGCCGCCCCGGGAATCCGAAGCGAGGTTGGAGTTTTCGGTTTGGATGCCGCTTACCGCTTGTCCGCTAGGTCGCGGGCGAGCGAAGCGCCGCCTTTTTTTTACACGTGCTGCAGTTCCTTCTTCTCGACCGAGTGGCCGCCGAATTCGTTGCGCAGGGCGGCGACGACCTTGCCCGTGAACGTATCGGTCTCGAGCGAGCGGTACCGCATGAGCAGCGACATCGCGATAACCGGAGTCGCGGCTTGCAGGTCGAGGGCGGTCTCGATCGTCCAGCGGCCTTCGCCGGAGGAATGCATCGTGCCCTTGATCTCGTCGAGGTTGGAATCCTTCGAGAACGCGCGCTCGGTCAGCTCCATGAGCCAGGAACGGATGACGGAGCCGTTGTTCCAGACGCGGGCCACTTGCTCGTAGTCGAATTCGAAGTCGCTTTTCTCCAGTACCTCGAACCCTTCGCCGATCGCCGCCATCATGCCGTACTCGATGCCGTTGTGCACCATCTTCAGGAAGTGGCCGCTGCCCGCCTTGCCCGCGTACAGGTAGCCGTTCTCGACGGCGGTGTCGCGGAACACCGGCTCGACGATCGCCCAAGCTTCGGGATCCCCGCCGACCATGTAGCACGCGCCGTGACGGGCGCCTTCCATGCCGCCGGACGTGCCCGCGTCGAGGTAGTGGATGCCCTTCTCCTTCATGGATTCATAGCGGCGAATCGACTCCTTGTAGTGGGAGTTGCCCGCTTCGATGACGATGTCTCCTTGAGAGAGCAGAGGAGCGACTTCCTCCAGCACCTTGTCGACGACGGCGTGCGGAACCATGATCCACAGCACCTTCGGCGACGCCAGCGACGCGACCAGCTCCTTCAGGCTCGTCGTCCCCTTGGCGCCGAGAGCCTTAACCGACTCTACCGCTTGCGCGTTCAGGTCGAACGCGACGACTTCGTGCTTGTGGTCCATCAGGTTTTGCGCCAGGTTGAAGCCCATCTTGCCCAGTCCGATAAGTCCTACTTGCATGATTAATCTCCTCCAATTGGAGCCCCGGGCGAACCGGGGCTTCTCTGTGTAGTGGGTGAAGCCGGGTATGGTCTCTCTATATAGGAAAAAAACGATTAAGCCTGGAAGGCCAGCTCGAGAGCCTTCGGATCGAGCCACCACCGGAAGCCGTCCTCCCCGAGCAGCTTGTCCGAAGCTTCGGGACCGTTGGAGCCGGCGGCGTAAGAATGAAGCGGCACGGAGTTGTCGGCGAACGCGTCGAGAACCGGCTGAACCCATTGCCAAGCGAGCTCGACTTCCTTCCAATGGGCGAAGAACGTGGAGTCTCCCTGCAGCGCGTCGGAGATCAGGCGCTCGTAAGCTTCCGGAAGCTCCGACTGCTCGGTGGAGAAGTCCATCTCGATCGCTTCGATCTTGCCTTCGTTGCGAGGGTTCTTGCCGTTGAAGCGGAAGGAGACGCGCTCGTTCGGGTTGATCTCGATGACGAGCAGGTTCGGCTCGGTCTCTTCCCCGCGCGACGAGTACAGGCCCGCGGTCGGGTTCTTGAACTCGACGACGATGCGGGTCGACTTCTGGGACATTCTCTTGCCGGTGCGGATGTAGAACGGAACGCCCTGCCACTCCGGATTGTCGATCCACAGCCGGGCGGCGACGAACGTGTCGTTGCGGGAGCCCGCCGGAATGCCCGGCTCGTCGGCGTAGCCCGGAACCGGCTTGCCGTTCAGCGTCCCCGCGGCGTACTGGCCGCGGACGACGTGCCGCGCGACCTCCGGCTTGGCGATCGGGCGCAGCGCTTCGATGATCTTCCGCTTCTCCGCCCGGATCTCCTTGGCCGTGATCCGGCTCGGGAGGCGAAGGGCCGTCATCATGAGCACCTGCAGCATGTGGTTCTGGAACATGTCGCGGATCGCGCCCGACTGGTCGTAATACCCGGCGCGCTCTTCGACGCCGACCGTCTCGCTCGCGGTGATCTGCACGTTGGCGATGTGCCGGTTGTTCCATACCGCCTGGATGACCGGGTTGGCGAGGACGAGCGTCTCCAGGTTCTGCACCATCGTCTTGCCGAGGTAGTGGTCGATGCGGAAAATCTCGTCTTCCTCGAACGCCTCGCTCAGCTTGGCGTTCAGCTCGCGCGCGGTGGCGAGGTCGTGCCCGAACGGCTTCTCGATGATCAGGCGCTTCCAGCCGCGCGTCGAGCCGAGGCCGCTCTCCTTAATATGCGACGCGATCACTTCGAAAAATTCCGGAGCGACCGATAAGTAGAACAGGCGGTTGTCGGGGATGCCGAGCTCCGTCTCGCGGGATTGCACGAGCTTCAGCAGCTTGGCGTAGTCCTCCGGATGGTTGACGTTCAGCGGGTGGTAACGGAACGCCGAGAGGAACTCGTCCAGCGCGGGGCCTTCCGCGGCCGGGCGGCGGGAAAATTCCTTGAGCGATTGCCCGACGTTGCCCTGGAATACGGCGTCGGGAATCTCCTTGCGGCCCAGCCCGATGACCGTGAACGACTTCGGAAGCTTGCCGTCCAGGTACATATTATAAAGGGCAGGGTAAATCTTCCGTTTGGCCAGGTCGCCCGTGGCGCCAAACAGAACGAAAGTCATGGCTTCCATAGTATGATTCCTCCTAGGACTCACTCCGATGTCGGACGAGGGTCGCGTCCTTCTCTGTGTCAATCCGTCGCATTGCATGACAGAGCCAATCTTACACCTGGTGGGGGGGTTCGTCAACTATTCTTGTCGGAATTTCTCGAAACCCGGGAACCAGCGTCATGACAGCGTTTTCGCTGGTTGGAGGGCGAGCGGGGAGTCCGTTCGAGGCCGGATGGCGGCGTAGAGAAGAATCATTTTCATGCATAAATATACAAAAAAACGACCGACCTCTAGGTCGGTCTTCCTACGTTCGCGGATTCGGATCCCCGCTCGGACATGCGCCTACTTCCGAATGAGAACCGGAGTGTCTACCTCCACCTGGTCGAACAGCCACCGCACCGACTTGTTATGCATCCGGATGCACCCTTCGGAGACGTACTTGCCGATCGACTTCTCGTTGTTCGTCCCGTGAATTCCGTAGGCGTAGGAGGTCGTGCCGTCCTTCAGCGTGACCTTGAGCCCGAGCCAGCGGTCGCCGAGCGGGTTCTTCGGGTCTCCTCCCTTGATCTTCCCTTTGTAATAGGGGCGGTTCTTGATCTTCTCGCGAATGACGAACAGTCCTTCCGGCGTGTAGGAAGGCTTCTTGCCGGTGGCCACCGCGAACGATTTGACGAGCTCCCCCTTCTGGTAATAGAACAGGCGATTGCGAGATTTATCGATGACGATAAAGTGCGAGTAGCCGGCGTATTTCTCGGATAATGCCGTCGATTGCTCCGCGGCCGCGGCGCCGTCGGCGTAGGCGGGGAGAGCGAGGAGAAGGACGAGGGCGGCCAGAATGGCGATACTTAGACGCTTGAGCACAATGAACACCTCCAGTGATTCCCATTTATATGCGGGGACCGCCGGAGAATGAGACGGTGGGGGCCTTATTTTTTTCGACACGGGCTATGCTTCGGGTCATGGTTATATCATGACAATTCATATGACCGCGGTAACTAACGGTTGGCCGGTTGCGCCCGTATAATTGGCCTCAGAACATGCGACGAGATTGCATGATACTTAGACGCAAAGGGGCATTCATTCAATGAAACGTAGCAAGGCACGAGTACGGTTTACGCTCGCCGCGGCGGTCGCGGCGATGCTGACGGTTCCCGCTCTCGCGGGCGCCGAGGAAGCGGCTCCGGCCGCGGCCAAGCAGGTCGCCACGAAGCTGGCGGTAGAAGGGGACTTCGCGGCTCTGCAAGTCGGCAAGAAGGTATTCGTCCACGACTCGAAGTCGCAGCTGTTCCAGACGAACGGCGCGCTGCACGACGGCGAGCTGAAGGACCTGTTCATCATCCCTTACGGCCCGGCGCAAATTCCGATGGTTCTCGTCAAGAACGACAAGACCGGCTATCTGGTATTCAGCGATCTCTGGCCGGAATTCGCCAAGGGCAAGGAGAACGATAACAAGGAAGAGTACATGAGCGGCCGGATCTTCACGACGGCGCAGAAGAAGGTCGCGAACCGGACGAACCACAACTACGCCAAGCAGATCGGCGATACGGTGTACGTCTACACGGCCAACGACTTCGGCGACCTGAAGAAGGGCTATCATGAATCGTATCGCGTGAAGGGCGAGCTTCGCGGCCTCATTCTGTACGATTGCTGCCCGTACGTCGTCGTGAAGGGCGCCGAAGGCGGACTCGACGTGTACCACGCGGGCGAGAAGGGCCCGGCGCTTGCCAGCCACATCGAACTGTAAGAAGCGGGAATCCGCCGTTAATGGTTTTTTAGGCACTTGGGCCGTTCGCGGCCTTGGGTGCCTTTTGTTTTTGTATGAGTTGATGGAGCCGTTAGCGCTTATATGGAGAAAATTCATGTGTTCCGGCCAACGCTCGGCCGGCTACATGACCGTTCGCCGAAGCCTTGAGGCTCGGGCGAGAGAGCTGTTTATCCGCAAGAGCGGAAAGCCGGTACACTTTCCTCCTCACTACATGACTCTAGGGGAGTGCCCTTGGCTGCTTAGCTCGTTGTCCCGCTTACCCGCCGATTTGCCTCAGCTACTGAGATGCCGCGGTGCATTAGCGGAAAATAATAACCCCCGAACCGATTCGGTTCGGGGGTTGGTTGCTTGAGCGGCAGAAGAGGGCCGGCTTGCTCGCATCGAAGCAGCGCAAAGCGCCCGGGCCGAGAGCGCCGCCTTACTTGCGCTTCAGGGCGACGGCGATCTGGGCGGCGACCATCGCGTTGTGGTAGACGAGCTGGATGTTGGTCGCGAGGCTCTTGCCCTCGGTCAGCTGCTTGATGCGGCCGAGCAGGAACGGGGTTACCTTTTTGCCGGCGATGTGCTGGTCGTTCGCTTCCTGGAGCGCCTGGCGGATGACGCCTTCGATCTCCTCGTGCTTCATGGCGTGCGCTTCCGGCACCGGGTTGGCGATGACGGCGCCGCCGCGAAGGCCCAGCTCCCACTTCGCGCGCAGCACGTCGGCGACCGCCTCGGGCGTGTCGAGCCGGAAGTCGACGCCGAAGTCGCTCTCGCGGGAGTAGAACGACGGGAACACGTCCGTCTTGTATCCGACGACGGGCACGCCGTGCGTCTCGAGATACTCGAGCGTGCGGCCGATGTCGAGGATCGACTTCGCTCCGGCGCAGACGACGGCGACGTTCGTGTTCGCGAGCTCCGTCAAGTCGGCCGACACGTCCATCGTCGTCTCGCCTTCGCGGTGCACGCCGCCGATGCCGCCGGTCGCGAACACTTCGATGCCGGCGAGAGCCGCGCCGATCATCGTGGCGGCCACCGTCGTGGCGCCGATCTTGCCGGAGGACAGAATGTACGGGAAGTCGCGCCGGCTCACCTTCTCGACGGAGGGGCTGGTCGCGAACGCTTCGAGCTCGGCGTCGTTCAGGCCGATCTTGATATGGCCGTCGAGGATGCCGATGGTCGCCGGAACGGCGCCTTGCTCGCGGATGATGCGCTCGACGTTGCGGGCCATCTCGATGTTCTGCGGGTGCGGCATGCCGTGGGAGATGATCGTCGTCTCCAGCGCGACGACCGGCTTGCCGGCGTTCAGCGCCTCCTCGACTTCCTTGGTGAATTGAAGATAGCGGTTAATGGGGATCGCTTCCTTTCGCATGGTGGATGACTTGAGCCAATTGTTCCTCGCTTAGCCGGTCCGATACCGAATCCGACGTCTGGAGCGCGAGATGGGCGGCGGCGAGGCCGAGGCGGGTCGCCTCCCGGTAAGAGCGTTCGCGCAGAACGCCGTAGACGACGCCGGCGAGAAAAGCGTCCCCCGCCCCCGTCACCTCGACCACCTCGGTCGGAATGGCGGGGAAGAGGCCGCTCTCGTCCGTTCCGTCGGCACCTTCGCCCGAGTAATAGACGCCGCGCTTGCCGAGCGTGACGAACACGTGGCGAACGCCCCTCTCGCGGATCTTCGCGGCCAGAGCCGGGACGTCGGGCTCCGGGCGGAATTCCTCCCCGGCCAGCTCGCAGGCTTCCGCGACATTCGGGAAGATCGCGGTCGCGCCTTCGAGCGAACGGGGGAGCTTCTTCGTTTTCTCGGGGGAGATCGGATCGATCAGCAGCGTCAGCGACTCCGCCCGGCACCGCTCGACGAGCCAATCGAGGCTCTCCGCGGGAAGGTTCGCGTCCGCGACGACGAGCTTGGCGGAGGCGATGTGCGGCCACTTCTCCTGCAGAAGAGCGGGCGTGAACTTCTCGTAGATGTCCATGTTGGCGAACGCCATGAACATCTCGCCGTCCCGCTCCAGAAGAGCGGTATACGTCCCCGTTCGCTCTCCGCGGAGGATGACGGAAGGGCCGGTGTCGACCCCGAGCTTGGCCGTCTCCTCGAGCACCCACTGCCCCGCTTTGTCGTCCCCGACGAGCGTCAGCAGCGAGACGCGGCAGCCGAGCTTCGCCAAGTTCGCCGCGATGTTGCGCGCGACGCCGCCGCAGGCTTCCGTCACCGCGACCGGATTGGAAGCCGCCAGCCGCAGCGCCTGCTTGCCCTTCGCCTTGCTGTCGAGATTGGCGCCTCCGATGCAGAGGACGGCTCCTTCCTCGGCGGTCACGTACGCCCGGCCGCGAATGATGCCCTTCCGGGTCAGGGAGGCGATATGCCCGGCGACGGCGGAGCGGGAGATGCCGACGAGATCCGCCAGCTCCTGCTGCGTGATGAACGGATTCCGGCGAATATGGGCGAGTAGTTGCTGTTCGCGGTCCATAGAGATAACCTCGGGTCGGGAAGAGTGGTAAAAGCGTAAGAGTCGGCGCCCAAAAAACAAACGCAAACTTTTGTCTGTATTATAGACAATTGTCCGTCCGTCTGGCAACAAGAAAGAACTTCGCCCCGGAGGACGAAGTTCGATTAGGCTCGATAACCGCCGCGGAAATGGGGATCGAGGGAGCCGCTCCTCATCCCCGCAGCATCGGATCGAGCGAAGAGATGACGCCGGCCAGCTCGCGCGACGTGCGCTCGTACATCGCCTTCGCCTCCGGGCTGCGGGTAGCGGAGGCGAACAGCTCGAGGTCGGCCTGCGACTTCTTCAGCGTGGCGAGCAGGAGAGCTTTAGCCTGCGGAGCGGGAACCTTGAGCTTGTCGTCGTACAAGTCGACGTAGATTTGCTGATACGCGTCTACCTGGCCGAGAAACACGTTCTCGACCGTCACCCCGATTTTCTCCAGCTCCGCATGGAGCCATCCCCGGCTGAGACCGAGCGTCGCGAGCGGCTCGTCCATGTACTTGCCGTCCATAATGACCGTCTGAGGCTCCACCTCGTTGACCGTCTTAATGCCGAGATGGCTCGGCGTCAGCGGCTGCTTGTCCTTCTTCAGCAGAACGCTCAGCTCTCCGTTCGTCTCCATCACCGCGAATTCGACGTCCGCGAAGTTGAACACGTTCTTGCCCCGCAGCTGCTCGAGCAGCTCGTCCGCGGACAGTCTCTCCTTCTTCATGTTGTCTTCCAGAACCTTGCCTTCCTTGATGACGACCCGCCCGCCGCCTTCGATGAGCTGGCGCAGCTTCTTGCTCTTGAGCATCAGGAACTCGAGCCCGAGCGGAACGACGAACCAGACGGCCAGGGCGATCACGCCGTGCAGGAAATGGGCCTCCACGTCCGTCGAGAGGAAGCCGGCCAATTCGCCGAGCGTGATGCCGATGATGAACTCCAGGAAGGTAAGCTGCGAGATCTGCTTCTTCCCGAGAATCCGGGTGATGATGAACAGCATGACGAAGGCGCTCAGGGCGCGAACGACGATCTCCAACCAGCCGGGCATGCGGCTCAGTCCTCCCCCGTTGCGGATTCAGGCGCCTCGATGGCGACGGCGTGGGCGATTCCGGGGATCGAATCCCCTTGCTGCAGGGCGATCGGGGAGTGGAGCGCTCCCGTCGCCACGACGAGGATTCTTCGAAGCTCCCCTTTGCGAAGCTTGCGGATGAGATGCCCGTACGTCACGACCGCGGAGCAGGCGCAGCCGCTGCCTCCGGCCTGGACCATCTGCGTGTCGTAGTCGTAGATCATCATGCCGCAATCGCGGAAGCGCGTCTTATGCATCGGGATGTTGTGCTTGTCGAACAGCTCGCTCGCGATATCGTGGCCGACCTTGGCCAGGTCCCCGGTGACGATCATGTCGTAATGGTCGGGGCCGACTCCGAGATCGCGGAAGTGCGCGGTAATCGTGTCGACCGCGGCCGGGGCCATGGCGGCTCCCATATTGAACGGATCCTTGATTCCCATGTCGACGACCCTGCCGATCGTGGCCGCGGCGACGACGGGGCCGGTCCCCGTCTCGGAGACGACCGCCGCGCCGGCGCCCGTCACCGTATATTGGGCGGTGGGGGGCTTCTGCGAGCCGTACTCCGTCGGGTAGCGGAATTGCTTCTCCGCGCTGGAGTTATGGCTGCACGTGGCCGCGAGCGCGTGCTTGGCCCCGCCGGACGCCACCAGATAGGAAGCGAGGGCGAGGCTCTCCATCGACGTGGAGCAGGCGCCGAACACGCCCAGATAAGGGATGGTAAGGGTACGGGAAGCGTAGCTGCTGCTCGCGATCTGGTTCAGCAGGTCCCCGCCGATGTGGAATTGGACCTGCTCCTTGGTGAGGCCGGCGCGTTCGATCGCGATGTTCGACGCCTCCTCCAGCAAGGTTCTCTCCGCCTTCTCCCAGCTGTCCTGTCCGATGAGGCTGTCGCCGTGGATGATGTCGAAGTCTTCGGCCAGGGGGCCGCGTCCTTCGAACGGGCCGACGACGGCGGCCGTCGACGCGATCACCGGCTTCCGATGGAACAGCCAGCTCTGATGTCCTTTGAGCATATCCGGCCCGTCAACCTCCCTGAGTGAAAATCAAGCGGATAATCGCGATGACGAAGGCGGCGACCGTCCCGAAGACGATGACCGAGCCCGCCAGTTTGAACATATTGGCGCCGACTCCCAGCACGAGCCCTTCGGCGCGGTGCTCGATGGCGGTCGAAGCCATCGAATTGGCGAAGCCGGTGACGGGCACGGCGGAGCCGGCTCCGGCCCACTGGCCCAGCTTGTCGTAGACGCCCAGGCAGGTGAGGATAACGGCGACGATAATGAGAATGGCGACGGTCGGCGCCGCCGCTTGCTTCTTATCCATGCCTCCCCAATGGATCAGCATATCCTGGATGCCCTGCCCGACGACGCAGATGAGCCCTCCCGTCAGATAGGCCCGCAGCGAATTGACGGCCACGGAGCGCTTCGGCATGCGGCTAAGCGCCAGCCGTTGGTATTCCCGCTGCGTGGGAGTCAGTTTTTTCAATTTCTTGTTAGCCATTTCGCTCCCCCTGCTCAGCCAATTTGGTATCAGGATTCCACGGGGGGCGGATTTTTACCACGGCCGTTTTCGCGGTTATGAATTGGCGGGGAACGGGGCAGTTTATAACCTGTCCTGCCTAAAGGATATAATCCGATCAGAGAGGTGAGATGGAGCATGACGGTAGCGTCCCAAGTCAAGACATGCGTCGCCTCTTTGAAGAGCGCGCAGGCCAGCCTGGAGCAATTCGCTCTGAGCACGCAAAATCAAGAAGCCAAGACCCTGTTCACGAACGCGGCTCAACAAACGCAGCAAATCCTGAGCCAGGTGGAGACCCGCGTCCAACAGCTGGAGCAAGAGGAGCCTCAATACAAAGGCTTCTAACATTCGTCGTCCCGGACGGCGGCGGGCGAAGCGCTCGTATCTTCCGCAAGGAACCCTGCGGCTATTCAGGCCGCGGGGTTTTCTTTATGCCTTTTTTGGCGGGTGAAGGGCGGGATTCGAGGGGGATTATGGAACAGTAAACAATAATTAACGCAAGGATCCTAGTATATATCTCTATAATTCGACTTAATAATTGACGAGTCTTGGAGGTGCCCTTTAAACTTAGGGATAACGAACTCCCAATTACGAGAGAAGGGGCAAGAGAATATGAGAAAAAAGATTTGGGCGCCGCTGTTGATGTCGGTCGCCATGCTCGCCGCGACGGCCTGCGGCGCGAAGTCGAACGATAACGGCAACGCCGGGGCCAGCCCGAGCGAGAGCGCCAGCCCGAGCGCCACGGCCAGCGCGAGCGCAAGCGCGCCGGCATCCACGGATACGAAGACGTACTCGATCGCGATCTCCCAGATCGTCGAGCATCCGTCTCTCGACGCGACTCGCGAAGGCTTCCTCGCGGCGCTTAAGGACGCGGGCCTCGAAGAAGGCAAGAACTTGAAGGTCGACTACAACAACGCTCAGGGAGACCAGAGCAACAACCTCTCGATCGGCCAGAAGCTGGGCTCGCAGAAGTACGATCTCGTGCTCGCGATCGCGACTCCGTCCGCGCAAGCCGTCGTTCAGAACGTGAAGGAATCCCCGGTCCTGTTCGCGGCCGTAACCGATCCGCTCGACGCGAAGATCGTCACGAATCTCGAACAGCCGGGCGGCAACGTGTCCGGCGCGTCCGACACGAACCCGGAAGCCATCACGCAGCTGATGGACTTCATCGCGTCCGACTTCCCGAACGTGAAGACGGTCGGCGTCGTGATCAACGAAGGAGAGCCGAACGCCATCGTCATGACGAAGAAGGCGGAGGAAGCTCTCGCCGCGCACAACATCAAGCTCGTGAAGGCCGCCGTCACCAACACCTCCGAAGTGAAGCAAGCGGCTCAATCGCTGGTCGGCAAGGTTGACGCGTTCTACATTACGCTCGACAACATGGTCGTCAGCGGCGTCGACTCGATCATCCAAGTCGCCAACGAGAAGAAGATTCCGTTCTTCTCCAGCGACCGCGACACGGTCGAGAAGGGCGCGTTCGCGACGGTCGGCTTCAAGTACTTCGACCACGGCTACCAAGTCGGCGAGATGGCGGTCGACGTGCTGAAGAACGGCAAGAAGCCGGGCGACCTGCCGGTCAAGATGCAGGAGAAGCTGAGCCTTATCCTGAACCTGAAGGCCGCCGCCGCCCAAGGCATCACCGTCACCGACGAGATGAAGAGCAAGGTCGCCGATCCGGACACGAACATCATTCAATAAGCCATCTCATCCATCCGTCCGTCAACCCACAAGCGGGGGTGAACGTTCCATACGTTCACTCCGCTTGTCGCTTATAAGGAGGCAAGCCCATGCTCGATTCGATTTACGGGGCCATACAGCTCGGCTTGATGTACGCGCTGATGGCGCTCGGGGTATACATTACGTTCCGCATTCTCGATTTTCCGGACTTGACCGTCGACGGCAGCTTCACGACCGGGGGAGCCATCGCCGCGGTGATGATCAGTCACGGCTACCATCCGCTGCTCGCCACGGTCGCCGCGCTTCTCGGGGGAATGCTGGCCGGCGTCTGCACCGGCTTGCTGCACACGAAGGGCCGGATCAACGGCCTGCTGTCCGGGATTCTGATGATGATCGCGCT
Source organism: Cohnella xylanilytica (assembly GCF_014212175.1). Lineage (GTDB taxonomy): Bacteria > Bacillota > Bacilli > Paenibacillales > Paenibacillaceae > Cohnella > Cohnella xylanilytica. The sequence goes on along the minus strand of NZ_JACJVR010000073.1, from coordinate 37,623 downwards.
CTACTCGATCAATATGAGAATCATGGGCAAGCCGAACATCTCGATGATCGGGGAGTCCACGCTGTTCTCCTCCATCGCTACGAAGACGTTCGTCTACATCGTCGTTCTGCTCGCCGTAGCAATCGTTTTCAAGCTGCTGCTGGACGGCTTCCTGCATACGGATCTCGGCCTGGCTCTCCGGGCGACCGGGGACAACGCCCGCATGATCCGGAGCTTCGGCGCGAACACCGACCGGACGAAGATCATCGGCATCAGCCTGTCGAACGGGCTCGTCGCCTTGTCCGGAGCTCTTATCGCCCAGGATTCCGGGTTCGCGGACATTAACATGGGCATCGGGATGATCGTCATCGGGCTCGCTTCCGTCATCATCGGCGAAGCGATCTTCGGCGCGAGGATCGTCATCCAGGCGACGCTGGCGGCGCTGCTCGGTTCGGTCGTCTACCGGATCGTCATCGCGCTGGCGCTTCGGGCCGACTGGCTCCACCTGGAGGCTTCGGACCTGAAGCTGATCACCGCGATCATCGTTATTATCGCCCTCGTCATTCCGACGGTGCGCCGCGCCGTCAAGCAGAAGAGCGTCGCGCGCCGACGGTCTGCCGAACTCGCCATGTCCGCGTCTGTCGGCCGGAAGGGGGGACGGTCGTAATGCTGGACATTCAGAACGTCATCAAGCTGTTCAACCCGGGTACTCCGGACGAGAAGACCGCCCTCGTCGACATCAAGCTGTCGCTGAAGCCGGGCGACTTCGTCACGGTGATCGGAAGCAACGGCGCGGGCAAGTCCACGCTCATGAACATCATCTCCGGCGTCATGAAGCCCGATCTCGGGGAAGTGAAGATCGACGGGACGAACGTCACGTCCTTGTCGGAGCATGAGCGGAGCCGGTGGATCGGCCGGGTGTTCCAGGATCCGATGGCGGGCACCGCTCCGACGATGACCATCGAGGAGAACCTGGCGATGGCTTACCGCCGCGGCAAGAGCCGGGGGCTCAGCTTCGGCGTGACCGCCGCCAAGCGCAAGGTGTTCCGCGAGCAGCTGGTGCGCCTCGGCATCGGCCTCGAGAACCGGCTGAAGGCGAAGGTCGGCCTTCTGTCCGGCGGCGAGCGCCAGGCGCTCAGCCTGCTGATGGCGACGTTCACGCAGCCGCAGATTTTGCTGCTGGACGAGCACACGGCCGCTCTCGACCCGGCCCGCGCCGAGCTGATCACGAAGCTGACCGAACGCGTCGTCCGCGAGATGAAGCTGACGACGCTGATGGTCACTCACAACATGGAGCAGGCGATCCGTCTCGGCAACCGCCTGATTATGATGGACAAGGGACGCATCATTCTCGACATCCCGGAAGAGCGGAAGAAGGACTTGACCGTCGAGCAGCTGCTCGGGGAATTCGAGAAGATCAGCGGCCACAAGCTCGCGGACGACCGAATCGTTCTTGGTTAAGCCCCAATCGCGACAGAAGAAGCCCGCCGGTTCCGGCGGGCTTTCATCTTGGGCTTTTGCGTGTTGCGCGGTATTTTTATCGGCATTCCTTGCTGTTGCGAACGAAGTTACCGTGAGGATAGACGCCGAACAGCCGATTGCGCGTCTAAAATGGATCTGGTTATCGCAGAAAGTTTCCGATGAACGTCAGAAGGGTCAAAAGAAACATGCCAGACGCCAGAAGCAGCTGGATGATATCTTTTGTTTTCATTCGCCTCCCCCCCTTGGCGGAGGGAAACGCCCGCACGGCCATTGCACGGACTTTATTCTACCATTCTAGCCTCCGGTGGGAGGTTTTTCTATTTTCTAGAATGGATCAGTCGTCGTTTTTTTCTGCGGCTGCCCAATTCACGCACCTATTTGTTATCCGGGCTCAGCTTCGCTTATCTTTGTGGAGGTCGCGTCGCGTAGAGCTTCTCTATTTGTTACCTGGTTCCCGTTTCGATTGAGGGGAGGCGGCTAACGCGGCTAACGAATCGAGGAGACGCTATTTCGCGAAAAACAACGGATTTTCGGTGCTTACGAATCGTATAGACGCTATTTCGTGCTGAAAGCCCGTTTTTACCCTCGATGGACCTAAATAAGATCGCTGGAGTTCGTTAGAGTTTCAAAATGGGCTTTTGACGCGAAATAGCGTCTCCTGGATTCGTTAGAGAAAAAAGGGGCCTATGAAAACCGGAACCTTGGGATTCCAATTCCGATTCCGATTGCGATTGCAACCATAAACGAGACTTCCCTGTCTCCCTATCCCAAGAAGTCTGTTAGCGAAACGGTCTTTCGAAGTTTTTTGAGCTACTTCATCCCCTCCGCCGCGATCTCCGTCGTGCCCATGTCGTCGAAGGCGGGGATGCCGCGCCCCTGCGAGGCGTCGAGCAGCCGGTCGACGATGCGCCGGCCCCATTCCGCCTCGTTCTGCGAGATCGAGGCGGTGATCTGGCCGTTCTTCATCGCTTCCTCGATCTCGGGCGTCACCCCGAACGTCAGCGCGTACCGGCTCAGCCCGCTCGCCTTCCAGACGAGCACGGACGCGGAGCCGGACATGACGTCGAGCGCGACGAACGCGTCGAAATGCGGATGCGCCTCGATCATCGCCTCCAGGTTCGACAGCGCGAGAGCTTCCTTGCCCTCGTTGTACTTCACATCCAGCACCTGAATGTCCGTCTGCCGGTTCAAGTAGCCGAGCAGTCCGTCCAGCCTCTGCGCGAGGCTCCCCATCTTGGACATTCCCGTCTCGACGATGACCATGCCGCGGCCCTCCAGCATCCGGTCGAGAGCCTCGCCCATGCGGACGCCCGACCGGTAGTTGTCGGAGCCGATGAAGGCGAGGCGCTTGCTGCCGGGAGAGTCCGATTCGAAGCAGATGACGGGAATGCCCTCTTCGGCCGCCTTGTCGATGACCGGGGCGAGCGCTTCGGTGTCGACCGGATCGATCGCGATGCCGTCTACCCTCATTTTGATCATCGTCTCCATCATCCGGATCTGCTGCTCGAGGTTCGCTTCGTCCGGCGCCTTGACGACCAGCTTCACGCCGGCTTCGTCCGCGGCTTCCTTGGCGTCCTGCGTGATCATCTCGTAGAACGAATGCGCCATCGGATAGATGATGCCGAACGTGAGTCCCGTCTCCGGAGGGGAGCCGCCATCGGGAGCGCCCGATTCCGATTCCCGCAAGCCGCCGCCGGCCCCCTTGGAGGACGATGGGAAGAATGAGCAGGAGCACGCCCCCATCGCCAGCGCCAACAAGCAAGCCCAGACCCCGGCCCGCTTACCGAGCTTACCGAGCTTGCCGAGCCTCCGCAACCGACGTCCGTTCATGGTTCTCTCCTTCCCATCCCGGCCAAGCGGCATCGAGGCGCCCCTGCTTGCGGAAGTCCTTGGTCGTCATCCCCGTCACCTTCTTGAACAGGTTGGAAAAATAATGGGCATCGCCATAGCCGACTTGATGGGCGATCTCGTACGACTTGCCGTTCGTCGTGAGCAGCAGCTCCATCGCCTTCCGGATGCGCGTCTGCGTCAGGAACTCGATGAACGTCTGCCCCGTCTCCTGGCTGAACACCTTGCTCAGATGGCTGGGACTGACGCGAACGTGGTCGGCGACGTCCTGAAGGGACAGCCGGTCCTCGCCGTAATGGGCTCCGATGTAAGCCTTCACCTGCTCCAGCATGTCGGCGTAGCGGTCGGCGGCGCTGCCGCGCCAAGCCCAGAACTGCTCGGCGAGCCAAAGCAGGTAGCGGGAAGCGTCCTCCCATGAGGCGATCTCGCCGACCGCCTGCTGGAATCGCCGCAGCGCGCTCTCGAGGCCGTCCAGGTTCCGGTACAAGCTCTTGGCCGTCTGGAACGCTTCGATCGTCAGATCGCTGAGCAAGTAGTAGCCGTACAGGTCGCTCCGCCAATCGATCGAGCGCAAGCCGCCGGCCAGAGCCGACACGAACGCCTCGGCATCGGCCGGGGAGCCGACCTTCAGGAAGTCGACGTACCTCTGCCGGTCGAGGAAGGCCGCCTGCTCGAGAGAGCCGTCCGCCGCCCCGGCCGTCCGGCGGCTCTGGGCGGTTAGCCTCCGCCAATGCTTATCCTCCTCGGCTTCGAGGAAGGAGGAATGAACGTGCTGAAGCCGCTGCTGGACGCCGCCGATTCCGATGCCGAGCGAGCAGCCCGTCTCAGCTTCGACGCCCGCCTTCAGCTCCGACTGCGCGTACGCAAGCGTCTCGCGAAGCCGCTCGGCCGAGTCGCCCTTCAAGATCCACGCCCTCTCCGTTCGGCTGCGCTTGAATTCGAGAATTCCGTCCGCGGGCCCGAATCGGAGGATGCCTTCGCGCAGCCGCGCTTCCGCCCGATCGACGAGGCCGGCGTCGATCTCCGCCGACTGGCTCCGCCCGCAGCGGACGTCCGTCAGCACGACGGAGTAGAAAGGCGCCGTCAGGCTCAGGGACAGCCCGGCCGCCGCATGAACCGCCTCCGCCGTCGTGATCATCCCGGTGCACAGGTCGGCGAGCAGTTTCTCCTTCGTCGGAAGCGCCCTCTCGGCCTCGCCCCTCCCAAGCCGCTCCAGCCGCTCCTTCTCCCGCCGCTCGCGATCGATCTTGGCGCCGACGCTTCGCAGCAGGGCGACGAGCTCGGCCGCGCTGACCGGCTTCAGGCAATATTCCTCCACGCCGAGCCGGAGAGCGGAGCGGGCGTACTCGAATTCGTCGTGTCCGCTCAAGATGACGATCTTGACGTCGGGCATCCGCTTGCGCACGATGGCGCTAAGCTCCAGGCCGTCCAGGAACGGCATCTTGATGTCGGTGATGAGAATATCCGGCATCGTCTGCTCGATCAGAGGCAGCGCGAGCTCGCCGTCCGAAGCGTCCCCGCAATAGACGAACCCTTCCCGCTCCCAATCGACGCATTCCCGGATATTCTCGCGAATGACGATCTCGTCGTCGACCAGCATTACTTTCCACATTCCCGTCACCTCCGCTGCATCGGAATTCGGATCGCGACCGTCGTCCCTTCGCGGTCCGCGCTGTCCACCCGAATCTTGTAAGCTTCCCCGTAATAGAGACGAATCCGCTGCTGAACGTTGCGAAGCCCGAATCCGCCCGCCGTCTCCGTACCCGCACCCGAGCCTGTGCCGGTACCCTCGCCCTCGTTATCCTCGGGGACATGGCGCCGTTCGAGGCGTTCCCGCAGCCGTTCCAGCCGCTCCGCGTTCATGCCGATGCCGTTGTCCGCGACGACGATCTCCAGCTCGTGCTCGCTCGCCGCCCGGCAGGACACCCGAATGAGCCCTTGCCCCCGCTTGTTCTTGATCCCGTGATAGAGCGCGTTTTCTACGATCGGCTGAAGCGTCATTTTCAGAATGCGGCAATTCTCCAGCTCCGGCGGGACGTCGATCTCGTACTCGAGAATGTCCCGGTACCGCATCTTCTGGATGACGAGGTAGCTGCGCGCGTGCTCCAGTTCGTCCTTGAGCGAGATCCAGTCGAGCCCCTTGTTGAGGCTGCTGCGGAAGAAGCGCGAGAGCGCCTGCACGAGCAGGATGACCTGATCGTTCTTCCCGGCCTCGGCCATCCAGACGATCGAATCGAGCGTGTTGTACAGAAAATGAGGGTGGATCTGGGCCTGAAGCGTGCGCAGTTCGGCCTTCTGGATCTGCTCCTGTTCCTTCAGGTGCTGATCCATGAGCATTTTGATTTTCTCCAGCATGATGTTGAAGCTGTTGCCGAGATCGGCGATCTCGTCGTGCCCGGTCGGCTTGACCTTGACCTCCAGATAACCCGACGCCGCCTGGCGCATCTTGTTCTTGAGCACCTGGACGGGGCGGGTGAGGCGGGCGGTAATGAAGAAGTGCAGCGTAATCGCGAAAATAATGCTGAGCAGCACGCTGACGATGATCAGCTGGCGGATCGAATTGGCCTCGACCATGATCTCCTGGAGCGGCACGAGCCCGACGATTTTCCACCCGGTCATGGAGGAGGTGGTGAACACGATGAACTTCGGCTTGCCGGAGGAGGAGTCGACGTAGCTGGCCTGATCGCTCGACAGCCTCGCGGACAAGTCGGTCCCGCCGAGCATCTGGAGCGCGGAGGGCTTGTCGTCCGGGTAGAAAATCGGCCGGCCGCCGCGATCGGCGACATAGAAGAAGCCGGTCCGCCCGATGACGACGTTGTCCCGGAACTTCTCCAGCGCCGTGTCGACGAGATCGATGACGATGAAGCCGATCACCTCGTGGGTGATGCCGTTCTTCACGGTCGTCATGATGGAGATGACGTTCCGCTCCGGATAGTCGAAGCCGTCCAGCCGGTCGAGCGGCGACGCGTCCGGAGGCGGGATGTTCAGAATGTCGTCGGAATGGTTCGTCAGGTACTGGAAGTGGGGGTTGCGGAGCGGGTTTTTGTCCATCTGGAACACGCCCCTGCGCTCGCTGATGCCCCTCCCGTACAGATTGACCATCGTGATGTTCAATACGCTGTCGTATTTATACGTCTCCCGGTACAGGCCGAACGCGTTCAGAATCTCCTTGGCGTCCTCGTAGGTGTCCGTCTGCGAGAACAGGAAGCGGATGACCTGCGGGTTCTTCCCGAGCTCGAGCAGCTTGCCCGCGTCTTCGAACAGAACGTCGATGTTCCGTCCGAGCTGGCTCGCGGCCAGCATCGTCGCCGCTTTGCTGTGGCCGGAGACGGTGTCGTACGACTTCTGGTAGGAGAGAAGCCCGACGACGATCAGCGGCACCGAGGTGAGGATGACGAACATGACGAGCATCTTGGCTCGCATGCTGGACAGCCGAATGCCGGGCATACGGATTCGCTTCATCGGCGGCGTGACCTTTCTGCTTGTATACGTTTTCAACTCGGTCCTTATCTACTATAGCAAATGAACGCCCGGGCGATCTATGAGGGATGCCGATAATGCCGGAAAAATCCACTTCGCGCACAAAAAAACAAACCGACGGCCGAACGCCCTCCCCCAATTGGCCAAAAGATCGCACTCTATTCCCGCGAGACTCCGTATTCCGGCTTTGTGTGAGCGTTTTATAATGGCCTCACGCCACGGCTGACGACGCTGGCGACCATAGGGGAGGTTAAGGGAAAGATGAAGAAATCGGGCAAGTTAGGGGCTCTGCTCGTTCTGTCGTCGATGATGCTCGTATCGGCGGCTTGCGGGGGCAATAACGAGGGCGGGAGCAGCTCGTCTCCGAGTCAGGAAGCTTCGAAGTCTCCTTCGGCGTCGGCACCGGCCAGCGTATCGCCGTCCGAGTCGGCGTCGGAATCGGCTTCGGCATCGCCTTCGGCGGCGGGCAAGAAGATCTCGCTCGGCTTCGCCCAGGTCGGCGCGGAGAGCGGCTGGAGAACCGCCAACACCGAGTCGATCAAGAGCTCCGCGGCGGAGGCCGGCTTCGATCTGAAGTTCTCCGACGCGCAGCAGAAGCAGGAGAACCAGATCAAGGCGATCCGCTCCTACATCCAGCAGAAGGTCGACGTCATCGCGTTCTCGCCGGTCGTCGAATCCGGCTGGGACACGGTGCTGAAGGAAGCGAAGGACGCCGGCATTCCGGTCATCCTGACCGACCGCGCCGTCGATTCCAAGGACGACTCGCTGTACGTGACGTTCATCGGCTCCGACTTCGTCGAGGAAGGCCGCCGCGCCGGCGACTGGCTCGTCGAGCAGTATAAGGACGCTTCGGAAGACGTGAACATCGTCGAGCTTCAGGGCACGACGGGCTCCGCCCCGGCCAACGACCGCAAAGCCGGCTTCGCCGAGAAGATCGCGGCCAATCCGCATCTGAAGATCATCGCTTCCCAGACCGGCGACTTCACGCGGGCCAAGGGGAAGGAAGTCATGCAGTCGTTCCTCAAGGCCCATAAGAAAATCGACGTTCTGTACGCCCACAACGACGACATGGCGCTCGGCGCGATCCAGGCGATCGAAGCGGCCGGCCTGAAGCCGGGCGTCGACATCAAGATCATCTCCGTCGACGCGGTGAAGGACGGCATGACCGCCGCCAGCGAAGGGAAGATCAACTTCATCGTCGAGTGCAACCCGCTGCTCGGGCCGCAATTGATGCAGGCCGTGAACGACGTCGTCGCCGGCAAGGAGATCCCGAAGCGGATCGTAACGGAGGAAGGCACGTTCACCTCCGAGCAGGCGAAGGAAGCTCTCCCGAACCGCAAGTATTGATCCGGCGTCAGGAGACGACGCTCGGCAGATAGGAGAAGCCGTCTCGCGGCCGGACGACGCGGTCCGGGGCGGCTTGCTTCTTTTTCGAAGGAGAGTGGGGAGAAGATGGGGGATTGGATAGGGGATTTGACGGAGAAGAAGGGCGTACGGCCTTTGCTTGGCATGACGGGGATTTACAAGCATTTCCCCGGCGTGAAGGCGTTGAACGGCGTGAACTTCCGGCTGTTCCCCGGAGAGGTGCACGCCCTGATGGGAGAGAACGGCGCGGGCAAGTCGACCTTGATCAAGGTGCTGACCGGCGTCTATTCGATCGACCGGGGAAGCGTCGAGCTGGACGGGCGCCAAGTCGCCATTCACAGCCCGCGGCAGGCGCAGGAGGCCGGCATCAGCACGGTTTATCAGGAAGTCAATCTGTGCCCGAACTTGACGGTGGCGGAAAATATCTTCATCGGACGCGAGCCGAGAGCGTTCGGACGCATTCGGTGGAAGGAGATGAATCGCAGGGCCGAGCGGCTGCTTCGGGAGAGGCTGCAGCTCGAGATCGACGTCTCCCGGCCGCTGGCGGATTATTCCGTGGCCGTCCAGCAGCTCGTCGCGATCGCGCGGGCGCTCAATATCTCCGCGAAGGTGCTCATTCTGGACGAACCGACCTCCAGCCTGGACCGGGGCGAGGTGGGGCAGCTGTTCGCGGTCATGCGGAAGCTCAAGGAGGAGGGGCTAGCGATTTTGTTCGTGACGCACTTCCTGGACCAGGTCTATGACATTTCCGATCGAATAACCATTCTCCGGGGCGGAGAATTTGTCGGGGAGTACGAGGCGGCGAGCCTTCCCCGGATAGAGCTGGTCTCGAAGATGATCGGCAAGGAGATGGAAGCGCTGGAGGAGCGGCCGAAGACGGCCGGGAGCGCTCGGGGGCCGAGGGAGCTCCTGCTGGAGGCTTCCGGGCTGGCGCGCCAAGGGGCGATCGAGCCGTTCGACCTGCGGATCGGGAAGGGAGAGGTCGTCAGCCTGGCGGGACTGCTCGGCTCGGGCCGGACGGAGCTGGCTCGGCTTCTGTTCGGCGCGGACCGCTCCGATCAGGGCAAGCTTCGGCTCGGCGATTCGCCGGGAACGATCCACTCGCCGCGGCAGGCGATCGACGAGGGGCTCGCGTTCTGCCCGGAGAACCGGAAGACGGAAGGCATCGTCGACGACCTGTCCGTGCGGGAGAACATCCTCCTCGCGATGCAGGCGACCCGCGGCTGGCTGCGGATGATTCCGCGGAGGAAGCAGGAGGAGCTCGCGGACGAATATATCAAGGCGTTAAATATTAACCCACCTAATCCCGAGCAGCTGGTCAAAAACCTGAGCGGCGGCAACCAGCAGAAGGTTCTTCTGGCCCGCTGGCTTCTGACCCGGCCGAAGCTGCTTATCCTCGACGAGCCGACCCGCGGCATCGATATCGGGGCGAAGGCCGAGATTCAGAAGCTCGTGCTGAAGCTGGCCGGCGAGGGGATGGCGGTGCTGTTCATCTCCTCGGAGCTGGAGGAGGTCGTTCGCGTCAGCGACCGGATCGTCGTGCTGCGCGACCGCAAGGTAGTGAAGGAAATGATCGAAGACGACATCGGCCAGCAGCAAGTGATGCGGGCGATCGCGGGAGGATGACGGAATGAGGATTCGCAAGCATCATTTGTTCTGGCCGCTGGCGATGCTGGCTGCCCTGCTTCTGTTCAACCTGATCTATTCGCCGGATTTCTTCTCCCTTCAGGTCCGGGGCGGTCATCTGTACGGCAGCTTGATCGACATTCTGAACTTCGGTTCGCCGCTTATGCTCGTGGCGATCGGCATGACGCTCGTCATCGCGACGGGCGGCATCGACCTGTCCGTCGGGTCCGTCGTCGCCATCGCCGGGGCGATGGCTTGCCTGACGATCAGCAAGGGCTCCGACCAGGGCTCGCTCGGGCTCGTCCTGTCCGCGGTCGGCCTGTCGCTCGTTCTGTCGCTCGCGCTCGGCTTATGGAACGGGCTGCTCGTCTCGGGCGTCGGCATGCAGCCGATCATCGCGACGCTGATCCTGATGGTGGCGGGCCGGGGCATCGCCCAATTGATCACGTCCGGCCAGATCATCACCGTAACGAGCGATTCCTACGGTTACATCGGCTCGGGCTCTCTGGCGGGCCTGCCGTTCTCGATCTTCCTCGTGGCGGCCGTGTTCGCCGCGGCGGGGCTGCTCACGCGGCGGACGGCGCTCGGCCTGTTCATCGAAGCGGTCGGCCGCAACCCGGCCGCGAGCCGGCTCGCCGGCATCCGCTCGCGGTACGTGCTTCTGGCCGTCTATCTGTTCTGCGGCCTGTGCGCGGGCATCGCGGGGCTCATCCTCAGCTCGAATGTCTCGAGCGCGGATGGCAACAACGCCGGCCTCTGGTACGAGCTCGACGCCATTCTGGCCGTCGTCATCGGCGGCACTTCGCTGACCGGCGGGCGCTTCTACCTGACCGGCACCGTCATCGGGGCTCTGATCATCCAGACGCTGACGACGACGATCTACATGATCGGGGTGCCGCCGGAGATTACGCTTGTCGTCAAGGCGTTCGTCGTGCTGGTCGTGTGCCTCGTTCAGTCGGAGGCGTTCCGCCAAGCGCTCGTCCGGCGGTGGAAGACCCGCCATTATCCGGCGGAGAGGGAGGCGGCCAAGCATGCTTCTTAATCGCAAATATTTGCCGATCGCGGTCACGGTGTTCCTGTTCGCCCTCATGTTCCTCGCCGGAGCGTTCCGCTACACAGGGTTTTTCTCGCTACAGGTCTTCTTTAACCTGCTGATCGACAACGCGTTCCTGCTCATCGTCGCGGTGGGCATGACGTTCGTCATCGTGTCGGGAGGCATCGACCTGTCCGTCGGCTCCATGATCGCCCTGACGACGATGATCTCGGCGAGCCTCGTTCAGGAGCAAGGCTGGCCGCCGGCCGTCGTCATTCCGCTGGTGCTCGTCCTGGGCACGCTGTTCGGCTGGGGGATGGGGGCCGTCATCCATTACTTCAAGATCCAGCCGTTCATCGTCACGCTCGCCGGCATGTTCCTCGCGCGCGGCCTCTGCTACGTCATCAGCATCAACACGATTACGATCGACCATCCGTTCTATCAGAAGATGGCGCAGACGAAGGTGAGCCTGCCGGGAGGCAGCTTCGTGTCGATCAGCGTGCTGATCGCGCTGGTCGTCGTCGCGGCGGGCGTCTACGTCGCGCATTATACGCGGCTCGGCCGCAACGTCTACGCGCTCGGCGGCAGCGAGCAGTCGGCGCTGCTCATGGGGCTGCCCGTCGCGAGGACGAAGATTGCCGTGTACGCGATCAGCGGCTTCTGCTCCGCGCTGGCCGGCGTCGTCTTCACGTTCTACATGCTCTCCGGCTACGGGCTGCACGCGATGGGCCTCGAGCTCGACACGATCGCCTCCGTCGTCATCGGCGGGACGCTGCTCACCGGAGGAGTCGGCTACGTCGCCGGAACGTTCTTCGGCGTCCTGATCCAGGGTGTCATCCAGACGATCATCAGCTTCGAAGGCACGCTCAGCTCGTGGTGGACGAAGATCGTCATCGGCCTGCTGCTGTTCCTGTTCATTCTTTTCCAACGCCTGCTGCTCGTGCGCCCCGCGGCGCGGAAGCTGTAGCTTCGGCGCGAGGGGCAAGTTAGGAGCGAGGCTCCGGTAACGCGTGAATGGCGAGAAGTTCGCCATTGAGCGTGCTCGCCAGGCTCCAGCGGCGCATGAATGGCGAGAAATTCGCCATTGGGTGTGCTCGCGAGTCTCCAGCGACGTGTGGATGGCGAAAAAATCGCCATTGGACGCGCTTGCGGAGCTTCGACAGCGCGCCAATACCGAAAAAACCGGCATTCAGCGGACGAACAAAGCTCCGCCGTCCCATGAATGCCGAAAAATTCGGCATTGAACGTGGCCGCGAGGCTTCAGCGACGCGTGAATGCCGAATAAATCGGCATTGGGAGTGCTCCCGAGGCACCGCCGGCGTGCGAATACCGAAAAATCCGGCATTCAGCGTTCGGCGGCGCAGCGCCTGCGCCGGCCTCTTCCCAACCGGCGGAGGATCGGCTATCGTAAGATTATCCAATAGCCTAGGAGAGCGGGCGAAGTGTCTTGAGACAACGAAAAGGTTACGCCGCGGCGTGGTTGGTCGCCATCGCCTGCATGCTCGCCGTCGCCGGCTGCCGGGGCGGAGCCGCCCCTTCCGCGGGAACGGCGTTCGCTCCTGCTTCGGCGCCGGGGAACGTCTCCGGCTTGTCGGGGAGCGACGCGGAAGGAGAGCCGATCGCTTCCGCGAAGCCGATCGTGCTCGGCTTCTCCCAGCTCGGCTCGGAGAGCGACTGGCGGATGGCCAACACCCGGTCGATTCAGGACGCCGCGAAGGAAGCGGGCATCAGGCTGGTGTTCGAGAACGCGGAGCAGTCCCAGCAGAAGCAGTTCGAAGCGATCCGCTCCTTCATCCGGCAGAAGGTCGACGTCATCGCCGTCGCGCCGGTCGTTCAGTCCGGCTGGGAGCCGATTCTGAAGGAGGTCAAGGCCGCCGGCATTCCCCTCATCATCTCCGACCGCTCCATCGACGTCCAAGATTCTTCGCTCTACGTTACGTTTATCGGCGCCGACTTCTACGAGGAGGGCCGGAAGGCGGGCAAATATATCCTCGACAAGACGAGAGACATGGCCGGCCCGATCGGCATCGCAGAGCTGAAGGGAACGGAAGGCTCGTCGCCCTCCATCGAGCGGGGCAAGGGGTTCAAGGAGACGATCGCTTCCCGCCCGGAGCTGGCGATCGTCCAGAGCGAATTCGCGGACTTCACCGTCAGCAAGGGCAAGGAGCGGATGAAGGAGATTCTCAAGGCCAAAGGCCAAGAGATCAAGGTGCTGTTCGCCCATAACGACGACATGGCGCTGGGAGCTATCGAGGCCATCGAGGAATACGGCCTGCGGCCGGGCAAGGACATCTACATCGTCTCCGTCGACGGCACCCGCAAGGCGTTCGAGATGCTGATAGCGGGCAAGATCAACTGCGTCGTCGAGTGCAACCCGCTGCTCGGTCCGAACTTGATGCAGGCGGTCACTGAAGTGATGCAAGGAAGAACGCTGCCCAAGAGGATCGTGCCGTCGGAGAGCGTGTTCACCGAGCAGACGGCCAAGAAATTTGCGGCCGAGAGAAAATACTAGACAAAAAGAGCCACCCCCGGAAACGTCGGATTCCGGGGGTTGGCGTATTGAATCGGAATATCGATGATTAGCGAAGCCGATCTTCCCGAAGAACCTTTATCACCGCGGCGAGCTCCTCGTTCTCGTATCCGGCCTGGGTCGCTTGAGCCAGCAATCGTCTGGTAAAATCAGGGAAGTCGGAGTTGATCCGGGCTTCCCGAGCTTGTCTCACCCACAGTTCCGCGGTTCCCATGCAAGTTTTGACCGAGCTTTGGGGATTCCCGTAGGTTCCGTTCTGGATCACTTCGCCTTCGTGCTTGATCATTTGTCCGAGAACCGGAGAGATCTCGGCGATCATAGATCCGAATGCATCCACGCGATGACCTTCCGATTCGAGAATGCGGGCGCCGTGCAAGAAGCCGAACACCGCGCCGAATAGCGTCGATAGAGCGGCCAGATCCCATGCGGACGCCGAACCCACCGACTCGCCCATATACAAGAGGTTCCCGGCCAGAATCTTGAGAGTCGGCTCGCTCCGCCGGAACGCCGCCTCCGAGCCGGATACGAAGATGGGAGTCTCGGGCATTCCTATCTGAGGAGGCGTCGCCAAGATCGCCCCGTCCAGATAATCGACGCCATGCAATCCCGCCCATTCTTCGCTTTCTCTCGCATCTTGAGGGCTTCCCGTACTAAGCTCCACTAGAATTCGGCCTGCCAGGGCCGCCGCAACCTCTTCCGTTCGCACGATGCTGCGCGAAATTTCATAATTGGCCACGCATACGATGACAATCGGGCTGGCGCTCGCCGCAGATGCCGCGGAGGGCTCGAAAATCGCTCCTTCCCGAACGAGGGCTTCGGCTCTCTCGCTTGTCCGGTTCCAGACCGTTACGCGAGACCCGTTCCGCAGAAATGCCCGAGCTAAAGCCGACCCCATGGGTCCTAAACCGATAACGGTAACATCGCTCATCTAGCTTCTTCCTCCTTGTCTCCACACAAGTATGACATGCTCCTCGGGATCGGATGTCCTTCGGATAGGTACATTGTAAACGCGCAGAGGCTCGGCGTATAATGATTGATATTGATATAGGCATCACAATTATTGATGTCCATGGAATGGAGAGAGGAGCCTTGGAGCTATCCGATCTTAAAGTATTTGTGGAGATTGCCAAGGAAGGGAGCATCTCCCGCGCGGCCGAGAGTCTGGGATATGTACAGTCGAACGTGACGGCGCGGATCCGCAAGCTGGAAGACGAGCTTGGGGTACCGCTATTCTACAGGCAGCCGAAGGGAGTAACCTTAACCGATAAAGGAGAAATATTCAAAGAATACGCCCATACCATTCTGAACTTGTCCTCGGAGGCCGTGACGAGAGTGAAGGAGACCTCCTATCCAAGCGGCCCGCTGGCGATCGGGGTTGTGGACAGCATAACCTGCCTGAACTTCATTGACGTTCTGGCCGATTATCAACACCGCTACCCCGACGTCTCCTTATCCATATGGACGGGCAATTCGCCGGACCTCCTGGATAAAGTATTGAATCATCAGTTGGACGGCGCGTTCGTGATCGGCAACTTCGACTCGCCTTATCTGATCGTCGAGAATATCCAAGATGAAGAATTAAAATTGATTTCCCAGTCGTCCGGGGATGACTATCCGGATTTGGCGAATACGCGATGGGCAGTCTCTCCAATAGGTTGCCCTTTCAGACGAATACTGGAAGAGTGGTTGCAAGGAGAAGGAATTTCTCTCGGCAACTTCATAGAATTCAGTTCCTTGGAGACTCTTATCGGCTGCGTGCGCTCCGGCCTTGCCGCCACAGTAATGCCCGCCTCCGCCCTGACCGGAGTCTATTCGCAATTAGGCGCCTTCCCGGTTCCCGAAAAATATCGTTATACTCAAACCAGTCTTGTCCGACGCAAAGACCGGTATTCAAGCAAGGCGTTCACGGCATTCTCCCAATTGATGCGAGAGTCCATGAAGTAGGCAGGGGATTGCTGGCAAGCAGAGGATACCCGGCCGCCTTAGAGGGAGAGAAGAACGGGTCTCTTCCCGTTCCCGCTCTCCCCTCCTTCGCTTTAAGCGGGGAACTGCCCCTTCGCCTTCGAGAGGATCGAGCTGATATTCTGCTCGTAGCCGTAGATCTTCTCCTTGTGCGCCGTCAATTGGCGGTAGAGGGTCAGAATGCTGGCAAGCGAACTCGACGCCGACTTGGCTTCGCCCTTCTTGATCGACTGGGCGAACGACTTGGCTAACGGAGATATGGCGGACTTGGCGGCCGTCACCGAGCTCTTCGCCGCGCTGATCTTCACCTTGTACGCGTCGATATCCTCCAGCGTCGTCCGGATCATCTTCGCCGTCTTCGCGGTCGCGTCCTTGGCCGCCTTGTAGGCTTCGTCCTGGTTCTTGATCGCGTCGCGGGCCGCTTGGACGGCCGGCTTGAGCAGATCGGCCGACGCTTGCAGCGCCGCCTTGACCTCCTTGTTCCCGAGAGCTCGGGCCACGGCGATCTGCTGGTTCAGCTGCTTGTACTTGTCGAGCAGCGGCTGGTAGCGCTCGCGCGTCTTCTTCGCCTGTTCCTGGAGGGAGCTCAGCTTGGCGGCGTTGATCTGCTTGATCTTGTTCCTCGTGACGGTCAAGGCCTCGGCGTTATTGTAATGGACCGTCTTGATCTTCTCGTCCAGCCCGTTCTCCGCCGACCGCAAGCTTAACAGCTCGCCGTACTGCGCCTTCATCTTCGCGGCCAGGTCTCCGTCCGCCTCGGCAACCGCCTTGTCCCATGCGACCTTCGTCGAGACGGGCCACTCCACCGTCGCCGCGTTCCCCGCCGCAGGCGCTCCGACCGCCAGCATAACCCCCAACAACAATGCGACGATCCCCTTCACGCTTCTCATCCTTCCATTCCTCCATCCTTCGAATAGTGTGGCAGAACGATAAAAAGCACCCGCAAGAAAAAGCCGTAATCGGCTCTTCCTTACAGGTGCTTCCTGATAAGGCGATGCAGGGCGAACTATTGTTCTCAATATAGCGCGATTCGGCCCGGTCGTCAAGCTCCGAAGCGAGGGCGTCTTTTTTGATAAATTTCCCCTAAATCGATGCCGTCAATCTCTTCCCGGCGTGATGAAATCTAACATAATTTCTTTCTACAAACGAGAAAAAGCTGAAAAAGGATTTACAAGGCCGCCGCATTGGCATATATTATCCCATATATATCACCTTTGTAAAATTGGTATTATTACAAAATTTCAATTTACACCTTCCCATTGAACAGTTTTTCAGCCTGTTTTCCTCAGTTTCCTCTTTCTGTATCCGGATCTTCGTCGCTCAAAAATATCAATCTATATTTAATCCCTGCTTTACGGTTACCAAATAATCCAGTGCTATAGTACCCCATATGTATGGTTCTCTGTAATTATGTTCTACATAAAATGAACGAATGTTGGAGGTGGGGGTGAAGCAAGGCGGACAAGCAAGAACGATAAATTCAACTTGGAGGGCTGAACATGAACGCATGGATACGCAAAACGAAAAAAACCGTTAGCTTGGCGCTGGCGGCATCGCTGGCGTTAGGACTGGCGTACGTCGGGCCGGGGAGAACGATGGCGGCGACCGACGGAGGGAACGTGGTCATCAGCCAGGTTTACGGCGGAGGCGGCAACTCCGGCGCGCCGTACAAGAACGACTTTATCGAGCTTTATAATCCGACCGGCTCCGATATCGAGATCGGCGGGTGGTCCGTCCAATATGCCTCCGCAACCAACTCGAATTGGGCGGCCACCGCGATTCCGGACGGAAGCGTCATTAAATCGCACGGTTACTTTCTCGTACAGGAGGTCGCCGGAACGGGCGCGGCCGCGGCTCTTCCGGCTCCGGACGCCATCGGGACCCTGGCGATGGCAGCCACAGGAGGCAAGGTCGCTCTTGTGGCGGGGCAATCCGCCATTACAGGTAAATCTTCCCCCGAAGTCGTCGACTTCGTCGGCTTCGGCGCCGCGAACGAATACGAAGGCTCCGGGGCGACTGGCGCGCTGTCCAACACAACCGCGGCGATCCGCAAGGACGGCGACGGCCAGATTAACGCCGGGTACGGCAGCAGCCTGGACACGGACGACAACAAGACGGACTTCGCCGTCGCCGCCCCGACTCCGCGGAATTCGTCCGTTGTCGAAGAGCCGTACCAGCAGGGAGAGAACCCAGCAAGCGCTCTGCCTGTCGGCAAGAATATCCAATTAACTGGCGACGTGCTGACCGGCTTCACTTCCGCTGCTCCTGCGGGTGCGACGGTACGCGCCTATGACGCCGATCCCGCATCGGGCGGCCGACTCGTCGATCAGGATACGGCGGAGGCGGACGGCAGCTTCTCGATCGCCGTGCCCGCCGATTCGGCATCGGTATACGTCACGGCCGAGGAGACCGGCAAGCCGGAGAGCCTGGCGCTGCGAATCGACGCGGCAACGGCGTTGCCCGTAGTAACCGTCGGTTCCTACACCCTCGATTCGTCCGGCAACGGAACGCTGACCGGGACGGCGGAGGTCGCGAACGCGGCAATTACCGTGTACGCGGACGAAGCGCTGGCGACGTTGATCGGATCGGCGACGGCCGGAAGCGATAAGGGCTTCTCGGTGAAGATAACGTCGGGCCCGGATACCGTCTACGTGACGCAAGTGCTGCATACCGACAACGGCCGCGGCCTGCCGAGCCCCGCGGCAAGCGCGGCGAAGCAGGACATGTCCGTGCAGACGATCGCGTCGGTACGCGCGGTGGACGCCAACGGCGTCCCGGTGATCGGCGGCTCCGTCCCGGTCGCGGTAGAAGGCGTCGTTACCATCGACAACAACGTGATCGGCTCCGGCAACAGCAACTTCTACCTGCAAGACGCCACGGGCGGCATCAACGTTTACGGCGGCTACGCCCACGGATTGACGATCGCGAAGGGGAACAAGCTCCGCGTTACGGGAACGATCACGAATTACAACGGCTTGATCGAGCTGGTGCCGACGGAGATCGCTCTGATCAGCGCCAGCGTAGCGCTGCCCGCACCGAAGGCGACGAGCATCGCCGACTTGAACGCCTTCGCGACTGCGGAGCCTCTCGAAGGCCAATTGGTTACGGCGAAGGCGACGATCAGCGCGGTGGCGGCTTCGGGGGCGACGGCGTACAACGTGACGGCGAAGGACCCGGACAACACGAGCAAGTCGATCACGATTCGCGTCATGAACGCGACGGGCATCGACACGCCGAACGTCCTCGCGGTAGGCAAAACCTATACGATCACGGGCATCGTCGGCCAATACGATACGTCGTCTCCGTATACGAGCGGCTATCAAATTTTCCCACGTTCGATCGCCGATATCGCGGCGACCCTGTCGCTGAACCATACTCCGATCGCGCAGGCCTATACGGGGGCGGACGTGCCGATCGCAGCGACCGCGACAGCGGCCGATTCCGTCAAAGCGTTTTATCGCGCGGACAGCTCTGCCGCATACCGGGAGCTCGCCATGACGACGACGAACGGAACCGATTATTCCGCGTCCATTCCGGCCGCCGATCTGGCGGGATTGTTCGGCTTCCAATATTACCTCGCGGCGACGGGAGGCGGGCAGACGGCTTACGCCGGAAGCTCCGAAGCTCCCTACTCCGTCACGCTGCAGGCGGACGCCGCGGGCCCGGAGATCGCAAGCTATCGCCCCGGCAATAACGAGACGGTAGAGTCCTACAACCCGACCATCGGCGCGACGGCTCAGGACATGAGCGGGGTGCAGTCGATCTCCTTGAAGGTCGACGGGGCGGACGTGACCTCCTCGGCGGCCGTGACAACGGTCTCGTCCTCGTTGCCGGCGCTGCGGATCGAATACGTTCCCTCCGAAGCGCTCGGCTTGGGAGCGCACCAAGTATCGGTGACCGCGATCGACAAGAAAGGGAACACGTCGTCGGTCAACTGGACCTTCACCGTAGCGGAGCCGTTCTCGGGAGGGAACCATTACCGCGGCACGACGCACGATCACACCCAATTTTCCCATGACGGCTCGGGAACTCCGGCGGAAGCGATCGCATCGGCCAAGAAATACGGCTTCGACTGGATCGCCATCACCGACCACTCCCACGATATCGATGCCGATCTGGCAGACAAAGACACCGTCATGCACGGCGGCCAACCGGAGAGAACGGGCGGAGAGCAGTGGAAGGAGATCAAGAAGCAGGTAGAAGAAGGAACGGTGAACGGCGAGTTCATCGCGATTCCTTCCTTCGAGATGACTTCGACGATCTGGGGGCACTCGAACGTTTTCGGAACGGACAACTTCATCGACCGCCTGCTTAGCGGCAAGTACTACAATACGGACTACAACAAGTTCTACGATTGGATCAAAACGTACGACAACGACGTCATCGGAGTCTTCAACCATCCGGACTGGCCGAACACGCCTTACGGCAACTTCGCTCCTTACGACGAAGCGGCGGACAGAGGCTTCTCTATGATTGAAGTCGGCAACGGCTCCGGCAAATACACGTATTCGAACACCGAATCGAAGTTCTATCGCGCGCTCGACATGGGCTGGCACCTTGCTCCGGTATACGGGGAGGACAACCACGACCGGACCTGGGGACAGACGATGAAGCGCACCGTCGTCGTCGCGAAGGATCTGACGAGGGAGTCGCTCTACAGCTCCATGAAGAACATGCGCGTCTACATGAGCGAAGACCCGAACTTCCAGCTGGACCTGTTCGCGAACGGCGCCTATATGGGCTCCACCGTCTCGGGCAGCACGATCAAGTTCAAGATCACGGGGCAGGACCCGGTGCAGGAAAATAATAAAATTCCGGAGTACAGCTATCTGCCCAGTACTTATGCGGCGAACGACAACGTCGCGAAGGTCGAGATCATCTCGAACGGTGGCAAGGCGATCCAGACCTATACGCCTTCCGGGAACGAGATCAACTTCACTTGGGAACCGGAAGTCAAAGTCGGCAGCCAAGCCTGGTACGTCGTCAAAGTGACGCAGAAGGACGGAGACCGGATCTATTCGGCGCCCGTCTGGTCGGAAGCGGTCGCTGTCGACGTGAAGGTGACGAGCCTCTCGATCACGAGCGGCGCGGTCGTGGCGGGAACGGACGCGACGGTTCAAGCCGAGATCGGGAACTACGGGCTGCAGGACGTCCAGAACGTTACCGTGAAAATGTACGAGGATACCGTCGACGCCGCGCATCTCATCGGCCAGGCCTCGTTCCCGGCGATCGCCGCGGGCAAGACCGTAACGGCGCAAGCCGCCTGGAACGCGAAAACCCCGGGATCGCACAACGTCATCGCGGTCATCGATCCGATCGAGGGAGACAGCCCGGACGACAACCGGCATTCGCTCCCGGTGACGGTCAAGGAACCGCTCGGCATCACGGTTCTGATCGACGCCTCCCACAAGAACGAGAACACGACGACCGACACGGGGACTTATAAGGACAATTTTAAAATCTTCACGCAGTTGCTGAGGGAGCAAGGCTATACCGTCAAAGAGAACAAAAGCTCCTTGACTGCGGACTTGCTGAGCGGAGCGCAGATTCTCGTCATCTCCCATCCGTACGCGGATCTGACCACTTCGGAGAATCAGGCGGTGGCGGCGTTCGTGCAGGGCGGAGGCTCCTTGCTTCTGACCGAGAAGAGCAACTACAACGTCGACCCGACCGTCAATAACGATCTTCTCCAAGAGATCGGCTCCGGGATCCGGGTGAACCACGACGGCATTTTTGACGATAGTCCGGAAGGGAACTTCTGGGGCAACCAGCTGTACAAGTTCGCGGTTCGCCTGCATATTACGCCGAACAACAGCAGGATCACGGACCGAATCTCGACGCTCGAATATTACAGCGGGGCGAGCCTGGTCGGACCTAACGGCAGCGCGATCACGGATACCCCGAGCGTCAAGGTGCTGGCATGGGGCAACGCGACGACGTACCAGGACAATGTGTCCCGCGCGTCCCGGGTTTATCATCTGGCATCGGATACGACGACGAACGGTTCGACGATTCCGGCGATCGCGGTGGAGCAAGTCGGCCAAGGGCGGGTATTCGTGGCCGGCATGAACCTGTTCAACGACAACCAGCTGGACGCGGCCGACCCGTTGAACGGCAACAACATCCTTGCGCTGAATTCGATCGATTGGCTGGCGAGCCGGGAAGCGAAGGTCCTTCCGATCGCGGAAGCTCGCAAGCTGCCGCTCGATTCTCCGGTCGTCGCCGAGGGCACGGTAACGTCCGCCGCCGGAACGTTCTTCGACGCCTTCTACATGCAGGATTCCACGGGCGGAATCATGGTGTACAAGGAAGTGCCGGCGGGAGCTCTCGCGTTGGGCGATACGGTCCGGGTTTACGGCCACATCAAGTATTTCGAGAACAACAAGGAATTGGAATTCGACGCCTTCGCCGTCGACGTCATCAAGACGGGATCGACGACGCCGGTCGAGCCGCGACCGATTACGACGAAGCAGGCGACGGAGGAAGACTACGAGGGTCAGCTCGTTCGGGTGAAAGGCAAGGTCGTCTCGATCTACGACGAGTATTCGTACGTCATCAACGACGGAAGCGGGGACGCGCTCGTGTTCACCGACGGCTATATCGTCAACCAAGGCACGATCCCGGTGCCCAAGCTTGAAGCCGGCGATACGCTGGAAGCGGTCGGGCTTACGGGCAAGTTCTCCGAAGGCTACCGCATTCGCGTCAGAAGCACGAGCGAACTGATCGGAACGAAGGCCGAGCCCGAACCGGACGTTCCGGTAGCCGGAGTGACGCTGGACAAGGAGACGTTGGACCTGAAGGTAGGGGATAGCGGAACGCTGACGGCGACGGTGACGCCGGAGAACGCGACGGACAAGAGCGTCGTCTGGAGCTCGAGCGACGAAGCGGTGGCGAAGGTCGCCGATGGCGTCGTGACGGCTGTCGGCGCAGGCGAAGCCGTCATCACGGCGAAGGCGGGCAACGGAGCTTTCTCGGATACGGTCAAAGTGACCGTGACGCCGAAGGATAGCGGCGAGCCGACGGCGGCATCGGTGGCCGCGGCGATCGCAAGCATCCCGGCGCCGGCCAAGGACGCGAAGAAGCTGACGCTGCCGACGGTCCCATCCGGGTTCTCCGTGGCGATCAAGAGCTCGAGCGACACGAACGTGCTGAAGACGGACGGAACGATTAAGCCGCCCGGCTCCAAGAAGACGGTAACGGTCGTCCTGACCGTGACGAGACTATTCGACGGAAGCACGGCGGACACGGGCGAGATCAAGGTCGAGATTCCGGCGAAATCTTCAAGCGGCTCGGGCTCCGGCGATGGGGGTTCCGGAAACGGAAATGGCAATAGCAATGGTAATGGTAATGGTAATGGGAATAGTAACGGAAATGGTAATGGTAAGGGAAATGGAAATGGCAACGGCAACGGTTCCGGTTCTGGGTCGAACAACGGCCGAACGGTCGTCGTCCCCGCCGATTCGCTGAAGGACAGCGGAAGCGGAACGGCGATCGTCAAGGTCGCAAGCGACACGAACGAAGTGAAGCTTCCTTCGAATGCGGCCGAGCTGCTGTCCGGCTCCGATCTGGAAGTAAGCGGCGATAACCTCGCCGTACGGATTCCTTCCGCGCTGCTGAAGCAACTGGCCGACAAGCTGGGAGCGGAGGAGAGCAAGAACGGCACGATCGGACTCGGGCTGAACCCGCTTGTCGAATCGGAAGTACAGGCGGCGATCGGCTGGAACGCGGATGCGGCGAAGTGGGAAGCGAAGCCCGCGGGCTTCGCTTACGACCTGGGGCTCTCGATCGCGGCGGCCAACGGCCCGTCGGCCAGCCTGACGGAGCTGGACCAACCGATCACGCTGCGTCTGAAAATCGCGGATTCCGCCCGCCCGAATCGGGTCGGCCTCTATCGAGTGGCGGATAACGGGGCTCTTGAGTATGTGGGCGGCGAGGTCGTGAACGGAGAACTGGTCGTCCGGATCGATCGCCTCGCCAAATACGCGGTTCTGGAAATGACGCGCAAGCTCGACGACTTGCCTTTGACGCACTGGGCTTACGAAGTCGTTCAGGAGCTGGCGGTCAAAGGCGTCGTCGACGGAACATCGACGTCGAAGTTCGAGCCGACGCGCCCGATCACGCGCGCGGAATTCGCGGCGCTGCTCGTCAAGGCGCTGAAGCTTCCGGGATCGGGAGCTCCGGCCGCGCCGTTCAAGGACGTGCCGTCGGACGCATGGTTCGCTCAGGCGGTCTCGATCGCTTACGGGAAGGGGATCGCGAAAGGTAGCCCGTCCGGGGAGTTCAACCCGCAAGGGACGATTACCCGGGAAGAGATGGCCGTCATGCTGATGAACGCGTACCGGTTGACGGCGAACGCCGCTCCCGGCACCGGCGGCCTCGACTCCTTCCGGGATGCGGCATCGGTCGCTTCCTGGGCGGCCGACAGCGTGAAGGCGGCGGCCGGTCTCGGACTCGTGAAGGGCAAGGACGGCGGGCGGTTCGATCCGCAAGGAGCCGCGACCCGGGCCGAAGCGGCCCAGATCATCTATAATCTGCTGAAGAACGGATAAGGTTCGCACGGGGAAGCGGGAGAGAAGCCTTGGATCGAGACGGGCGTTCCTCCCGCTTTTCTTCCCTTAAGGACGATTGCTCCCCGGCCGGTTCCTCGGTATAATAAATCGAACAAATGTGAAATATAGAGGCTACATTTTTTCGATAGAAGACGAGGCGAAGGAGGGGCGGGAAGCCATGCCTGAAGATCGTACCGACGACAAGCTGGCGAGAATGATCGATATTGCGAAGATGTACTATCAGTTGGATTACAGCCAGCAGGAGATCGCGGACAAGTTCGGCATCTCCCGTCCGACGGTGTCGCGGTTCCTGCAGCAGGCCAAGGATGAGGGGTACGTTCAGATCAAGATCCTGGATCCGAACGAGAGCAATTGGACGCTGGCCGCCCAGATCGAGCGCAAGTTCGGCTTGAAGAAGGCGGTTATCGTCTCCGTGCCGCAGTACGAGGATGCCATCGTGAAGAAGTATCTGGGCATCGCGACCGCGGACTACCTGAACCAGATCGTCAAGGAAGGCGATATCATCGCCACGACCTGGGGGACGACTCTGTACGAAGTGGCGATCAACCTGCAGGGCAAGCTGCTGAAGGACGTCAAGGTCGTCCAGCTGAACGGCGGCGTCAGCCATTCGGAGACAAATACGTACGCGCACGAGATCGTTCATCTTTTCGGCAAGGCGTTCCATACGGCTCCCTACTTCATCCCGCTTCCGGCGATCGTCGACCATCCGGTCGTGAAGCAGGCGATCGAATCGGACCGGCACATTCGCAACATCCTCGAGCTCGGCAAGCAATCGAACGTCGCGATCGTGACGGTCGGGGTTCCGACGGAAGACTCCGTTCTGATCAAGGCGAATTATTTTACGGAGACGGATCTGCGGATCATCCACGAGAAGGGCGCGGGAGACATCTGCTCGCGCTACATCGATCTGGACGGCAACATCATCGCCGACGAGCTTAACCAGAGGACGATCGGCATCGACCTGGAGGAGCTGAAGAAGAAGGAGCAGTCCATCCTCGTGGCCGGCGGCGCCAAGAAGGTCGACGGCATGTACGGGGCTCTGCGCGGCAAATATAACAACGTGCTTATTACCGACCAGTTCACGGCCAAATATTTGGTGGAACGGGAATAGAGAGAATAGAAGGGGGATTATCGAGTGGCGGGGGAACAATCTCTTAGCAACGAGCAATTAGCCGGCTATATCGATCATACGCTATTGAAGCCGGAGAGCACGCGGGACGCCATCGAGAAGCTGTGCGAGGAGGCGAAGGCGTACCGGTTCGCCACGGTGTGCGTCAACCCGTATTGGGTCGGGTTGGCCGCGAAGCTGCTGGCGGGCTCCGGCGTCGGCGTGACGACGGTCGTCGGCTTCCCGCTCGGCGCGACGACGACGAAGGCGAAGGCGGCCGAGACGGAGGACGCGATTGCGAACGGGGCGACGGAGATCGATATGGTCATCAACGTCGGCGCCCTCAAGTCGGGACTGTACGACGAAGCGGAGAAGGACATCGCGGGCGTCGTCGCCGCGAGCGGCGGCCGGGCCGTCGTGAAGGTGATTCTGGAGACGGGGCTGCTGACGGACGAGGAGAAGGTCAAGGGTTGCGAGCTGAGCAAGTCGGCGGGAGCGGACTTCGTGAAAACGTCGACGGGCTTCGGCCCCGGCGGAGCGACGGCCGAGGACATCGCGCTCATGCGGCGGACGGTAGGTCCCGGCATGGGCGTGAAGGCTTCCGGCGGCGTGCGCGACGCGGACGCTTGCCGCGCCATGATCGCGGCGGGAGCGACCCGCATCGGCGCGAGCTCCAGCGTCGCGATCGTTAGCGGCGGCCAAGGCTCGGGCTATTGAGCCGGGCGATACGCGCAAGACGAACGACCGGCTTCCCATTAGGGGGCCGGTTGTTTGCGCTTTTTTTCTGCGAAAGACCCTTTCGCTAACAGACTTCCGTCCGGTTCATTGCCCCCCCGTTCTGTAACGAACTCAGGAGACGCTATTTAGCGTCAAAAGCCCATTTTTGACACTCTAACGAACCCCAGCGATCTTATTCGGGTCCACCAGGGGCCAAAACGGGCTTCCGGAACGAAATAGCGTCTATACGATTCGTTAGAATCGAAAATCCATTGTTTTCGGCAAAATAGCGTCTCCTCGATTCGTTAGCCGCCTCCCCCAATCGAAACGGGAACCAGGCAAGACATAGAATCTCAACGCAGCATGATCCCGCAAAGATAAGCGACTTCGAACCCGGATAACAAATCTGGATGCGAATGGGGCAGCCGTAGTTTTTTTAGGCGCGGTCTCATAGTCAAAAAAACGGACTTACGATCGCCCGGCAGCCCCGCTGCCGTCAACACCGCCGTCCGGCAGCCCCGCTGCCGTCAACACCGTCGCCCGGCAGCCCCGCTGCCGTCAACACCGCCGTCCGGCAGCCCCGCCGCCGTCAACACCGTCGTCCGGCAGCCCCACCGCCGTCAACACCACCGCCGTCAACACCGCCGTCCGTCAACACCGCCGCCCTGCAGCCCCGCTGCCGTCAACACCGTCGCCCTGCAGCCCCGCAGCGTTCGGGCTTCCCGCCCCGAGCGCCTCTTACCCCCGCTTCAGCTCGAAAAACTCGCAAGCCGAGCGCGGGTGGTAGGCGAGGTCGCCGACGCCCGACTGCAGCACGACCGTGGCGTCGTCGAACCGCACGATGACGCTGCCGGCCTCCACGATATGGTCGTCGCGGAACACGCGCAGGCGGACCTGCTTCGCCTTCGCTTCCTCGAAGTCCGCGTCGGTGATCAATCTCCGGTTGATCGCCAACTCCATCCCCTCCTTTTCTTCCGGATATCCGGCTCTCCTCCAAAAAAATCGTTCGAACCTTCGGCATCTGGACTATACCAGATCGCCATCCTTCGCACAAGCGCGACCGCCGTCGAATCGCCGCGGAATCGAGAATCATCCTCGCTCCCCTAGACTCATACAATGTACCACTCCAAGAAGAGGGTAGGGGTTCTGGGATGGACATCGAGTTGAATTCCCTGCATTGGGTGTACCTGGCGTTCATCGTTCTCATTATGGCCATGCTTATCAAGCGGCGGGACACGACGATGGTCTGCGTCGCCGGAATCCTCGCGCTCGCCTTCATCGCCACCGAGAGCCTGAGCGGCTCCGTCTCCGGCATCTTCAACAGCTTCATCTACGCGACCAAAGAATTGCTCGGCACGATCTTCATCATCTCGATCATCGTCTCCATGAGCCGGGTTCTGATCCGGACCGGCATCAACGAGATCATGGTCGCGCCGCTCACCCGCTTCATGCGGACGCCCGCGCTGGCGTTCTGGGGGATCGGCGTCATTATGCTCGTCGCTTCCTGGTTCTTCTGGCCGTCGCCGGGCGTGGCGCTTATCGGAGCGGTGCTGCTGCCGGCCGCCGTGCGGGTCGGGCTGCCCGCGCTCGGAGCCGCGATGGCGATGAACCTGTTCGGCCACGGCATCGCGCTGTCGGGCGACTACGTGATTCAAGGAGCGCCGAAGCTGACGGCCGACGCGGCCGGGCTCCCGGTGTCGGAGGTGATGGAAGCGAGCGTCCCCCTCGTCATCGTCATGGGCGTCGTGACGACGGCGTTCGCGTTCTGGTCCATGTACCGGGACCGCAAGCGCGGGACGTGGAGGGAAGGCCTCGTCGCCGGCCAGTCGCCGGTCTCCGCCGACGCGGGATCCGTGCCTCTGCCGCCGCGGGTGAAGCGATGGGCGGCCGTTCTGATCCCGATTCTTTTCGTTCTCGACGTCGTGGCGATGTTCGTTCTCGACCTGCAAGGGGGAGACGCGACGGCCTTGATCGGGGGCACCGCCATCCTGATCCTGATCGCGCTGACCTTGATCGCGCATCGCAACCAAGGGATTGAAGAGATCACTGCCTATATGGTGGAAGGCTTCCAATTCGGCTTCAAAATCTTCGGGCCCGTCATTCCGATCGCGGCCTTCTTCTACTTGGGCGACGCCGCCTTCACGGAGCTGCTCGGCAACCGTCTGCCGGAAGGGTCTCACGGCATCGTGAACGACCTCGGGGTCGCGCTGGCGAATACCGTTCCGGTGAACGGTGTCGTCGGCTCCATCACCCTGACCGTGACCGGGGCGGTGACCGGGCTCGACGGCTCGGGCTTCTCGGGCATCTCGCTGGCGGGCTCGGTCGCGAGCATGTTCGCTTCGGCGATCGGCTCGGGAGAGGCGACCCTGACGGCCCTCGGCCAAGTGGCCGCGATCTGGGTCGGCGGCGGCACACTCATTCCTTGGGCGCTCATCCCGGCCGCGGCTATCTGCGGGGTCAGCCCGTTCGAGCTTGCGCGCCGCAATTTGAAGCCGGTCCTCATCGGTCTGGGCGTCACGACGATCGTGGCGATGTTCTTGGTCTAACCGGGAGGCGTCCCGGCGGATCGTTCAAAGCCACCCATAAAACAGGTTGCACGAAAGCAGAGGTTGTGGAAGCTTTCGTGCGGCCTTTTCCCCGTTGGGAGCGCTGTCAATCCATAATCCCATTAATAATAAATGACATTAACATTACATCCATAATAAATCTGTATACAATATTTAAAATATCATTGCCTATAAACCTATTTACTGCTAAAATCATGTTAAATTTATTGACGCAAACAGGGGGCCTAACCGTGAGAAAATCCTCGAAGAAACTATCGATACTCGCCTTTATGTTGGTATTCGTTCTGGTCGCCGCCGGATGCGGCAAGAAAGAAGAAAACGGCGCGGGCGGAGCGAGCCCAAGCGACAGCGCGTCCCCGAGCGAGAGCGCAAGTTCGAGCGCAAGCGCCAGTCCGAGCGCCAGCGAAGAGAGCAACATCGTCTACAAGGTCGCGACCGACGCCAGCTACGCCCCGATGGAGAGCATGGACAAGGACAAGATCGTCGGCTTCGACGTCGACTTCCTGGACGCGGTCATGAAGGAAGCGGGCTTGAAGTACGAGTTGGTCAATACCGGGTGGGACCCGATGTTCGCCGATCTGGACAAGGGCGACAAGAGTGCGTACTACGCCGGCATCTCGGCAGTCTCGATCACCGACGAGCGCAAGCAGTCGTATGAGTTCTCCATTCCGTACTTCGAATCGAAGAACATGATTCTGGTGAAGGAAGGCAGTCCGGTTCAGAACGCTCTCGACTTGAAGGGCAAGAAGGTTGCCGTTCAGGGGGCGACGACGGCCGAGGATCTGATGAAGGGCATCATGGGCGACTCCAACGCGAACCTGAAGCGGTTCGACAGCAACACGCTGGCGCTGCTGGAGCTCGAGAACAACGGGGTGGACGCGGTGGTGGCCGACTTCGCGGTCGTGCAGGCGTACGTGGAGAAGAATCCGAACAAGAAGTTCAAGACGATCGCGGACAAGGAGAACTTCACGCCGGAATATTACGGGATCATCTTCCCGAAGGGCAAGTCCGACCTCAAGGCGAAGCTGGATCCGGCGATCGAGAAGGTGCGGGCGAGCGACGAGTACAAGGAGATATACAAAAAGTGGATCGGCGTCGAGCCGGACACGACGGACCTTGTGAACACGAAGTAACCCCATTCCCGCAGGAAGCATGCGTAGGGCAACGCTGCGCATGCTTTTTGGCGTAGAGGAGAAGAGAGCATGGACTTCAGGTTCGACATCATCTGGGATTACGCCCCTTTGCTGCTGAAGGGAACCGGGCTGACGATCGGCATCTCGGCGGCCTCGATTCTGCTCGGGGCCGTGTTCGGGCTCGCTATCGGCTTCGGCAAGATGGCGAGAAGCCGGCTGCTGAACTGGCCGATGGGCGCGTACATTAACTTCTTCCGGGGGACGCCGCTTATCGTTCAGGCGATGATTTTCCACTTCGCTATCATTCCTCCCATCCTTGGGACGACGAACGCCATCGCCGCGGCGATCACTACCCTCTCGTTCAATTCCGCCGCCTACATGGCGGAGATCTACCGCGCGGGCATTCAATCGATCGATCCCGGGCAGAAGGAGGCCGCGTATTCGCTCGGCATGTCCCATGGACAGGCGATGCGGTTCGTCATCCTTCCGCAGGCGATAAAGCGGATGATCCCGGCGTTCGGCAACGAGTTCATCGTCCTTATCAAGGACTCGGCCATGCTGGCCTATATCGCCGTTCCCGAGATGTTCTACTGGGTGAACGCGATGAAGGGCCAATATATGCGTGTCTGGGAGCCGTACTTGACGGCGGCCGTCATCTATTTCATTTTGACCTATTCGCTCAGCAAGCTCCTTCAATACATCGAGAGGAGGATGTGACGGCATGGAACAGGCGATGATTCAGGTTGCGGGCTTGTGCAAATCGTTCGGGACCAACGCGGTGCTGCGCCATATCGATCTCGAGGTGCGAAGGCAGGAGGTCGTCGTCGTCATCGGCCCCTCCGGCTCGGGCAAGTCGACGATGCTGCGCTGCTTGAACTTGCTGGAGCAGCCGGATCAGGGGGACATCCGGATCGAAGGCGTGTCGCTCATGGACAAGGGGACCCGCATTACGGAGGTGCGGGCGGAAGTCGGCATGGTGTTCCAGCGGTTCAATCTGTTCCCTCACATGAGCGTTCTCGACAACATCACGCTGTCGCCCGTGCGCGTCCGGAAGCGGCCCAAGGAAGAGGCTGAGGCGAAGGCGATGGAGCTGCTGCGGAAGGTGGGGCTGGAGGACAAGGCGAACGCGTCCCCCGACTCGCTGTCCGGCGGCCAGGCGCAGCGGGTGGCGATCGCGCGGGCGCTGGCGATGGAGCCGAAGATCATGCTGTTCGACGAGCCGACGTCCGCGCTCGATCCGGAGATGGTCGGCGAGGTGCTCGCCGTCATGAAGGAGCTGGCCGCGGAGGGGATGACGATGGTCGTCGTCACCCACGAGATGGGCTTCGCCCGGGAAGTGGGCGACCGCGTTCTGTTCATGGAGCAAGGGAGCATCGTGGAAGAAGGGCATCCGCGGGAGCTGTTCGAATCCCCGAAGCAGGAACGGACAAAGCTGTTCCTGTCCAAGGTGCTGTAAGAGGAGGTTCTCTTCCGAAAATAATAGGGAACGGCCCGCCCGGTCGGGGGCGGGCTATTCGGCGTTCTCGCGGCCTGGCGGAGCTTGCGCGAGAGATAGAGGCCTCTTTTTTGATAGATACGCCCTGTCCGGGGTAAAATAAGACTTATAGAGATTACCTGGGCGAAGGGAGCCGGCTATGGCCAAACAACCGAAACATACGGCTGCAATATCTTTGGGGATTATGGCGGCGGGCTTCGCGGCGACGTTCCCCGTCGTCGGCTACGGGGCCGGGGCGCTGCTTCACGGAGGCTTCGAGGCGGGTCTGGTCGGCGGCTTGGCCGACTGGTTCGCGGTGACGGCGCTGTTCCGCCGGCCGCTCGGCCTGCCGATTCCGCATACGGCGCTTCTGCCGCGCAACCGCGACAAGGTCGTTCGTTCTCTCGTCTCCGTCATGGAGAACGAGTTCCTCACGAAGAAGAGCATCAAAGATAAAGTGAACGAGTATCTCGCGCCGGAGCGGGTCGTCGCGCTTGCGGAACGCCATCTGGACGACGCGACCCGCGGAGTCGTCGCGCTGAGCGACTACATTCTCCGACGTCTGCCGCTCGATCGGGTAGTTCCGGTGCTGGCGCGAGAGCTGGAAGGACGCATTCGGGGGCTGGACTCCGCCGCGGCACTAAGGATCGTCCGGGACGAGACGCTCTCCCGCGGCTACGAGGAGCGGGCGCTCCTCTTCCTGCTCGCCAAGGCGGAGGAAGTTGTTGCGAGGGACGAGGTGCAGCTCGAATTGGGCAACATGGCCTCGCAGGCGCTCGGCAGCGTTCAGGCCAAGGGGCTCATGGGCTTCGCCGTCAACGCATTCGTCGGCTTCATGAGCGAAGAGAAGTTGGGCGCGACGCTGCAGAACGTCATTTTGGCCAATCTGCGCGATATGCAGGTGTTCGAAGAGCATCCTCTTCGCCGGCTGATTCTCGCGGAGATGCGCAAGGCTCTCGAGAACCTGCCCGAGAACGAGGCGGTTCTCAAGGGGCTCGATTCCGCGAAGGCGGACTTGCCGCAGCGGCTGAATCTGGAGGCGCAGCTGCTCGGCTGGTCGGAGGAGCTGCGGCAGAGGGCGATCGCCTTCGTGCGGGAAGAACGCTTCGCCGGGGAGATTGTCCGCCCGGCTCTCGCCGGGCTCGTCGCCCGCTACAAGGAGGAACCGGCGGAGCTGGTTCCGCTGCTCGATTGGGCGCAGGCGCGCATCTCGGACTTCGTCGAGAAGAACCATTCCCGGATCGGTCTCCTCGTCCGCGAGAATCTGGACAAGCTCGACAACGCTACCCTGATCGAGATGATCGAAGACAAGATCGGCGGCGATCTACAGTGGATCCGGGTGAACGGAGCCGTCTGCGGATTTCTGATCGGTGTCGTCCTGGAAGGAATCAATCTCTTTTTCTAGTTCAAACCCGGGTTGGAGGATGGCGGTCCCATGATCATGAACGAACAAATCAAAGCTTCCGAGGTGCTGCTGACGGGAACGGACGGGGAGGACCTCGGAGTCGTCTCCCGGGATGAAGCTCTCGCGCTCGCCCGCAAGCTGAAGGTGGATCTCGTCTGCACGTCGCTGCTCAGCAGTCCGCCTCCTTGCCGGCTCGTGGGGCGCGGAGCGGCCCGCGACGAGAGGAATCGGGAGCGCCGCGAGGAGCGCAAACGGGAGCAGCCGGCTAAGGTGAAGGAAATTCGGCTCACCGCGCACATCGAGGAGCACGATTACGAGACGAAGCGGAGGCAGGCGGACAAGCTGCTGGCGGCGGGAGATGCCGTTCAGCTGACGGTCAAGCTGACGAACGCCAAGGAAGGGCCGGCAGCGAAGGAGTTGCTCGAGAGGCTGACGAAGGATCTATCCGGCGTTGGCAAGAAAGAGACGGGAATCCAGGTCAGCGGCAAACAAGCGTCGGTTAAGATAAATCCCATTTAACTGACATGGCAATTGCGTTGGCCTATCGATAATAAAGTTCTTGTTTTCATGATGTATGATATTTGTTCTAATATATGACACAAGAAGTAATGAAGGTTGACGAAACTCTCTGCATCGTTTATGATCAATCTACGCTTAATTTTCGACGTTCGCGTCGGAAAGCGGGGGAACCAGTCAATTGGGGCGAATCCGCCGGCTTCATCGCCGGCCGTAGGGTACCATCTACCCGAGTCCGTCAGCTAACCTCGTCAGCGGAAGATGGGTCAGCGCTTTTCGCAGAATCGAATCCGAATTCAGCCGGGACCCTGTCAAGGGTCCCTCTTTGTCTTTATCCGCTGACCGGTCCGACGCGACGCCGCCCTTGATCTCCCTCTCCGGCCCTCCCGGGCCGGAAGGCGCAAATTCCAATCGGCAAAGGAGCGCGAAAAATGATCAGAGCCCTTATCTTCGACTTCGACGGGACGATTATCGATACGGAGACGGCGTGGTACGTCGCCTTCAAGGAGGCTTACCGGGAATACGAAGTCGACCTGACGCTGGAGATGTATTCGCGGTGCATCGGAACGAGCCTTCACGCGTTCAACCCCTACGAGTACCTGATCGCGGAGCTCGGCCTCCCGATCGACCGGGAGCGGTTCCGCGCTTCGGTGCGGAAGCGGCATGCGGAGCTGATGCGGCAGGAGAAGGTCCGTCCGGGCGTGCTGGACTACCTGGAGTCGGCGAAGGCTTACGGGATGAAGATCGGCCTCGCCTCCAGCTCGTCCCGGGAATGGATCGATGATCACCTCGGGCAGCTCGGCATCGGCGGCTACTTCGACTATCTGTCGACCGCGGACGACGTCCGGCGGGTGAAGCCCGATCCCGAGCTCTACATTCGGACGCTGAACGGACTCGGCGTGCTGGCGAATGAGGCGATCGCCGTCGAGGACTCCCCGAACGGGGTGCGGGCCGCGCTGGCCGCGGGGATGCACTGCGTGCTCGCTCCGAACGAGATTACGAGCCTGCTTGAGTTCCCGGGCGTCCTGCACCGGGTCGGATCGCTCGGCGACCTGGAATTCCGGCGGCTCATCGCGACTCCTCTGAGCTCGTGATCGGGGGAATGGCAGCCGTTTTTTTCACGGGATGAATAGTTAGAATATTGAAAATTTAGCGTCGTCAAACGTAGAGGATGGTGGAGGATACGGAGAGCAACGGAGAGGAGAGAACGCCATGCCGGGACGGAACCCAACCAAGAAAGCCGTTCATTACGGGGCGGGCAATATCGGCAGGGGCTTCATCGGCCTCGTGCTGTCCCGCTCCGGCTACGAGGTCGTCTTCGTGGCCCGCAACGAGAAGCAGATCTCGCTCCTGAGGCAGAGGAAGCAGTACACGGTGACGTTCGCCGGCGAAGCCGAGGAACGGGAGGTCGTCCGCAACGTGACCGCCGTCCCGATACATGACGTCCCCGCGGTAACGGAGAGCATCGCGGAAGCCGACGTCGTCACGACGGCCGTAGGCGAAGCGGCGCTGCCCCACATCGCCCGTTCGATCGCCGAAGGGCTCGAGAGACGTCTCGGCGCCGGCGAAGCGCGGCCGCTGCAGATCATCGCGTGCGAGAACGCCGTCCGGGGCAGCGCGAAGCTGAAGAAGCACGTCTACTCGCATCTTCGGGAGGAGACGAAGCGGCGGGCCGAGAGGTCGGTCTCGTTCCCGAACGCCATCGTCGACCGGATCGTGCCGCCGCAGTCGCCGGAAGATCCGCTCGGCGTGAAGGTCGAGCCGTTCTGCGAATGGGTCGTGGAGCGAGTCGAGGCCGGGCGCGGCGAACCGGAGGCGATCGCCGGCGTGAAGTACGTGGACTCGCTGGAGCCGTACGCGGAGCGCAAGCTGTATACGGTCAACGTCGGGCATTGCGCCGCGGCGTACTTCGGTTATCTCGAAGGGTACCGGACGATCCGGGAAGCGATGAACGACGAGCGGCTGAGGAGCCGGGTGGCGGGTGCGATGGAAGAGACGGGCCGTCTGCTCGTTCACAAGTACAATTGGAGCGAGCCGGAGCATCGCCACTATATCCGCAAGGCGATTCAGCGCTTCGCCAATCCCCGGATGACCGACAAGGTCGCGAGGGTCGGCCGTTCCCCGCTGCGGAAGCTGGCGGCGGGCGACCGTCTCGTCAAGCCCGCGCTTCAGGCTGCGGCTTTGGGCATGGAGACGCCCCATCTCGTGTCGCTGATCGCCGCGGCGCTGCTGTTCGATAACGAGTCGGACCCGGAGGCGATCCGGCTGCAGGCTGCTATTCGGGAGAAGGGAGTGAGGGACGTCATCCGCAACCATATGGGAATTCCCGAGCACCACCCTCTGCACTTCCGCATCGCAGAGCAGTACGAATCGATGAAGGCGCGGGCCGCGGGCCGGCGCTAAGCGGCTCCTCCAGCCGCCCCGATATGACGCAAGCCTCGGCTCTGTATTATACTGGGCTGAGGCTTGTGTCATTTGGAAGATGGAAGATGGAAGATGGGGGATGGGTGGAAAATGTTCTTATACGATGAAGAAATCGCGAGAAGAATCCGGGAACGGTCGGCGGCGATGGAGGAGCGCGGCGAGCTCGACGATTGGCTGCTCGAGCTCGTCTACGACGCCAAGCTGTTCAAGCTGTTCGTCCCGGCCGAATACGACGGCCTGGCGGCGGCGCTGCCGGACGCGCTGCGGCTGTTCGAGCGCGCGGCTTGGATCGACGGCGCCCTCGGCTGGCTCGTCACGATCGGCTCGGGCGGCGGGTTCTTCTCCGCGACGCTGCCGGAGAAGGAAGCGGCGGCGCTGTTCTCGGGCCGCGAGGCGGTGCTGGCGGGCAGCGGGCTACCGACCGGGACCGCGAAGCCGGTCGACGGCGGGTACCGCGTCAGCGGGCGCTGGAAGTTCTGCAGCGGCTCGACGTTCGCTTCTTTTTATACGGCGAATTGCCTGGTGGAGAGGGAGACCGGCTCGGAGATTCGCTCCTTCGCGTTCCTGCCGGAGCAGACGGAGATTATTCGCGACTGGGAGCCGCTGGGCCTGCGGGCCACGGCCAGCCACTCGATCGCGGTCGAGGACGCGTTCGTGCCGGAAGGGATGACCTTCGACATCGCCTCCGAGCCCCGCTTCCCGGACCCGATCTACCGCTGCCCGTTCCTGCCGTTCGCCCAGACGTCGTTCGCGGCGGCCGCGATCGGGATCGCCCGCCATTATCTCGAGGAAGCGCGGGCGTTCGCCGAGGCGCGGGCGCCGGAGTGGCGAGCCGCGAATCCGCGGCGGCTGGACGCGCTGGCCGGCGAGATCGGCCGTCAGGAGCGGCGGCTCGGCGATGCGGCGGAACGCTTCTACGGCGCGGTGGACCGGACGTGGGCCGAGTTCGCGGGAGCCGGGGGCATCGGCCTGCCGGAAGGCTTGTGGCAGGAGGCCGGCCGGCTTAGCCAGGAAGCGGCCGCGGTCGCCCGCGGCGGGGCGCAGGCGGTGTTCCCGTACCTCGGCATGACGGCGCTGCTGCGCGAGCATCCGCTGAGCCGGACTTGGCGCGACTTGCATACGATAACGCAGCATTCGGTGCTTCTGCCGCTCGGAGACGATCTTCCGGAATCCGAAAAAGGTTCTTGACCCGGCGGAATTCGGGGAATTAAAATGGGACGGGTACTCTAAAGCAAAGGATCGGAAGTTCATGAAGCTAAGGGCGGTCGCTGCCTGTCTCTACATCGGTCTCGTCTATTTCGTATCGGCTCACCTCGAGGGATTCCACCCTCTATTCTTCCCGACTCTTGGCGCCTTCGCCTACTTGTTCGTCACCCGTTCGGCGTCGGCGAGGGAACAAGGCGTCATCGCGTTCGGCGCTCTGATCGGCTCCGTCACCGGATCGATCCTGTCGCAGCTGCATCCGAGCACGCTGTTCTTCGTCGTCAACGCTCTCTTCACGTTCTGGATGATCCGCAGGTGGAAGTGGAACGCTCCTCCGATCATGGCGGTCTCGTTCGTGCCTTTCTTCATGCGCCCCTCGGAATTATGGACGCTTCCGCTGTTCACGGCGATGGCGATCGGGGGCCTCGTTCTGACGCTGGCCGCCGCTTCGGCCGTCGAGAGATGGAAGCCGGTTCGCTCGATGCTGTCGGCCGTGCCGTTCGTCGGGCGGAAGGCCGAAGCCGAGTGACGGTTCGGGCTGCGACATTCCGCGGCATTGCATCGTATTACCTTCTAACCGGATAGGGGAGGGTGACGCAAGATGCAGCTCTATTTTCGAGACAACTTCTTCAACAGCGGGGTAACGGAGATTCTGGACGCTTCGGAGCGGGATGCCGGGTATCTGGATCTGAAGAGCGCCTTCGGCTCTTCGCTCGACGTCTACGGACCGGGCGGCGAGCTTGCTTGCAGCGGCAAGTTCGGCTTCTTCTCGTCCCGCTGGAACGTGACGGACGCCGAGGGGCGGGAGCTCGGCCAGCTTCGGTGGCGGATGGCGCTGTTCTCGAAGAAGTACACGTACGAGGCGTACGGGCGGGGGGAATACGACTTCGTGTCGCCGGCCTTCTCGCAGGAGTACGACGTTCTCGATAGCGGGGAACGCTCTGTCGCCCGGTTCGAGCGGGTGAGCGGCTGGTTCTCCTCGGGCGCGTTCCGGCTCGACAACTTCTCGGAGGAGCTGGACAGCTACGAGCTCGTCGCCGTAATCATGGGCGTGCACGCTTTGCAGAAGGCGGCTTCGACGGCGGCGACGTAACGGACGATTATTCACATAACGGCTTGCCGCAGCGATTGGCGCGGACCCGACGGGTCTCGCCGGACGCGTCGGCAAGCCGTTTTTTTCTGCGGCGTGCCCAGAGGCACG
>NZ_JACJVR010000072.1 GCF_014212175.1 Cohnella xylanilytica | reverse complement strand
CTAATTAGGGGGCTTAATAGCTCTAACGAATCCCACAGACCTTATTTGGCTCCAAAAGCCGATTTTGAATTTCTAACGGACTCAGGAGACGCTATTGGCGTCGATTTACCGGAAAAGGGGCCGTTCTAAGCCAAATAGCGTCTCTCCGGTTCGTTAGAGATTGCAAAACGCGATTTTCGGCGAAATAGCGTCTCTCCGGTTCGTTAGCCCCTCCTCCCGCGAAGAGGATCGTTCGGCATGCCAAAAAAACCGCGTCCTCGCCGGGAGGATCGCGGTTGATTCGCGTATTCTCACCAGGAACTTCGCTTCCAGCATCCGCTCCATCGCGGTGCGCATCGCGTACTCGTTCTCGAACAGCGCGACGTCGTTCTGCGGCTGCGACAGCTTGATGTCCTTGCCCGCGCGAACGTGCTTCACGCTCATGCCGCGCTGGAACTTGCCGGAGCAGACTTTTACGGAGCTGTGTTACTGATCTGCTTTAGAAAACCGTTCGTTGAGGCTACATCAATTAACTGCCGAATATCTTGACTTGCTGTGTACTTAAACATATACCATTGGTTGTCATTCGCTTCATAAATCAAAACCTCAGGGTCCCCCTCAGTCGGTGCTTCTCGAACTAAAGTATAAATGTCAAAACGTTTTATGCTGTTCCCCTTTTTGTCTAAAAAGTCATATTGTCCAACTTTATAGTAGTCGCCAGGGCTGGGGTGACTATTCCAGGTGTAATTAGAAGGTGCTTCGACCTTCTTACCTTTGTTTTCTACAAAAATATTATAGATTGCTTCATTATAGGCATTTCCATTGATTTGATTTACTACGCCGCCCATAGTCAGGTGGTATTCTTGTTGCAATGCTTTCACTTCTACACCATCGATTATCAATGGCTTGGTCTCAACAGTTACTGCTGAGTTGCTGTAACTGACATTGCAACCAAACATCTCTGCAATAAAACGAAGTGGAACCATCGTGCGATTATTCTTTAAGTAAGGTTTGACATCAAGCGTCTCCGTTTTACCGTTTTTCACTGCTGTATTGCTATTCAGTTGTAAAATAATCTTCACATTGCTTTTTGTAAGCACAACTTCCGAACCCGACCAGTTGACCTTAGCTCCCAAATTTTCACTGATAATTCGCAGAGGCACCATTGTTCGGTTATTCTTAATTTCGGGCTTCACATCGGAGGAAATTGCAATCGATGCGTCATCAGCTTGATTTTTCATAAGTAATTTCACGGGTTCGGCGGCGTATGCGGATGATGCGGAGATCAGCACGCTTATCGCAGTAGCTGCAGAGATCAGCTTTTTCATGACGTCCACTCCTCGTATAATCGTATTTGTAATCAAGCAAGCCAAGTTATTCGTTATCAAGCTTACCTGCGGCAAAACAAAAGGCCATTGTTCGAGCCGGTTACCGATTACAGCTTACCTTGGGCTCTCCATTATGGCCAACTAATAATTCCGGGTATTGATATTTAATAACATACGGTAAGTTTTATGGGGGGGAGAAAATCCCCCCTTCGTGTTGTTGGGCGAAGTTGATCTGCTGCAGGCGACTTGAGGCGGGGGTCGTTCCTATTTATGGCGTTACGGAGCTTCTTGCTGATTTGCGGATAACCCTCGTCCCGTTACGGAGCCGTCTCCAGGAACGTCACTTCCGGCATGCGCTCCATCGCGGTGCGCATCGCGTACTCGTTCTCGAACAGCGCGACGTCGTTGTCGTTCTTGTCCTTCACGAGCGTCGAGTTGATGCGGAACTTGGACGCGTCGAGCTTGTCGGCGACGATCCAGCGGGCGAACTGGAACGGCGTGCGCGCGAGCTGGATGTCGACGCCGTATTCGTTCTTCATCCGGTACTCGAACACGTCGAACTGCAGCTGGCCGACGACGCCGAGGTACGTATCCTCGAACGGGCCGATCGAGCGGAACACCTGCACCATGCCTTCCTCGGTCAGCTGGTCCAGCCCCTTGAGATACTGCTTCTGCTTAAGCGCGTTCTTGACCGACACCTTGGCGAAGATCTCCGGCGAGAACGTCGGCAGCTCGTCGAACGTGATCTGGCTGCCTTCGCTCAGCGAGTCTCCGATCCGGAAGATGCCCGGGTCGAACAAGCCGATGATGTCGCCCGGATACGCGGTGTCCACGATCTCGCGGTCCTGCGCGAGGAACTGCTGCGGCTGCGACAGCTTGATATCCTTGCCCGCGCGGACGTGCTTCACGCTCATGCCGCGCTGGAACTTGCCGGAGCAGATGCGCAGGAACGCCAGCCGGTCGCGGTGCGCCGGGTTCATGTTCGCCTGGATCTTGAAAATATACCCGGAGAACTTCTCGGTCGCCGGCTCGATCGGGCCGTCGGTGCTGCGGCGCGGCGTCGGAGCCGGCGCGAGCTGCAGGAAGTTCTCGAGGAACGTCTGCACGCCGAAGTTGTTGACGGCGCTGCCGAAGAAGACCGGCGTCAGCTGTCCCGCCAGCACCTTCTCGTAGTCGAACGGGTCGCCCGCGACGTCGAGCAGCTCCAGGTCCTGCGTCAGCTGGTCGGCCAGGTAGTCGCCCGCCATCTCGCGGATGATCGGATCGTTGTAGTCTTCGACCTTGCGCACTTCGATGGTCGAATGGTCGCTGCCGTTGAAC
The DNA here is from genome assembly GCF_014212175.1 of Cohnella xylanilytica. Classification (GTDB taxonomy): domain Bacteria; phylum Bacillota; class Bacilli; order Paenibacillales; family Paenibacillaceae; genus Cohnella; species Cohnella xylanilytica. The sequence goes on along the minus strand of NZ_JACJVR010000072.1, from coordinate 52,827 downwards.
AGCTCCACCTGCTTCTTCATCCGGTCGTAGACGCCGCACAGCTCGCGGCCCATGCCGACCGGCCAGTTCATCGGCACCGAACGGATGCCGAGCACGCGCTCGATCTCCTCGAGCAGGTCGAACGGGTTCTGTCCCTCGCGGTCGAGCTTATTGATGAACGTGAAGATCGGAATGCCCCGCTTGGCGCACACCTGGAACAGCTTGATCGTCTGCGCCTCGACGCCTTTGGCGACGTCGATAAGCATGACCGCGCTGTCCGCGGCCGTCAGCGTGCGATACGTGTCTTCGCTGAAGTCTTGGTGACCCGGCGTATCGAGAATGTTGACGTGCTTGCCGGCATATTCGAACTGCATGACCGAGGACGTAACGGAGATCCCCCGCTGCTTCTCGATCTCCATCCAGTCGCTTGTCGCGTGACGGGCCGCCTTCCGCGCCTTGACGGAGCCCGCGATATGGATCGCGCCTCCGAACAGCAGCAGCTTCTCGGTCAGCGTCGTCTTCCCCGCGTCGGGGTGGGAGATAATCGCGAAGGTGCGGCGCTTGGCCACTTCTTGCTCCAATTCTTCGCGCAACGTTTGGCTCATCGTTTGAAGTTCCCTTCCTTAGGAAAATGGCAGATTCCATTATAGCACATTGTTCCTCCGTAAACCTCAGCCAAACGAAGCCAACCCGGGAACGTACGCCTCCCCGCGAACGACAAGGCGCACCCCCTCGCGGAGATGCGCCCATGCCGTCTTCCCGGCAAGCCTCAAGCGCCTTGCTGCAGCGCCTGCTCCTCGCCCTCTTCCCTCTTCTTCAGCACTTCCTTCTTCAGGAACCAGCAGAGTCCGAAGGCGACGAAGGCGAAGACGAGACCGATGGTGAAAATATTCTGGAACGCGTCCGAGAACGCGAATCGCACCTTCTCGACCAGATCGGGGGCGAGCCCCGCCGGAATGCCGCCCGTCGCGATCGTGCCCGCCGTCCCGGGGGGCAGCTGATCGCTCAGATCCATGACGCCGCTCTTGATGTTGTTGGCGAGCAGGCTGCCGAAGACGCTGAGCCCGATCGTCATGCCGAGCGACTGGAACAGCTGCACGGTCGACAGCGCGACGCCGCTATGCTCCTTCTCGACCGATTCCTGCACGATCAGATTGTCGCTTCCGAACAACGCGCCCATCCCGATGCCCGTGATGAAGAACGTGACGACGATGTAGACGACGGTCGTGTCGACGCCGATCTGAGTCAGCAGATACATGCCGACGATCGGCAGGATGAAGGAGACGATGAACAGCGTCCGGTAAGCGATCTTCGTAATGAGGAAGCCGATCAGAATGCTCGCCGGAATCGCTCCGGCCATCGCCGCCATGTTCAGGTAGCCCGAAGCGGTCGGCGTCAGCCCCATGACGTTCTGGGCGAAGAACGGGAACGACGAGAGGCCGCCCATCAGGCCCATCATCAGGACGAACACGAACAGCGACAGAACGACGACCGTCCGGTTCTTGAACAGGTGCAGCGGAATGATCGGCTCCTTCGCCCGCTTCTCGATCCGCACGAGCAGAGCGAACAGCAGGAGGGACAGAACGAGCAGGCCGATCACTTGCGGCGACGACCAGCTGAGCCCTTGGTTGTCGATCAGAACGGGCGCCAGCAGGAGCGACAGAAGACCGAGCATCAAGGTGAAGGCGCCGGCCCAGTCGATGGACCGCTTCTCTTCGCCTCTCGCTTCCCGCATGCCGATGGAGAGCACCGCCGCGGCCAGAAGCCCGACGGGAATGTTGATCAGGAACACCCAGTGCCAGCTGATATGGCCGACGATGTAGCCGCCGACCGTCGGTCCGAGCAGCTGCGGCAGGAACATGACCGGGCCGATCGCCGCCTGGATCTTGGCCCTCTGCTCGAGCGGATACGTGTCGCCGAGAATGACCATCGCCAGCGGCATCAAGCCTCCGGCCCCGATTCCTTGAATGCCGCGGCCGACCAGCAGCATCTCCATCGATTGCGACAGACCGCAGACGATCGAGCCGCCGATGAAGAGGCCGATGCTGGTCAGGTAAAGCTTCTTGCGGCCGAACAGGTCGGCCAGCTTGCCGATGATCGGCATGAAGATCGTCAGCGCGAGCATGTACACGCCGGCTACCCAGCCGTACAGCGACAAGCCGTGCAGATCGCGGATAATCGTCGGCATCGCCGTCGACACGATCGTCTCGTCGAGCTCCGCGAAGATCAGGCCGATCAGGAGCGCGGTCAGGACCAGCGCTTTGTTGTTGCCTTTTGCTGCTGCCATAAGAATCACCTCATAAGGATCCATACTTCGTAAGAGGGAACGACTTCGCCGCGCGGGGGTTGCCTCCGGGCGGCCGGCGACGTTCGTTCCGGGAACGGCCGTATTTCCCGGAACGCCGCGCTTCTCTTTTTTTCCAACCTCATCCACTCTCCACGCGCCTTAGATTACGGGGGGAATATGAACTGAATATGAACCGAATGCGCCATCGGGCAAAAAAAGAATCCTCGCCCCGTTCGAATCGCACGGAAGCGAGGATGGGTGCGGGCGCGGAGCGGTCAGTGTCCTCCGCCGTATTCGGGCCGGCCGCCCGGCTGCTTCTTGGCTCCCTTCGGAGGAAGCTGCAGGCGCTCCTTGCCCATGTACAGCACCGCGACGAGCGCCAGCACCGCCGGGACGAGAGCCCAGAGGAACATCGTCGTGATCGACGAGGACATGGCGTCGATGATGCGATCCAGAATGTCCTTCGGAATGGCCGCCCGCTTCTCCGAGGACAGCGACTCGCGGATGTTGCCGAACGATTCGCCGCCCGGAGCGCCGGACGCCCCGCCGAACGCGCCCGCCAGCTTCGAGCTCAGCTCGTTGCGCTGCAGGATGCCGAAGATCGTCAGCCCTACCGTCATGCCGAGCGAACGGACGAACGACATCGTCGAGCTCGCCGAACCCCGCTGGCGGGCGTCGAAGCCGTGCATGCTCGCCATCCCGAGCACCGAGAAGGAGAAGCCGACGCCGAGCCCGGCCACGATCATGTACAAGGTCAGCTCCCATGTCGCCGTGTCGGGGGTCAGCGTGCTGAGCAGGAAGGTGCCGAGCGTGAAGACGATCGCGGACAGGATCATGATATTGCGGTAAGGCATCTTCGTCGCCAGGAAGCCGCCGATCTGCGCCGCGGCCACGGAGCCGAGCGTCATCGGCAGAAGGATGAGGCCGGAATTCGTCGCCGAACCCCCGTTGACCCCCTGGACGAAAATCGGAATGTACATCGCGAACGTAATGAAGCCCGCTCCGTAGAACATGCCTGCGACCGTGCTGGCCGCGAACAGTCTCCTGCGGAACATCGAGTAGGAGATAATCGGCTCCTGCGCCTTCGTCTCGACGTAGAGGAACAGGACGAACAGGACGGCCGCGGCGGCGAACAGGGACAGAATTGGGGCCGAATCCCAAGCGTATTCCTGGCCTCCGAGCTCCAGCGAGAACATGAGGCAGACGACCGCCCCGACGAGAGTCGCCGCTCCCCACCAGTCGATTCGCTGCTTGGAGTGTTCGACCGATTCTTTGTAGCAAAACAGGATGAAGAATAGAGCGATCAATCCGAGCGGCAGGTTGATGTAGAAAATCCAGCGCCAGTCGATATGATCGACGATATAGGCGCCGAGCAGAGGCCCGAACAGGCTCGACGTCCCGAAGACGGCGCCGAAGATGCCGGACATGCTGCCCCTCTTCTCCATCGGAATGACGTCGAACAGAATCGTGAAGGCGATCGGCACGAGCGCGCCGCCTCCGACGCCTTGAATCGCCCGGTAGATGCTGAGCTCGACGATGTTCGTCGCCGTGCCGCACAGCACCGAGCCGAGCAGGAACAGGAAGATGCCGAGCACGAAGAACCGCTTCCGCCCGTACATGTCGGACAGCTTGCCGAAGATCGGCATGCCGGCCATCTCCGTGACCAGGTAAGCCGAGGTAACCCAGACGAACTTGTCGAGCCCGCCGAGGTCGGAGACGATCGTCCCCATCGCCGTCGCCACGATCGTATTGTCGATCGCCGCGACGAAGATGCCGAGCAAGAGCCCCGCGAGAATGAATCCGAATCGATTTTGGCGCGTCGCCATCGTTTTATAAACCTCCAATGATCGGGATTTCGCCTTCAATCGCAACTTAGTCGATCTTCGCTTCCGAGCCGACGGAAGCTCCATTGCTCTTGCTCAGAGATCGGCGGTACTCGACGCGGCCGATGTCGCAGCCGGGGCCGATCCGCACCTGGTTGCCGCGAACGACCCGCGCCTTCGTGTGCTCCAGGTCGAGCCGGTCGCCTTCGATCAGCTCCGCCGTGAAGAAGGCCGGCTGCGAGGACGTGAACATCGTCTTGATCGAGCCCATCCGGCTCCGCTTCACGGTGATCGTTCCGCCTCCGACCTCCTTGGCTGCCGAAGAGCCGAACATTCTCAGCTCCACCGTCTCCGCGCTGAGCAGGCCCCCGACGCTGGCGGCGCCCCGAACGAGGCAGGCCTCGCTCTCCAGGTCGCCCTTCACGATCAGGCTCCCGTTCAGCCGCAGCTCTTCCCCGCGCCAGCTCCCGCGGACGTCCGCATGGCCGGTCATGCCCGCCCGGCCCGCCTTCAGATCGCCTTCGACCGTCAACTCCCCGGTCAGCTTGATTCTCCCCGACTGCAGGTCTCCCTTCACCTTCAAAGTTCCGGTGCAAGCGATAGACTCGCATTCCGTGCGGCCGACGAGCTCGCTCTCCCCGGCTATTCTCACGTGGCGGAACTTCCCGCCTCCGGACTGCGTCGTTCCGACCAACCTCATATTACCGCTCGCAGCGTCCATGTTCCTCATTCTCCCTTCCTATTTTCCCCTCGGTCCGAGGTCTAGTTCCGAACCCGCTCGTCGACCTTCGCTTGCGGATGGACGACGAGCTCGCCTTTATGCTCGACCTTGCCGATGCGGCAGCCCTTGCCGATGACGACGCGATTGCCGCGGACGACGGCGGCGACCGTCTCTTCCAGCTCGATGTCGTCTCCTTCGATGACGTTGGCCTCGAGCTGAACGTTCAGCCGCGGAATCGCCCACGAGACCAGCTTGTTCCACTTGGCATCCTTGCCCTTGCGAACCCGGATGATCTCTCCGCCGATCTCCCGCGCCCGGCTTCCCCCGTGCAGGCTGATCTTGATCGTTCCGGCGTTCAGCAGGCCCTCGACGTCGAAGTAGCCGGTCAGCTCGAACAGCTCGGACTCGACGTCCCCTTCGGAGCTGAGCCCTCCGTTCGCCGTCACGCGGTCCGCGTTGACCGATCCGGTGTCGACCATGCCGTCGATCCGCACCTCCTCGGAGTTCAAGGCGCCTTTGATCGTGAACTTGCCGTTGCAAGTGAATTGCTTCGTTCGCACGGCGCCTTGCGCCGAGCCGTGACCGTTGACGACGAACGTCTCGGCCGACACGTCCGACAGCAGCTTGCATACGCCGTCCAATCGGACATGGCGGTACTCACCGCCGGCGGCGCTTCCGATGCCGTTTAAATTCAGATCCAATAAGGTTCTATCCATTCCGATGCCTCCTAGTTCAGCTTCGTTTGCAATTGTTCCGCGAGCTCCGCCATGTTCAGCCGGGCGACGACCTTCGTTCCGCTCTCGAAGTACGCTTCGGACGGAACCGAGAGGAGCAGGAACGTCGAGACGCCCATCTTCCGGACGAACCACAGCTCGCAAGTCTTGCCCTCGAACTTCGAGAAGTGCTCCTTCATCGTCTGCGCCAGCAGATCCGCCTCGTCGAGGCTCATCTCCCCGGTCAGAAGCAGTTGATCCGCCGCGAAGAACGCGAGCGTCTGCTCGAACGAGTAGACCGTGTCGTCCGGGTCGCGGGCGCCAAGCCGTTCCAGGACAACCCTTGAAACAATGTTACGTTTCGACAATTCATCCTTGCGCAGCTTCGCTTCGTACAGCAGCGGAGACAGCTTGCCGGCGAGTTCGTCGAGCGACAAATCGTCCTTCATATTCAGAATGCGGTCGATTCTCGCCAGTATGAGCTCCTTGGGAAAAAACGTCTCCTGCCCCGTAAACGTGGACTTGCGGATGAACCAGTCCTCCGGGATCAGCTGCTTCCTCTTCCAACGGTAGAGCTGTCCGTAAGAGATTCCGGTCAGCTCGAGCAGCTCCTTCTTCGAGATCAGTTCCCGTTCCGTCATCGGTATCACCTTCCTGAACACAATGTAACATAACATTGTTACGCTGTAAAGACCAAAAAAAGAAACTTCGCGTAACAACCCTCCTTGGGTCGTTACGCGAAGTTTCGGATGGAGATTGATTTCCGGCCGCTATTCCTCTCCGATCAAGAATGCGCGGGCCGGCGCGGCTTCGGTTCCCGTCAGCTTGAGCGGCGCGACGACGAGCCAGTAGTTGCCCGCCGGCACGTCCTTCAGCCGCAGGCCCTCGACGATGACGACCCCGCTCTTCATCAAGGTACGGTGCGTCGGATAGCCTTCCTGCGACCGTTCGATCCCGAGCGCGTCGATCGCCGCGACCCGGATGCCGATCTCCGCGAGATAGCGGGCGCCGTCCTCGCGCAGGAACACGAAGTCGTCGCGGAACTCCTCGCTGAAGGAGCTGGACGTCTTGAACAGCAGCCGCTCGCCCTTCCGAATGGCGAACGGCTCCAGATCCGCCTTCGCGATCGAATCCTCGACGTGCGTCAAGTCGAGCACGCGCGCCGGTCCTACGAGCTGCTCGAGCGGAATCGTCTCGATCGTGTCTCCGCCCGCGATCATATGAAGAGGGGCATCCACGTGGGTGCCCGTATGCAGGTTCTGGCTCAGCAGACTCTCGTGCGGCTGGCCTTGGTCGTGGTTCTGCACGTTCTCGATCCGGGGCTTCTTCGCCGGATCGTTGCCCCACGAAGGCATGTCCGCATGAATCGTCATCGAGATATCGTATAGCTTGGACAACGGCTTCTCCCCCATGCTGCTTGACTTGTCGCTCGATTCGGTTCGCGTCCCCGCGCGTTATCCCTTCGAGTTCGATACCCAGACGACGTTGTCCTCTTCTTCGCCGTTGACGGGCCACCAGCGGAAGCCGTCCTCGGCGAGAAGCCCGGACGCCCGCTCCGGTCCCCACGTCCCGGCCGGATAGAAGGCAAGCTCGTCCGGCCGGTCCCGCCAGGCGGCCGCGATCGGATCGACGAACTGCCAGGCGGCGGCCAACTCGTCCCACCGCGTGAAGTAGGTGGAATCTCCCCGGCCGGCGTCGTAGATGAGCCGTTCGTACGCTTCCGGCGTGTTGATGCCGACGAGGCAGCTCTGGCAGAACTCCATGACGACCGGCTGGATGGTCATGTCGTTGCCCGGCTTTTTGGCGTTCGTCTTGATGTAGATGCCTTCCATCGGGTTCACCCGAATGACGAGCAGATTCGGCTGCAGGTCCTGGCGCCGGGCGAACAGAACGTTGTTCGGCACGTTCTTGAATTCGATGACGATCTCGGTCGACTTGACCGGGAGACGCTTGCCCGTGCGGACGTAGAACGGAACGCCGGCCCAGCGGAAGTTGTCCACGAACAGGCGGGCCGCGAAGAACGTCTCCGTCGTCGAATCGGGCGGAACCGACTCCTCCTGCCGGTAGCCGGGGAGCGTCTTGCCCTTGGCGGAGCCTTCGGCGTATTGGCCGCGCACGACCCGGCGGCTAACGTCCTCCGCCGACGCGAAGCGGCGGATCGAGCGCAGCACCTTCACCTTCTCGTCGCGGATGTCCTCCGGGTCGAGACGGCTGGGCGGCTCCATCGCGATCATCGTCAGCATCTGGAGCATATGGTTCTGCACCATGTCGCGCAGCGCGCCCGACTTGTTGTAATACGCGCCGCGCTCCTCGACGCCGACCGTCTCGGCCAGCGTGATCTGCACGTTCGCGATATGGTTCGAGTTCCAGAGCGGCTCGAAGAACTGGTTCGCGAACCGGATGACCTCGATGTTCTGGACCATCTCCTTGCCCAGGTAGTGGTCGATGCGGAACACTTCGTCCTCGCGGAACACCTGGCGGATCTCCTCGTTCAGGCGCTCGGCGGACGGGTAGTCGTAGCCGAACGGCTTCTCGATGACGAGGCGGTGCCAGCCCTTGCTCTCCAGCATGCCGCCGTCGCGCAGGTTGCGGGACACGGTGCCGAACAGGTCCGGCGCCAGCGCCAGATAGAACAGCCGGTTGCCCGGGATCTCGTAGCGCTTCTCCAGCTCCAGCGTCGACTCGTTCAACCGGCGCATGCCTTCCACGTTGCCGATGTCGAGCGAATGGTAGCTGAAGCGCGAGGCGAATTCGCGCCAGTCGCCCCCTTCTTCCGGCTTGTAGCGGCAGAACTCCCGGATCGACTCCAGCACGTCGTCCCGGAACTGCTCGTCCGTGCGGGGCCTGCGGGCGAGGCCGACGATCGCGAAGCTTCGTCCCAGCTTCCCTTCGCGGTACAGGCTGTACAGCGCGGGGAACAGCTTGCGTCTGGCCAGGTCGCCAGTCGCTCCGAAAATAAAATAGACCGCGCCCTCGGCGGCGAGTTGTTCGATGTTTTTGTCCGTCATGATCCTCATCTCTCTTGGTCAAGATTGGATGCGTGTCAGTAGTTTATCATACATCGCCGTGCGATTGCTATTATTTTGAAGTTCGCCCAGCGGTCCTCCTTCGCTCCCCTCGGGCTTCGCCGATTCGGGCTTTCCGCTTGTTCGACGTGCCGCCAACTGATGCGTCCCCAACAAGACGTTTTTTTCCGCTTATCGAGAATGCGGGCCGTTTGCCCCTTTGCTTTTGATGAAAATAGGTTCGTGTCCATACGCGTTCGCCCCCGGGTGAATACACTGGGTTTGAACATTCCCCGAGGGGGTGGTAGCCATGTTGGATGAATTCGTGCCCGCCGACGAAGAGCATCTGCTCTCGCTTCGCGGCCTTCCCGTCTGCGTCGTCATGAACGACGGCGCCCGCCACTACGGCCTGCTCACGGGATGCGCCCACGGCAAAGTCGTGCTGAACGGAGAGCTGGACGAGGATCTGTCCGAGCTCGCTCCTTCGCGCGCACGGAAGCGCCGCAGTGTCGCCGCGCATTCCCGCCGGACCGGGAAGCGTTCCCGCAGCAAGGCCGGCATCAAGAGCGAAAACAAAACCGTTGGAGCGGAGAGCTCCGGCGCCGCGTCGGATGGATGGGGAACGCTGGAGCTGGCCCCGCCGGTGGCCGGCCCCCGGGTCATCTTGCCCTTGGACCCGATCGAGGCGGTTCTGGTGATGTAACTTCGGGAGTCGAGCGAAGCCGGGAACCGGCGGGCCGTTACCGTTCGACGCGACGAAGATGGCCGTCCTTCCCGTCCTCCATGCTGCCCGCGAACAGGGAGCCATCCCTCGCGGGCAGCGCGCCGACTGGTTCGAACGAGCGCTAGGTGTGGTAAAATAAGGGCGAACCTATCTTCGTTGAGTCCGAGAGGAGGAACCTGCATGTGGCTTCGCTCCCTGCCTCGCGTCGATCCCGCTGCCGCGATTCGCCCGTTTTACCCGGTCTATCCGTTCTTCGAACGGGACTTCGACGCCTTCTCCGAGAGATACCGGAGGTTCTCCGGAAGAAGATCCCGCGACGAGCAGCCCGCTCGCGAAGAGAAGGCATCCTTAGCCAAGACCGCCCCGTCTTCTGAACCTTCCGCGTCCAGCGCGGCATTTGCGTCTACTTCGACTTCGGCAACATCCGCAACTTCGGCAACTTCCGCAACTTCTGCATCTTCCGCAACTTCTGCAATCTCTTCAAATTCTGCAACTTCTGCAACTTCTTCGACTTCCGCAATTTCCGCCACTAATGCGCGTCGGCCTGCGACTCCTGCGACTCCTGCGAATCCTTCATCATCGGCACCATCCGTAACTTCCGCTAGATCCATAGCGCGCATACATGCGCCGTCGACGACATTGGCGGCGACGCCAGCGGCTTCGGCCTTTCCTCTAGCCGAATCCGCAGCGGGCTCCCTGCGAATCGGCCCCGCTCCGGGCACCGTCGTCGGCTACGACTCGAGAGGCGGCAAGAACGTAGCGGCCGTGCCGCCGGGCAGCCTGCTGGACGCCAGAGCATAACATAACCCCGTTAGCGCCCATACGAACAAAATAACCAAATCCGCGCCTGCGAAAACGACGGGATTTGGTTATTCGACGTGTATCCGAAGCGGAATCGGATCTTTAAACGGATATCGAGTCGGATGCGGATTCGATGCCGAGTCGGATGGGGATGAGAGGATGAACGCCCTACCTCACACCCGGAAGTTGCCCGCGACTTCCCTCAGCGCGTCCGAGACGCGGCCCAGCCGCTCCGACGTCACCGCGAACTGCCGCAACGCGGCGTTCTGCTCCTCGGCCATGGCCGTCATCTGCTCGGCGAACGCGGAGGTCTCCTCCGTCACCCGGCCGATCTCCTCGCTCGCGCTCACGACCTGGCTGCTGCCCGAGGCGATCCGCTCGACCGACGCGGCGACCTCGAGCATCTGCCCGGTCAACCGGCTGACGCTGTCGACGACCCGGCGCACGCTGTCGCCCGCCTCGCGCATCGACGCCGTGCCTCCGTACACGGCCTCCGAGCTGCTCTCGATCAGCTCCGCGATGTGGCCGACGCCGTCGTCGAGGCTCCCGAGCGTCTGCGAGATCTGGCGCGCCGAATGAGCGGTCTGGTCCGCCAGCTTGCGGATCTCCGCGGAGACGACCGCGAATCCCCGCCCGTGAACGCCGGCCCGCGCCGCTTCGATGGCGGCGTTCAGCGCCAGCAGGTTCGTCTGCGTCGATACTTCCGAGATATAGCCCGCGATCTCCTGGATTCGCCCCGACTGTTCGGACAGCTCCTGCACGCTCTCGCGAATCCGGCCGAAAATCCCCTCGATCCGCCCGATCTCCTCCCCGGTCTTGTCCAGGTGCCGTCCGCCGTCGTCCGCGGCCTCCCGCGTCGCCAGCGCCAGATCCCCCACCTCCCGGGAATCGGCGGCCGCCTGCTCCAGCCCCTTCATCGCTTCGGCCATGATGGCCGTAATCTCTTCGGTCTGGGCCACCTGCTGCTCGGCCCCCTCGGCGACTCTCCGGATCGCGTCGTTCACCTGCCCGTTGATCCGGATCGCGCCTTCGGCGCCGACGCCGATCGTGCCGGACACCTCGGACAGCCCTCGCGCCTGCTCCTGGATGCGGCCGATCATGCTCTGAAGGGAAGCCAGCAGCGCGTTCGTCTCGCGGCTCAGCTCGAGCGTCTCGTCACTCGTCTTCACCTCGATCCGCTTCGTCAGGTCGCCACCGGACTTGGCGATGTCGGACACCGCCTCCGTCACCTTGCGGATGTTCCGCGTCACGTGGCGGGAGACGATCCAGGAGAACAGAATCGTGCACGCGGTCAGGGCGGCGAACACGACGAACAGCAGCCCGCGGAGACGGCCGTTGCTGTCCCGCAGCGCCTTCACCCGCTCGTCCATCGCGACCTTCTCGGCTTGGCGGAGCCTCGACAGCTGCTCGCGCATTCCTTCCATCTGCTTGCGCCCCGAATCCGCGGAGAACAGCTTCTCCAGCTCTTCCGCGGACTGCGCGCCCGGACGGGCTTCCTGGATCTGCCGATCCGCCAGCGAGATCCACTGCTCGATGGCGTTCTCCACGCTCGCCAGCCGGCTGGTCTGTTCGTCCGACCCTTCCAGATAGCCGCGCAGCTGCCCGCCGTTCATCTTCCACTTGTCCAACGCACCTTCGTACGCCTTGAGGTAATCCTCGCCGCCGGCGATCAGGTAGCCGCGCTGGTTGTTCTCCATATCCGAAGCGTTCTTGTCGATCTGGTACGTCAGCTCCTGAACCTTGAGATCGCGGCTCGTCACCGCTTCGATCTCCCGCTGCAGCCGATCGATCGTCCACGAGACGATCAGCAGGGCGCCGGCCAGGAACAGCAGAAGCGCGACGTAGCCGATCGTGATTTTCACCGAGATTCTGAACCGGAACCGCCTCACGCCGCCGCAGCCTCCTCTCCGTTCACGCCTTGCCCGGCGTCCGCTCGCGAACGTAGCCGTTCCGAAGCGTCCCGATTCCTTGCACGTACGCCTCCGTGACGTCTCCCTCTTGCAGCCACACTTGCGGATCCCGCCCCATGCCGACTCCCGGCGGAGTTCCCGTGCTGATCACGTCTCCCGGCGAGAGGGTGATCGTCCGCGACAAGAACGAGATCAGGTAGGGAACGTCGAAAATCAAATGGCGAGTGTTCGAGTCCTGCAGCTTCTCTCCGTTAAGCGCAAGCGACAGATCGAGAACGTGCGGATCCGCCAGCTCGTCCCGGGTGACGATGACGGGCCCCATCGGCGCGAACGTGTCGATCGCCTTGCCCCGGGTCCATTGCCCCTCCGTCAACTGGAGATCCCGCGCGCTGACGTCGTTGACGATCGTGTAGCCGAACACGTAGTCCAGCGCTTCCTCGCGGGAGACGTTCTTGGCCGTCTTGCCGATGACGACCGCGAGCTCGACTTCGTAATCGCACTCCTTCACTTCGGCCGGAAAGACGACGTCGTCCTCGGGACCGACAATCGAATTCGGGAATTTGGGGAACAGCACGGGAACCTTCGGAATCGCCATTTTCGACTCGGAGGCGTGATCGACGTAATTCAGCCCGATGAAAATCATTTTCTCCGGATCGTGAATAGGCGCCGCGAGGCGCACCTCCTCGATAGGATAACGGCTCCCTCCTTCCGGAGCCCGCGAAGCGAGCGCAGGCTCCTTCTCGCAGCGGGAGATAAATTCCTTCATCGTCAGCCCGTCCTCCGCAGCATATACGAAGCTTCCGTCCCCGGACAGCGCCCCGAGACGCAGCTTGCGCGCGGGATCGGCCCGCTCTATGAATTGAACCCACTTCATGAAGACCCCTCCTTATGTAGACGAAAATCAATAAGAGCAACGCGGTCGATCGCCTCTCAACCGCCGATTCGGACGGGCCTCCCCAGCCTGGCCGATTCCGCGATCGCGTCCGCGACCTCGATGCCGTGAACGGCATCCTCGAACGACGCGACGGACGGCTCCCGGCCCAGCTGCGCGCACTCGCACAGATAGGCGAGCTGCTCCTTAAGCGCCCCGACGACGCGTCCCCCCTGGTTGTGATGGACCGACAGGTCCGTCGTCTCGCGGCCGGCCGTTCCCAGCAGCTGAACGCCCGAAGCCGCGGCGTCGAATTGGACGGTGGCCAGCTCCCCGATCACTTCCGTATAATCGTTGATCGTCAGGCCCGCGGCGTCGTGCGTCATCCAGTTGCTGTGCAGCACCGCGAGCGTCCCGTTCTCGAACCGCAGCTGCGCCCACAGCACCTCCGGCGAATCGTCCCCGGACAGGAAGCAGCCCGCCGCGGTCACCTCGCTCACCCGGCTGCCGGCGTACCAGATCGCGAGGTCGATGTCGTGGATCGTCAGCTCGTACACCGTATGCGTCCTCTTGTAGGTGCGGTATAAGGAGTTTTTCCTCGAACGCTTCATGTAGATCGACGCGACCCGGCCCAGCTCTCCGTTGCCGATGAGACGGCGAGCCTCCGCGTGCTTCGGGTCGAAGCGCAGCAGATGCCCCGGAGCGACGAACCGCCCCGCCTTCCGGGCCGTCTCCAGCATCTCCCTCGCTTCCGCGGCGTCGGTCGCGACCGGCTTCTCTACGAGCACATGCTTGCCCGCCCGCAGAGCCGCCAGCACGGGCGGAAGATGCTCCTTTTCATACGTGACGACGCTCACGAGGCCGATATCCTCGCGCTTCAGCAGCTCCTCCGCGCTCTCGTATACGCTCGGGACGCCGTACTTCTCCTCCGCCAGACGCCTTCTCTCCGGCCGGGGGTCGCAGACGGCGGCCACCTCGACGAACGGAAGGGCCCGGTAAGCCTCGAGATGGCATTCTCCCCAACTTCCCAGGCCGATAATCCCCACTCGCAACCGCTCCACGTTCATTCTCCTTCCATCGCGAGGAATAGCTTGCCTTGCTTCACTCGGCCTTCGACCAGCTCCCGGAACGCTTCGCCGCCTTCGGAGATCGGCCGGACGTCCGTCCAGCCTTCTTCCGTGATTCTTCCTTCTTCCAGCAGTCGAACCGCGTCGCGGAAGTCTTGGTCCGTATAGCAGAACGAGCCGAGCACTTCGATCTCGCTGCGGATCAGATGGTTGACGCGAAGCTCGGTCTCGTCGATGCCGAGCCCGACGTTCATGACCGTCCCGCCCGGGTTGACGAGAGACAGCGCCGAAGAGCGGGTCGGTTGGAACCCGGCCGCGTCGATGACGACGTCGATTCCTTTGTCGCCGGCGACCTCCGCCAGCAGCCGCTCCCATTCCGCGCTTCCGGGAAGGGCGGCTTCGTCGGCCGCGACCTCCTTCGCGATCTGAAGCCGCTCCGGCTGCGTGTCCGATACGATCACCTTGTCCGCGCCCAGCAGCCGGGCGACCTTGGCGCACAGAAGGCCGATCCCGCCCGCCCCGAACACGACGACGTGCGGGTGGAAGTGCCGCCGCATCGCCCGCCTCGTCGCCCGCAGCGAACAGGCGAGCGGCTCCGCCAGCGCCGCCCGGAACGGGCTTAGGCTCTCGGGCACCGCCACGACCCCGGACGCCGGAACGGCGACCCATTCGCCGAACGCGCCGGGCCGGTGTATGCCGACGATGCGCCGCGAAGCGCACAGTTGCGTATGCCCTTTGCGGCAGGAGACGCAGCGTCCGCACGATTGCAGCGGATTGACGACGACCTTCTGCCCCCGCGCGAATCCGGACGCCCTGTCGCCCCAAGACTCGACGCGGCCGCAGAATTCGTGTCCCATGACGAGCGGAGGGACCCTTAGGCTGTTATGCCCCAGATACCCTTCGATCTCCGAGCCGCAGATGCCGACCGCTTCCACCCGGATCAGAACTTCGTCTTCCGCCGGCTCCGGCTTCGCGGCGTCCGTATATTCCATTCGCCGGGGAGCGGTCCATACCAACGCTCTCATCGCTGTACCTCCCTTGGCCGCCTCGCGGCCGAACCGTAATTCTCCATGTCAATCTCCCAGACAGGAAGGCAGCTCCTTCGCCAGCTTCTCCAGGTCTTCGGAATCGTTGAACGCATGGACGGACATCCGCACCCGGCCGTCCCCTCCCATGACGTACACGTCCCGCTCCCGGAGCCGCGCGGCGACTTCCTCCGCCTTGTCGTGCAGGAAGCTGATGTTACCCGCCCGCCGCTTCGGCTCGAGCGGCGTCGTCGTCCGCAGGCCCATCGACCTTAACAGCTGAAGAAGCGTTCCCCCAAGCGTCAGCACGTGCTTCTCGATGTTGGCGATGCCGGCGTCCAGCAGCATCCGGGTCGACCGCTCGAGCGCGTACACGGTCGGATAGCTCGGGTATCCGAGCTCGAACCTTCTCGCGTCCGGCTGGAACTCGAACGTCTCGAACCGGTCCGCGCCGGGCCGATCCTCGACGCTTCGCCAGCCGACGTACGCCGGGCGCAAGTCCGCCGCCCGCTTCGGATTGACGGCGAGCACGCCTCCGCCGTGAACGGACAGCAGCCACTTGTACGTGCTGCAGACGACGAGATCGGCCATCGCCATGTCGACCGGGACGATGCCGAGCGACTGGGTCGCGTCCAGGACGAGCAAGGCGTCCGTCTTGGAGAGCTCCTCGTACAGCTTCCGGTAGTCGATTCGGATGCCGGTCAGGTAGCTGACGTGGCTCGTCAGCACGAGCCGGGTCCGCCCGTCGACTCTCGCCAGAAGGTCGTCCTCGCCGATCTCCCAGTCCTTGTGCCCGACGACGCGCACCTCGACGCCCCGCTCCTTGAGCGCGAGCCAAGGGAGCACGCCGGACGGGAATTCCAGCGCATGGACGATGACGTTGTCGCCCGCCCGGAGAGGCAGCGCCTGCGCGATCATCGAGATCGCCTCCGACGAATTGGACACGATCGCGATGTCCTCCGGCTCGCCTCCGAGCATCTCCGCCAGGTTGCGCTTGCAGCTCCATTCCGTCTCGGCGTTGCGCTCTCTTCCCCCGGGTCCTTCGCTGCGGACGGTCATGTATTCCGTGACCGCCTTGAGCGCCTCCCGGTGCGTCGGCGTCTCGGCGCCGCTGTAGAACCAGGCGCAGCGGTCCAATCCGATAAAATCCCGTTTGTCCAGTAATGCTCTCATCTCCGGAATCCCTCCGTCTGCTCGGTCCCGTGCCACCGGAGCCGCAACTGCAAATTATAAATTCGGCGGAACGTCAAGCCTCTCGAAGCAGGCATGCGCCTTCTCGATATGAACCGCCGCCCGGGAGAGCAGGAACGGGCCGTGCCCGGGGTACAGGCGGTCTACGCCGAGCGAATGAAGCTTCGCGACGGTCTTCGCGTAGGCGGGGATGTCGCAATCCCAGACGTATTGGATGACGACCTTGCCGCCCGCGAACACCGCGTCTCCCGAGAACAGGCTCCGCTCGCCGCCGCGCTCCCAGAGCAGGCATATATGGCCGCGGGCATGGCCGGGACTGTCGACGACCGTCAGCTCGATATCCCCGATGCGGATCCGGTCGCCGTCGCGAACCGTTCTGTCCACCGGGCACGCGGGGAACCGGAAGTCCGCCGGATACACCCCGCCCCGCTTGGCGTGATCCAGGCTCGTGCGCTCCATGTCCCCGTTCTCCAGCCAGGGGGCCGCTTCTTCGGAGGCGACGACCCGCATGCCGTACCGCTCGCGAAAATATCGGGCGCCCGCGGCATGATCCGCATGCGCGTGGGTGAGCAGGCACCATCGCACCTGCTCCATCGCGAACCCGGAGCGCCGGACGTTGTCCGCGATCCGCTCCGGATCGACGCCGCCCCCGGCGTCGATCAAGGCGCACTCGCTCCCTCCGTCCAGCAGGTACACGTTGCAATCCGTCGGATCGCTCGACTCCATGCCGTATTTGCCGCTCCCCGCCAAGTACACCTTGTCGGCGATCTTCACCGGGCCCTCTCCTCCTCGCGGTTGTTTAGTCCGGAATGTAGGCTGTGCACTCGATCTCGACCTTCATCCCGGGCGGGAACTTGCCGATCTCCACCGTGCTGCGGGCGGGAGGGTCGGCGGGGAAGAACTTCGCGTACTCCCGGTCGTATTCCGCGAACTCGTCCAGATCGTCGAGGAAGGCCGTCACCTTGAGCACGCGGTCGATGGACGTTCCCGCCTCTTCCAGAATGGCCGAGATATACTCCAGCACGAGCTTCGTCTGGGCGGCCGTGTCGCCGGGATGCAGCACCTTCTTCGAGCCGAGCTCGAACGGGCAGGTGCCGGCTACGTAGACCGTCGGCCCCAGCTTCACCGCCTGCGAATAGCTGCCCGCGGGAAGCGGCGCTCTATCGGTTCGAATGATTTGCTTCTTCAATTCGCTCTCCTCCTTCTTGCGTCGCCGCCGCATGCCCGTAGGTGCGGGCCAGATCGAGATAGAACTCGGCCGCCCGCTCGACGTCCCGCACCGGAACCCATTCCTCCTTCGAATGGGCCTGGGCGATCGAGCCGGGACCGAAGACGATGGAGGGAATCCCTCCGATGCCCTGAAGCTTGCTGGCGTTGCTGCCGTACGTCTCCCCGAACAGCCCGGTCGGCATGCCGCGGCGGGCGGCGACTTCCCGGGCCGCATGGATAAGCGGATCGTCCTGCGGCGTGTTCAGCGCCCAATCGAGCAGCAGCGACTCCACCGAGAGGCGGATGCCGTTGTCGGCCGCCCAGCGAAGCAGCCCGCTCTCGATCTCCTGGATGACGGCGCGGGGGTCTTCGCCGGGGATGATCCGCCGGTCGACTTCGATCGTGCAGCTCTCGGGCACGACGTTGATCTGCCGGCCGCCTTGGATCGTGCCGATCGACATCGTCGCCGGGCCGCACAGCACGTCGTGAAGCCGGCTCAGGCCGGGCGCCATCGTATCCGCCAGATAGCCGATCACCTTGGCCATCGGGACGATGGCGTTCTCGCCTTCGTGCGGCACGGAGCTGTGGGCCGCCTTGCCGTGCGTATGGACCGCGAAGCGGACGCACCCCTTGTGCGCGACGACGATGCGCAGCTCCGTCGGCTCGCCGACGACCGCGGCCGAGATCGGCATCTTCAGCTCGAGGAACCGAAGCGGCCCGCGGTAGGCGTGCTCCTCGTCGACCGACGCGCACAGGACGATGTCCGAACGGAGAATCTCCGGATGACGCGCGCACTGCTCCAAGGCGTAGATCATGCCGGCGAGCGACCCCTTCGTGTCGCAAGCTCCCCGGCCGTACAGCCGCCCGTCGCGGATGACCGGGCGAAGCGGATCGGCCATGCTGCCCAGCGAGACCGTGTCCATATGGGCTTCGAACAGCAGCACCGATTCGGGATGCCCGGTCTTCAGCTCGACGATGAGATTGTCCCGTCCTTCGAACACCTGCTGCCTCGTCACCTTGAGCCCCGCCCGAAGGCAGCGGCTCTCGACGTACCGGGACAGCTCCATCTCGCCCCGGGCGCCTTCGCCGTAATGCGGATTGACGCTCTGGATGCGGACCAGGTCCTCCAGAATCTCGACGGCGGGATGCTTCACGGGGCTTCGCTCCTTCCCGCCGGAGTTCCCGCCGGCGCGGCATTCGGGCGCGCCGCGGCCAGCGGCTTGGCCGCGGCGATCTTCGGCCCCCACTCCAGCAGCCATTCCCACGGCAGGCTCTCCCCTCCGACCATGTAGGGGACGCTGTCGTCCGGGGCGTACTCGTCGCCGAGCGAAGCGGCGAACGTCTTCCGATACTCGTTGACGACCATCGGGATGTAATATTCGCCGATGGGCACTCCCGTCCAATCGTGAGCCTTCGTGTCGAAGTAGTGCTCCTTGACGATGCGGTAGTCCTCCTCCGCATGACGAAGCGCCTCGTCCGCGTGCCGCTTCATCCGCCCGCGGTCGCCTTCCCCGTCCCGTTCCGCCAGGAACCGGTTGAAGGCGATGCCCGCTTCGGCGGCCTCCTTCATCCGGCGGACCATGATCCGGGTCGCTTCCGCGTTCTCCCGCCGCACGGCGTTGCCGAGGCCCGCGCGCTCCATCTCGTCCAGCTCGCGCAGCGCCCGCTCCGCCGCCTCCGCGCTTCGCTCCAGGTAGGCCAACCCTTCCGGGCCGACGTACTTGTTCGGCATGAACGGGAACGAAGGCAGCGTCGGGCAGATCTGCGTCTCGTGGATGCACGGAACCGACCGGATCAGCCGCTCGTACCGCGCCCCGTTCTCTTCTCCGTGCAGGTGCCGCGAAGCGTGCGCGAGGAAGCCGTCGCGGTCGAACCGCCAGCAGTCCCAGCCGAATTGCGCCGTCGCCATGAAGTACAGCTCGTGCCCGTACCATTCGAAGCCGTAGCCGTTGATCGCCGCGCACTTCGTGTTCACCGCTCCCTGGAATTGCGCGATGTCGTTCCACAGATGTTGAAAAGCGTAATTCCGAAGCTCCTCCGGGAACGTGTCCGGAATGAGATACGGAATTCGGCCCAGGCTGGCGGCGAAGCCGCTCCCTTCGCAGTTGCGCGACCAGATCCTCTCCGGCCCGAACACGTCGACCCACTTCAGGAATTCGCGGTCGTCGTCCTCGAGGCCCGGAGCCCAGAACAGCTTCGCCCGGCTCGGCAGCCGCGCGTTCCACGCCGCCAGCCGCTCCCGGTCCTTCACGATCGGCGGCTCGCGCAGCCAGCGGATGCCGATCAGCGTCTCCGGCTTCAGCGCCTTCGCGTACTCCTCGAGCAGCTCGACCGTCACGCTGTGCTTCGCCTCGTTCGGCGGCAGGTGCCCGTACTTGCGCTGGCATTCCGAGCATTGGCAGAACCACTGCACCTCTTCGCTCTCCTCGAACACGAGCCCGTCGAACCCGATCTCCTCGATCCTCCGGACGCTGGCGATCAAGTAACGCCTGACGTCTTCTCGGGAGGTGCACAGGGAGTCGTAGTTGTTCACGTGCCCCGCCGCGACGAGCTCCGGCGACAGAACGCTCCGGCTCTCCGGATGAACGACCGGGTAGCCTCCGCTGTACGAGTTCATGCCGATGTACGCATAGACTTCGATGCCTCTCTCGTTGGCGTAGCGAATCAGGTCTTCAAGGAACGGCTTGCGGAGATTCGGGTGGGTGAAGCGGACCTCTACCCAGTCGCCGATCTCGGGCGACCACGTCTCCATTCTCAAATCCCGAAGAGTCGTGTCCGAATATTCGGGGAATTCGAACGGCCAGAAGCCGTACATGACGACGTTAAGGGCGTTGATCTTGTGGCGGAAGCACCAATCGACGAAGACGCGCCACCGGTCGCCGTCCCACAGCTGGGTGCCGAAGCCGGCCCGGGCGAAGCCCGCGTACCAGGTCAGCGTCGGGGAGACGATTCTCCTCTCGATGTCCGGGCCGTCCACGATGCTGAGATCGGGGATCTCTCCCCCGGAGGCGCCTTCGATCAGCTGATGCACCGTGGCGATCCCGTTCAAGGCTCCTTTTCTATCCAAGGCGTACACGGTCAGGCGGCCGGCTTCGGACAGCAGCGCGTACGACTGCTCCGGATAGTCCTGCCCGCTCAGCTCCCTCTCGATCGGCTCGGGCATCTCTCCTCTGCCGAGCACGGACAGCGAGACAGCGTTCGGGGCGTTCGAGGCGTCCGAAGCGTCCGAAGCATTCGAAGCGCCCGCCGCTTCCCGGATCGTCTTCACGCCGAGATGCTCCAGCTCCGAGCGGACGATGCCGGCCAACTCGCCGAAGACCGGGTCCAGCGTCAGGACGATCTCTCGTCCGATTCTCGTTCTCCCGGTCCCCAAGGTCAGCCGCTTCGGAGTCGGCAGCAGAGGAACGGACGACGGGTTCGGATTTGGGTTCGAGTTCGAGTTCGAGTTCGGGGTCGAGTCCGGATTCGGGCTCATCCAGGTCATCCTCCTTTTCCAGGTGGCTTCGGTTGTCCTCTTCGGTTACGGCTTGTAATACTCGTCCACGTTATCCGCGTTGACCGGCACGTAGTCGACGAGCTCCTTCTTGTTGAACTTCTCGCCCTTGATCAACCCGACGGCCACTTCGACCGCGCGCTTCCCTTCGGAGGTGACGTTGTCCAGAACGGTCGCGGTCAGCCGGCCTTCCTTGACGGCCTTGAGCGCGTCGGAGATTCCGTCGATGCCGACGACGAGGATGTCCTTGCGTCCCGCCGCTTCGACCGCCTGCAGGGCGCCCATCGCCATCTCGTCGTTCTGCGCGGCGATCGCGTTCAGGTCGGGGAACCGCTGCAGCCAGTCCTCCGTGATGCTCATCGCTTCGTCGCGGTTCCAGTTGGCGGTCTGCTGCGTCACGAGCTTCACGTCCGGATACTTGTCGAACAGAGCCTTCTGCAGCCCCGCGCCGCGGGTGATCTCCGCCGAATGGCCGATCTGCCCTTGCAGCAGCGCCACCTTGCCCTTGCCGCCGAGCTTGTCCGCCAGAATCTCGCCCATCATGACGCCGGACTGCTCCGGATCGGTCCCGACGAACACGTCGTAATTCTCGTTCTTCGTGAACGTGATCGTCTCGACGAGAGGGATGCCCGCTTCCTTCACCTTGTCCACGGCCGGGCTCGAGCCGACCATGTCGACCGCGTTCAGAATGATGGCGTCGACCTTCTGCGAGATGAGGTTGTCGACCTGGTTCAGCTGGTCTTCGATCTTGTCCTGGCTGTCCATGACGAGCAGCTCGACGTTCAGCTCGTCGGCCTTCTCCTGCATCGATTCGACCAGCGACTTGATGAATTCGTGCGACAAGCCTTGAGCCGCCACGCCGATCCGGTACGTTTTCCCGCCCGAGCCTTCGCTTCCCGCCGACGGGGAAGACGAGCCTCCCGCGGAGCCGCCGTTATTCGCGTCCTTCCCGCACCCCGCCAACAGCACCGCGGACAGCGCGACGATACCCATCCACTTCCAGCTTCTCGTTTTCCCCATTTTCATGTGCTCCTCTCGTCTATTGGATCTATGCAGTCGGAAGCTTGAAGCGGCGCGCCGCCTCGCCTCCGATGGTGCCGTCTTCAATTCTTCTTGGCGCGCTGGTCCAGAATGACCGCCCCCGCGATGATGACGCCCTTGATGATCTGCTGCCAATAGGAGGAGACGTCCAGAAGATTAAGCCCGTTGTTGATGACGCCGATGATGAGCACGCCCACGATCGTCCCGAGCAGGGAGCCACGGCCCCCGAACAGGCTGGTCCCCCCGATGACGACGGCGGCGATCGCGTCGAGCTCGTACCCGAGGCCGCTGTTCGGCTGCCCCGAGCTGATGCGCGAAGCGAGCAGCGCGCCGGCCAGGCCGGACAGCACGCCGTTGATGACGTATACGCCGATCTTGACGCGGCCGACCCGGATGCCCGAGATGCGCGCCGCGTTCTCGTTGCCGCCCACGGCGAAGATATAGCGGCCGAACTTCGTCATGTAGAGGACGATGCCGACCAGAGCGGTCACGAGGACGAAGACGACGACGGGAAAAGGAACCGGACCCAAATACCCTTGCCCGAGGAACTTGAAGGCGGCGGAGTCGACGACGATAGGCCGGCCGTTCGTGTAGATCAGGGCGATGCCCCTCGCGATCGTCATCATCGCCAGAGTGGCGACGAACGGCGCCACGTTCAGCCGCGAGCTCATCGTCCCGCTGACTCCCCCGAGCACCCCGCTGGCCAGCATGCCCGCGATGAGGGCGACGACCGCGGCGGAAGGAGACTCGCTGACGATGCTGGCGGCCACGACGGCGGATACCGCCATGAGCGAGCCGATCGACAGGTCGATGCCGCCGGTGAGAATGACGAGCGTCATGCCGACCGCCAGAATGCCGTTGATCGAGACTTGCCGGAGCACGTTCATGATGTTGGTGAAGGTGAGGAACGTATCGGATACGATGCTGAGAACGATGACGGCCAGGAGGAGAATCAGGATCAGGCCGTACCTGCGGATCATGTCGGACGACAGGCCCCCGCCGTCCGGAAGGGCTCTGCGTTTGACGGAGACCGGATCAGCCATCCCTCTCACCTCCGACCGCGCAGGCGAGAATCTGTTCCTGGGTGATCTGTCCTCCCTGGAATTCGCCTCTGATTCTGCCCTGGCCCATGACCAGAACGCGGTCGCTCATGCCGAGCACCTCGGGAAGTTCCGATGAGATCATGATAATCGCCATGCCCTCCTTCGCCAGATTGGACATCATTCGGTAAATCTCGGCCTTGGCGCCCACGTCGATGCCGCGGGTCGGCTCGTCGAGGATGAGCACCTTCGGCCTCGTGAGCAGCCACTTGGCCAGCACGACCTTCTGCTGGTTGCCCCCGCTCAGGTATTGGACGAGCTGCTTCGGATCCCTCATCTTGACGCGGATGCGCCCGGCCAACTCGTCCACGACGCGGGATTCCTCGCTCCGGGACAGGAACGCCTTGCGCTCCGAGAGAGGGAGGCTCGCCATCGTCATGTTCTCCTGGATGGAGCGGCACAGCACGAGCCCGAGCTCCTTCCGGTCCTCGGTGACGAGGGCGATTCCGTGCCGGATGGCGTCCGCCGGATGCCGGATGGCGACCGGGCTGCCGCCGATCTTCACTTCGCCTTCGTCCAGGCGGTCGATGCCGAAGATCGCCCGAGCGACCTCGCTTCTTCCCGCCCCCATCAGCCCGGCGATGCCGAGAATCTCGCCCCGGCGCACCTGGAACGAGACGTTCTCGAAGACGGAGCGCCGGGTCAGCCCGGCCGCTTCGAACGCGACTTCGCCGGGCGAGACCGTCTCCTTCGGGTAGATCGCTTCCAGGGGGCGGCCGACCATCATCGAGATGAGCCGGTCCGGATCGAGCTCCCCGGTCGGCTTCGAGCCTATGTATTGACCGTCCCGCAGCACCGTCACCCGGTCGGTCATGCTGAAGATCTCTTCCATCCGGTGCGAGATGTAGATGACGGGAACTCCTTTGCCTTTCAAGCTGGCGATCGTCTGGAACAACGTCTTGACCTCGCCGTCGGACAGCGCCGACGTCGGCTCGTCCATGATGATCAGCTTCGCGTTGTACGACACCGCCTTGATGATCTCGAGCATCTGCTTCCGCGCGACGCTCAGCTTGCCGACCTTCTCGTCCGGATCGAGCGGGAAGCCGAATTCGGCCAGCAGCTCCCGGGTCCGCCTCCGCAGCTCCCTGCGGTTCAGGAACGGCCCACGGGTCGGCTCGCGTCCGAGGAAGAGGTTCTCGGCCACCGTCATCTCCGGAATCGGGTTCAGCTCCTGGTGGATCATCGCGATTCCGAGGTCGAGCGCGGCCTGCGGCCCGTCGATACGGACCGGCTTCCCGTAATACTCGATCTCTCCTTCGTCCGGCTTGACGAGGCCGGTCAGGATCTTCACGAGCGTCGATTTGCCCGCTCCGTTCTCGCCCATCAAGGCGTGTACCTCGCCCGGCCGAACCTCCAGCGTGACCTTGTCGAGCGCCTTGACGCCGTGGTAAGCCTTGGAGATTCCGGTCATTCGAAGCGCCGTCGTCGTCAACTTCATGCCCTCCTCTGCGAAGAAATGGGCTTTCTGCTTCCTGTTGAGGTCCTTGCTCGGCTCCCGCTTAGAACCAGAGAGTCTCTCCGTCCTCCCAATGCTTGTCCTCGTCCAACTCGATGAACTCGCGGTACGAACGGTAGATATGCTTGCGCATGACCTTCTCCGCCTGGTCGGGATTCCTCTCCTTAAGAGCTTCGATCAGCTCCAGGTGCTGGTCGACTTCCTTCTGCTTCGTCGACTCCCGGCCCAGAATCCGGTTGACGAGGGCGATCTGGAACGAGATCGACTCGTACGTGTTGATGAGCCGCTCGTGCTTGGACAGCTTGATGATCGACTGGTGAATGTAGAGCGAGTCTTGCAGAAGCGTATCGACCGAAGGGTCCTCCAGCTTGACCTTCATCTCGGAGTAGAAGCGCTCCAGCTCCTCTACCGCTTCGTCGGAGGCGATCTGGGTGGCGATGCGGATGGCCAAGCCTTCGATCGCGGCCCGCAAGGAGTAGATCTCGAAGACGTCGCTCTTCTGCAGCTCCTTGATGACCGGCCCCTTGTTCGGCACGATCGTCACGATGCCTTCCCCGGACAGCTGGTGCATCGCCTCCCGGATCGGCGTCTGGCTGATGCCGAGCTCCCGGGCGAACTTCGTCTCCACGATCCGGTCTCCGGGGTTCAGTTCCCCGTTCAGGATCATTCTCTTGAAGTATTCGACCACGTCGTGGCTGATGTTCTGCTTGTCCATGAACGGGGGACGCTGCGCCGTGTCTTTCATCGCTTCATCTCCTTTCAACTCATTTCATGAAAACGCTATCTTTTTCTATATTCTATATTATATATAATATAGGATTTTCGCAATACCAAAAATGCCAATCCCGGTAATTGGTCTCTTGCGCTTCCAAAAAGGGAGCGACGATCGGCGGATGGGGTCGTGCACTTTCGACAAAAGAGGTTCTGAAGGCGCATACACGGGGAATTGCGCTCTTCGCTTGCGAGAAGTCGAAGCCGCTCAGGCGGGGACTGGGTTAATTCGGCGAGATGTTCATTGGGCAGCCAGCTGGTTAGGCATGAGAGTTGGTCGGGGAGGGTTGGTTCGGGTGTGTTGGTTCGGGCGATCTTATTTGTGGCCAATCGGGGGAAAAACGGGCTTCCGGCACGAAATAGCGTTTATACGATTCGTTAGAATCGAAAATCCATGATTGGGGACGAAATAGCGTCTCCTCGATTCGTTAGCCGCCTCCCCCAATGAAACCGGGAACCCGCACAAATATAGGAGCTCTACGCAACTCTAAATCGCCTCTTGCCGCTGCCCCCAACTAAAACGCAAAGGCCGACGTCGTCGGCCTCCCTTGAATTCCAATTATGTATCGCCCGCCCCGGTCATTCGGCCAAGCCGTGCCGGTGGGCGTAAATCGCCGCCTGCGTGCGGTCTTCGACGCCGAGCTTGCCGAACAGGTTCGTCATATGATACTTCACCGTCTTGATCCCGATGAACAGCTCGTCGGCGATCTCCTGGTTCGACTTGCCCTGGGCGAGCAGCTGCAGCACTTCCATCTCCCGCTCCGTCAGTTCTTCGTGGGGCTGGGCGGCCGCCTGTGCCGGCTTGCGGAACCGGTTCATCATCTTGGAAGCGACCTGGGATTCGAGCACCGACTGCCCGCGGGCCGCCGCCCGGATCGCGTCGGCGATCTCCGAAGCGCGGGACGTCTTGAGCAGATAGCTGAACGCTCCCGCCTCGATGACCGGATACATCTTCTCGTCGTCGAGGAAGCTGGTCAGCACGATGACCCGGCATTCCGGCTGCTCTTCGAGCAGCTTCCGGGTCGTCTCGATGCCGTCCATTCCCTCCATCACCAGATCCATCAGCACGACGTCCGGCTTATACGCCTTCGCCAGCCGCAGGCCGTCCATGCCGTTGCCCGCTTCGCCGACGATCTCGATCCCGTCTTCCGTATCGAGAACGGCCGCCAAGCCGATCCTCACCATCTCGTGATCGTCAACCAGCAGTACCCGAATCGGTTGCTGTTCCGCCATCTTCCCAAGCTCTCCCTTCCGCCGTCACGATCGGCACCCGAATTTCGATTCTCGTTCCCTTGCCCGGAGCGCTGGCCACGTTCAAGGAACCGCCCAGCTCGCTGACCCGCTCCTCCATGCTGACGAGTCCGTAGGACGTCTGCTTCTTCGCTTGCACGTCGAAGCCGACTCCGTTGTCCTTGATCGCCAGCCGCACCGTCTCGCCGCGCTTCTGAAGGGCAATGTCCATCCTCGTCGCCTTCGAATGCCGAAGCGTGTTCGAGAACGCCTCCTGCAGCATTCGGAACAAGTGATTCTCGATGCCCTTGTTCAGCTGGATGTCTTCGTCCATCTCGAGCGCGATGTCCATGGCGACCTTCGCCCGCATCTCCTCGACGAGCTCGGGGATCGCCTGGGACAGCTTCTTCCCTTCCAGATGAACGGGCCGAAGATGCAGAAGCAGCGCTCTCATCTCGGACTGGGCGACGGAGGCCATCTCCTCGATCAGCTTCACCTGGCGCTTCGCCTTCTCGAAGTCGTGATCGAGCGTGCGCCCGACGGCCGTCGCCGTCATCGAGATGGCGAACAGCTGCTGGCTGACCGCGTCGTGCAGCTCGCGCGCGAGCCTCTGTCTCTCTTCCACGACGGCGCTCATCCGCGCCTTGGCGGCCAATTCCGTATTGTTCGTCGACAGCCTCTGAAGGCTCGACACCTGTTCCTCCCACTTGCGGCTAATCCGGGACAGCTGCTCCGCCAGATGGCCGATCTCGTCCTTGCCCATATCGGGCAGCTGCGGGACCGGGCTTCCCTTCTCCAGCATCAGCATGGCATCCCTCATCATGTCTACCCGGTTGCGGATCGGGTAACTGCGATAGAAGCCGAATGCGGCGCCGGCCACGAGAAGCACCCCGACCGCGGAGAGGCCGAACGTAACGATCGTCGACCAAGAATGGAACGGAGCGGCGAGTCCCTGGCTCTCCAGCAAGTAGACGATCAAGATGCCGATGCCGAGGGAGAACAAGACGGATTCGCCAACGTGACGCCATACCAATTCCGATTCCCCCTTCTTCAGATCGGCCGAATTCTGATATTCCCTACGAGGTAGAACAATTGCAGTTTCAACTTCTGATCCTTCAGGTCGTAATCGGGCGAACGCCAGCGCGTCTTGTGGAAAAACCCGCCCTCCCGCTGCTGGTCCCAGCCGATCTGTCCCATCAGCACGGACGCTTCGACTTCGAGTCCGTAGTCCTCCGGTACGATCAGGTCGACGTCGCCGACGATTCCCTGCAGCACGATCGTCGTCTCCCGTTCTTCGGGCATGGCCATCGACAGGTCCATCCGGACCTCTCCGAACGCGTGCCAGCAGCTCATCGACTTGAGCACCCACGACTGCTTATCCAGACGCATGTTCAGCGCGAACCGGTGTCTGCGGTCGACGGGCCCGCCCGCATGGGTCGGCCTGGCCTTCAAATAATAAATGCCGAGCGAGACGAGCAGAAGGACGATGAGCAGCCCGAACTGCTGCACGACCAGAATCAAAGCGCAGATGGCGATGACGATCACGGCCAGCCTGCTTCGGTCGTGCCGGAACCGGTCGATTCCGAGCCAGAGAAGAAGAACGGCATTCACCGTCGCGAACCCCGCCACCCCTCCGAGAGCGAGATAGAGCCCGGCGCCGACGAACAATAACGCATGGTTGGATAGTCTCTTCACGACGGGCCTCGCCTCCTCTCACGTTCGCTTCCGCTTCGCGGCTCAGGCCATAACGGATAGAATCCGTTATGGCCTGGCCTGAACGCATCTTGATTAGCATACCATAACTTCCCTCTGTCGGGAACGTCCCTCTCGTCTCTCCCGCTTCGCAGGAGCCGCAAGCTTCCGACTATGTCCGGAAGCTTGCGGCGATCCGGATTACTCCGTAGCGGCCGGAGGCTGCAGGCGATTCTTCAGGGCCGCGAGCTCTTGCTCGACGCGGAACGACTTCTCGGCGTCCACCGGAGCGGCGATCGAGCGGAACGGCGAGCCGGGCAGGCGGGCGACGTCGGCTTCGGCTTCGAGCTGCATGATCTTCTCTTCCATGCGGTGGAATCCGCGGGACGCGTTGCCGCTCTCGATCGTGTGCAGGGAGCTCACTTGAGCCATTTGCTTGCGGGCCTTCGCCATCTGGGCGCGGGCCGACAGCTCGTTGCGCTTGTTGCGGAGCTTGTAGTATTCTTCCTTCATCTCGTGCAGTTGAGCCGTCAGCTCGCCGACTTGCGCGCTGGCTTGCTCATGCAGGCCGAGCAGGTCGGCGGCTTGCTGATCGTAGTAAACCTTCTCTTCCAGCAGCTTGCGGGCAACGGCTTCGTTGCCGCCGCGGAGAGCTTGCTCCGCTTGGGATTCGCGTTCGACGCCGATGCGCACCGCTTCGTCCAGCCGCTGCTTCAGGCGGCGCTCGGAAGCCATCTGCTTCGCGACCGTCACTTCCGCTTCGTGAATCTCCGTCTCCATATCGCGGAGATATTGGTTCAGCATGACGATCGGGTCCTCCAGCTTATCCAGCAGATCGTGAATCGAAGCCTTCGTCATATCTTTTACGCGTTGAAATACTCCCATGGTCGTTATTCCCCTTTCGATTGTTGTTCGAATTTAGTAATTCTGGCTTTCAGTTCTTCAATCTCGCGCTTCAGAGCCTTCTTCTCGATATCTTCCATCATGGCGTCCAGCTCGGGAGCCGTCGTCGCCGTTCCCGCGGCGGGAGCCGCTCCCGGTCTTGCCGTTCCCGGCGCCGCCGACGCGGCGGAAGGACCCGGCCCCGGCCACGGCGTGCCCGGCGTCCAGCCCGGCGCCGCGTTCGGCGCTTGGTGCGGCGGATTCCAGCCGCTATAGCCGCCGTTCCAACGGCCGCCGCGGGGCGGCGTCGGATCCGCGTAGGGCCCCGATCCGAACGGGCCGCCGAATTGCGGCTCCCGCGGGATGATGAACCCGGCGAGGATGTAGACGAGCACGATGGAGCCGGCCGAGAACACCGCCACGACGATCAGCAGAATCCGAAGCAGCGTCGCGTCGACGCCCAGGTACTCCGCCAGCCCTCCGCACACCCCGAATATTTTGCTGTCTCGGGACGAACGATAAAGTTTGCGCATGGTTAACCTCCTTGCTGCAGTTTGCGCTTCAATTGCTGCAACTCTTTCTCGATGGCTTCATGGATGACGCTGCCCGCTTGGTAGGCGAACTCCTGACCCATCCTCCGCAAGTCGCGAAGGCTCTTCGTCTCCAGCTCCATGTCCGTCAGCCGGTCGTCCAGCCTGCGGAACATCGTCGACGGATTGCTGTCGGCGCTCGGACCGAACCGGGCGTTCAGCCTCTGCTGGAGCCGGAGCGACTCCATCCGGGCGACGTAGAACTGCCTGCGGTCGTAGACGGCCCGATATTCGTCGCGGAGCTCCTGGAGCAGCTGCTCCAGCTCGTTCAGCTCGCTGCGGCTCTGCTCGTACAGCCCTTGATAACGCGCCGCTTTCTCCTCGTGCGCCATTTTATCTTGAAGAGCCAGCTTGGCTGCGGATTCTTCTCCGGCCTTGAGAGCCGTCATCGCTTGCTGCTCGCGCCGATCCCTCCACTGCTCGGCTTCCTTCCATTGCCGATACAGGCTATCGGTATGCGCCGAATACTGCCTGTGAAGCTGCTCGCTCTGGATGATCTCCTGGTGGGTCGACCATAAGAACTGATCGATCAAGCGAACAGGATCTTCGGTCTTCTCCAACCGGTCGTTTAAAGTAGCCACTGTCATGTCTCGTACCCGTTTGATGACGCTCATTCCTAATCCTCCTTATCCCGGCTTTTACGGCCGACCCGCGGGCTTCCTGCCCAGCATCGAGATTCCGAATACGATCAAGCCGATCACGGCGATCCAGAAGATAACCGCGGATAGTTTGCCCAGCAGCATGAACCCGCCGATGACGGCGAGGATGCCGCCCACGATTCGGTTGTCCCGGCGCCAAGCCATCACGCCCAATCCGATAATAAGCACCGGGATTAGCAGCGAGATGATGAAGCCGAACAGGTTGCCCAATTTACCGAAGAGCAGCAGGATGCCGATGACGATGAGTATAACGGCCAATCCGTTTCCTTTTTTCAATGGTTCCTCACCTCTTTCCTTGTGTCCGGCGTCCGAAGCGCCTCGCTTCGTTAACCGTTTCTCTTGACCTCACATTTACATTGTAAACGGAACGGCATTTGGGCATAACGGACTCGCGGACGTTTTTGATCCTAGACTGGGGTCGAGGGTCGGGACGGTCCCACGGCCCTTGGGACGCAAGACTTCGGGCGTCAATGGCAACAATTGAGGGTTACATGCCCTCCTGTGCCTATGTTAGCGTAGTTGTACACGCTAATAGGAGGTGCATGACGCATGAGAAAACAAATCGCATGGCTCGCGCTCGTATGCGCGGTGGCGACCGGTCTCTTCGGCGCCCATTCGACGACGGCTTCCGCGGCGTCCCTCTCGACCCCCAAGGGCAAATCCGGCTTCAAGGCTTCCTATAATAAAAACGACGGAACATCGTTCGATAACGGACAGACGGACGACGGCGGCTTCGCAAGCGATTGGAACGGCGGCGGCGGCCAGGAACAGAACGCAGACGGAGCCGGGGCGGCGGATTCGAGCGACGCTTCGGACCCGAGCCAGACGGCCTCGAACGACATCGAGAAGGTGATCGCCGACGGCATGAAGTATCTGGGCACGCCCTACGAATTCGGCTCCGACCGCAGCACCAGCAAGACGTTCGATTGCTCCGACTTCACCAAGTGGATCTTCCAGGAGACGCTTGGGGTCGATCTCCCGTCCGACTCTCGCCAGCAAGGCGACTACGTCAAGCAGCGCGGCCAAGCGAAGACCGACTGGCATCAGCTGAAGCGCGGCGACCTCATCTTCTTCATGTCTTACAAAGGCTCCAAGGAAGCGGATTACGCCGGCGTCGACAAGTCGACGGCCCGCATTACCCACGTCGGCCTGTACTTGGGCGACGGCAAGGTTCTCCAGACGTATTCCGTCAAGAGCGGCGGCGTACGCGTCGACTCGATCGAAGGCACGGCATGGGAATACCGGTTCCTGTTCGGAGGCAGCGTCGTATAGGCGCAATCGCGCCATATAATCGCCATATAATATAGAAGAAACCGGAGTCCCTTAGGGGCTCCGGCTTTTCGTTCGTCCAGTATCGTTTATCTCAAAAATAACGTCAGGGGCTGAAGCTGCAGCCGCTTCAGCTCTTCGTACACCAGCCGCGCGACCTCGATGCCGCCCTGCTGCTGGAAGTGCGTGTTGTCCTGCGCGCCATCCGGGAAGTTGGCGAATTCGCCAGGCGCTAGCCACATGAACAAGTCCTTCGTCTTCTCCGGCCCGAGCCGCTCGAACAGCTCCTTGCTGCGGGCCACCAGATCGACGAGAGGAACGTTCTCCTCGGCGGCCAGCTCCCGCATCGCGACCAGGTACTCTCCGTGCGTGTCGCTCAGCGTCCCGTCCGCTTCGAAGAACCTGCGTTGCACGCTCGTGACCAGAATCGGGATCGCCCCCCGCTCGCGGGCGCCGTCGATGTAGAGCTTCAGCGTCTCCTTGTACGTGGTGAAGGGCTCCGTGCGCCTCTCGGCGTCCGGCTTCTGGTCGTTGTGGCCGAACTGGACGAGCAGGTAGTCGTTCGGCTTGATCGCCTGCCAGATCCGATCGAGCGCGCCTTCGCCGATGAAGCTCTTGGAGCTGCGGCCGGACAGCGCGTAGTTCGCCACCGCCGCGTCCGGCTTCACGAACATCGGAAGCATCTGGCCCCAGCCGGCGTACGGGTAGCCGTCGTCCGGCTGGTCGGTCACCGTCGAGTCTCCCGCCAGGAAAATCGTGCAAGCGTCCGGCGACGGATCGATCTCCAGCGCGTTGATCCGCGGCGTCAAGCCGCCGAACGTCAGCTTGAGGGAGCCGCCCGCAACCCGTGCCGCGAAGACGACGCGCGCGTAATGCCCCGGCGCCGTCCGCTGCTTGTGCACGACGAGCCGCCCTTGGCCGACCCGGATCGTCGTCTCCGTCGGGGCGATCTCGTCCCCGATCAGCGCCGCGATCCGGTACGTGCCGTCCGGCACGTCCACGACGAACGCCGTGTCCAGCGGAATGCAGAAGTCCCTTCGCAAGGGTCCCGGTTCTCCCCGGTCCTTGGCGTTCACCCGCTCCGTGCGGGTAAACCCGTAGCCGGCGGCCGCGCCGTCGTACGCCGCGTCCGGCCCTACCTTCGTATAGCCCTCCACCGGGTCTCCCGTCCCGAAGTCGAATCGATACCGCGGTTCCATGTTCCCGATCTCCTCCTGTAACTATCGCTTCTCGTCCGCCGTCCGCCCATCCGGCACGCGCGGCGGAATCTCCCCGCCCGGATACAGCGTCGAACTGGACAGCCGCTTCGGCTGCGGAAGCGGTCCGGCAGCTTGGGACTCTCGCAGGTCGATCTCCCCGCCGGAATAGATG
Organism: Cohnella xylanilytica; assembly: GCF_014212175.1. Lineage (GTDB taxonomy): Bacteria > Bacillota > Bacilli > Paenibacillales > Paenibacillaceae > Cohnella > Cohnella xylanilytica. Next base: position 19,947 of record NZ_JACJVR010000072.1, on the reverse strand, counting down.
GCCGCTTCCTCGTCCGTATAGATGATAACTTGTTCGGTCCCGCTTCCGCAAAGGTCGGCGTGGGCGGCGTAGCCGTCGAGCGGAAACTCCGCGACGATCTCCATCCGTCCGTCGTACAGCGCGGGCAGGACGCCGCCGCCGCGGCGGTACGCCAGGATGTAGTCGGGAGCCCCCTTCTGCCAATCTTGAAGCGTCTCCGCGATCGTCAGCCAGCCGTCCGTCCGGCGATCCTCCTTCCACAGCTCGCGTCCCTCGGCGTCCAGCAGGAACAGTGCGTCCTTGCCCTTCAGTCCCATCCCGTCGTCCTCCCGGACGAGCCGGTCCAGCCCGGCGATCTGCAGCCCCGGCAGCTCGGGGCGGAAGCGGCCGAGCGCGATGTGCTGCGACTCGACCGAGCCCTCGTAGCGCCATAATTCGTTGCCCCTCGCGTCGTACATGACCGTGACGCTGCCGCCGATGACGAGCTCCGGCTCCCCGTCCCCGTTGACGTCCCCGACCCAGATGCAGTCCGCGTGATCGTCAAGGTCGCGGCAGCTCCATAGGAGACGGCCGTCGTGATCGAGCAGGTCGTAACCCGCCATCACCTCGTCCAGCCCGTCGCCGTCGAAGTCGTACGTCCACGGGAAGTGGCCCGGGTTGCCCTCGTGCTTCCAGAGCAGGTTCCCTTCCCGGTCCAGCGCCCACAGCGTCCGATAGCGGTCCTTCAAGATCAAGTCTCCCGCGTAATCGCCGCCCGTCAGCTTGGCGACGATGAGGCAATCGTGCGCTTGCGGGTCCGGGAGCTCCGCGGCCCGCTTCGGCTTCCCGGTCCGGCCGTCCAACATCCACAGCCGCCCGTCCATCACGCACAGCGCCTCCAGCCGCCCGTCCCCGTCGACGTCCGCGAGCTGGGCCGGATAGTCCGAGCCCGGCGCGCCGGCTCCGGGGTCCGGTCTGCCGAACTGCCAGAGCAGGCGTCCCTCCAGATCGAACGCCGTCAAGCATTGCGTCTGATGGGGAATGTGCCGGACGTCCTGCCGGTTGTCGGGCTGAACCATCACGATCTCCATGCGGCCGTCCCCGTCCAGGTCGCCGAGCAGCATGCGGCAGCGCGGACCGGCGGCCCTCAGATCGATTCTCCCCGCGCAATACGGTTCCTTCTTCGATTGCTTCACCCGATAAGCCCCCCTTGCCCCGAATGAATGAGCCTCTTATTGGTCGACTGCGGTCCCCAACGCCTTCGTCTCCCCGCCCTCGACCTCGACGATCTCCCCGTTCACGCTCAGCCAGACGCTCGTGGCCGACGGGTTGTGGACGAACTCGAGGGAAGCGGCGAACTTCAACCTCTCGTACGCCTTGACGTAATCGACGATCTCGATGTTGGTCGCGTACCAGATGTCGCTTCGGCCGCCGATGAAGGCGCCGAACCGCTCCATCCGCTCCCAGTTGCCGTCCTGGTCGAACTCGTAGCTGTGCCCCCAGACGTACATGAGGTACAAATATTGCTTCTTGTGCAGCCCGGCGAACGTCTCGGCCAGCTCCATCAGGTTGTGGTTGTGATGGCAGGTCGGCTTCCACTCCAGCCAATCGTCCGGCAGGCCGAACTGCCCCGTGCTCGGCACGACCCGGGCGTATTCGATGCCGAGGCCGGGCAGCATCGAACGGATGCGGCGGTCATAGGAGCCGTTCGGATACGACATCCCGCGCACCGTATAGCCGACGATCCGCTCCAGCTGCCGCCGGTCCTCGATAATCTCATGCACGATCGCCTCGTTCGGACTGCGGGCGATCGTCGGATGGGTCCGCGTATGGGCCGACACCTCGTGTCCCGCGTACAGCGTCCGAACCTCTTCCTCCGGAACGCGATCCGGGGTACCGAACAAGCCGGAGTTCAGATGGAACGTCCCTCGCAGACCATGCCGGTTGAACAGCTCGACCAGACGCCGGTCGGCGCTCCGTCCGTCGTCGTAACTTAGCGTCAGCGCTTTGTGCCTTCCCCCGGGGAAGCATAGCAACACTTGATTCATGCGTTCGTCCTCTCCTTTAAGCTCGGATTCGTCTCCGTCTCTCTCCCGCTTCGAATCGGACCTCTGCGGGCGGCGCTTGCCCGCTCGGTCCCTACGCCTTAGCCCCCGCGGCTCAGCTCGCGGTAGCGCGTCGGCGTCATGCCCTCCATTTTTTTGAAGATTCGATTGAAGTAGCTGTGCTGGTAACCGACCCGTTCGGCGACGTCGTTGATCTTGAGCTCCGTCTCCCTCAGCAGCTCCTTCGCCTTGTCCGTCCTCAGCTCGGTCAGATAATCGATGAAGTTCTTGCCGGTGACCTGCTTGAACGCCTTGCTCAAGAAGAACGGATTGCAGCCCGCGTGCTCGGCGCAATTGTCCAGCGAGATGTCGCGCATATAGTTGTTCTGCAGGTAGATCATCGCCTGCTCGATCATCCGCTTCACCTGCGCGTCGGACCGGCTCGCGAGCTCCGTCTGGAACGGACGGATCACCTTCTTGCGGAACCACGCCAGCATTCGGCGCGGCTCCCGGATGCCGGAGAGCTGTTCGTACAGGTTCTCCCCCTGGAACAGGCGGCTCGGCTGGATGCCGGACACGAGGATCGCGTGCTGCACGTTGCCCAAGAGCAGAAGCATGCCTTGCTGCACGTCGCATTCCTTGGCGCCGTCGCCGGCCAGCGCCGCAAGGAACGCTTCCAGCAGTTGCTCCGCCTCCTGCTCCTGACCCGTTCGCAGCGCCTGGACGAGCTCCCGCTCCAGCGTGAACGGATACCGCGGCTCCCCTTCCGGATCGCCTCCCGCGAAGATCTCCTCCATGTCGATGATCTGGTTGTCTCCGGCGAAGTTCCGGTAGCTGACTGCCTGCTTCGCCCGCTCGAACGCGTGCGGAACGTCGGACACGCGCGAGACCGGACGGCTGACGGCGACGGCGACCCTCATGTTCAGAATGCGGTTGACCGACTGGGTCAGCTCCTCTCCGAACGCCTGCAGCGCGGATTTGTAATCGTCCCCGTCCGGAACGACGACGAGCAGACCCGCGGTCAAGTCGTGGAAGTTGACCGTGCTGCTCTGCTCGAAGCGGTGGCCGGCCAGCTCGCCGATCATGTTGACCGCCGCGAACGTGACCAGCCCTTCGTCCCCTTCCCGGAACCGCCCCTCCTGGGCGCCGATCCCGATCAGTTGAACGTAGAGGACGATCAGCCGCCGTTCGGCCAGCTCCCACTTCAGCTGCTTCATCCGCCTCAGCAGGTCCTCTTCCGAATACGCGTACAAGTACCCTTGCAGCAGCTGGTGCAGGAAGCTCTCTTTGATCTGCGGAAGCTGCTCCGCCAGCTTCGTGTTCAGCTCCAGGCTCACTTCGTGAAGGTTGCGCCACCTGCGCTCGATGAGCGCGAATTCGTCCTGCCGGCCGCCCCCTTCGTCCGGCGCGCCGAGCAGCGACACCAGCCTGCGGACGGGAGAGTAGATCTTCCGGGACGCGAGCCAGGCGAGCACGGCGGCGACGGCCAGCGCGGCCAGGCTGACGAGGATGATCGCCTTGGAGATGACGACTACCGGCGACGTGATGTTCGAGATCGGCGACGCCGACACGTAGAGCCAATCGTCCGCGATGCGGGACAAGCTGCCGTACGACGCCGTATACGTGATCCCCTTCCATTCGAGGAAGAACGAGCCTTGCGGCTGGCCGGCCGCTTCGACCTTCTCCCTCAGAGCCTGAACGAACGGGGAATCGGAAGCGCTTCCATTGGCGGAGACATAAAGAGAGCCGGACGGGTTCATGAGCAGCGTCTCCCCGCCGTCGTACGGAGCCATCGTCTGCAGCAGATTCGCGAACTTCTCTCCGCTGAACCGGAACACGAGAACTCCGAAGGGCTGCAGGCTGCCGCCGGGAATCCGGTGCACGAGCGCGAGATCCTTGTCCTGCGGCCGGTCGGGATCGAACGCCCACTGCGTCCAGAACGTCTCGCTCGGTCCGCGAAGCAGCGGCTCGTAAACTTCGGACGAAGCCTCCTCCCCGAGAGAGCTGTATTCCGGATTGAACAGAACCGGCTTCCGGCCGCCGCTCACGTACAGCTCCGCCTTCTTGACCATCGCGTTGGAGCCCTGCATCACGAACAGCGTCTTCGTCAGATCGTTCGTCGTCTCGAAGCTCCGGACGAAGTCGAGGCCGTACAGCCCGCTCCCGAACTTGTTGTCGAACGCCCAATGCGACAGCAGCAGCTCCAGATTGCCCAATTGGTCGTCGATCGTGCGCGACCGCTGTTCGATCTGCTTGTAATGCTGCTGCAGCAGCTCGCTCTCCATCCTTCCCCCGGCGATCTCGTAGACGAGGGCACCCGTGACGAGTCCCGGGATGCCGGAGACGAGGAAGATCATCATCAGGCTCTTCAGATAGAACCGCCCCAGCCGGGCCGAGGAACGCTCCAGCCCTCTCGTCCATCCCGCTCTTAACGTTGACAGCATCCTCTCACCAACCGTAGATCAGAATCGTTCGACCGCTATGGCGTCACCTCCAAGCATACCCCACCCGGCGGCATCGGGCCAAGCGACCATGGGGCTAATATCCGCAGCAAGACCGCCCGGGATTCGCTCCGGACGGCCTTGTCGTCGCCTGTTACTTGCTGCCGGCGGCCGCGTACAGTTCGTTCATCTCCTTCACCAGATCGTCCCCGCCCGACTTCCTCCACGTCTCGAAGGCGGCCTTCAGGCCGGCTTCGTCGGTCTGGCCGACGATGAATTTGATGCGCGCGTCGTTGACGATGTTGTCGAGCTGCTGCCCCTTCTGGGAATAGACCGTCGAGATGAACGGCTCGGCCGGGTTCGCCACGATGTACTTCTCCGCTTCCTTCTGGATCTGCGTCGTCTTCTCGCGGAGCGGCGTCTGCTTCACGTTCCGGCTGGCCACGGCCCCGATATAAGGAACCATCTGGTTCAAGCCCTCCACCTCGGACTCCAGCAGCGCCGTATCTTTGCTGATAACGATAGCTTCCCCGTCCAGCGTATAGTGCTTGCCTTCGAGGCCGTAGCCGGCCAGCGTCTGAATCTCCGGATCGTTCAATTGATCGATAAAGGCGAGTACCCGCTTCAGCTCTTCCTCGGTCTTCACGGTCGACTTCGGAATGGCCAGCATGCCCGAGAACCCGGATGTCGGCAGCGCGCGCAGGCCGTGATCGCCCTCGACGCCGATCATGTTGTCCATATATTGCGCATTCGGATCGTCCTTGCCTTGCTGGGCCATCGCCGCGCGGATCTTGTCGTCGAGACGTGCGGCGTTGTCGGTGACGTCGACGATGACGCCCGCCTGGTTATTGACGACCGGATCGTTCCACTTCGCGCTGTCGAAGACGGCGAAGTCTTCGTTGATCAGCTTTTCGTCGTACAGCTTCTTCATGAACCTGAGCGCTTCCAGATATTCCGGCGTCTCGTGCTCCGGCACGAGCTTGCCGTCCGCGACGCCCCACTTGTTCGGCGCCCCGAACCACAGCTTGATCGTATCGAAGCCGCTCGCCCAGCCTCCGGTCCACTTGACGAGCACCATGCCGTACGTGTCGTCCTTGCCGTTGCCGTCCGGATCCTTCTCCTTAAACGCTTTCAACATGTTGTAGAAGTCGACGATCGTCTTCGGCGGCTGCAGGCCGACCGCTTCCAGCCAGTCCTTGCGGTAGTTGATGCCGTTGCGTCCGAGGGCGCGCGAGCGGTAGACGCCGTAGTTGCGGCCGTCGATCGAAGAATTGTTCAGAATGACTTCGTTCGATTGGCTTAAATACTTGTAATCCTTCAAGTAGTCGGTCAGATCCCAGAACGCCCCCGACCGGGCCGCGTTGACGAAGCTCGGCTCCTTGGGGCTGCCCACCATGATGATCGTCGGCAGCTTGCCGGAAGCGAGCGTAATGTTGAATTTGTCCCCGTACGAAGCGTTCGGCACCCATTGGAAATGAATGTTCGTGTTCGTGCGTTTCTCGATCTCGGTCGTGACCGGTCCGTCGTCCTTCGGATAATTCGTCTTGAAGATCGGCAGCATGATGCTCAGATCGAGCGGCTTCCCGGCGGACGTCCCTTGGCTGGACGAGCCGGCGGACGAGGCCGAAGGCGGAGCGGACGCGCTGTTGCTGCCGTTGTCGTTGTCGTCGCTTCCGCAGCCCGCCACGGACGCGAGAGCCGCGGTGCCCGCCGCCAGGATGGTCCAAGCTTTCAACTTTCTTTTCATTTGGGTTCCTCCCTTTTTTTTTCGATTGCGACTCCGGTTCGTCCCATTCCATCGAGTGGGGCCATTGCTGTATCGCGAATCCGTTCACCCCTTGACCGAGCCGATCAAGACCCCCTTGGCGAAGTGCTTCTGGAGGAACGGATAGACGAGCAGAATCGGGAGCGTGCCGACGACGATGACCGCCATCTTGATCGATTGCTGGGCTTCCTGCACGTAATTGTAATCGACGCTGTCGGCGCTGCCGGCCGCCATCTGGGACAGCAGCACGATCTGGCGGAGCATGACCTGAAGCGGCCACCGGGCCGGATCGTTGATATAGAGCAGCGCGGAGAAGAAGTTGTTCCAATGCCCGACGGCGTAAAAAAGAGTGAACGTGGCGAGCACCGGCATCGACAGCGGCAGCACGATGCGCCACAGCAGGCTGAGATCCGAGCAGCCGTCGATCTTGGCGGCTTCCTCGAGCTCCGGCGGGAGCTCCTGGAAGAAGTTCTTGACGATGATCAGGTTAAACGCGCTGATCGCGCCGGGCAGGATAAGCGCCCAGTACGTGTCCAGCAGCTGAAGCTCGCGAACGACCAGATAGGTCGGGATCAGCCCCCCGCCGAACAGCATGGAGAAGAGGATCAGGTTCATGATCGCATTGCGCCCGTAGATGCCCCGCTTGGACAGCCCGTACGCCATCGTGACGGTGAAGAGCAGGTTGACCGCGGTCCCCGCGACCGTGATGTACAGCGAATTGCCGATGCTCTTCATGATCGTGTCCGTCGAGAAAATATACTTGTACGCCATCGTCGAGAACGAATGAGGAATGAGGAAGAACGAACGCCTCGTAAGCTCGGTATCGCTGGCGAACGAGCCGGCGACGACGTAGAGGAACGGAGCGATCGCCGCGAAGCCGATGAGCGCGAGGACGATGTAATTAGCCGTGTCGAAGACGGTGCTGCCGACGCTGCGGTATCTTCTGTTCATAGGGCTTGCCCTCCTTCTGGCGCGGCGAGTTAGTAGATGCCGGTCTGGCCGAAGCGCTTGGCCAGCCAGTTCGAGCCGAGCACGAGAATGACGCCGACTACGGCCTTGAACAAGCCGACCGCCGTGCTGTAGCTGAACGCCCCTTGCGTAATGCCCATCATGTAGACGTACGTGTCGAACACTTCCGCGACCTCGCGGTTCAGCGGATTGAGCATGAGATAGATCTGCTCGAAGCCGTTGTCCAGCACGTCCCCCATCCGCAGAATGAGCAGAATGACGATCGTGTTGCGAATGGACGGCAGCGTAATATGCCACGCTTGGCGCCAACGGTTCGCCCCGTCCATGATCGCGGCCTCGTACTGCTCGACGTCGACGCCGGCCAGCGCCGCCAGGAAGATGATCGTTCCGAACCCGCTCTCCTTCCAGATCGTCTGGACGACGATCATCGGCCGGAACCACTCCGGGCTGGCGAGGAAGTCGATCTTCGTCCCGGCATACTGTTCCAGCAGGCCGTTCACGAATCCTCCTTGCGTCGTCAGCAGCACGTACGTCAAGCTGGCCACGATGACCATCGAGATGAAGTGCGGCACGTAGATGAGCGTCTGAATCGTTCGCTTGAAGAAGGCGCGGCGCACTTCGTTCAGGAGAAGCGCCAGGACGATCGGCATCGGGAAAAAGAAGATCAGGTTGTAGAACGAGAGCGTCAGCGTGTTGCGCAGCAGCATGAAGAATTCCGGATTATCGAAGAACACCTTGAAGTGATCGAAGCCGACCCACTCGCTCTTCCAGAAGCCGAGGAACGGCTGATAATCCTGGAACGCGAGCAGGATGCCCCACATGGGCACGTATTTGAAGATTAGAAAATACAGCAGGCCCGGAGCGAGCAGAAGGTAGATCCACTTGTCCTTCCGCAGCTTGGCCGCGAGGCTCGTTCTCCTCGCCGAGGGAATCGAAGCGGCCGCCAGGGCGGAACCGGCCCCGCGGTTCGGCTCGGCTCTGAGCTTCATGTTGCGTCACCTCCATAAGATTCGAACGGCGCGCGAAGCATCGGTCGGTGCGGCGTCCGCTTGCTGCGTGTCCGCCGGTTCGGGCGGGTTGAGCGAATTCGGTAGCCTGAGCCGGCAAGAGTTCGAGACGGCCTGAGCGGGTTCCGGTTCGAGCCGTCCTTGTTGCCCATTATGACCGCCCTCGCTTTTACAGCCAATTGGACATTTTTGCTCGAGCCCGAGAGGCCGCGCCGCGCCTGGCTTCCAAGCCTCCGAGCAAGAAAGTGCTAACGGAGCCGGATAAGGATAAACCTCCGGAATCCGCCGCTCGAACCGGCTTAACGGCGATTCCCCTCTTCCGCCTGAAGCGGCACCTTCGACCAATCGATATCCGAGGCGAAGTAGAAGCTCGTGTAGCACGGCTGATTGTAGACGACGTTCTGCCAGGCGACGCCGACGCGGTACTGCGGATCGTGCATAAGCGTGTACAGCTTGCGGTCGGTCACCTTGGTGCTGAGGTAGATCCGGATCGCCGTGCTGTCCGCGTTCCGGACGAGCAGCTCCTCCCGCCAATCGCCGAAGACGTCGGCTACCAAGCACGGATTGCCCTTCGTGCCGTTGTTGGAGCGCGCCCCCGCCGCGGTCAGCAGCCGGCCGCGCCGCCAATCCTCGATGACGACGTCGTCGTCGAAGGACCCGCTTACGATCTGCGTCGTCATGTCGGCTGCCCACTTGATGCTCATATTCGTGCCGGGAGCCTTCCCGTCGATCCGCTCCCCTTTCGCCGTCAGCAGGCCCCCCGTCTCCCGGCTATAGATGTCCTCGCTCGACCATACCTGCAGCCCCCGGTACCGCGGATCGACCTGGCCGACCATGCCGCGGCCGACGTCCTCGCGGGCGAAGCCGCCGAACAGCACCTCGCCGGTCGCCGCGTCGCGAAGCGTATACCCGTACGGTCCCCAGACGCCGCTCTCGTGGACCATGAAGATCTCCAGCCCCGGCCGGTCGGGATCGATGTCCGCGACGTGAAGGGCATCGCCGTGGCCGAGCTTGGCGACCGTCCCCGGAGCCGCGCTCTCCGCGGGCATCTCCGCCCGCGAGCTGTACAGCATCGCGCCGTCGTGGTCGATCGTCGCCGCGCCGTAGACGATCTCGTGGCAGCCGTCTCCGTCCACGTCCGCCACGCTGAGCGAATGCGCGCCCTGTCCCGCCAGGCTGCCGTGGGTCTCGCTCGTCCCGTCCCTGCGACGCAGCGTGTCGCCGAACGGATTGTCCATCGGGACCCAGCCGCTGTCCGCGTCCCAATGCTCCCGAAGCCGCTTCCCGTCCCACTCGTAAGCGACGACCGCCGCCCGGGTATAATAACCGCGGGCGAAGATCGCGTACGGCTTCCGGCCGTCCAGGTACGCCACGCCCGCCAGGAAGCGGTCCGCCCGGTTGCCCGGCTCGATCCGGTTCCACGAGTAGTCGCCCCACATCAGCCCGTCGTCGTGCCGGCCCGGCTTGTAGCGAATCGTCTCCAGCTCCTCCCCCGTCTCGCCCGCGAATACGGTGAGGTATTCCGGCCCCTTCAGAACGAAGCCTTCGAACTCCCTTAGCCGGTTGCGCTCGCTTCGGGACGGGGCGTATTCGTCGAGAAAAAAATCGGCCAACCGCTCCGCGTCCTCGCGATCCAGCGGATAGCCGAAGCGCCTGGCGATTCCGAAGCATTCCTCCAGGCTGGAGGGCCAGCGGCCCGCCTTGACTTCCTCATGCTCATGCCAGCTCATGAACAGATTCACGACGTGCTCGCGGTAATCGGCGGCGCTCATCCGATAATCGTCCCGATGGCCGTATCCGGACGCCGTATCCTCCGGAAGCATCGTGATCGATGCTTCGGAGACGGGCCGCCCCTCGGCGTCGTACCGGATCGTTCTCGTCCCCGGAGCCGTCTTCATCATTAATTCCGCCTTGCCGTCCCCGTCGAAGTCGTAGACGAGGAACTGCGTGTAGTGCGCTCCCGCCCGGATGTTCGGCCCCAAGTCGATCCGGTACAGCAACGTGCCGTCCAGCCGGTAGCAGTCGACATAGACCGGCCCGGTATAGCCGGAGTGCGACACGTCCTTGGAATTCGACGGGTCCCACTTGACGAAGAACTCGTATTGCCCGTCGCCGTCCGCATCCCCGACGCTCATGTCGTTGGCCGAATACGTATACGCCTCGCCCGCGGGCGTCGCTCCTCCTTCCGGCTTCTTTAGCGGCAGCTCGCAGTACGGACCCGCCCAAGGCTTCGCTTCCCGGCTTCGGTCCGCTTCCCGGCCGCCGACGACCGCCCGCACCTCGTAGACGGACTCCGAGCCTCCGTCGCGATCCAGGTAATTCGTGCTGTCCCGGACCGTCGCGATCCTCCGCCCGTCGCGGTAGAGATGGAAGTCCGCCCCGGTCAATCCCCGGTCCGAATAACCGGTCGCCTCCCGGCGCAGCAGCCGCCAGCTTAGGAACACGCCCTCCGGCGTCGACGCGGCCACGAGCCCTCGATCCAACCGCTCCAGCCGTATCCCTTCCCGACAAGCGTCCGGCATCCAGTCGACCTCCTCCCGATCCTTCATTCGATATTCCCTCCTCGCCGGTCTTGGGATCAGCTTAGCCCGGGCCTCGCTTGCCGGCAATCGGACTTTTTTGCGACCCGCCGGACCGGAGCGCCTGCCGCGATTGGACTATTATGGACGCGTTCGCACTTTTCCGCCGTACGCCAAAAAAAACCGAAGCGCCCGCCATCGGGCCGCTTCGGTTCGATTGTGTTGTTTCGCTATTCGCCGTTCGGGGAAATCATAAGTAGGACACGCGGTCATCCGCGAGAGAGGTGAACAGTCATGCCTTGGACTCCCGACGATTACCCGCCGTCGCTTCAGAACTTCATGGCCCCGATCCGCAACAAGGCGATCGAGATCGCCAACGCCCTGCTCGAGGAGGGCTACGACGAAGGCCGGGCCATCGCTATCGCTACGGCGAAGGCCAAGGAGTGGGGCGAAGACCGCCGCAAGCAGATTCGGAAAAAGGGCCATTAGCCGATCCTTAAATCCGCCTCCGCCTCGAGAGCCAGCAGCTGCTCCCGGACGCGGGCCACTTCGCCGACGACGATGAGGGCCGGGTTCGTGACCTTCGTCGATTCGGCGAGCTTATGGATGTTGGCCAGCGTGCCGGTGACGACGCGCTGGCTGGCCGTCGTTCCGCGCTCGATCAGCGCGACGGGGGTCGAGTCAAGCTTGCCGTGCCGGAGCAGCTCCGCGCGAATCTCCGCCAGCTTGCCGACGCCCATGTAGATGACGAGCGTGTCGACGGCTTGAGCGAGCAGATCCCAGCGGGGCGGGGCTTCGCTGTCCTGGCACCGCTTGCCCGTCACGAAGGCGACGGACGCGCTCAGCCCCCGGTGCGTCAGCGGAATTCCCGCCGAAGCCGCCGCCCCGACGGCGGACGTGACGCCCGGGATCACCTCGCACGGAATGCCCTGCGCCGCCAGCTCGAGCGCCTCCTCCCCGCCGCGGCCGAAGATGAACGGGTCGCCGCCCTTGAGCCGGACGACCGTCTTCCCTTCGAGCGCATAAGCCGCCAGCTTCCGGTTGATCTGCTTCTGCGGCATCGAATGCGCGCCAGGCGCCTTGCCGCAGTAGACCAGCTCCGCTTCCGGCTTCGCGTACTGCAGAAGCTCCTCGTTCGCGAGCCGGTCGTACAGAATGACGTCCGCCTCCCGGATTCGCCGGAGCGCCTTCAGCGTGATCAGCTCCGGGTCGCCGGGTCCGGCCCCGACGATGAACACCTCGCCCGGCCTCATGCGCTCTTCTCCGCGGATACCGCCGGATCGAGGCGCGGCGCCGGACGGCCCGGCAGAAGCTTGATCCCTTTTTGCGACAGATAGAACAACAGCCCCGTCAGAACCGAACCTCCGATGAAGTTGCCGATCAGAACCGGGATCTGGTTCCACAGCCACCAATCTCCGAAGCTGACGTCGGCGCCGAGCATCATGCCGGCCGGAATGACGAACATATTGACGACGGCATGCTCGAAGCCTTGGCCGAAGAAGGTCAGCACCGGCAGCCACATGGCGACGATCTTGCCGATCGTGGACGTGGAGGTCATCGCCATGACGACGCCGAGCGTGACCATCCAGTTGCACAGAATCGCCTTGATCACGACGAGAAGCCATCCGTCCGCACCCAGATGCTTGTAGGCGATCGTCTTCGCTTCGCTCGTCTGGATCAGCGTCTGCGTTAGAGATGCGGTCATGTCCGTGCCCATCTTCGTCGCCGTCAGATCGTAGAGGACCGCGTAGACGAAGCAGCCGATCAGGTGACCGGCGATCACCCAGCCGTAGTTGGCGAGCATCCGGGCGACCGTCGTTCTCTTCTGCAGAACGGATAAGGGAATGAGGGCGAAGCTGCCGGTGACCAGCTCCAGCCCGAGCAGGACGATCATGACGAACCCGACGGGGAAAATCAACGCTCCCGCCATGCCGATCTTCGTCTGTGCGACCGCCGTGAAGGCGAGCGTGGTCGCGCAAGCCAGAATCGCTCCTCCGAGGAATCCCCGGACGATCAGTTGCGACGCGCTCAAGTTCGCTTTGGCCGTTCCCGTCTCGATCATGGCGTCCAACACTTGATTCGGCTTCACGTAATCCATCGAGCTCACCCCCTAATGTTGATGTATATGGATCCGTTGGCGCGGTCGACTTCGGTCTCGAACGTCGTGACGCAGCCGTCGTCCGGCTCGTGCACCTTGCCGCTCTTCAGGTCGATCTTCCAATCGTGAAGAGGGCAGTGGACGACCTGGCCGCACACCATTCCTTCGGACAATTTGCCGCCCTTGTGAGGACAACGGTTCTCCACCGCCTTCACGTCTCCGTCCGAGAGACGGAAGACGGCGATCTCCGTATCGTCCAGACGGAACGTACGAGAGCCCTTGGCGTCGATGTCCGCGATATTTCCGATTAGCACTTTGGTCATGGGGTTCGTCTCCTCTCTCTATCTCTCTCTTCAGCTCTGTACGGCTTGAACCGGGTTCAGCGCCTCGAAGTTCTTGCGCAGCTCCTTGTTGGCGATGATCTCCTTCCACGGATCGACCGTCTGGTCGAGAGCCGTCCGGATTCTCTCCATCAGCGCAAGGCGGTCTTCCCGCTTCTCCAGCGCTTGCTTCACGTAATCGAGTCCGACTCTCTCCACCCAGGTGGACGTTCTCTCGTTCCATTGCGCTTGCTCGCGGTACAGCTGGAGGAACGCCGATGCCCATTCGACCACTTCGTCCTCCGTCTTCACGACGCAGAGCAGGTCGGTCGCTCGGATATGAACGCCTCCGTTCCCGCCAATATGGAGCTCCCAGCCGCCGTCGATCGCGACGACGCCGAAGTCCTTGATCGTCGCTTCCGCGCAGTTCCGCGGGCATCCCGAGACGGCCAGCTTCACCTTCGCGGGAGCGTTCAGCCGTTCGAATTCCTTCTCGAGCCGGATGCCCATCGCGATCGAGTCCTGCGTGCCGAAGCGGCAGAACGTGTTGCCTACGCAAGTCTTCACCGTCCGGAGCATCTTCCCGTACGCGTGACCCGACGGCATGTCGAGCTCTTCCCACATCTTCGGAAGGTCTTCCTTCTTGACGCCGAGCAAGTCGAGGCGCTGACCGCCGGTGAACTTGACCATCGGCACGTCGAACTTCTCCGCGACCTCCGCGATCTTCTTCAGCTCCGCCGGAGACGTTACGCCGCCGTAGATGCGGGGAACGACGGAATACGTGCCGTCCTTCTGAATGTTCGCGTGATATCTCTCGTTCGTGAAGCGCGATTCCTTCTCGTCCTTGTATTCCGTCGGCCACAGCATGCCGAGGTAATAATTGAGAGAAGGCCGGCACTTCGAGCAGCCCTCGGTGTTTTTCCAATCGAGCACGTGCATGACTTCCTTGATCGTCTTGAGCTCCATCCGCTTGATCTCGGCGACGATCTCGTCGCGATTCAGCGTCGTGCAGCCGCAGATGCCTTCCTTGACCGAGACGGCGGCGTCGCCGGCGTAGATCTGGAGCAGGCCTTCGACTTGCGATTTGCAGCCGCCGCAGGAAGCGGAAGCCTTCGTGCAGGCTTTGATCTCGGAGACGCTGCTGCAGCCCTTCGTCTTGATCGCGTCCGCGATCGTTCCCTTGGAGACGCCGTTGCAGCCGCAGATGATCTCGTCGTCGGCCATGCTCTCCAGCCGGGCGAGCGGAGAAGAGCCTCCCGACGGAGAGGCCGAGAAGCCGAGCAGCAGCTCCTTCTCCTTGCCCTTGACCGATTCGCCCTTCTTGATGATCGAGAACAGCGACGCCCCGTCTCCCGTATCGCCGAAGAGAACGGCCCCGACGAGCTTGTCGTCCTTCAGCACGATTTTCTTATAGACGCCGTCGACTTCGTCCTGATAACGCAGCGAACGCGTATCGTCCGAGTCCAGGTATTGCCCCGCGGAGAACACGTCGACGCCCGACACCTTCAGCTTGGTGGAAGTGACCGATCCCGCGTAGCCTTCCGTCGCGACTCCCGCGAGCCTCTTCGCCAGAACGGCGCCTTGCTCGTACAGAGGAGCCACCAGGCCGTAGGCGATGCCCCGGTGCTCCGCGCATTCTCCTACCGCATAGATGCCGGGAACGTTCGTCTCCATGAAGTCGTTCACGACGACTCCCCGGTTGACTTCGATTCCGGACGATTTGGCCAGCCCGACGTTCGGAAGAATGCCGACCGCCATGACGATCAGATCGGCTTCCGCTTCGGTGCCGTCGGAGAACCGCAGCCCCTTCACCCGCTTCTTGCCGTAGATCGATTCCGAATACTTGCGGAGAAGGAACTTCATGCCTTGCGCTTCGAGCTCCTTCTTCAGCATCGCGGATGCCGTCTCGTCCAGCTGCCGGTTCATCAGGTACGGCTGGTTGTGGACGACGGACACGTCCATCCCCAGGTTCAGCAAGCCGCGAGCGGCTTCCAGCCCGAGCAGGCCGCCGCCGATAACGATC
This sequence comes from Cohnella xylanilytica, assembly GCF_014212175.1. Taxonomy (GTDB): domain Bacteria; phylum Bacillota; class Bacilli; order Paenibacillales; family Paenibacillaceae; genus Cohnella; species Cohnella xylanilytica. The sequence continues at coordinate 4,802 of NZ_JACJVR010000072.1, read as the reverse complement.
GCCTTCTTATAGGTCTTCGCCGTCTCCTGCATGATCTCGGTGTCCTTGATGTCGCGGAAGCCGATGACGCCTTCCTTGTCCGCGCCCGGCAGAGGAAGCATGAACGGGTTGGAGCCCGTCGCCAGCACGAGCGCGTCGTATTCCGCTTCGACGCCGAGGTGGGAGACGACCTTGCGGGCCTTCGTATCGATCTTCGTCACCGTATGGCCCGCGTGCAGGCGGATGTTGTTCTCCTTGTACCAGTCCCAATCGTTGATGACGATATCCTTCATATCGGCGCCGCCCGCCAAGACGGAGGACAGCATGATGCGGTTATAGTTAGGATGCGGTTCCGCTCCGAAAATCGTGATCTCGTAAGCCCCGGGGGCCAGCTTGATCAGATGCTCGATGGCCCGTACCCCTGCCATCCCGTTCCCGATTAACACCAGCTTTTTTGCTTCCGCCATATGCGTTACCCCTCTCGTCGTTAATCGTTCGTTGAGACCAAAAAAGCCTGCTTCGCCCCATGGGTAAAAGAGAACCCATGTCGAGCGAGAGCAGGCTTCGTTGCCGCTTCATCTGAATACATCGTTGTATTCATGAATTTATTAAGGAAACTATATAACAGCCTTCCCCTTTTGTCAATATATATAACACAACAAAAATATAACCGAAACAACCTCGACACAGGCGGCTTTTTTGTGTTATATAAATTAACGTCAGTATCTTTTTCTTCGAATTATGGGGTCTTGAACGACAATAAAGAGAGGAGAGGCGCTATGCGTTCTTTGTTGGTTATTCATAACCAAGCGACGGCATCGGATCGGAAGTCGGCCACCGCTTCAAAGATGCTTCTCCCCGAGCACGTTCTCCGCGCTTGCGGATATGCCGTCACGAACGCTCATAATGAAGAGTCGTGCCGCAAGCTCCTTCCGGATGCCGACGGGGCGGTGCTGCATCTGCCGGTATCCGACATTCAGGCATGGGGAACGCTGCTGCTTCGAATGAAGGTAGTGCCCTTGCTCTGGTGGTGCAGCGAGGCGACCGCGACTCTGTCCGTCGACGCCTGCGAGGACAACGTGATGGTCGACGGCGTGCTGACGCCTTCGATGAAGCCGACGGAGATCCATTGGGCGCTTCACTTCGGAGCCAAGCAATGCTTCGAGCGGCAGCAATGGCATCTGGAGCGCAAGCAGCTGCTCTCGAAGATCGAGGAGCGCAAGTGGATCGACATGGCCAAGGGAATCCTCTGCGAGATCAAGAACATCACGGAGTCGGAAGCGTACGACCTGCTCCGCAAGCAGGCGATGAACGAGAGGAAGCGGCTCGTCGACGTCGCGACGTCGATCGTGAATGTGTACCAATTGATCCAGAGCGAGAAAAGCGAGCGAAAAGGGGGCGCGAGACGATGATCAACCTGCTGAAGGAAGTGGCCCGGGGCAAGCGCGGCGCCCGCGATTTAAGTTATGAGGAAGCGTTGGAGGCGGCGGAAGCCATCCTGACATCGAAGGCGACTCCTGCCCAGATCGGGGCGTTCTTCATCGCCGAACGAATCAAGCTGGAGAGCGTCGAAGAGCTGGAAGCGTTCGTGCACGTCTGTCGAAAATACGCCGTTCGTTCCGAGCCTCGGTACGGGCTCGATTGCGCGGGACCGTACGACGGCCGCAAGACGTCGTTCATGGCCACGTTCGCCGCGTCGTTCGTGCTCGCCTCCGCGGGTCTGCCGGTGACGCTGCACGGCTCCGCTTCTCTGCCTCCCAAGTGGGGCATGACGCTCCAGGACGTCATCCGGGCGGCAGGTATCGACCCCGCTTCTCTGACGCGCGAGAGAAGCTTGCAGGCGGCCGAGCGGTCGGGCGTCCTGTACGCGTCTTCGGAGGAGTGGTGCCCGCCTCTGCGCAAGCTGCGCCCGATTCGGGAAGAGCTCGGGATGCGCACCGTGCTCAACACGGCGGAGAAGCTGATCGATTACGGACGGTCTCCGTACCTGGCCTTCGGCGTCTATCACAACACCGTGTTCGACCGCCTCGCCCGGCTTCTCGTCAAGCTCGGCTACCGCAAGGCGTTGATCGTGCAAGGGGCCGAGGGCTCGGAGGATCTGTTCGTCGACCGTCCGACCCGCGTATATGTCGTGGAGAACGGGGAATTCCAGCTCCAGGTCATCGACCCGGAGACGTACGGCCTGGAGGCTCCGCTCCCGGAGAAGACCTGGACGCCCGAGGAGCAGCTCCTGACGACGGAGAGCGTCTTGAAGGGCGAAGCCGAGCTCGCCTACACGAACCTCGTCCTGCTTAACGGAGCGGCCAGACTGCAGCTTGCGGAGCGCGTCGGATCCCTGGAGGAAGGGCTGTATACGTGCAAAGCCCTTATCGACAACGGAGCGGCCCTCGCCGCCTACGGCAAGTGGAAGGCCGCTCTGGAGGAGTCTCAGCCCGCGTCCGTCATAAGTCCGTCCACTTCCTGAACGAAGCGGCCTGTCCGATGTAGCGGCCATCTTCGTCCGTCACGTTCCAGACGACGGCCTGCTCGATTCGGAAGCGCCGTCCCGTCCGCGAGACGCGAACGCCCGAATAGCCGTCCGAATACCCGCGAATCCGCACGTCGTCCATGAACCTCTCCCGTTCTTCCCTCGCGAGCGGCTCGGCCGTCAGACGGGACGGGGTCGAGGTGAACGAGTCCCAATCCATCTCCCATAGTCGAAGCGCCGTTCGGTTGCCGTAATTCAGGATCGGATCCTCCTCGGTTCCGTGAGAGAGCAGGGCGAACGGCGCTTCGTTTATCTCCGCGGCCGGATCTCTCCCCGCAAGCTCCGGAGCGAGCTCCTCCCCGGTCCATCTCCTATAGCTGTCGAGCAGCCTTCTGATATGTACGTCCATCTCGCGTCGATCCACGGAAGCACCTCCGGATAAAATAAAAAAACCCTTATGATCGGCTGTCGATCCTAAGAGCTTCATCGTCGAGTCTTGGTGCTGGTGAAGGGACTTGAACCCCCACTCCGTCGCCGGAAGCGGATTTTGAGTCCGCCGCGTCTGCCATTCCGCCACACCAGCAAATAAATGGCGCGCCCTAAGAGATTCGAACTCCTGGCCTTTAGATTCGTAGTCTAACGCTCTATCCAGCTGAGCTAAGGGCGCGCGATATGAAGTTGATGGAGGCGCCACCCAGACTCGAACTGGGGGTAAAGCTTTTGCAGAGCTCTGCCTTACCACTTGGCTATGGCGCCGTATAAAGAAGATGGAGCGGAAAACGGGATTCGAACCCGCGACCTTCTCGTTGGCAACGAGATGCTCTACCACTGAGCTATTTCCGCATGTTGGCTGGGGCTCAAGGATTCGAACCTTGGAATGACGGAGTCAAAGTCCGTTGCCTTACCGCTTGGCTAAGCCCCAATATGAAGTTTTAGAGTAGATGGGGCGATCGATGGGACTTGAACCCACGAATGCCGGAGCCACAATCCGGTGCGTTAACCCCTTCGCCACGACCGCCACGCTATTCTGTTTGGCAGGGGCAGCAGGAATTGAACCCACACTAACGGTTTTGGAGACCGCTGTTCTACCTTTAAACTATGCCCCTAAGTAAGGTAAAATGGTGGAGGGTGATGGATTCGAACCACCGAACCCGAAGGAAGAGATTTACAGTCTCCCGCGTTTGGCCACTTCGCTAACCCTCCAAAGCAGTCCCTACAATGGTGCCGGCGAGAGGACTTGAACCCCCAACCTACTGATTACAAGTCAGTTGCTCTACCAGTTGAGCTACACCGGCGCGTTCGCATTCCATGTCTTGATGGTGGCTCGGGACGGAATCGAACCGCCGACACGAGGATTTTCAGTCCTCTGCTCTACCAACTGAGCTACCGAGCCGAGGTTTAAGGTTTGAATGGCGGAGCCGACGGGATTCGAACCCGCGGTCTCCTGCGTGACAGGCAGGCATGTTAGGCCTCTACACCACGGCTCCACATCATTCTCGGATCGTAAGTCCGAAGGTAGATCATTTGGTTGCGGGGGCAGGATTTGAACCTGCGGCCTTCGGGTTATGAGCCCGACGAGCTACCGGGCTGCTCCACCCCGCGTCGTTGATCAAGCATTTCCTCGAGTGCGACGTTTAATATCATACACCAAACGCCTACTCGTTTGCAACCCTTTTTTATCTTTTTCAAGATCTTTTTTTCGGGTTGAGATTGAAAGTGGTGACCCGTAGGGGATTCGAACCCCTGTTACCTCCGTGAAAGGGAGGTGTCTTAACCCCTTGACCAACGGGCCATGCTGGCGGAGAGAGAGGGATTCGAACCCTCGAGACGCTTGTGACGCCTACACGATTTCCAATCGTGCTCCTTCGACCAAACTCGGACATCTCTCCAGAATGGCTCCCCGAACAGGACTCGAACCTGTGACAACTCGATTAACAGTCGAGTGCTCTACCGACTGAGCTATCGGGGAATGTATAAGATTGTGTTGCCGGCCCGGCAACTTCCTACTCTCCCAGGACCCTGCGGTCCAAGTACCATCGGCGTTAGAGGGCTTAACGGTCGTGTTCGAGATGGGAACGCGTGGAACCCCTCTGCCATCATCACCGGACCGGATTTTTCAGCAGCGAATGACATGTTACCATGTTTTCGCGGCTTTGTACAGCGGTAATTTCTACCACTATTCATCAAGGCTTGCCGACAACCGACCGCGACGATCGTCGCTAAGGTACGGTTGCTGCTTGCGCCTTGATAACCGGATACGAAACGTTTATGCGCTTAGAATCATCTACCTGTGTAGGCCTATTTGGATAAGCCCTCGACCGATTAGTACTCGTCAGCTCCACGCGTTGCCGCGCTT
>NZ_JACJVR010000071.1 GCF_014212175.1 Cohnella xylanilytica | reverse complement strand
TTATCACAGACGTTTGACACGGCTGTTACAGCCGGCCATCAACAGCCCTAAGCCCTAGCTCCAATCCCCCTCCCCTACTTCAGACCCGTCGTCGCGATGCCCCGGACGATCTGCTTCTGGAAGAAAAGAAAGACGACGATGAGAGGAACGACGGAGATTGTGGCCCCCGTCATGATCTGAATCCAGTTGCTGCTGTCCTTCGCCTCGCTGGAGAAGAACGCCATGCCGACCGGAATCGTGAACTTCCCTTCCGTCTGCGTGACGATAAGCGGCCAGATGAAGGCGTTCCAGCTTCCGAGGAAGGTCAAGATGGCGAGCGTCGCCAGCGCGGAGCGGACGAGCGGAATCGCGATTCGCAGCAGAATCGCCCACTCTCCCATGCCGTCGATGCGGGCCGCGTCCAGGAGTTCCGAAGGTAGCCCCGCCAGGAACTGCCTCATGAGGAAGATGCCGAAGCCCGACAGCAGGCCGGGGAACAGAATGCCCCAGTACGAATCCGTCCACCCCAGGTCGGTCGAGATCAGGTACCACGGGATGATCAGCATCTCGGTCGGAACCATCAGCGTGCTTAGAATGAACAGGAAGATGAGCCTTCGGCCGCGGAACTCGAACTTCGCGAGAATGTAGCCGACGAGCGTGTCGAGGAAGCAGACGCTGACGGTCGCGATCGCGGCGACGGCGAAGCTGTTGGCGATCCAGCGGGCGAACGGGGCGTCGCGGAATATCGCCGCGTAGTTGCCCCAAGCGAACTCCGGCGGGATGAGACTTAGCGAATAGAGGTCCTGCGGCGACTTGAGCGAGGTGGCGACCATCCACAGGAACGGGAAAAGCATAACCGCGAGCCCCGCCGTCAGAACGGCGTAGGCGATCGAACGACGCATGCCGTGCGCCTCCTTTCGGTAAGGCTTAGTGTTCGATTTTCCGATTCAGCGCCTTCCATTGGATCAAGGTCAAGGCCAGAATAAGGACGAACAGGATGACCGTGGCGGCGGACGCCCTCCCCATGTCGAAGCTCTTGAACGCCATGTCGTAGACGCGAAGCACGATCGAGGAGGTCGAGTTGAGCGGTCCGCCCGAAGTCATGTTGAGCACCTGCGCGAACGATTGCAGGTAGCCGATGCCCGCGATGACCGCCGAGAACAGGACGACCGGCCGCAGCAGCGGCAGCGTGACGCCGAAGAACCGGCGCCAGGCCCCCGCTCCGTCGATGGACGCCGCTTCCTCGTATTCCTTCGGGATGTTCTCGAGACCGGCGAGGAAGACGAGCATCTGGAACCCGACGCTCTGCCACACCATCGTCGCGAGCACCAGATGGATGGCTTGGGAAGTCGAATACAAGAGCGGCTGCGCGTCGAGGCCGAGCTTCAGCAGCAGGCCGTTCAGCACCCCGTTCTTCATCAGAATCCAGCGGAACACCCAGCTGACGGCGACGATGCTCGTAATGTACGGGATGAAGTACGCGGCCCGGTACAAACCTCTCAGCCTGCCGATCCGGCGCAGCAGCAAGGCGACGGCCAGGCCCGTCGCGAGCTGGGCGGGGACGCCCGCCGCGACGTAGTAGAGGGTGTTGGCGACCGACCGCAGGAAGTCGGGATCGCCCAGCAGCGATTCGTAATTCGCGAGGCCGACGAACGGCTTCTCCGGCGACAGCAGCTCCCACTCCCGGAAGCTGACGTCGAAGGAATACAGGATCGGGTACAGCCTGACGCCGACGAAGTATAGCAGCGGAAGCAGCAGCCCGCCGCAGATGAACGCGCGACGCTTCGTACGGTAGCCGAAGCGCGCGGCCCGCCGCAGGCCGAGCCGGCGCCGGCCCGCGATCGCCGGAACGGAAGAAGCCCTCTCCATTACTTCTTATCCTGCTTCGCCCAGTATTCGTCGTACAGCTTCTGCGTCTTCTCCGTCAGCTCGTCGAACGCCTTCTCGACCGGTACGTTCTTCAGCAGCACCTGGTCGACCGCTTCGACGAACAGCGTTCGCTCCTGCGTCTCGTCGACGAAGAAGTGCGACTTCGCGTACGGAAGCTGGGAGATGAACGGCCCGAGCTTCTCGTCGTTCGCGTATTTCTCCTGCAGCGCGACCTCCTGCTTCGCCGGCAGCTCGCCGGTTTTCTCCACCCATTGCTCCTGCACTTCCGGGCTGGTGAGGAACTTCAGGAATTCCGCCGCGGCTTCGAGCTTGTCGCCCTTCACGGTGGACGGGATGGCGTTCGCCCAGAAGGAAGCCTGCGTCGACTTGTCCTTGTAGGCGGGGAGCGGCGCGATGGCGTAGTTCAAGCCGGGCGCGTCCTTGAGCGAGCCGAGCCGGTACGAGCCGTCGACGTTGATGGCCGCGTGACCGGTCTTGAACGCGTTGGCGTCGTCGTTGAACACGCCGTTGATGCCGACCTTGTGCTCCTTGGCGAAGTCGACCAAATACTTGAACGCTTCCAGCCCGGCGGGAGAGTCCTTCCACAGCAGCTTGCGCCGGTCGTCGGACGTATCCTTGCCCCCGGCCTGGTAGAGCAGGCCGTCCCGGAACCAGTGGTGCAGCTGCGATCCCGGCTCCCAGGCGAAGCCTTCCACGACGAACTGGCCGTTCGCGTCCTTCTCGGTCAGCTTCTTGGCGTCGTCGACGAGCTCCTGCCAGGTCGCCGGAGGCTGCGTCAGCCCGGCCTTGGCGAACAGGTCCTTGTTGTAGAACAGCGCCAGCGTCCTCACTCCCGTCGGGAGCGCGTAGTATTTGCCGCCCAGCTTCGCCGTCTGCACGAACGGGAAGTACTCCTTCTCGATGTCCGCGGCCGGGAACGCTTCTTCCGGGAGCGGCTGCAAATAACCCGAAGACACGTACTTGGGCAGCCAGCCGTAATACAGGTTGATGACGTCCGGGCCTTTGCCGGCGGGCACGAGCGTCGCCACCTTCTGGTTGTATTGGTCGTAGGGAAAATTCGTCTGCTTCACGTCGATGTTCGGATGCTTCTCCTCAAACTGTTTGATCAGCTCGTCGATCAGCTCCACCTTGGCGGGGAATTCGTACTGCCAATATTCGATCGACACCTTCTTGCCGGACGCCGCGGCGGACGGGCTGGCGGAAGCCGGCGCCGACGATCCTCCGGACGCCGGGGACGTCGCGGACGCTGCGGACGGTTCGGACGAAGAGGAGGACGATTCCGCGCCGTTCTTGCCTCCGCAAGCGGCGAGGGAAGCGGACAGGACGAGAAGGACGGCGGGGATGACGGCGTATGAACGTTTACGATTCATGCGGTACACGCTCCGATCGGATTGAGATGAGGATTGCGGTGGACAAGAAAGGGTTATCGCGCGCTCGCCGAAGCCGGCACCGGGCCGAACCGGACGAGGCGCCTCGCGTTGTCGCCGAAGATCCGCTCGATGTCCGGCTCCGGGAATCTCAGCTCGCGGCAGACGCGAACCTGGTCCTGCAGATAGCGATACGGGTACCCGCGCGGGAACCCGCTCGCGTCCGTGCCGAAGACGATGCGCTCCGGCCCGATCAGCTCGTACGTTTTGCGGAACAGAATCTCCAGATTCAGCTCGTAGGGCATCCAGCGGACCCACTGGTTGGAGCCCGACGTGTCCACGTGCACGTTCGGACAGCTCCAACATAGATGAAGCAGCTCCTGGAAGTAGCCGGCGCCGAAGTGCGGGATGACGAACGGGATGTCCGGATAGGCCCGCGCCGTATTGAAAAGAGCGAGCGGATTGATGTTCGGATGGTGCACGATGCCGCCGGCGTGCCCGAGCATGCCGAAGTGGATAAGCACCGGCAGCTGCCTCTCCGCGAGGAACCGCCAGACCGGGTCCAGCGACGGGTCGTCGAACGCGATCGGAGTGAGCGGGCCGAACAGCTTGTAGCCTCGCAGCCCGAGAACGTCGATCGCCCGACGAAGCTCCTCCGCCGCGCCGAGCTTCTCGATGGGATGGCAGGCGAACCCGGTGAACCGGTCCGGGTATTTGGAGATTTGCGCCGCCAGGTCGTTGTTGTCGAGGCCGGTCAGGAAGTTCAGCCCGCCGATTCCGTATTCGTCGAGCTCGTCGACCCAGCGGTCGATCAGCGGGCGGCCGTCTTCCTCCGGCGCCTCCTCGATCTCCCCTTTGCGTTCCGGGGCCGGGAAGTCCCACGTCAGCCGCATTCGCTCGCTGCGCTCCGCCCCGTACTGCTTGATGCGCGGATGCGGTTCTTCGGCGAACAAGGGAAGCCGGTACGGAAGATGGGCGTGGATATCGAACACGCGGAATTGATCGTTTTTGAACATGTCACGCCTCCTCTTCCAAGGTCTCGCGCAAGGACTCGCGGACCCGCGCCAGACTTCCGATCCGCGAATCCAGCTCCGCGAACGAACGGGCGATCCGCTCCGACCGTTCGTCCTTCCACCGCCGCAGCTTCCCGTGGCGGAGCTCCTGCTCCCGCAGCGCGCGGCGGACCTCGTCCGCGTTCGGACCTCCGCGCAAGCTTCGGACCCGGACGAAGTGCTCGGGATCGAGCGCTTCCTTCAGCTCCTCTCCCGTCAGGTCGAGCGGCCGGCCGACGACGATGCGGGCGGCTTCGTTCAGAACGTCCAGGGTGAATTCGGCGACGGTCGCGCCCCGGGCGTCCAGCGCCGTCACGGCGCGGCTGACGACGGCGTGGGCGGCGCGGAACGGAAGACCCTCGCGGCGAACGAGCGTGTCGGCCAGCTCCGTGACGGAAGCGAAGCTGCTTCTTGCCCGCCTCCTTAACAGCTCGGCGTCGACCTCGATCGTCCCGATCACCTTGGCGAGCAGGCGGCAGACGGCTTCGAGCTTGGCGAGGCCGCTCCAGGCGTAGGGCTGAAGATCGTCCTCCGTGTCGACGATATCGCCGAACGGCGTGTTGTGGATCATTCTAAGCACGGTTGCCGCGTCGCCCGCGGCGGCGGACAGCAGGGAGCGCGCGTGTTCGATCGAGACCGGATTGCGCTTCTGCGGCATGATCGAGCTGATCTGCACGTACGGCGGCGCGACCCGCAGAACGGCGAACTCCTGCGTGCACCAGAGCAGCAGATCCTGAACGAACCTTCCCAGGTTGACGGCCGCGAGCTGCACGGCGGAAGCCGCCTCTCCGACGTAATCGGCGCCGCTGACGGCGTCGTACGCATTCTCGATCACGTCGTCGAAGGCGAGCAGCTCCGCCACCCTCTCGCGGCTGATCGCGAACCCGGTCGTCGCGAGCGCGGCGGCGCCGAGCGGGCTCCGGTTGACGTTCGCGTAAGCGGCTCGCAGCCGGATCAGATCCCGCTCCAGCGAATCGGCGACCGCGGCGGCGTAATGGCCGAGCGTCGTCGGCTGGGCTTGCTGCGTGTGCGTGTGGGCGATCGTTAAGGTATCGGCATGCCGCAGCGCGAACTCGCGCAGGACGCCGTGCAGCTCCAGCGCCGCGTCCGCCGTCCGCAGCAGCTTCTCGCGCAGCGCGATCCGATAGAGGGCGATGCCCATGTCGTTGCGGCTTCGGCCCAAGTGCAGGTTGCCCGCCGCTTCGCCGGCCAGGGCGAGCAGCTCGTGCTCCACTTCGAAGAACAAGTCTTCGAACCGTCCCGTGTAGACGGAATCCCGCCACCGTTCCGGGCTCAGCTTCCGGAGCGCTGCCGCGATTCGCCCCGCCTCTTCTTCCCCGACCAGCCCCTGCTCGGCCAGCATGATCAGATGCGCCTTATGAACGGCCAGCATCGGCTTCAGCAGCTCCCGCTTGGCTTGCTCGTAAGCCGGCTCCAGCACGGCCTTCGCGTAGGTCCGCCCCGGGAACGCATTCCCTTCGGCCGCCGTCTCCTCTTCCCTTGAAGCAGGCTTCGTCATGAATGTTCCTCCTCTTTCTGCCTCGTCTAACAGCCTCGTCTCAGGCTTGGCTCCGACGGCAAAAAAACCGGAGACCCATTCGCTCGGATCTCCGGTTAACCGGTAGAAGCAGGATATATAACTGACTATACCACTTGGAATTATCAACAACCTTAGCACTTTTTTCCGGGGTTCGTCAATTCGTTCGCTTATACAACATTTGAATCGTATATCCAATTTCTCGATTAGAGCCGGTAATCGCTCGGAGCGGCGCTATCGTTCGGCGACGGGCAGCCGGTTGGTTATGCCGAACGGAACGTGCACGCACGGGGCGACCCGGGCCACTCTCTCGATATGGCCGACCTGGTCGTCGAAGAAGATGTGAGGCTTGAAGATCCGCAGCACCCGATCCTTGTCGATGCCGCCGAGGAAAAAAGCCTCGTCGACGCGGATGTCGAGCTTGCGGAGCGTCGAGATGACTCTCGCGTGCGCGGGCGCGTTGCGGGCGGTCGCGATGGCGACGCGAAGCTTCGACTTGTAGTCCGGGGCGGCCTTGCGCTTGTCGATCTCCCTTCGCTGCAGCTTCGAGATCTCGAGGAAGAAGCGCAGCAGAGGCCCTTCGGGAAGCGGTTCGCCCGCCTTCAGCCGCTCGTGCCGGTGGAACAGCTCGATCGCGCCCTGCTGGTAGACCGCTTCCGCGGAGTCGTCGGCGATGATGCCGTCGAAGTCGAAGGCGATCCGCAGCTCGTCGTCCTCGTCGTCGTCGACGAAGTCCGTCGGGAACACGCAGCCCGCGGGCAATCCGAGAGAGGCGGCATGCCTCACGTCGTCCGCGTTCCCGGACAGGAACAGCGAGGCGTTGAAGGCGTTCATGTACAGAAAAGGATCGTTCCCCGTCACGAAGACGGCCCTGCTGATCGGCAGGCCGTAATGCTCGATGGAGTTCATCATCCGCAGGCCCGTATCCGGATCGTTGCGGGACATGAGGACGACCTCGACGGGCCGGTCGTCCGGATCCGTTCCGTTCAAGCCCAACAGACGCTTGATGAGCGGATAGGCGACTCCCTTGCGGAGCACTTCCTTCTCGTGCTCCCGCTGATACCGGCGGTACTCGTCCTCGCCGCGCTCCCGGAAGACCGCGTGCGACTCGCTCAAGTCGAACAAGGCGCTCGACGCGACGGCGACGACCAGTTTATTTTCGATCTGATAGCCCAAGCTTGTTCACCCTATCTCCCGTTAATTGGCCCAGAACACGAGCGACTTCCGATCGGCTTCCGCTCCCAGCTCGCGGAGGAGGCGCCCCTCCTCCGTGCCGGAGACCGGCTGCCCGTCCCACGAATCGATGACGACCTTGACCAGCCCTTGGCGGCGCAGGAGCGAGAATAGCGCCGACTTGAGCAGGGCCGTCCGCGCTTCGGGCGATTCCGCCGCGCCGGCTGCTTCAAGCGTAGCGGCCGCGCCTGACGACGCATGCGCCCGGGACGATCCCGCTTCTGCGGGGCCCGAAGCCGTCCCGCCGACTCCTCCCCCGTTCATCGTATAGATTCTCCGGCCGTTGTTCTCGATCCAGAAGACGCACCGCTCCCCTTGCAGGACCAAATAATTGCCCGGCTTGCGGGAGAAGGAGGCTCCCTTGGCGGAGCCGGGCCAATCGACCAGCAGCCCGTACGGGTTCGCGGGGTCTGCGGCGGACAGGACGGTGACGGCGTCGTCCCCCGCGCCTTGGGGCGGCTGCTTGATCGCTTCCGCCAGCTCGCGCGTCGTGAATTGCAGCGTCGGATCGCCCGCCACGTAGACGCCTCTCGTCACCGCTCCCCATTCCTCCAACCGCTTCATGACCGGATAGAACGCCTCCCAAGAGTACGGAGACACTCTCGCGACGAGCTCCTTGTTGACGAGTCCGAAGCTCTCCAGCAGGTGGCGGGCCCAATGAACCGCGGACTCCTCCGCCCCCTTGGATCGTTCGCCCGGCTCCGCCTCTCCCTCGTCCGCCAGCGTCCCGGTCCAATACCAGCGCCCGAAGCCCGAGCCGGTCCGGTCGGCTCCCTTCTTGGAGCGCGGCGCTTGGGAGAGCCGAAGAGGAGCGAACTGGTCGTTCGACGCGAGCCCTTCCCAGACGAGGTCGAGCAAGTCCGGGAGCAGCTCGGAGGGCGTCTTGCCCTCCTCCCGAGCCAGCTTCGTGAGGAAGCTCGCTCCCCCGGACCGAATCCGCTCCAGCAGGCGGGGATGCTTCGTCTTCGCCGCCGCCTCGGCGGCTTGCGAGACGTACGGCGCGTACAGCTCCTTGGACTCGGCCAGGAAGAAGGCGATCTTGCCCTCCTTGTCGCCTTCTTCCTTCCGGCCGAGCCAGATGACTTCCCCGGAAGCGCACAGCAGGTCCAGCTCCTCCTTGCGATACCGGGTCAGCCGGGAGGGGAACAGGATCGTCTCCCAGTGGGACAGAGGCGCGAACAAGCCCTGCATCTTCCCGATCACGTGCCGCAGCCCTTCCGTTCCTTGCTGCTGCATGCCTTGGAGGACCATCTGCATTCTGGCGATCTGGCCGCACCAGCGGGCGGGATCGGCGGGGGCCGCTTGCTTGCCCGCTTCCCGGATCGATAGCCGGACGAGCCTCGACGCGACCTTGGCGCTCGTCCAGATCCGCTCCCGTTCGTCGGCGGCGTGCGGGGCGCGCTCGATCTGCTCCCGCTCCAGCATCTCCTCGACGATCCGGCGTGCGTGCGCGAACGTCAGACGCGGATACCTCTCGCACAGCTCCGTCTCGGTGAAGCTCAGCACGTGGTCCGCGTACCTTCCGACGACGAACGAGACCGAATCCGCGGAGTCCGGGAACTCCTCGTAGATCTCCTTCTCGTCCGAGCAGATCCAGCGGTATTCGCCGTCCCCGGTCAAGTCGACGGCCAGCGCCCGTCCTCTCTCCCGCAGCTCCTCCAGCCAGACCAGCGCTTCGCCGCCGGCGAGCTTGGCCAGCTCCTCGGCGGTCTTGTCGCCGCGCTGCTTCAGCAGCCAGTACAGCTCCTCGGCGTTCCGGGGCGCGCGGTCCGGCTCTTCGAGCCTGCGTGTCTCTTCTTCGACGACTTCCGGCCGGACGACGCCGACCAGCTTGTCCTCTCCGAACAGCCGGCCGGCGAGCTCCTTGCTGACGTTCAGCAGCTGCATCTGAATCGTCTCGTCTACGCCTTCGCCTTCGTAGATGCGCATATTGACGTAATCCGCGAGGAACTGCGAAGCGAACGGCGAAGGGTGGGCCGTCTCGCGGACGACGAGCTCGGTCCGCCCGTCCTGGATCCGCTCCAGAACGTCCTTCAGCCCTTCCAGATCGAGATAGTCGTACAAGCACTCCTTCATCGCCTCGCGGAGGAAGGGGAACCGGTCCGCATAGGGCAGCGCCGACCGGAGCAGCTCTTCTCCTCTCAGCCTCTTCTGCCACAGAGGCGTCCGCTTGAAGCTGCGGGACAGAAGCAGCGACGTCTCCGCGATGCGGCGGAACGCGAGAGCGAGCAGCGGCGATCCGGTCACCGCCTCGACCAGGAGCTCCTCCGCGTTGGTCCGGGTCACGCCGTGAATCGCCCGCAGCCAGGAGGCGTCCCATTCCGGCAGGACGAACTCGATGCCGTTGTCCTTGGCGTTGCCGTACAGCCGGTAAGGAAGCAGCTTCTCGAATTGCCGCTCGATGGCGAGCTGCCATGCCCGGTTCACGTACCGGCCCGCGTAGTTATGGAGAATGACGTGCGTCTGGTTCATGACGTCCTTATACGTCTCGATCAGCATCCGCCTATCGCTCGGCAAGCCGCAGAACCGGTGCTGCGACCGGGCGAGCGACGCGAGCTGCCCGCCCGATTCCCGGTCCATGCCGTGAACGGCTTCGAGCCAGGCCAGCGTGTCTTCCAGCGCTTCCCGGTCTTCTTCATCCCCGGTATCGTCAAGCCGAAGCCGCTTCTCCAGCTCCGCCATGAAGCCGCCGACCCTGACCCCCAGGACGTACGACCGCCCTCCCGACTCGTTCCGCCAGAACGGAATCTCGCTGAACCGGTTGCCGGCCTCGGAGACGTACACCCGGTCCTGCTTGATCTCGCGGATCATCCACGAGCTCGTCCCGAGCTGGAACACGTCCCCGACCCGGCTCTCCTGGATGAACTCCTCGTCCAGCTCGCCCAGGTGGACCCGGCTGTCGACGTGATGGACCGGATAGTTCCCGGTCTGCGGGATCGTGCCGGCGCCGGTGACGACGGCCATCGACGAGTTGGCCCGCTTCGTCAGCCGGTCCCCGTCCCGGTCCCAATCGAGGAACGGACGCACGAACGGGTACAGCCCGGCGAGCACCTGCACGATCTCCTCCAGCCTCTCCCTGGACAGGCCATGGTAATTGTCGCACCGGACGACGAGCCGGTGCAGCTCGTCCACGGTCCGGTCGGCGGACGCGACGATGCCGACGATCTGCTGCGACAGGACGTCCATCGGCTCGGACGGAATGCGGATCTCCTCGATGTCGCGGGCCGCGATCTGCCGGCTGAGCACCGCGATCTCGGGCAGCGGTCCCTTCGTGCGCGCCAGGATGACGCCGCGGCTCGCTTCGCCGACGGCGTGGCCCGCCCGGCCGATGCGCTGAATGCCGCCGGCCGCGCTGAGCGGCGATTCGATCTGGATGACGAGATCGACGTGCCCGACGTCGATGCCGAGCTCCAGCGACGACGTCGCCACGATGCACCGAAGGCTGCCCTCCTTCAGCAGCCGTTCGACCTCGAGTCTCCGCTCGCGCGAGACGCTGCCGTGGTGGGAGCGGGCGAGCTCGTAGCCGACGTGGTCGTTCAGGCGAAGGCAGAGCCGCTCGCACAGGCGGCGGCTGTTGACGAAGATCAGCACCGAGCGGGCGCCTTCCATCAGCTGCACGATCCGGTCGAGCAAGGGCAGCCACACTCCCTCGCGCGTCTGCACCGGGCGGCTCTGGTCGGGCATCGTCACCGTCACGCTCAGCTTCTTCGTCATCGAGCTCTCAACGATCCGGACGGGTCTCGGGCGGAAGCCCAGCGGGTGAGCGGCCGCTTCGCCTCCTCCCGACATGGCTTCAACCTGCCTCGTATTTGCCTGCTTCGTATTTGCCTGCTTCGCATCTGCCGGCTCGGCTTCACCCCGCGCGGCCGCCATCGGCGCTTCCGACGCGTTGGCATTCGCCTCTCTTGTCGAACCGGCCTCCTCCCAGCCTCCGAGGAACCGCGCCACCCGCTCGAGCGGCTTCTGCGTCGCCGAGACGCCGATCCGCTGCACCGGCTTGGCGGCCAGCTCGGCGAGACGCTCCAGCGAGAGCGCCAAGTGCGCCCCTCGCTTGCCTCCCGCCAGATCGTGAATCTCGTCGACGATCGCCATCTCGACCGCGCGCAGCATCGCCCGGCCTTTGTCCGAGGCGAGCAGAAGGAACAGCGACTCCGGCGTCGTGACGAGCACGTCCGGCGGACGTCTCAGCATCGCGTTGCGCGCGCTCTGGCTCGTGTCGCCCGTCCGCACCGCGCAGCGGATGCCCGGCCAATCCCGGTCCCGGGCCCCGCCGCCCGCCGCCGCGAGAGCGTCCAGCTCCTCGACGAACCGAGCCGCATGGTGGTGAATGTCGTTGTTCAGCGCCTTCAGCGGCGTCACGTACAGCACGCGCACGCCCGGGCCGGAAGCCGGCGACCGGACGATGCGGTCGAGGCACGGCAAGAGCGCCGCCAGCGTCTTGCCCGAGCCGGTCGGCGCCGCGATCAGCGTATGGCTTCCGGCGAAGATCGCCTCCCACGCCCGGTTCTGCACGTCGGTCGGCTCGCCGAACGAAGCCGAGAACCATTCGGCGATGACCGGATGGAACGATCGAAGAGATGTCGGTATCATGCTCCAAAACTCCTTGTCGACGGCGCGGCCCGCCTCCGTTCCGCGCCCGATTCCGGCTCCGCCGCCGCGCGGCTTCCCCTTCCGTCCTTACCCTTCTTCCCGCTCTCCCGTCAGAAGCCATTCGCCCGCGATGCCCGGCGTCGTCATCTGCACGGGATCGAGAATGACGGCCATCTCTTCGGGCGTCAGCAGGTGCCGCTCGAGAATCAGCTCCCGGACCGGGGTGCCCGTCCGCAGCGCTTCCTTGACGAGCTGGGCCGCCACCTCGTAGCCGAGATGGGGGTTCAGCGCGGTGACGATGCCGAAGCTGTCGTGCACGTACGTCGCGCACCGCCCGCGGTTCGCTTCCAGTCCTTCGAGCGCGTAGCGGATGAAGACGTCGACGGCGTTGCGAAGAATCTTCAGCGATTGCAGCAGGTTAAACGCCAGCACCGGCCCCATGACGTTCAGCTCGAACTGCCCGGCTTCGGAAGCGAGACAGATCGTATGGTCGTTGCCGATGACCTGGAAGGCGGTCTGGTTGAGAACTTCGGCCATGACCGGGTTCACCTTGCCCGGCATGATCGACGAGCCCGGCTGCCGGGCCGGGAGCGCGATCTCGCTGAGCCCCGTCCGGGGACCGGACGCCATCAGGCGAAGGTCGTTGCTTATTTTCGACAGGTTCACGGCGCATACCTTAAGAGAGGCCGACAGCTCCGTGTAGGCGTCCGTATTCTGCGTCGCGTCGACGAGGTCTTCCGCCGCCCGAAGCGGAATTTGAAGCTCTTCGGCGAGCAGCCGGACGACCTCGCGGATGTATTCGGGCTTGGCGTTCAGCCCGGTGCCGACCGCCGTGGCGCCCATGTTGACCGCCAGCAGGTTGTCCGCCGCCCGGGCGATGCGCCCGATGTCCCGACCGATGACCGCCGCGTACGCGCCGAACTCCTGCCCCATCCGGATCGGCACCGCGTCCTGCAGGTGCGTCCGGCCCATTTTGACCACGTCGTCGAACTGCTCCGCCTTCCTCTCGAACGCCGACCGCAGATTGCCGAGCGTGCCGAGCAGCGACTGCGTCAGCCGGAACGCCGCGACGCGGATCGCCGTCGGGATGGCGTCGTTCGTCGACTGCGACATGTTGACATGGTTGTTCGGACTGCAATGGAAGTAATCGCCCTTCTTGTGTCCCAAGATCTCGAGGGCCCGGTTCGCCAGCACCTCGTTCATATTCATATTGATGGACGTCCCCGCGCCGCCTTGGATCGAATCGACGATGAACTGGTCGGCCAGCGCGCCGTTCGCGACCTCCTCGGCCGCCCGCACGATCGCGTCCGCGATAGGCTCCCTCAGCATCTTCGTGTTCCGGTTCGCGAGAGCGGCCGCCTTCTTCACGTGAGCCAGCGCCTGGATCAACTCCGCGTGCACCGGCACCCCGGTAATCGGGAAGTTCTCCACCGCGCGCATCGTCTGAACGCCGTAATACGCTTCTTCGGGCACGTTCTTCTCCCCGAGGAAATCCTTCTCCACTCTGAACGCCATGGGCTCGTCCTCCTGTTCGCGTCTCAATGACTTACCCCTATTATAGTGGAAAAGCATGCCAGGATCGACCCGCCCGCTCGTTCACGGTTGCAATCGGAATCGCAGGGTTCCGGTTCATCGTAGCCGCCTCCCCTAATCGATACGTGAATCAGGCATACGATAGAAGCTCAGTGCGGCCCGATCTTCGCAAAGACGAGCGGCTCTGAGCCCGAATGACAAATCGGCATGCGAACGGGGCAGTCTAGAGTAAAGGG
>NZ_JACJVR010000070.1 GCF_014212175.1 Cohnella xylanilytica | reverse complement strand
TACGAGGGACGAACCCAGGAGACGCTATTTAGCGTCAATAGCCCCTTTTGAAACTCTAACGAACTCCAGCGATCTTATTTGGGGCCACTCGGGGGAAAAACGGGCTTCCAGCACGAAATAGCGTCTATACCGATTCGTTAGAATCGAAAATCCATTGTTTTTGGCGAAATAGCGTCTCCTCGATTCGTTAGCCGCCGCCAAAAATCTATTTTTTTCGCCCGATGAGAAACCTGCCGTCCCGCTCGCGGCTCTAATAGATAGAAGAGAGAAAGGAAGGAGCTTGCGCCTCATGCAAGATTTGGAACTGGCGGCGGCAGCGAAGGCCGGGTCGCGCGATGCGTTTATCTCGCTTATTCGCAAGAACGAGACGATGTTGTACTCGATCGCGAACGGAATTCTGCGGTCCCGGCCGGACGTTCTGGACGCGATTCAAGAGACGATCTTGCAAGCTTACAAGGAGATCGCCAGGCTGAGGGAGCCCGCCTACTTCCGGACGTGGCTCGTTCGTATCCTGATCAACGAGTGCAGGCGGGTCATCCGCCACAACCGGAAGGTGATCCCGGTGGAGCATCTTCAGGACAAGCGCGCCGGCTCGCATGCGCTGGAGTCCGATCTGGAGCTTCTCGACCTGCTCGACGGGCTGGGCATGGACCAGAAGGAGATCGTCGTGCTGTATTACTTGGAGGACCTGTCGATCCAGGAGATCGCGGGAATCGTGGACTTGAGCGAGAGCGGCGTGAAGTCGAGGCTTCACCGGGCTCGGATCAAATTGGAAGCGTTGATGCGGGAACCCGCCATGAAGGAGGAACTGCCATGATGCACCGAACGGAATGGGAAAAGGAGCTGGCGGACAAGCTGCGGAGAAGTTCTGTCGTCCCCGCCGATGTTCACGAGGGGATCGAGAGCTTGCTCGCCGGCCTGCCGCATCGGGGGCGATCGGAGAAGCGCCGTTCTCGCCGCCCTTGGGCGATCGTCGCGACGGCTGCGGCCGCGGTCCTCGTGGCCGGAGGGGCTTCGCTGTTCGCCGGCAGCGACTCGTTCGCCGAGACGGTGAAGCTGAAGCTGCAATCGATCTTCGCGGCGAGCGGGAATCCGGCTCTTATGCAGGAAGGTCAAGCAGGGGAGATGGGCGTTCTCCTCGAGAAAAGCGACAAGTCCTACACGCTCCGGGTTCACGAAGCGATGTTCGACGGCCAGCGCCTGTCGTTCAGCTATTCCGTCATGCGCCCGGAGGGCTTCCCGAAGGAGCTGTGGGTTCGGCCGGTCTTCGAGCTGGACCCCTCGATCAAGAAGGAATACCCGGGCATCGTCATGACGGACAGCGGGGAGACGCAGGGAGACGCGAAGACGGGCATCGTCAATTATTACTTTTCCGGGAAGGCGCCGGACGAGCTGCTGCTGAAAATCAGGGTTCCGGCTCTGGCGGTCTTCGACGATCCCGGCGATCAGAAGTTGCTCCCGGGAGATTGGAGCTTCCAGCTCCCGGTCGCCAAGCAAGGCGAACCGGTCCGCGAGCTGACCGGCCTCCCGAAGGCCGACGACGAGGACGTCCATTTCGAAGCAGAACGGGTCCGGACGGCATCCCGCTCGACGCTATGGACCTTCCTTTGGGAGTACCCGAGCTCGTGGCTGCCGAACCCGATGCTCGAAGAAGGTCCGAGGTCCAGCATTCACTATGAGATCGAAGCGGGCGGCACGCGATTGACCTACGTTCCGTTGAATACCGGGGGCTCCGGGAGGCTGAAGAAGCAAGGCAAGGTCGTAGAAGGCTTCCGCTATCGGACCGACACGCTTGTGACCGAACAACTCCCGAAGGGAGCGACGGAGGCGACGGTGACTCCGATCCTTAGAACGTGGATCAAGGGAGATCCGGCCGGCTACACCGAGAAGCCTCTGGAGCCGTTCGTCCTTCGCATTCCGGTTCCGGCCGGCAAGTAGCTTCCGCCTTTCACGCCGTTCGCCCGATTTCGCTACCGCAGGGACCGTCTTGTCCCCGCCGCCATATGCTGTATCGATCGCATCCTCCTTCAAGGAGGTGATGAAGAGTGGTCGATATAACGGGCGGAATGGAACTCGCCCTATGGATCGTGCTCGGCTCGATGGCCGTCAACCTGCTGGTCGGGCTTTACAAATCGCTCTCCAGCGGCAAGCCGTCGCCCGAATCCGTACTAAGCAGCCTTCGGGACATCGTCAGCTACGTGCTTCCGCTGATGATCCTGTCCGGCATCTCCGCCATGGACGAGACCGGCTGGATCGTGCCGCTGGCCTATTACGTCGGCGCGGTCGCCGTCGTCATCAAGTATTTGATGGATATTCGGGCCAAATGGCGGGCTTAATTTGGACGGGCTCGCTTAACGCGCCGCGCTAACTGGGAAGTCTCATTGCTAAGGGGCTTCCCGGTTTTGTTCCTTTTCCCCCGTGTCTGTATAATAGGGATAAATTCTTACATAAGGAGAACAACATGGAGATTCGCAACCTTCATTCCGGAGAGGCACCTCCGATGGAGCTGCTGCTGCTCGCCGATCCTTCCCGCAAGCTGGTCGAGGAGTATCTCAGCCGGGGAGAGACTTACGTAGCGGTGGAGGATCATCGGACGGTCGGCGTCTACGTGCTCCTGCCGACGAGACCGGATACCGTCGAATTGGTGAACGTCGCGGTCGCGGAAGAGCTGCACGGGCGCGGAATCGGGAAGAGCCTCGTCCGGCATGCCGTTCAGACGGCGAAGGCGAGAGGCTACCGGACCCTCGAGGTGGGGACGGGGAATTCCAGCATCGGTCAGCTGGCGCTGTACCAGAAGTGCGGCTTCCGGATCGTCGGCGTTGATATCGACTTTTTCACGAGGCACTACGAAGAGGAAATCTACGAGGACGGGATTCCTTGCAGGGACATGATCCGGCTGTCACAGGACCTGTAGGCAGCAGTCGGTAGACAGGTGCGGTCAGATGTCGGCGACTCGCAGATGGCGGTTGGAGAGCGCGAATTTTATGGCGCTTGACTTGATCGAATTTTCAGAATACGATATCCGTACATCACACCGATATGCGCGACTGGCGTAACGCGGAGAACCGCGAGGGAGCGCATAATCGTCATGCCGTACGCCTGGGCAAGAGTATTCGATCCTTCAGAGGGTCGGGTACTCTATTTATTTTATCCGAAGAAGGGAAGGGTGTTTGGGGATGAGAATGGCCTTTATTCTGTTCGACGGGATGACGACGCTGGATTTCGCCGGATTTTACGAAGCCGTAACCTGGATGGGAATTCTGGGGATTCGGGAGAACGTGTCGTGGGATTTCTGCGCCGCCGGGGAGCAAGTAACCGACGACCGGGGGTTGACGATCCGGGTCGGCCGGGTCCGCCCGGACTTGTCCGAGTACGATCTCGTCTTCGTCCCTGGGGGAATGCCGACCCGGCAGCTGAGACACGACGAGGACTTCCTGTCCTGGATTCGGACGGCTCGCGACGCGCAGTACAAGGCGTCCGTCTGCACGGGCGCATTGATCCTTGGAGCGGCGGGGTTCCTGCAAGGGAGAAGGGCGACGACGAACCCCTCCGCCTACGAGCTGCTGGAGCCCTATTGCTCGGAAGTAGTCCGGGAACGGTTCGTGAGGGACGGCGACGTTTTTACGGGAGGCGGGGTGTCGGCTTCCATCGATCTCGGGCTTTTCTTCGTGGAATCGATCGCTTCGGGCGAGGCGGTCAGGCGGATTCAAGCCAAGATGGACTATCCGTATTATTCTTCCACCAGATAGGACGATTAGGGAGCGAACAAGCACGCAGTGTACATGATGTGCAATCTGTACGAAGAAGCATCCGAGGATGCTTCTTCTGTCGTCTACATATAACTTGACGGAAATATAACCATTCGGTAATATGTAACCATGAACAACGATAAAATCTTCGAGGCGCTGGCCGAACCCAATCGGAGGAAGATTCTCGACCTGATCCTCGTCCGGGAGCGTTCCGTCGGCGAGCTGGTGGACCTGATGTCCTTGAGCCAACCGGGAATATCGAAGCATCTGCGCATTCTGAGGGAGGCCGGTCTGGTAAGTCTGCGCAAGGACGCGAAGCATCATCGGTACCGGTTGAATCCCGGGCCGCTCCGGGAAGCGCACGATTGGTTCGAGCCCTACCGCCGGTTCTGGACGAACAAGCTGGACGAGCTGGAGAAGCAGTTGGACCTGGACCCTTGAGCCGAAGAACCGAAGACGAGGAGGAGAGTATTCATGTTAGCCGCGATCAAGCCGTCCGAGGACGGATACGAAGCCCGCTTCGAGCGCCGCCTGAAGCATCCCGTCGAGAAGGTGTGGTCGTTCCTGACGGAGAACGACAAGCTGAAGAGATGGTTCTCCGAGCTGCAAGTGGACGATCTCCGCGAGGGAGGAGTCATCAAGTTCGACATGCAAGACGGAACGTTCGAGGAGATGAGGATTCTCGAGCTTCGGCCGCATTCGGTATTGGAATATACCTGGGGAGACGATCAGGTGCGGTTCGAGCTGTATCCGGAACCGGACGGAGGCAGCCGGCTCGTTCTGATCGAGAAGATCCGCCGCCTAACCGATCACTCGCCCAAGGATCTCGCCGGATGGCATGTCTGTCTGGACGTCGTCGAAGCGCTGCTGGACGACCGCACCTTCGAATCGCGCGAGCAGGCGTGGGAGAGACGGTACAAGGAATACGAGCGGGCTGTCGCGCGGCTGCGGAACGAGTAGGCCGGAGATCTGCCGCGGCGATTCGGGCTCGGAATCGGGATCGGGATCGGCGAATGCGATCCGCCAGTCCGCCAGGGAATCTCGAGAATCGCTGTCAAGTCCGGGGATTAGCCGTCATACCCTATAGGGAATGCATCGAGGCCGTGTCCGACCCGCTTGGGTAGGGAAGACGGTCTTCTTCGTCTCCTCCGAATCTTCGAACTTAGCCCTAGTTTTGTTCTATCGGGTGATTTAAGCTAGTAGAGACACCATAGAGAGATTGGACTGAATCGTTATGCTGAAGTTGCTGGGCAGAAGCATTCGCGATTTTCGCGCCTCCTACCCGAAGCTGCTGCTGTTCGAATATATGTACATGCTCGTGACCAGCTTCGTCATCATTCCCTTGATTACGCTGATCTTCGACCGGATCGTGGCGGCGGTCGGCTCCGGCTCGCTGCTGAACGGCGAGGTGTACCGTCTCGGCTTCCACTTCGAAGGCGTGCTCGGACTCGCCGCCATCGGGCTGGTCGCTTCGTTCGCGGTATTCGTGGAACTGGGCGTTCTCGTCATTATCGTCCAGCAGCGCTACTTCGGCCGGGACGTGGCCATCGCCGACGCGTGGCTGACGACGCTGCGCCAGACGCCGCGCCTGCTCGGGTTCGGCGCCGTTCAATTGGTCGCCCTGCTCCTGATCCTCATCCCGTTCATCGATTCGCCGCTGTCCGCTTCGTTCTACGCGCTGTTCAACGTGCCGATCCTGCTGGAGAACAAAGTGCTGAACGCCTCGTATACGATGACGATCGTCTACGTTCTCCTGCTCGCGGCGGCGATCTACGCGCTGCTGCGATGGATCTTCGTGCTGCACTTCGCCTTGCTGGAAGGCTGCCCGATAACCGAGGCGATGCGCAGAAGCCAGGCGCTGACGCGGGGAAGAAGGCTGCAGCTGTTCCTGTCGCTCATCCTGGTGAACGCCGCCGTGATCGGCGCCGGCTTCGCGGCGATCGCGTCCTTGTCCTATCTGCCTTCTTGGCTGGACATGAACGTGCTCGAGGTGTTCACGAAGCATTATTCGCTCACTCTGTCCACGATCCTTACGTACATGATCGCGCTGCTTCTCCTCCCGGCGAACATGATCCTGCTGACGCGGCTGTTCTATTATTTCGGCCGCGCCAAAGGCCTCAAGCCGCAAGACCGCCTGAACGTCTATCGCAGCGGACTCGGCCGGCTGGAGCAGCGTCTGGTCTCGTTCGCAAAGAATCTCAAGCACAAGAGAGTCCTGTACGGAACCGTAGCCGTCGCCTACCTGTGCCTGGCTCTGTTCGTCGGCTTCAAAGCGACCGACAGTCTCGTCTACGCCAAGTGGAGCGTCGTGATCGCCGCCCATCGGAGCAACTCCGGCGACGAGCCGGAGAATTCGCTTCTGGCCGTGAAGGCCGCCATCGAACAGGGCGTTCCGTCGGTCGAACTGGACGTCCAGCTGACGAAGGACGGCGTCGCGGTGCTGAATCACGATTACACGTTGAAGCGGATGGCCGGGGCGAACGCGAAGGTGTCGGACCTCACCCTTGAAGAGCTTCGCCGGCTGTCGATCGGCCGGGATGCCGAAGGGGAGCCCGTTCCCGTTCCGACGCTCGAAGAGGTGCTGGCGGAGGCGAAGGGACGCATCAAGCTGCTGCTCGACATGAAGCCGTACGGAGCGGGCGAGCCGCTGGCGCGCGAAGTCGTTCGTCTCGTGCAGCAATACGAGATGGAACAAGAAGTATACATTCAGTCGTTCGACGGCGGCACGCTTCGGCAGATCCGGTCGCTCGCTCCCGAGATCAAGATCGGGCAGATTCTCTACTTCGCGCTGGGCGACCTGACGAAGCTCGACGTCGACTTCTATACGATCGAGCAGGTCATGCTGACCGATCAGCTCGTCAAGAAGGCGCACGGCGCCGGGCGCGAAGTCTGGGTATGGACGGTGAACAGCCGCCGGAACATGACGGAAGTGCTGAAGTTCGAGATCGACGGAATCATCACGGATTATCCTCAGCTCGCCCAATCGCTCGTAGAGCTGAATCTGTAGAACCGCGCCCTCCTTGTACATGGTAAAATAGGGAAATCCATTCGAAATCCCGCGGAGAGGGGTAATGAACTCTGCTAACCTCGCTTGAACACGCGCAAATTCCGGTGCGCCGGATGGAGCGGGCCATCTCGTGGTACGTCGACCATCTGGGGTTCCGGCTGAGCAGCCGGGACGGCGACCGCATCGCCTTCCTGACGCTGCCGGAAGGGCCGCTTCTGATGCTGTGGCAGACGGAGGACGAAGCGTCGCACGCGCACTTCACGGTGGGCGGGACGGACTATCCGGCGCTGCTCTACCGAACGGAGCGGATTCACGAGCTTCACGAACGGTTGGCGGGGATCGGCGCCCGTATTCAGCAGTTCCGGAACGACGGCTTCGCCTGGGTGCTCAAGTTCTACGATCCGGAAGGGAACCTGTGGGGGGCGCTGCAGTTCAACCCGCCGTCCGCCGATTGACGGTCTAGCCTTCGCACGGCTCCGATTCCCTTCTCCCCTCCTTGTTTAAATAAGGGGTAGGAGGTGGGGCACATGAGCGATCGGTAGCGAAGCGCAGATCGGGACCATCCCGAGCAATACCCGACGGACAAGAAGAGCTTGTTCGACATGTGGGAGAGCGAGCGGAACGTCGACCCGATTCCGGTCGAGGACCTCGGCATCGAGCAGCGGGACGAGAAGGCTCGCGAGAAGACGAAGGACGCCTCCTCCAGCGAGAGGAAGTACAAGCCTTAAGAAGAGGAGGCGAGCGGAATGGGCGATCTGACCCGTGAAGAGCTTAAGAAGCTGAAGGGCCTGTTACGGGAGGAAAAGAAGGAGATCCTGCGCCACCTGGAAGAGGCTGGAGCGGCGGAAGGCGAATCGCTCGCCGACGCGTCCGGCGAGATCTCGTCGTACGACAACCATCCCGCGGACCTGGCGACGGAGACCGCCGACCGGGAGCGGGATCTGGCGATCGACGGCGCCTTCCGGGAGCGGCTGGACGCGGTCGGCCGGGCGCTCGCGCGGATGAAGGACGGCGAATACGGCAAGTGCGAGACATGCGGGAAGCCGATTCCGTACGAGCGGCTCGAAGCGATTCCGTGGACGCCGTTCTGCGTCGAGCACTCTCGTTCGCCCGCCGAGATGGCGCAGCCGGATACAGCCGCGCCGGCCGGATCGGCGAAGGACGAGCAGCCCGGTCTGCGCTTCGACGACAATGCGGGCGCTTGGCGGGCCGTCGAAGCCTACGGCGACTCGGACTCCATGACGGGGCGATGAACAGCTCGCCGCATACGAGAGAGAAGCAAGGCGCGGGAAGCGCCTTGCTTCTCTCTTTCTTTTACTCAACTTCGGCCCTCCTTCGTCCGCGACCCGATCAGGTAGCCGATAATCGTCGATTCGACGGGAAGCACGACGAGCGTCCACATCTCCTTCAGCCCGAACTCGGGCGAACGGTACCGCTCCGGCGTCAGCGTGTAGACAAGCGCGACGAGAAGGATGCCGAGCGCGATCGTCCCGACGATGTAGAGGCGGACGTTCTCGCCCGAGCCGTAGAACTTGCCCAGGAAGCCCAGCTCCGCCTTGCGCCTCTCGCTCTCCGCGTTCGCCGCGATGATCTTGCTGGCGACCTTCGGATCCTGAATCTCGAGCCTATTCATGATCGGGGACCCCCTCGCCGGCGTAGAACGTGAAGTTGAGCGCCCACGACGCGGCATCGTAATGGATGGTCACTTCGAAGCGCAAGGAGAGCTTGCGGTTGTTCAGAACGCCCAGATGGAGCAGGTCCTGGTTGCCGATCGGCTTGCCCCGAGGATAATTCACGCAAGCGATCCGAACCTCGTTGTAGCGGACCAGCCGAATGTCCGTCGCGAAGTCGTCCCTGTCCGGCTCCCGCTCGATGCAGAACACGAACTTCAGCGGATCGCGCTCCTCCGACAAGACGATCTCGATCGGATTCATCCCATAGGCGAATACCCTTCCGTGATAGGCGACTTCGAATCCTCCGGACGTTATTCTCATGCGCATCCCTCCGGCCTCGTACGAGCTTCCTTCATTCCATTGTACGAGCGGAGCGGCGGCCTCATGCCTCATGCCTCATCGCGACGATCCCAAAAAAAGATCGTCCGATTCTTGAAACCGGGACGGCCTCTGCGCGTATACCTTCCCGAAGACGCTCTGCCGCATGCGCAAAGCGCCGTTTTCCAAAGGGGAGTAGCTGCCACAACCACGTCGTCATTACGAGAGCCGCGCTCTCCGGCTTGGTTGGCATTGCCGAGAGGCGTTGTTAGCGAGACCTTTGCCCGAATAAGGCGAAGGTCTCTTCGCGTTTTTCCGGGGGTGAAAATAAGCGGCAGGCGATCCGAAAAACGGAGAGGGGATGTTCGATGGATTTCGGAATGCTGCTGGAGTACGGATGGGTGCTGCTGGTCCTCATCGCGCTCGAAGGCCTGCTGGCCGCCGACAACGCACTCGTGCTCGCCATCATGGTCAAGCACTTGCCCGAGAAGACGCGGAAGAAGGCGCTGTTCTACGGGCTCGCGGGGGCGTTCGTCTTCCGCTTCGCTTCGCTGTTCGTGATCTCGTATCTGGTGGATATTTGGCAAGTGCAAGCGATCGGAGCGCTGTATCTGCTGTTTATCGCGGGCAATCATATTTTCCGGAAGGTTATCGTGAAGAAGGGCGAGCAGTCGGCGGAAAAGAAGGAGAGCAAGAAGCAGTCCGGCTTCTGGACGACGGTGCTCAAGGTCGAAGTGGCCGACATCGCCTTCGCGATCGATTCCATCCTGGCGGCCGTCGCGCTCGCCGTCGCGCTGCCGACGACGGACCTGCCGCGGATCGGCGGCATGGACGGCGGACATTTCATCGTCATTTTCCTCGGGGGATTCATCGGCCTTCTGATCATGCGCTTCGCCGCTTCGCTGTTCGTGAAGCTGCTGGAGAGCCGGCCCGCGCTGGAACTCGCCGCCTTCGCGATCGTCGGCTGGGTCGGCGTCAAGCTGGCCGTTCATACCCTGGCGCACCCGTCGATCCACGTCATCCCCCACGACTTCGCGGAATCGTCGGCCTGGAAGCTCATTTTCTATGCGGTGCTGCTATTGATCGCCGTCTGCGGCTGGTTCCTGTCCGGAAGCAGGCAGCAGGCCAAAGAGGCCGCTTAAAGCGGCGAATAGGGGGAATCGGGATGCGGCTGTACCGGTTAAAGGCGGACCCGGGGGGACCTCGGGGGCTGCCGGAATATCTGGAGAATCATTACGTCAGCTTCGGCGAGCCGGGATCGGGAGATTGGAGCCGGCTCGACAGGGCCCGGCTTGAGCAGCTTCTGGGAGGGACGGAGGCGAACCGGCGAGCGGAAGACGCCTTCGTCTTCGCGCATGTCATGCAGGACGGGGATTATGTCCTTGCGACGGACGGAGAACGCTTCGTCCTGGGCGATCTGGGGGACTATTATTATCTCGAGGAATTCGACAGCGCCGAGAGCCGCAGCGGCCATCGGCGCGGGGTCACTTGGCTTCGGAGCCTGAAGAGCGAGGAGCTGCATCCCGAGCTGCAGGCCTTCCTTCGCGAAGAAG
The DNA here is from genome assembly GCF_014212175.1 of Cohnella xylanilytica. Classification (GTDB taxonomy): domain Bacteria; phylum Bacillota; class Bacilli; order Paenibacillales; family Paenibacillaceae; genus Cohnella; species Cohnella xylanilytica. Next base: position 79,418 of record NZ_JACJVR010000070.1, on the reverse strand, counting down.
GGGAGCTTGGCCTCTTCGGCCGCGACGTGACCCGCGAGGAGCTGGAGCGGCTGCTCGTCCGGCCGGCGGAGGACGGAAGCGCGCGGATCGACGAGGCGACGATCCGGGAAGCGCTGGACGTGCTGAGGGCGGCCATGCGAAGCGACGACGCCGACCGGCGGGATCGGGCCGCGATCGCGATTCTGCAGGCGGCGCAGTGGCTGAACCGTTAAGTCGGGAGCTGGCGCCTGCCAACCCGTACGCACAAGCAACAGCCCCCTTGATCGATCCAAGGGGGCTGCAAAAGTTCGCGGCACCAGATTTAATTCGGAAGGGAGCGGGCGAGTTCCCAACCGGCGGCGGGCAGGCGGAACAGATGCTTGCTCGGCCGGCCGTCTTCGTCCTCGATGACCGCCAGGATTCCGTCCGGGGCGGGCAGGAGCTGAAGAATCTCTCCTCCCGGGACAAGCCGGCGCGCCTCCGGCGTCAGAACGGGAACCAGCGCGTTCTCCAGCCACATCCTCTCGCGGTACCAGCGCGGAGCGGCGATCGGCTTGGGGTATCCGCCGAGCGGGGCGCCAAGCTCCGCGGCCAGCTCCAGAGGCTCCCGGGGGAGCGAACGTCCTTCGCCTACGGCCGCGACGAACCGGAGGCAGAGCTCGACGGCGCGCAGCGCTTCGTCTTCGTCGAGGGAGCCGTTGGCGTACCGAATTTCCGCCGTGCCGATGTCGTACCACGCCGCCAGATTGATGCCGCAGCGATGGGATTGCGGCCTTCCCCGGCGAAGGAGAGAGGCTTCTCCCGGTGCCGCCAGATAGCGTTCCCGAATCTCCGGGGTGACGGGAGGGCAGAAGACCCGCCGGTCCTCGCCGGTCTCGAGCAGGCGCTGGAGAGCTTCCTGATACCGCATTGCCGCTTCGATAAACCGCGGGATCGCTTCCTCTCCCCAACGTTCCAGGGAGACGTGGACATGCAGCCCGCAGTTCCAATTCGCTCTCGCCCCCGCCGCCCGCAGCCGGGCCAGCATGACGCGGATCTGCTCCCGGTCGTCCCAGACGATCGGAGGCGGCTTGAGCTCGCTTCCGGATTCTTCTCCCGTATCGTCGATCTGGCGTTCTTCGAGCGACAGCATCCAGCCGGGCAGAAGCTCGATCTCCTCCAGAACCCCGCCGACGAATTCGATCTCGACGCCGAACCGTATTTTTTGCCATAACTCCTGGTCGCGTTCTCTTCTCATCGTTCGCCATCCTCCCGTATTCTTAGGAATTCGACCTTCAAGAACCGGGATTCGGGCGGAGGACGGGCTTAACGAGGCACTTGATCGGGCGGCACGAGCATTCCTCCAGTCGTTGTGGTCTCGATTAAGGCCATTGTATAAAGCGCCGGCGCTGCGGGTCAACCGGAATTCGGGCGAAGCCGGGGAAGATTGTTGGAACCGGCAGGGAGACGCGCTTCGGATAGGGTATAATACGGAAGAAGATCACAATAAGCCGGAAAAGAAGGGTGAAGCGATGACCGATCTACACGCGAGGACCGCGGCGGGATGGAACTTCGACAACAGCTATGCCCGCCTGCCGGACCGGATGTTCACCCGGCTCGCTCCGACCGCCGTTCGCGCGCCGGAGCTCGTCGTCCTGAACGATTCGCTGGCGGCTTCCCTCGGCTTGAACGCCGAGGCGCTTCGAACCGAACAAGGCGCGGCGGAGCTGGCGGGCAACCGGATTCCCGAAGGCGCCGAGCCTCTCGCCCAGGCGTACGCCGGCCACCAGTTCGGGCATTTCACGATGCTGGGAGACGGCCGGGCCCTGCTTCTCGGCGAGCAGATCACCCCGCGCGGGGAGAGGTTCGACATTCAGCTCAAGGGTTCGGGCCCCACTCCCTATTCCCGCCGGGGAGACGGCCGAGCGGCGCTCGGACCGATGCTGCGCGAATACATCATCAGCGAAGCGATGCACGCGCTGGGCATCCCGACGACTCGCAGCCTGGCCGTCGCGGCGACCGGGGAGACCATTCTGCGCGAGACCGAGCTGCCCGGCGCCGTTCTGACCCGCGTGGCGGCGAGCCATATCCGCGTCGGCACGTTCCAGTACGCGGCCAATTGGGGAACCGCCGAAGAGCTCCGCGCGCTGGCCGATTATACGCTGCGCAGGCATTACCCGGACATCGAGGCGGGAGCCGAAGCGAAGGACAACCGCTATCTGGCCCTGCTTCGCGGGGCGATCGACCGGCAGGCCGCTCTCATCGCCCAATGGATGCTCGTCGGCTTCATTCACGGGGTGATGAACACCGACAACATGGCCCTTAGCGGCGAGACGATCGATTACGGGCCGTGCGCCTTCATGGACGTCTACGACCCGGCGACGGTGTTCAGCTCCATCGACACCCAAGGCCGCTACGCCTACGGCAACCAGCCGTATATCGGCGCCTGGAATCTGGCCCGGTTGGCGGAAGCCATCCTGCCCCTGCTGCATGACGAGGAGGAGCAGGCCGTCAAGCTGGCCGAGGACGCCCTCGCGGGCTACAACGAGGCGTACCAGCGCCGCTGGCTGGCGGGGATGCGGGCGAAGCTCGGGATCGGGAACGAAGAGAAGGAAGACGAAGTTCTGATCGCGGATCTTCTCCGTATCATGCGGCAATCCCGCGCGGATTACACCCACACGTTCCGGGCCTTGACCTTCGATCGGGCGGAGGAGACGCCGCTGGCCGGCACGGAGGAATTCGGGCCGTGGCGCGAGCGTTGGCAGGCGCGGCTCGGCAGGCAGGAAGAGCCTCCCGAAGCCTGGAAGCAGAGGATGCGCGACCATAATCCCGCGGTCATCCCTCGCAACCACCGGGTGGAGGAGGCGTTGGAGGCGGCGGTGGAAGACGGCGATTACGGCGTGATGCAGCGCCTCTTGAACGCTCTCTCCAAGCCGTTCGCGCATTCCCCCGACCAGGAGGAATACGCGGCGCTGCCTCCGGAATCGTCTTGCGCTTACCGGACTTTCTGCGGCACCTGAACTTACCGATATTCGCGCATGAGTAACGATAAGCCGAGAAGTTTCCCATGCAGGGGCTTCCCGGCTTTCTCCTTTTGTCCCCTTGCAGCCCTCTTATTCGACCAAAGTTCCCTTTATCCCGTCACCATAAACCGGTTGCCGTCCGGGTCCTCGAAGCCGAACGCGAACTTGCCTTGAATCCAGCGTACCTGGCTGAGCTTTACGCGCCGGGAGGCCAAGCCCAGATAGGCGCCGCAGATGCCCTTGGGATCCCTTCGCCGGAACGCTTCGACGAGCGTGTCCAAGTCGATCCGATCCTCCCCGGAGCCGGCCGGCGCTTCGGGCGGAGACAGTCGATCCGGCCCCGTCTGCCGGGCCAGCGTGCGCAGCCGGAGCCGGGCGCGCCCCAAGGCGACCTGCACGGCCCCTTCCGACGAAGAGAGGAACTCGGCCGTCTCCTTCGCCGTGAAGTCGAAGACATCCATGAGCAGAACGATAACCATGCTTCGCGGCGACAGGCGATGAGCCAGCGACTCCAGCAGTTCTCTCGCGATAAGGCCCCCGTCCTCGCCCGACCGGGCCGGAGCGTTGACGCCCGCCGTTCGCGGCCGTCTCCGATCCGTCCTCGCCTTATCTCTCCACGTATTGCATACGATCCGGTACAGGTAGGCGTTCGTCACCGCCCTGGAACGATCCGTCGCCCATGCGCGGTGCACCTTTAGCAGAACCTCTTGGGTCAAGTCCTCCGCTTCCCAAGCGTCTTCCGCCACTCTTAGGCTGTAGCGGTAAACCTGCTGCTTCAACCGTCGGTAATCCAGGCGGTTCTCGTGATCGGACATGTCCATCTCTCCGGCTCTATAGTGAGGAAGCTGCAGGAACGAGTTAGCTAGATTGTATAGCGGACGCCTGGGGAAATAAAGGAGAAAGCGCGGTGGCGTCGAAAAAGGTGCAGAACCCGAAAGCGGGGGAACGTTCGAAAAAAAAGACCGAAAAAAGTTCGGTTCCGACGTTTGGTTTTGGCCGTATTATCCGTTACTTGATCGTAAGGATCTTGAGACTCTTACAAAGGGAAGGATGGATGGAAATGCCGGAAGCGTCGCAAGAGTGGGGAGGCAATGCCCTGAAGGCGGTCTGCTCGGTCTATGTCCCGGTCAAGAACGCGCTAAGATCAGCCGAATGGTGGCGGAGGAACTTCGGCCTGGAATTCGCGGTGCCCTACAATCCGTCCGAAGCGCAGGCGATCCTGAGGCTGTCCGACGGGCAGTGGCTGCATCTGGTGGAGACGGAAGGGGAGGTCGACAGTCAATTTCCCGACAAAACGGGGTATCCGATGTTCCGGTTCACGTTCGAGGTCCGAGGGATCGAGCATCTGTACGGCCGCCTGAGATCGAACGGCGTCAGGACGGACGAACTCCAGGACCGGAGCAGCTGCGGCATCAACTTCGTGTTCTACGACCCCGACGGGAACAAGTTCGACGTCAACGAAGTCGTCGACGTGCATCGGACGCCCGAGGAAGCGGCCCGGGTGAAGGCGCATCTTTTCCATTACGCCTAACGACTCGGCCGCGCCAGCGCCTCGCCGGCCGCGAGACCGTCGCGGAAGGCGAGGGCGCTTGGCCGGCCGGTTCACGTCAACGAGCGATAAATCTTCTCCGCGTACTTCGTGACGGCCTCGTCGTAATCCGGGTATGCGTATCCGAGGCTGTCGGCCACGGCTCGCGAATATTTCCGGAACAGCTCGTAACAAGCGAACAGAGAACGCCACATCTCCGGATAGCCGCTCTCGGAATAGGTCGAGAGCAGCGCCTCCCAATCTTCCGCCGGGAGGTAGCGGTCGATGAACTTATAGTTTTTCCCCACGCTGAACGTATATCCCCGCTCCGCCCCGATTCGCCAAGCCATCATCCGCAGCAGATTCGGCCTTGCGATCTCGTTCAGGTGGTCGATGGCGAATAGAATCTCCCGCCGGGCCAACCCCTTGACGACGTAAGTCGAGACCATCCAGAACTCGTTGCAGCAGTCGTCGAACTGCCTGGCCGTCGGCTGGGCGATCCAGTATTGGCGGTCGTTCGCGACCGGCTCCTTAGCAACCCGACCGTCCTTATCCAGCAGCACCCGAACGAGCCCGTCGCTCTGCGCGAAATACTCCTCCGTCTCGCCGATCGGGATCAAGGTCAGATCGACCTTGTTGCCGTCCTCGAACAGCATCAGGTACGAGAACCAGTTGCCCAGATCCGGCGGGAACAGCTCCATATCCTCGGGCTTCTGCATCATAAGGCGCCTTCCGAAGACGTCGAGCCACCGGTCGTTCTCCTTGAACGAATCCATCTCCGTCACGAAGCAGGATATATCGTAATCCTGGAACGAATCGCGAGGGATGTTCGGGTTCGTCCGCGACCCTTCCAGCGTGACCAGACGGATGCGTTCATCCTTCCTGGCGAACTCCGTCAGCAACTCCATCATCTCTTGCTCGCTTCTCATTCGGCTGCCCCTTCCCGTCCTAACGTTCCTCGCCTCTTGTACGCGCGATCCGACAGGGCGGTTTCGGTCCCCTCGCCCGCGGCCCCCAAAAAAATCCAAAAACCCATTGACGCCCCTCATGCGGCATTGTACATTGAAGAGGAACAAATATTTCTACTAGACATATCTAGACGATATAAAGGCAGGTTCGAGTATGCAGGATAAAATCATTCTGGGGTTGCTTCTCGACGGAGACAAGTCGTCCTACGACTTGCAGAAGAGCATGGAGACGAGCACCGGCTTCTTCTACAACACGAGCCAGGGGAGCATTCAGCCGGCGCTGAAGAAGCTTGTGCAGAACGGGCACGTCCGCCTTGAGGAGGTGCGCCGGGGCGGCCGGAGCAAGAAGGTATACTCGATCACGGAAGAAGGGCGGGAGGAGTTCCTCCGGTGGGCCGACGAGCCGATCGCGCTGGAGAAGCCGAGGGATCCCGCGCTCGTGAAGATGTTCTTCTTCCATTACGCAAGCGAGGAACGCCGGATCGAGCTGGTCGAGGAATATCTGCGCGAGATCGAAGCGGTGGAGGCGAACCTGAGGCGGTTCCAGCGGATGAACCGGGACCATCTGGAGAAGAACGAAGAGCTCCGGAGCGATCCGAGGGTGCGAAGCCGGCTGGACACGCTGGACTTCGGGGCGGACTACTACGCCTTCCTGAAGGGCTGGTACGGGAACTATCTGCGGAGATGGAGAGAGGGGAAGGAACCTTGAAGCCTAGCGGAGCGGAAGGACGAACGCTGAGGAACGTCGCGATTTTCTCGGCGGCGGCATTAAGCTGCGGGTGGCTCGGGCGGCTGGTCGATCTGAAGGCCGAATCCGACGCGAGCGGCAGTCTCGGGCAGTTGATCTGGATCGTCGTTCCGCTGCTGACGATGACGATTCTGCGCACGCGGGCGGGGGACGGGTGGAAGGATTTCGGCCTCCGGCCGCGAATGAAGGGGAATGGCTTCCCGTACGCGGTCAGCCTGCTGTTCTTCCCGGTTCTGGCGGCTCTCGTCGCCGGAGCGGGGGCGCTGCTCGGATGGGCGGACGTCTCGGGGCCGGCTTCTTCCCTGATCGCGGGGGTCTTCGCGGCCTTGCTGCCGCAATTCGTCAAGAACCTGTTCGAGGAATTCGCCTGGAGAGGCTATATGGCCCCGAGGCTGCTCGGACTCGGCTATCCCCGCCTGGCCGTGCACGTCGCCGTCGGGCTGGTGTGGGGAGCTTGGCACATTCCCTACTTGCACCTGTTTTTCGACACCGGAGAGAGCATGGCGACCTTCATCCCCCGCATGATGATCGGCGTGGTCGCCATGGCCGTTCTGTACGGCGAGATCCGGCTCGCGACCGGCAGCGTCTGGCCCGCCGTCTTGATGCACACCGTCGGCAACGCCGTGGTCAACACGCTCGTTCTGGACCGTTACTTCGTCGCTCGGGAGGGGGACGGCTGGATCGCCGCTCCGAGTCCGGAAGGCCTTCTCGCCATCGCCTTGACGGGACTCGCCGGTTTGTGGATGTATAAGAGAGCGGGAGTGAAGAGAAGAGGAGGCTGACTTGCCCTTGAACTTGGTTATCGAATCGAACGACCTGCAACATTACTTGGAGGAGACGGAAGAAGCGGATTGGAGCCACCTCGCCGTCCGGGAGAAGGCGGCCGAACTGTTCCAAGCGTCGGAGAACGAGCTTGGGTTCGTCCAGAGAGCCTTCGAATTCGTCCGGGACGAGATCGCGCACTCGTGGGACATCCAGAGCAGGCGGGTGACGCGCCGGGCTTCGGAGGCGCTGTTCTTCCGGGAAGGGATCTGCTACGCGAAGTCCAACCTTCTATGCGCGCTGCTTCGCAGTCAAGGAGTTCCGGCCGGGTATTGCTACCAGAGGCTGACGCTCGGCGACACGCCGGATACGGGCTACTGCATCCATGCGCTGAACGCCGTCTACTTGAAGTCCGAAGGGCGGTGGATCCGGCTGGACGCGAGAGGCAACAAGGCCGGCGTCGACGCGCAATTCTCGTTAACCGAAGAGAAGCTGGCCTTTCCCGTTCGCGAGGAGTATGAGGAGGCCGATTATCCGGTCGTTTACGCGAGGCCGAATCCGGGCACGATGGACACGTTGAAGCGGCATACGGATTGCGTGGAGATGTACCGGCACGGGCTGCCGGCATCGTTATAGCGAAGGGAGAACGATTGCGGTGAAAAGAAATCGGTTAGGAGCCTCCGACCTGCTCGTCGGCGAGATCGGGCTCGGCTGCATGTCCCTCGGCACGGAGGAGACGAAGGCGACGGCCATTATCCACGAGGCGCTGGAGCTCGGCGTCAATCTGCTGGACACCGCCGACCTGTACGATAGCGGCCGCAACGAGGAGCTCGTCGGCAAGGCGATCCGGGGCCGCCGCTCGCAGGTGGTGCTGGCCACGAAGGTCGGCAACCGGCGCATTCCCGGCCAGGACGGCTGGGTCTGGGATCCGTCCAAGGCGTATATTCTGTCGGCCGCGAAGGACAGCCTGAAGCGGCTCGGAACGGACTACATCGACTTGTACCAGCTTCACGGGGGCACCATCGACGATCCGATCGACGAGACGATCGAAGCGTTCGAGCAGCTGAAGCGGGAGGGCGTCATCCGGGAGTACGGCATCTCCTCGATCCGTCCCAACGTCATTCGCGAATACGCGGCGCGCTCGTCGATCGTCAGCGTCATGAACGCCTACAGCATCGTCGACCGCCGGGCGGAAGAGGAGGTTCTGCCTCTGCTGCGCGAGAAGGGGATCGGCGTCATCGCGAGAGGACCGCTGGCGAGCGGAGCGCTGGCCGCCGGGCGGGAGCCGGTCAAGGGCGTGCCGGACTACGAGCTGGCCGAGCTGGTCGAGCTGCGCGAGCGGCTGCAGGAGCTGACGACGCCGGAGCGAAGCCTGACGCAGCTCGCGATCCGCTATTCGCTGAGCGATCCGGCGGTCGCCGTCGCCATTCCCGGCGCCAGCTCGCGCGAGCAGCTGCTGCGGAACGTCGCGGCCGCGGACTCGCCGGAGCTGACCGCGGAGGAGATCGAGGCCGTCCGCCGCGTCAGCAAGGCGAACCGCTACGTTCAGCACCGGTGAGCGCGGGCAAGAGTTCCATCCCCCGCGACGATATCGAATTGCAATCCAAGAAGCAGGGGCCATCCCGAAGCCGACTTTGTCGACTGAAGGGATGGCCCTTGTTTTGCGTTCCGCGTCCGGACTCTTTCGTGCGCGGCTCTAGGACCCGAGAGCCAATTTGCGCCCCTTCTGGGAGCGGAATCCAACCGAGCCGCGTCTTAAGGTGTAGGAGAGGAGGGATGACGTGTTATCGCCGTCTGAACCAAGCCCGGAGCGAGGCATCGGGGATAGCGGGGAGCGGGGGCTGTCGGCATGGATGGACCGGTACGGGGACGCTGTGCTGCGAACGGCTCTCTTCCGCCTGAAGGATAGGCAGAAGGCGGAGGATGTCTACCAGGAGGTCTTCTTGCGCGTCTACCGTTCCGAAGTAAGCCTGCAGGATATCGCAAATCCGAAGGCCTGGATTCTCAAGGTCACCTTGAACGCTTGCAGAGATGCGGAGAGAAGGCCGTGGTGGCGGCAGGCGCCGCTCCTGGGCCGTCATTCGAGGGAGACGACGGAGAGCGTGGAGCGAACGGCCGTCCTGGCCGAGACGAACCGCGAATTGTGGCGCGCGGTATCGGCGCTGGCGGAGCCGTTCCGGATGTGCGTGCTGCTCTACTACTATCACGAGCTGTCGACGAGAGAGATCGGCGACGTGCTGGGGGTATCGGAAGGTACCGTCCGAAGCCGGCTTCACCGGGCCAGGCAGCTGTTGAAGGCAACGTTGGAAGGAGGGGGTGACGATGCATGAAGGAGCTTGAAGCCTTGAAGAGAGCCTTGCAGGAGGGGCTTGACGGACATCGGGCCGGCCCGGAGCTGAGAAGAAGAACGCTGGAGCGGGCGCGCGCCGAAGTACGCGCGAAGGAGAAGCGGGGCGCGCGATTCCTCCTTCTCGTCGCGGTTCCGGCGTTGGCGGCGTTCGCGATTCTCCTGTTCCTGTCGATGTCGGAAGTTCGGCAGGCCCGCCCGGACGATATTGCATCGGAGTCGACCTCCTCCTCGTCGATTCGTCCTTCGATGTCCCCCCCGCCGCCGTCTTCCGATTCGCCGCCTTCGCCGCCCCGGTTGGCCGTAAGCAAAGTCGTGATTCCGCCTTACATGCCCGCGGGCTACAAGGTGAGCGAAGTCGTGACGGAGACGAGGGACAGCCGGGCCGAGGACGCGGTCGTCATCCGCTATTCCGCGTTGGACGATGGGGAGCTGGAGTGGAGAAGGTCGGCCAAGCCGAACCGGGAGAGGGTGGAGGGCTTCGAGCCGGTCAGGGTCGGCGACCGGCCGGCGTGGATTCGCACCGCCGGGAACGGGGACGTCGTCCTGATCTGGGAGGACGACAAGTACAAGTATTCGATCGTAGGCCGAATTACGGAAGGAGACGCGAAGCTGATGGCGCAGTCGATTTATATAGGCTTGCAGGACGGCAGGGAGGAGGAGAAGCGTTGAAGCGCGAAGCATGGTTGCGCCTCGCGGCGCTGGCGGCGGGAGTCGCCGTTCTGATTCCGACCGCGGGCTGCGCGGATGGAGGGGGCGACGACGAATGGAAGCCGGTCCCCTCGGGCGCGCAAGAGAAGAAGCTTCTCAAGGTCGTCTATTCGAGCGAAGCGGCCTTCTACAACGATTACGGGAACCTGTTCCTGACGAAGTATCCCGACGCGGAGTTCCAAGTCCTTACGCTGTCGGAGACTCGCGGGGAAGGAGATGCAATCGATCATTATCGGAAAATAATAGAGGAGCGACAGCCCGACATTCTGCTGTTGGACGAGAACCAGTACGAAGCTCTGGCGCAGGAGGGCAGGCTACTCGATCTCGAAGCGCCGATCCGCGACAGCGGCTTCGACGCGGAGAACCTGCTGCCGGGCGTCGTCGATCTCTTGAAGGAACGCGGAGGAGGCCGTCTGTACGGACTCGCCAATACTTTCGAGACCAAGGCGCTCTATTACAACAAGCGGCTGTTCGACCGGTACGGCGTCTCGTACCCGCAGGAGGGAATGAGCTGGGACGAGCTTCTTCTGCTCGCCAAGAAGTTCGCCGCCGGAGAGAAGGATAAGGACAAGGTTTACGGCTTGTCCCAGTCTATGATCGCGGCGAATCCCTTCGCGCTGGTCATGGACATCGCCGAATCGCGCCGATTGGCCTTCTTGAATCCGGAGGGGACGGCGCTGAGGCTCGACTCCGAGGAATGGGCCAACGCATTCGCGCAGGCGGTGGAAGGCTATCGAGACGGCTCTCTTCTGCTGCCCTCCTCTCCGTTCGGCAACGGCAACATGACCGTCAGCTTGGGCGGAGGTTCGTTTATGGAAGGGAATGCGGCGATGGCGATCGACGATCTGCTGACGATGCAGCTGCTCGACGCGATGAAGCCGGCGAACTCGGGCTCGGGGAACGGGCCCAGGGACTTCCCATGGGGGATCGCCCCGATGCCCGCCGATCCGCGCGAGCCGGGGGCGACGACGGCGTTCTCGCTTCCGGAGATTTACGCGGTCGGCGCCGAGACTGGAGAGAAGGCGCTCGCGTGGGAATTCGTCCGCTACATCCATAGCGAGGAGTTCATGAGGCTGAAGGCGAAGTCGTCCGCCAAGCTGCTTGCCCGCAAGGGCTTCGAGCGGGACGCCAAGGGACGGGACTTGTCGGCGTTCTATGCGCTGCGTCCGGATCCCTCGTTCCGCCGGCCGCTGGTGCCGAAGGGCTTCTCGGAGTCGTTCCGGAAGCTGGCGGAAGAGGAGACGCGAGCGGCGGTCTCGGGCGCCAAGACGAACGAAGAAGCTTGGGCGAGCCTGACGGCGAGGGCGCAGCAAGCGTTCGGCGAAGCGCTTCTCTCGAAGGAGAAGGAGCCGCTCGACATAGCCGGGACGAACGCGATGATCAGCGTAGACTAGACGGCTTCGCGCCGAACCCGATTTGAAGTCGTCGGGAGAAGAGACGGGCTTCCGGAACGGGCGTCTCTGCCATCCGTTCGAATGACGGGAGTGCTCGGCACGCCGGACGCGCACGGTCTCTACGAACGGTTCGGATTCGCGAGGAACGCGGACCGTCTCATGAACAGAAGGCCGCAGACGGCCAATCTTCGGTAGTCAACCCCTCCCCCCGCCGTTATACTGGGGATACACGCATGCGGAAGAGAGCGATCTCTCCCGGCGGAGGACGATCGGCGCGCGAAGCCGGCATGAGAAGGAGCGGGTCATGGAGAGAACCTCGGGACATTCGGCATCTAGACTAATGCGCAGCAGAGGCGGCAGCGATTCGGGCAAAGTATCGTTTATCGAACTGTTCTTCGATCTGGTCTTCGTCTTCGCGGTCACGCAATTGTCGCACACCTTGCTGGAACACTTCTCGCTGGAGGGAGCGATTCATCTCGCGCTGCTGACGATGGCCGTCTGGTGGGCCTGGATCTTCACGTCCTGGGCCATCAACTGGCTGAACCCGGACACGAAGCCGGTCCGAAGCATGCTGATCGCGTTGATGTTGGCAGGGCTTGTCGTATCCTCATCGATCCCGGAGGCGTTCGGCCATGGCGGACTGTACTTCGGCGTCGCCTATACGGCGTTCCAGGTCGGGCGGACGGCCTTCACCGTCTGGGCGCTGCGGGACGGTCCCGCCGAGCTTCGCATCAACTTCGTTCGCATTCTCGCCTGGCTGTCCCTGTCGGGCGTCTTCTGGATCTCCGGCGGCCTCGCGCACGACTCGTGGAGGCTGGCGCTGTGGGCGGCGGCTCTCGTCATTGAATACATCTCCCCGTCGCTCGGCTTCTGGCTTCCCCGGGTCGGCCGAACGCCTACTCGCGTATGGGACGTGGAGGGCTCGCATATGTCCGAACGGTGCGGCCTGTTCGTCATCATCGCGCTCGGGGAATCGATTCTCGTGACGGGAGCGACCTTCGCCAAGCTCGAGTGGAGCCCGGGGGTTCTCGCGGGGTTCGCCGTCTCGTTCGCCGGCACGGTCGCCATGTGGCGGATTTACTTCGAGATAACGTCCAAAGTCGGGCATCATTACATCGCGCACTCCTCCGATCCCGGGAGAGTCGCCCGCTCGGCGTACACGTATACCCATCTTCTGCTGGTGGCGGGCATCATACTGTCCGCCGTGGCGGACGAATGGCTGCTGGCTCACCCGACCGGGGGCCTGGACGCCAAGATGGCGGCCGTTATCCTCGGAGGGCCGGCCTTATACCTGCTCGGGAATTTGCTGTTCATGAGAATCGTGGCGCAAGTGTTCCCGAAGCCTTATCTGTTCGGCCTATTGGCGCTGGCTGCGCTTGCCCCCTTCGCCTCCATGATGCCGATCGTGGCGCTGTCGGCCTTGACGGCCGCGGCGCTGGCGATCGTCTCCGTATGGGGAGGCGCCTTCTCCGAGCGGCTGTGCCGCCACGTGCCGTCCGGGGCGCCTCATGGCCAAGCCTAGATTCAACCCAGTCCGACCCCAAAAGAAGGAGAGAACGAAGCGACTCGCTCGCCCGTCTCTCCTTCTTCTTTTCACCGATAGCCTTAGCTTCTAAGAGACTTCAAGGCGCCGCTCCAGGCGACGACTTGTCCGAGCAGGTTGTTGACCGAGGCTTCCTGCTTCGGGCCGGGCTTCAGCGCGCTGTAGTTCTCGAAGTCGTGGAACAGCGACAGCGACACTTGGGCCTGCACCGCCGCCATCTTGAGCTCGCTCGCGATCTGGCGCAGATGCTCGACGGCGCGGGTGCCGCCCGCGCTTCCGTAGCCGACGAAGCCGGCCGCCTTATCGTTCCATTCGCGGTACAGGTAATCGAGGGCGTTCTTGAGCGCCGCCGACGTCGAGTGGTTGTACTCCGGCGTTACGAACACGAAGCCGTCGAAGCTGTCGATCTTCTCGGACCAGACGCGAGTATGCTCGTGCTTGTAATTGCCCATGACGGGAGGGACGGGTTCGTCGTACAACGGCAAGTTGTAGGCCGCGATGTCGACCAGCTCGAACTCCGCGTCGTCGCGCTTGGCCGCGATGTCGTATACCCAGCGCGCGACGTCTTCGGCTTTGCGGCCGGGACGGGTACTTCCGATGATGATGCCGATTCTGATCATGATGATTCCTCCCCTGATTGGTCGGGGGATCGCTCTTGCGCTTCTCTGGATGCCCGGCTTGCTTGTGCGGCGCAGGTGACGCTCCGGCCCTCAGGAGTATCGTAGCCGAGTCGGACGGGCAGATCAAGGCAATCTCATCCGTCTCCGGCCGAATCCGGTCTCGCCCTAAGCTGTTGCGGCGTGAGAGGGCTGAATTCCTTGAAGTCCTTCAGGAAGTGGGCCTGGTCGAAGTAGCCTCTCTCGATCGCCACCTCCGCCAGGGGAGCTCGGCTCCTTACGATTCCTTCCAGCGTCCGCTGGAACCGGACAATGCGGCCGTACAGCTTCGGAGAGAAGCCGAACGACTGCTCGAACTTCTTCCGGAGATACCGTTCGGAATAGCCCGTCCCCTCGGCCAGCTCCCGGATCGAGACGCCGCCGTCCGTCCTTTGCAGCTCCGTCAAGCAGTAATCCGCGAGGGCGATCGAGCGGTCGCTGCCGTTCAGCAGACCCGGGCAGCGGCGTTCGAAGCAGGCGATCCGTTCTGCGAATCCCGCGCATTCCGCGATTCTCTCGCTCATATCGGCATAAGAGGACAGCGAGTCCTCGAACGGGGCTTGCTCCTCGATGACGTCCTTCAGGGACAGCCCGGGCAGGACGATGCTGAGCCGGGCCGACAATCTCACCCCGAAGTAGACGGTGCCCGAACGCAGGGAGATGCTCCGCCCGCGAAGCACGGTTCCGCATACCAAGGCTTCCGGACTTCTGCCGTCGCAGCAGAACAGCAGGTCAACGCAGCCGTCGGGCACGACCTGAATCTCCTTCGCCTCGTTCTCCGTCCGGGCGGTGGCGAATTGGTAATAGACGACCGGCTGGCCAAGATAGCTGATGGAGCGCTCCCGATAATGATCGGTTCCCCATTCGAACCCGTATTGGATGCCGCTGAGCGGTTGGTAAAGACCGGCGGAGACCGTCATGTCAGGTTCCCCCTACGCTTTTTATACTGTTGATTAACATAGCAGAGAGCCTCTACCGAGTCAATGAAGTTATGTAATGATAAATGACATGAATTGAGCTATCAAGTTCCGTTATTTACAATACGGCCAAAACTGCGTGAGTTAAATTTACATTAAGATCCACAGGGGAGGCCGATAGAGATGAGAAAAAAGAATAAGAAGCCGAAGGCGAACCGGCAATCGCTGGCCCGCAAAACCGCGGCGGCAAGCGCGGCGCTGACTCTCGCGATCGGCGGGGCTTCGGCACTGCCGCCGGCGACGCCGAAGGCGGAGGCGCACGGGGGCGCCGAAGACTTCGTCCAGCTGCGCGAGACGCTGGAAGAGTTCGGCGCGAACGTGAAGTGGGACGGCTTCGCGGGCATGATCGTCATCGCGAAGAACAGCACGACCGTCAAGCTGAAGCCGAACTCGAACGTCGCGCTCGTCAACGGCAGCAGGCTCGAACTGGAAGCTCCGGTCGTCATGAAGAAGAACGTCGCCTACGTCTCCCATCATTTCATTAATGAGGTGTTCCAGTCGGGTCTGGACCGGACGTTCCAGGTGGAGGAAGTCCCGCATCCGCTTAATCCGCTGACATCCGATGAGATCGCGGCGACCGTCGGGATCTTGAAGGCGGAAGGGAAGTACAAGGATACGTACCGATTCACCGAGATTACCCTGAAGGAGCCTCCGAAGGAGCAGGTATGGAACTTCGTCTTGGCCGGCCAACCGGTGACGGCCAACCGGACGTCCGCCTTCGTTATCCTTGACGGCAAGCGGGTTATCGAAGGCACTGCCGACCTGGTCGCGAGGAAGGTTCTGACCTGGCAAGAGGTCGAAGGGGCGCAAGGGATGATCTTGCTGGACGACTTCGCCGCCGTTCAGAGGGCGATCGAGGAGAGCCCGGAATACGCGGCGGCCCTGCGGAAGCGCGGCATCGACGACGTGAAGAAGGTCGTCTCCACGCCTTTGACCGTCGGCTACTTCGAGGGCAAGGACGAACTGGAGGAGAACAGCCGCCTGCTGAAGGTCGTCGCTTACTTGAACGTCGGAGACGGGAACTACTGGGCGCACCCGATCGAGAATCTGGTGGCGGTCGTCGATCTGGAACAGAAGAAGGTCATCAAGATCGAAGACGACGGGGTCGTGCCGATCCCGACGACGCCCCGGCCGTACGACGGGCGCGATCAGACGTCCGCCGCGACGTCAAAGCCGCTGGAGATTACCGAACCGGAGGGCAAGAACTACACGATCACGGGCAACCGGGTCCACTGGCAGAACTGGGACTTCCATCTGCGCCTGGATTCCCGCGTCGGCCCGATTCTGTCCACCGTGACATACAACGACTACGGGAACAAGCGGAAAATCATGTACGAAGGCTCGCTCGGCGGCATGATCGTTCCGTACGGCGACCCCGACGTCGGCTGGTACTTCAAGTCGTACCTCGATTCCGGCGAATACGGCATGGGCACGCTCACCTCCCCCATGGAGCGGGGAACGGACGTGCCGGATAACGCCGTGCTGCTCGACGCCATCATCTCCGACTATACGGGCTCGCCGATGAAGATTCCGAACGCGATCGCGATCTTCGAGCGGTACGGCGACGCCGAGTTCAAGCACCAGGAGATGGGCCTGGAGAATGTCAGCACCGAGCGTCGCGAGCTGGTCGTGCGCTGGATCAGCACGGTCGGCAACTACGATTACATGTTCGACTGGGTATTCGCCCAGAACGGCACGATCGGCATCAACGCCGGCGCGACCGGGATCGAAGCGGTCAAGGGCGTCGTCTCCAGCACGATGCACGACGAGACGGCCGCGGCGGATACGAAGTACGGAACGCTGATCGACCACAACATCGTCGGGACGACCCACCAGCATATCTATAACTTCCGGCTCGACCTGGACGTCGACGGAGAGCGGAATTCGCTGATGGAGATCGATCCGGTCGTCGCCGAGAATGCGGAGGGCGGCCCGCGTACGAGCACGATGCAGACGGAGACGCGCATCGTCGATACGGAGAAGGAAGCGGCGCAGAAGTTCGATCCGTCCACCATCCGTCTCATCGCGAACACGAACAAGGAGAACAAGGTCGGCAACCCGGTCGCTTACCAACTGATTCCATATGCCGGAGGCACGCATCCGGTCGCCAAGGGAGCGAACTTCAGAGAGGACGAATGGCTGTTCAAGCGGGTCAGCTTCATGGACAAGCAGATCTGGGTGACCCGGTACGATCCGAACGAGCGCTACCCGGAGGGCAAGTACCCGAACCGCAGCAGCTCCGATACGGGGCTCGGCCAATTCACTTCGGACGACCAATCGATCCGCGACGCCGACGACGTCGTCTGGCTGACGACCGGCACGACGCATGTCGCGAGGGCCGAGGAGTGGCCGATCATGCCGACGGAGTGGGTCTATGCGCTGTTGAAGCCGTGGAACTTCTTCGACCAGACGCCGACGCTGAACTTGAATAAACCCGGGTGACGATGGACAGCGGTCGCCTTGTACCGTTCGTTGCGCCCCGGCTCCAGGCATTTAGTCGGCTTCCCGGGCGATAAGATTCGATTTGAACGGCTCCTCGTTCTCCGGTACACTGGTAGAGGATTAAAGCGTTATCGGACGCGGGAGGAGACGCATCGCATGTACTTGCAATTCCTTGAGAATCTTGAGCATAAAGAGGCATTCCTGGAGCTGGCCCATCGGGTGGTCGAATCCGACGGCTTCGTCAATCGCAACGAATGGAACTACCTGCGTTCGTGGAAGCTGGAACTGGGCATGGAGAATTGGGAACCGGATCCCGCCAAGGAAGGGCTTCCGCTCGCCGAGCTGATCGGCTGCGTGAAGGAAGAGCAGGTCCGGAATTTATTCCTGGCGGAGCTGCTGCTCGTCATCTACGCGGACGGCAATTGCAGCCCGGAGGAATCGCGATTCGTCGAGGAGCTGCAGAGCCTCTTCGGCTATTCGGACTCCGCCTGCGACGCGTTCCGGGATTGGGTGAAGAGAATGGGGCAGCTGCGGATCGAGGGGATGAAGCTTATTCTGGGCGCCTCTCCTCGGAAGTAAGGAAGCCCCGGATGTGGGAAGAGGCCGATCGGATGCGCATCCGATCGGCCTCTTCTGCTTCCGCACCTCAACCGCGAGCAACGCGGGTTCAGAATTCAATGGCGATTTTCCCGAAGTACGAGCCCTCCGCCAAGTGCCGCAGCGCATCGATAGATCTCTCGAAGGGATAAGCGCGGTCGATGACCGGACGCAGCCCGTGCTGCCCGATCGCCCGGTTCATGCGCTCGAACATCTCGCGGCTGCCGACGTTGATGGCCTGGAGCCGAGCCTTGCGAAGGATAGCCGGGACGATGGCGAAGCCTTCCGCGCTGGCCCCGGACAGAAGGCCGACGAGGCTGATCCGTCCGCCGACCTTGAGAGCGGAGACCGATCGGTTCAGCGTGCCCCCTCCCCCTACGTCGACGATGTGGTCCGCGCCGACGCCATTCGTATAGTCCAGCACGGCTTGATCCCATTCGGGCGTCGTCTTGTAGTTGATGCCGTAGTCGGCGCCGAGCGCCTTCGCGCGCGCCAGCTTCTCGTCGCTGCTCGAAGTGACGACGACCCGGGCCCCTTGCAGCTTGGCGAACTGGAGGGCGAAGAGGGAGACGCCGCCGGTTCCCTGCACGACGACCGTCTCTCCGGCGCCGACGCGCCCCTCTTCCGCGATCGCGTGCCAAGCCGTGACTCCCGCGCAAGGCAGCGCGGCCGCCTCCGCGTCGGTCAGATGCTCCGGCACGCGCACGAGCCCTTCCTCCGGCAGCGCGGCGTATTCGGCGAGCAGCCCGTCGAGCGGGCTTCCGAGCGTCGAGGTCCAATTCGCCCGCGTCGGTTCGCCTGCCGTCCAGCTCTGGGTGAAGATGGCGGCGACGCGATCGCCGACCGCGAACTTGGACGCTCCTTCTCCCAGAGCGACCACCTCGCCGACTCCGTCGGAGACCGGAATCAGGGGCGCCGTCCGGTCCGGTTCGTAGAAGCCCTCGATCACTCCGATATCGCGGGCGTTCAAGGTGACCGCTCTCAGGCGAATCAGCGCTTGGCCGGGGCCGGGAGACGGAATCGGACGATCGACCTCCCGGACATGATCGAGGCCGAAGCCTCCTTGCAGGACGTAGGCTTTCATTAGGATCACTCCTTCTATAAAACGGGGTTAGACATTACAATAAGTCATATCCTAATCTTTAGTAAGAAGGCACTTTATTGTGCTATACGAACCTTAACGTTCGTAAGGAGGGGCATCCGCATGAACGAACCGGATATTTCATTGACGGTATGCAGCTATTCCCACGTGCTGGAGATCGTGTCGAACAAATGGACGGCGCTCGTCCTGTACGCGCTGGAGGGCGGAACGATCCGCTACGGGGAGATGAAGAGGCGCATCGAAGGCATCTCGGAGAAAATGCTGACCCAAACGCTGAAGCAGCTGGAGAGGGACGGCCTCGCGAAGCGCGAGCTGAAGCCGTCGGTGCCCCCGATCGCGGAATATTCGTTGACGCCGCTCGGCGAATCTCTCATTCCCTGCATGAAGATGCTGAGAGATTGGGCGAAGGAGCATTACGGGGCCGTGAAGCGGGCGAGAGAGGAATACGAAGGCGGAATGGGACCGGCATCGCGGACCGTGTAATGCGCCGGGACGACGCCTCTCGGCGAGACTCCGGGGTCCTCCCTGTACGGGCTCTGTACGAGCCCGATCGTGTTGCCAGAGGCGGTTGTCCGTTTTTTACAAGATAAACGGCAGCGAACGTGAGAAGATAGGCGCGAGCCTCTTATTTGGCATGAAGTTCGCGATGGCAAGCGGCTCGCGATCGAATACGGAGAATGCGGAGAGGAATGAGAGCAGGATGGTTATGTCGAATTCGAAGACGTTGAGCGTATCCGTCGGCAGGAAGCCGGCCGAAATTTACGACTTCATCCTGGACCCCGAGAATTTGCCGAGATGGGCGCCTGCCTTCAGCCAGTCGGCGATCAAGTCGGGGAACGAATGGAAGGTCGAGTCCCCGGACGGTCTCGTGACGATCCGATTCGTCGAACGCAATGAATTCGGGGTGCTCGACCATTGGGTAACGATGCCTTCCGGACAAGTGGTTCTGAATCCCATGCGCGTGATTCCGAACGGGGACGGAAGCGAAGTCGTCTTTACGCTGTATCAAAGGCCCGGGATGCCGGACGATAAATTCGAAGCGGATGCCCAAATGGTAGCAAGCGATTTGCAAACGTTGAAAATCACGTTTGAAGGCTGAAGGTACGACGCAAAGAGGGAGCAGGAAGCCGGCGCGGCGGCCTGCTCTGTTTTCTGCATGAATATTTTCATTGCCGACCGGACCTAGAGGAACGGATGTGGCGGCCGAGGAATGGACGCGCTTCCTTAGACAGGTATGGGGGTTTGTGCCATTATCGCAAACGTTATATATTAACAAGGTAAACCGAAAATGCAATAAACCTATCCATATGGGAGGCTGCCTATGAATCCGAGTTCCGATGCGCTGTCCGATCGCGTTCTGCAATGGGTCATCGATTCCGCGGGCGGATCGGCCGACGTCCTTGCGTCCGAACGTCTGCAAGGAGGCATCTCGTCCGCCGTTCACGGCATCGTCCTGAGCGTCGACGGAACGCTCCGGCAGCTCGTTCTAAGGCAATTCGAAGACGCGGATTGGATTCGGCGGGAGCCCGACCTGGCCTTGCGCGAAGCGGAGAGCCTGCGGCGGGCCTCCGGGATCGCCGGCGCAAGAACGCCGGCCCTCGTCGCCGTCGACGCCGACGGGACCCGGTGCGGAACGCCGACGCTGTTGATGACGCGGCTCGAGGGGCGGGTCGTGCTGGAGCCGGAGGATGCCTCGCGCTGGCTCGACGGCCTGGCGAGCTCGCTGGCCCGTCTGCACGCCCCGGACCCCGCGGCCGCCGGCGGCTTCCCGTGGACGTTCAGACCTTATTGCGACGCCTCGAAGCTGGACGCGACCTCTTGGTCGTCGGTTCCGGACAAGTGGAAGCTCGCGGCCGATTATTTGACGGCCCGCAAGCCTTCGTTCTCCAAGAAGTTCATTCATCGGGACTACCACCCGGCCAACGTCTTGTGGGACGGGAGCGAAGTGAGCGGCGTCGTCGATTGGGTCAACGGGTGCATAGGTCCGGCGGGGATCGACGTCGGCCACTGCCGCGTCAACCTGGCGCAATTGCGCGGCGTGCGGGAGGCCGACGAATTCCTGGCCCGCTACGAGGAGCATGCCGGCGCCTCCTTCGAATACGATCCCTACTGGGACCTCGTCGCCTTGATCGACTTCGCCTTCTGGCCGCCCGAGGTGTACGGCGGCTGGACGGCGCTCGGGGTGACCGGGCTGACGCCGAAGCTGATGGGCGAACGGCTGGACGCCTATCTGCTCGGCTTATTGGAGCGGATCTCTTGATCATGTTCTAAGCGGATGAAGAGAGCCGGGCTCCCGAATGGGAGTCCGGCTCTTCGGCGCGAGGAGGTCAGGCGAACCTCGTCCAGGATCGGAGCGTCTGGGCCACGTCGGCTCCCTCCAGAATCATCCGGCGAATGTCTTCGTTGACGAGCTGGCGGGAGGTGTTCCATTTCTCGCTGATATAGAAGCCGCTGATCCGGACGTGATCGAGCTCTTGCAGGAAGCGCGACCAGAGGGGGTGCTTCGTCAACCCGCTCCGTTCCGCGAGCGATCGGGCGATCGGCAGGGTCCACGGCGAACGGAACGGCTCGGGACGCTCCAGAACGTAGTGGCGGAGGAACTCCCAGGCGAGCCGGGGATGGCGCGACTTGGTCGTGATTCCCGCGGCTCCCATATAGATCATGTTCGAACGCTCTCCGCCCGGCATGTTCGGCAGGCCGACGACTCCGAACTTGTCCCCCAGCCCGTGATGGACCAGATTGCCGACGAACCAGGCGAAGCCGAACACCATCGCGAAGCCCTGGTGAAGGTCGCCGGCTTCGGAAGGCTCGCCGGGGTTGCGGATCACCCGGTGAAGGCGGTAAGCGTCGACGAGCATCCGGAACGCTTCGATAACGGCCGGCTGGTCGACGTGCCCTCTGGCGGAAGCCCCGTTCGGGGACAAGTACCGGCCGCCGTTGCGCATGACGAACGGCTCGAATTCCTCGATATCGACCCCTAAGCCGAAGCCGAACTGCCGCGCCACTCCGTTGTCGCCTCGGACCGTCAGCTTCTTGGCCAGCTCGATCATCTCGTCCCAGGTCCAATCCTCCGTCGGGTACGCGAGTCCGGCCCGGTCGAAGATCTCCTTGTTGTAGACGATCAACGGAAGCGCGACGTCCACCGGCAAGCCCGGGAGATGGCCGTCCTTGCACGCCACGCGCATGACTCCCGGATTCAGGTCCTCCCTCAGCCCCGGAACCTCGTCGACGTATGGAAGCAGGTCGACGAACATGCCCTTGTAATTGTACAGGGCCCAACCGCCCGATTCGATGATGTCCGGAGCCTCGTCGGACTTGAAGGCCTGCATCGATTCGTAATGGTCCGTCGCCTGCTCGATCGCGATGCGCACGCCGGGATGGTCCCGCTCGAAGGAAGCCTTCGCATCCATGACGTTGTTCAAGTTTTGGAATTCCGTAAGGAACCTGATCTCGATCGTCCCGTTCTTATCGTTTCTATCGTTCTTATCGTTTCTATCGTTCGTATTGTTCCTATCGTTCGTCTCGTTCAAGGCGATATCCCTTTCTCCATTAGGGTTAATGACTTCTCGACGTACTCGACCGCGGCCGCTTCGAAATTTCTCGCCTTCTCCAGCCGCGCCGCGCATCTCTCGCATAATTCGGGCGCCATCGCTTCCGCGGTCCGCACGAACGGAACCTCGGAGGCGATCTCGCCGATCGCTTCGCCCGCTTGCTCGTAGGCTTCCGCCGCCAGCAGGGCCAGCCTCATCGCCTCGCCCTCGAACGGAACGGCGCGCAAGTACCCGGCCGCATACCGCTTCGCCTCCGCGTACACGGCGGCGAGCTGGCCCATGCCGTACCGGTTCGGAGGCGAACCGGGACCGCGGCGCAAATGCCCGATCCAGCGGTCGTAAGCGGCCAGACCCGACGTATACGACAGATAACTCGTCATCGGGCAGTAGGCTCTCGCGTTCCTCGCGTAGTCTGCGGCGAAGCGGAGCGCCCGAGCCGCCGCGTTCCTTCGCGACGCTTCCTCCCAGACAGCGCCGGGCGGCCCGACTGCCGGCTCCCGGCCCCCTTCGACCGCGGCCAGGAACCGGACCGGATTCTCCGCTACGTCGTCGTAGGACAGCGTCTTGCCCTCCGGCTTCATCGCGTCGGTCAGATGGACGAGCCGCCGCTCGTCGTCGTAGCCGTAGATGAGCGACCATTCGTGGACGTACGGCCTCGACGCGGACGTGTCGAAGTACAGCACGGGCTTGCCCGCGTCAATGGTCCGGCGGATAAAGGGCAGCACCGCTTCCTCGATCGGCAGGACGACGGGGAAGCGTTCGACGGCTCCCAGCAGCGGCACCGGCGACTCGGCCAGCTGCCCGCAGAGCATCGTCGCCCCGTATCCGAGCTCTCCCAGGAACGTTCGCAGCGTCTGGCGCCAATCGAACATGTAGATGCCGTCCGCGTAAGTCGCCTTGTCCGAGATCTGCATCCGGAAGGCGAAGCCGGACACCCCCATCAGCTCCGCCGTCTCGCGCGGGTCGCCGAGCGCGGCGAGCAGCTGCCCGACGCGGTCGACGAAGGTCGTCATCGAACGGGCATGCGGCGGGTGCTCCGGCAGCTTCAGAACCTTGCTTCCGACCATGGCGCTTCCTCCCTTCTCGGGCGATAGGCCGAGAGAGACGCGGATCCGCTCCTGCTTCAGCTTCTGGCGGGACCGGTGGATGTACGTGTAGATCGAACCCGTCGTCATCCGGTACATAGAGGCGATCTCGTCCGGGCTGAGCTGCTTGAAGAAGTAGGCCTCGAAGATGGAGCGCTCCTTCCGGGAGAGGACGTGCAGCACCGAGCGGATCGTCTCGTACAGCTCC
This sequence comes from Cohnella xylanilytica, assembly GCF_014212175.1. Classification (GTDB taxonomy): domain Bacteria; phylum Bacillota; class Bacilli; order Paenibacillales; family Paenibacillaceae; genus Cohnella; species Cohnella xylanilytica. The sequence goes on along the minus strand of NZ_JACJVR010000070.1, from coordinate 55,818 downwards.
TTGCGCAGCAGGTGCTCGGCCGGGTCCTGGCCGCTCAGCGCGGCGTCGGCGGCCGACCGGGTCAAGTGGCGCAGGACGCTGTCCAGATCGTCCCATTCGACGCGGTCCGGATCGGCATTGGACGGGCCGAACGAAGCGAACGGCTTCTCCTTCTTATAGGGCCCTCCTCTCCGAAGGCGCATGTTCGCCTGATTGCGCACGATGCGGTGCAGCCACGGCAGGAATCGGCTCGCGTCCTGAAGGGAACCGATGTGCAGAAAAGCGCGGACAAGCGCGTCCTGAACGATGTCGTCGGCCAAGTGCGGATCCCCGGTTATCCGCTCCGCCCAGTCCTTCGCGCGGTTCCGGTGCCGTTCGATCAGCTCGCCGAAGGCTTCCGTGTCTCCGAGCTGGGCCCGCTCCGCGAGTTCCCGGGCCTCGTCCGCTTCCCGATGCTCCAATCCGCGTCCCGCGGAGCTCTGTTCGTGAATTTCCATGTTTTCTCCCGCGTCCCTCCTCGCCCTTCATAGGGGAGATGCCCGCCGAACGGACGATTTGAACAACTCGATGGATCTTCCTTCAAATAAATCGCGAATGAACGGGTGTTTTCCAGTTATTGTATAATAAAACCGAATTCTATTCTATCGTTTTTCGATATAATGAGAGCAATCGAATCGCCGGACGAGCTTCAAGATCCGGGCGATGGAATCGACGAGAGGAGGGGCCTCGGATGAACGACGAGGTCGATCTGGACGCGCTGGCCGCCGAATTCGCGGAAGGCCTGCCGGCCGTGAAGGGCGTCTTCCTGTCATCCTTGAAGCCGAACGTGGACTATCCGGGCCATACCCGCGACAATCCCACGTCCTCGGCCGGCTTGCTGTTCGCGCTCAGGGGAAGGGCGCGCTTCGAGTTCGACGGCGCGCCTTGCGACCTGGAGCCGGGCCGCGTCGCGCACGGGGCGGCGAACATGACGCTGAAGCCCCGCGTCCAGGGGGACTCCGACTTCGAATACGTTCTCGTTCATTACGAGCTCGCCGGTCGCGACAGAGCCCGAATCCCCGGCCGGCGCCCGTATGCCGATTCCCGCTACCTGCTGGAGCCGGGCGAGCTTCCGGGGCTGGCGGACCGGCTGCAGCTGCTGCACCGGACTTGGAACGCATCGGGAGGATTGGCTTCCCTGCGGGCGAAGGAGCTGTTCTACGGCATCCTTGGGGACGTTCTGGAGGCGGCGCGCCGCCGCGGACGGCGGGAGGGCGACGACCCGATCGGGCAGATCGTCGAGTACATTCACCGATCCTACATGGAGCCCCATACGCTCGGATCGTTGGCGGAGCGGTGCGGCGGCATGGACGTCAAGCGATTCTCCTACCTGTTCCGGAAGAGGACGGGCTTCTTCCCGATCGACTACGTGATCCGCCAGCGAATGCTCCAGGCCAGGCGATTGTTAGCTGCGTCCTCGTACGGAGTCGCCCGGATCGCGGAGAGCGTCGGCTACGCGGACGCCCATTATTTCAGCCGTCTGTTCCGGAAGTACGAAGGCTGCTCGCCTACCGAATATCGGCGCCGGTTCGGGAATTGTCCACCTTGGTTTCGCTAATCGTCTATTTTGGAGAGCCGTCTTTTTGACTATAATCATTTTCGATAATGAAAATCATTATCACTAATAGAGTCGAAAAGGTGGGCCATCAACATGAAAAGAACTTATCTCTGCCTCGTCGGCGCGATGCTGATCCTTGCGCTTCTCGCCGGCTGCGGATCGAATACGAGCGAAGGACCGGCCGCCTCGAACGGGAACGCGAGCCCGGCCTCGAGCGCATCGCCGAGCGTCTCTTCGAGCGCGGCCGCCGGCGAGTCCGCAAGCTCCTCTCCGGCGGCCGCCGAGTCTTCGGCCTTCCCGAAGAAGATCGTCCACGCCAAGGGCGAGACGACCCTCGAGACGAAGCCGGCGAAGGTGGCGGTCACGTACTTCCCGTACGCGGAGCATCTGTTCGCCATCGGGGACGAAGCCGCCGTGGCCGGCGTCGTCGGCCTGAAGTCGCTGCGGAACTTCCCGGTCTACGACTCGTTCGTGGGAGACGGCCGCATCGCCGATCTCGGCGACGAAGCCGACCTGGAGAGGATCGCGGCCGCGCAGCCGGACGTCATCGTCGCGTCGGAGTACGACGACAAGATCTACGACCAGCTGGCCAAGATCGCTCCGACGATCGTCATCCCGACGTCCGAGAACTGGCAGGACACGATCGGGAAGGTGGCGGACGTCGTCGGCGACGAAGCGAAGGCGCAAGCGTATATCGACGCCTACGACGCCAAGCTGGAGGGACTCGCGGCCAAGCTCGACAGCGACGGCTTGAAGGGCAAGACGGCCCTGTTCATGATGACGTGGGGCAAGGGCTTCAACTACTACTACGGCAAGCGGCTCGAGCCGTATTACAAGGGACTCGGCCTCTCCGGCTTCGAGAATCAGAAGGATTACGGGGAGATCAGCCTGGAAGGCGTAGCCGAATGGAATCCGGACTATATTTTCCTGGCGGAAGACTTCACGAACAGCGCGGAGCTGAACGCCGAGGCCTTGAAGTCCAACGCGGTGTGGAATTTCTTGAACGCGGTGAAGAACGGCCGCGTGTACGTCGTCGATTCCGAGATCGTGGGCCCGCTCGCGATGGGGCAGAACAAGGGACTGGACTACATGGCCGAAGTCTTCGGCAAGAAGTGAGGCCGAGCGAGGCCGCCGCCTTAAAATTAACGCTTATTCATTAAATTTCCTAACAATTGCCCCTTATACTGGTAGGGATCCCCTATCCTATCAGCGAGGTGCAAGTCGTGCTTACGTGGTTGAAAAACAGAAGTCTTCTGCTCAGCAGTTCCGTCGTCCTGTCGCTTCTCTTCGCCATCCTCGTCGGCGTCATGGCCTGGCTGCTGTACGGCGCCCAACGCGACGCCGTCTATCGCGAATTCGATCGGGTCGGCGACAAGCTCCGGGCGCAGGCGCAAGCGAATCTCAATCTGATCGCTCCGGCTTCGGAAGCGATCATGAGCGGCCGGGAGCCGTCTTCCGAGGATTTGGGCATTCTGAAGAAATTGCTGGACGTCATGACCGATTCGGACTATATGGCCAACGCCTACTATTTTACGACGTCCAAGACGGCCAAGGACGACGGCGTTTATCTGCAGAACCTGCAGCAGAGCGAATCGCTGGCTTCGAACGGCAGCGTGCCCGGCGGGCCGTACAAGGCTTCCGAGGCGTTCGCCGAGTCCTTCGACGCCGCCTTGAAGGGGAAGGAGGACCTGAGCCGTCCGTATACGGACGACAACGGAACGTGGATCTCCTATCTCGCTCCGATCGTCAACGAGCAGGGGCAGGCGGTCGCGGTCTTCGGCCTGGACTTCGACTATGACAAAGTCGCGGCCCACATCAACGGAATCCTGTGGAGAACGATCGGCATCGGCCTTCTGGCGGCGCTGCTCGCGATCGGACTCGTCGTCTTCCTCTTGCGGACGACGATAAGGCCGCTGCGCATGCTGGCCGACAGGTCCGCCCAAGCCGCCGGCGGGGATCTGACGGTCGTCGTGACCGCCAGCGGCGGCAACGAGATCGGACGGGCGGCGCAGTCGTTCAACGCGATGATCGCCAGCCTCCGGAGCTTGACGATCGATATCAAGCAGACGTCGCAGGGCGTCACGGAGGCTTCCCGCAAGCTGAAGGAGACGGCCGATCAGACCGCCCAGGCGACGAACGAGATCGCCGAAGCGATTCAGGGTGTCGCCGCCGGCAACGAATCCCAGCTCGCCAGCGCCGAGGATTCCGGCCGGGCCATGACCGAGATGGCCGTCGGCATTCAGCGCATCGCCGAGTCGTCTTCCGTCGTGTCCGATCTGGCGTCGGCCACGGCGAGCCGGGCGGAAGAGGGCGGCGAGCTGATCGCCCGGACCGTCAGCCAGATGCGGTCGGTCGAGGCGGGCATCGTGAAGGCCGCCGGTTCGATGGACGAGCTGAACCGAGCGAGCGGACGGATCGGCGATATTCTCGCGCATATCTCCGAAGTCGCGAACCAGACCAACCTGCTCGCCTTGAACGCGTCCATCGAAGCTTCCCGCGCCGGGGAGCAGGGCAAGGGCTTCGCGGTCGTCGCCGCCGAGATCCGCAAGCTCGCCGAGCGCTCCAAGCAGTCGTCCGACGAGATCATAGACATCCTCCGGACGATCGGTTCGCAGGCGAACGAGGCGGCCGCCGCGTTGTCGGCCTCGACCGAAGAAGCGCGGTCCGGCTCGGAGCTGGCGAACGCCTCCGGCGAGTCGTTCCGCTCCATCCTCGAAGCGGTGAAGCAAGTGAGCGGCCAGACCGAGGAGGTGTCCGCTTCCTCGGAGGAGATGTCGGCGGGCAGCGAAGAGGTCGCCGCCGCTCTCGAAGAGCTGAAGCGGATCGCCCAAGACTCGGCGGGCCGCTCCCAGCAGGTCGCCGCCGCGGCCGAGGAACAGCTCGCCTCCGGTCGAGGAAGTGACCGGCGCGTCCGGCGAGCTGCGGGCGATGGCGGAGCGGCTGAGCGAGGCGGTCAGCCGGTTCAGGGTCTAGAGCGGACGGCTCCTTCCGTCCTTCCATAGCGTCAGACAGGCAGCCGTCCGCGGGGAACGTCCCGGGCGGCTGCCTGTTCGCGTTTTCCCCCTCCGATCCGGATACGGTTGTTTAAAGTTGGACATAACGATTTATATTCAAGGTATAAACCGCCGAGGAGGAGATGGGGATGGGAATGGGAATGAACCCTTCGAATGAATCGTCGTCCGCGGGGGCCGGCCGGCTGCCGCTTCAGGATAAGGTAGCGATCGTCACGGGGGCGGGCTCGGGCATCGGCCGCGCCTCCGCCCTCGCGCTGGCGCGGGGCGGGGCGAACGTCTGCCTGCTGGACTTGAACGACAACCGGACCGAAGAGGTGGAGAAGGAGATCCGGGAGCTGGGCCGGGAATCCGAATTTTACGACGTCGACGTCTCGGACCCGGAGCGGGTCCGGAAGGCGATCGAGTCCGCCGCCGGGCGGTTCGGCCGCATCGACGTCGTCTTCGCGAACGCGGGCATCAACGGCACGCTCGCGCCGATCGAGGATCTGACGCCGGAGGCGTGGGACGAGACGCTGTCCACGAACTTGAAGGGAACGTTCCTGACGTTCAAATACGCCGTCCCCCACATGAAGAAGACGGGAGGCAGCATCATCGTGACGGCCTCCGTCAACGGCAGCCGCAAGTTCTCCGGCTTCGGCATGTCGGCCTACAGCGCGTCCAAGGCCGGCCAGGTCGCCTTCGCGAAGATGGCCGCGCTCGAGCTGGCCCGCTACAAGATCCGGGTCAACGTCATCTGCCCCGGGGCGATCGAGACGAACATCGGGGAGAACACCGAGAGGACGAAGGAAGTGGACAAGATCCGCATCCCGGTCGAATATCCGGAAGGCGATCAGCCGCTGGAGCGCGGGCCGGGCCGGCCGGAGCAGGTGGCCGATCTGGTGTTCTTCCTCGCTTCGGAGCGGTCCAGCCGCATCTCGGGAACCGAAATCTTCATCGACGGAGCGGAGACGCTGCTGTAAGAGACGACGAAGCATGGCTGTCCCGTTCGTACTCGGTCTGCCATCCGACACGCACCTAACTCGAGCCCGACTCCAAGCCTGCCTCAAGCTCAGCCTAAGTTTGACCGAAGCTCAGCCCACCAAGCCTATCTCAGCCCAATCCCAGCCCAAGTCCAGCCCCCGGAGCGATGTTTGCATGGCTCTCCGGCGGTTGGGCTTTTTTTCTGCGGATAACGCATTTTCACTAACGGAACTTATCCTGAAAAATTTTGGACTTGGACTAGATTCCGGCTCGAAAAGGCGCCTGCTAGTTGAATGGCGGATGGAAAAATCATACAAATTCTATTTGAAGAAGGCGCCTTGCTTAAATGGTGTACGAAAAATCATACAAATTATGCTTCAGGAAGGCGTCTTGCTTAAATGGTGTATAAAAAATCATACAAATTATGCTCTAAGAAGGCGCCTTGCTTAAATGGTGAGTGAAAAATCATACAGAATTCATCTGCCTTGATTTTTTCGGCGGTGCGTTATACGAAAAATCACACAAATGAATCCGCCCGCCTGCGGTAAAGCCCGCCATGTCTGCGAGATTGGTAAATGGGTCATCCGTAGTTTTCTTACATGGATCCAAGTTCCAATGCCGTCGGCCGGAAGGCAGCTAACGGATCGTAGAGACGTTATTTCGTCGAAAACGAGCAATTTCCGATTGTAACGAATCGTAGAAACGTTATTTTGTTCCGAAAGCCCGTTTTTGGGTCCAATCACGCCAAATAAGCTCGCGTGGGTTCGTTAGATTTTCAAACTTGGCTTTTGAAGCCGAATAGCGTCATCTGAGTCCGTTACAGCCCGCCCTATCTCCATTCGCCCGTTCGGGGTTGAGCCTCTCCGCGAACGGGGTAAAGAAAAAGAAGCCGGTCCCAACCGGACCCAATCCCCAGCGAAGGAGTGGCGATCATGAGCGAGCAATCGAGAGAACCGAGAGATCCGAGAGAACCGCGCAACCTCAAGGACCAGCAGCTTGAACAATACCGGGTGACGGACGAAGGGCGGAAGCTGACGACGAACCAAGGCGTCGTCCTGTCGGAGGACGAGTTCTCGCTCAAGGCGGGCGAGAGGGGTCCGACCTTGATGGAGGACTTCCACTTCCGCGAGAAAATGACCCACTTCGACCACGAGCGAATTCCCGAGAGAATCGTGCACGCCAGAGGGTTCGCCGCGCATGGCGAGTTCCAGGTCTACGAGTCGCTGGCTCCCTACACGAAGGCGAAGTTCCTGCAGGATCCCGCCAAGAAGACGCCCGTCTTCGTCCGGTTCTCGACCGTCGCCGGCTCGCGCGGTTCGGCGGAGACCGTTCGCGACGTCCGCGGCTTCGCGACCAAGTTCTATACGGAAGAAGGCAACTACGACCTCGTCGGGAACAATATGCCGGTGTTTTTCATCCAGGATGCCATCAAGTTCCCCGATCTCGTGCACGCGCTCAAGCCCGAGCCTCATCACGAGATGCCCCAGGCGGCCTCGGCCCACGACACCTTCTGGGACTTCGTGGCGAACAACCCGGAGACGGCCCACATGGTCCTGTGGCTGATGTCCGACCGGGCGCTGCCCCGCAGCTTCCGGATGATGGAAGGGTTCGGCGTCCATACGTTCCGGTTCGTGAACGACCTCGGACAAGCGCACTTCGTCAAGTTCCACTGGAAGCCGGTGCTCGGCGCGCACTCCCTGGTGTGGGACGAGGCGCAGAAGATCGCGGGGCAGGATCCGGACTTCAACCGGCGCGACATGTGGGAGGCGATCGAGAGAGGGGACTTCCTGGAGTTCGAGCTGGGCGTCCAGCTTCTCCCCGAAGAGGACGAGTTCCGGTTCGACTTCGACATCCTGGACCCGACGAAGCTGTGGCCGGAAGAGGAAGTGCCGGTGAAGCTCGTGGGGAAAATGACGTTGAACCGCAACGTGGACAACGTGTTCGCGGAGACCGAGCAGGTCGCGTTCCATCCCGGCCACGTCGTGCCGGGCATCGACTTCACCAACGACCCGCTGCTCCAGGGGCGCCTGTTCTCCTACACGGATACGCAGCTCATCCGGCTCGGCGGCCCGAACTTCCACGAACTGCCGATCAACCGGCCCGTCTGCCCGTTCCATAACAACCAGAGGGACGGCTACGGCCGCCAGACGATCAACCGCGGGGCCGTCAGCTACCGGAACAATTCGCTCGCCGGCAATACGCCGGCCCCCGTAAGCGAAGCCGAGGGCGGCTACGTCCATTACCAGGAGAAAATAGAAGGCCGCAAGGTGCGCGCGCGAAGCGCGAGCTTCCGGGACCATTTCTCGCAGGCGGCCCTGTTCTGGAACAGCATGAGCGAGGTGGAGAGGAAGCACATCGTCCAGGCGTTCAGCTTCGAGCTGGGCAAGGTCGGGAGCCCGTCCGTGCGGCAGCAGGCGGTCGACCTGTTCGCCAACGTCAGCCTCGAGCTGGCGGTTCCCGTCGCCGAGGCCATCGGAGCGGTTCCGCCCCGGGAAGGCGGCTCGAAGGAGACTCGCCGGTCGCCGGCCCTCAGCCTGATGAATACCGCGAAGTCGCCGAAGGGCCGCAAGGTCGCCGTCCTGCTGGGCGAAGACTTCGACGGGGCGTACGTGCGGGCGGTGATGGACGTCTTGCAGGCGGCCGGCGTTCGGGCGGAGGCCGTCGCCGGCCGGCTCGGGAAGCATCGCGGAGCGGACGGCTTCGAGCTGGAGGCCGTCCATACGTACGCGACGACCGATTCCGTCCTGTTCGACGCGATCTACGTCGCCTCCGGCCGGGTCGACGTCGGCCAGGCGGATAAGGGCCCGGCGGAATTCCTGCGGGACGCCTTCGCCCACTATAAGCCTATCGCGGCGTCTCACGGCGGAACGGTTTGGCTCGAGACCGGCGGCCTGGCGGGCAGCCAGGGCGTGATCTCCGCGGCAATGCCCGACTTGCCCGATTCATCCGCCTCGTCCGCTTCATTCGCTTCATCCGATTCGCCGGATTCCGCCGCGTTCGCCGAGGCGTTCCTGGAGGCGATCGCCTTGCACCGGCATTGGGATCGCGTCGTTCCGAAGGGGGAGCGCCGCTGTCCTTCGATTTAATTCTGCAATTTCATCCTGTGAATAATTAGCGTCATTAGGCGATTAGAGTTGACGTTGATAATCATTATCAACTACAATGAGAGGCAGTGATGTTCAAACCGGCGATCCAGACAGGGGAATGAAGGATGAGCGACCAACTCGAGCTGTACGACGTGACGATCATCGGCGGAGGCCCCGCCGGCATGTATACGGCTTTCTATAGCGGCATGAGAGACTTGAAGACGAAGCTGATCGAGGCTCGCGACGAATTGGGCGGGAGAGTGCTGATCTACCCGGAGAAGATGATCTGGGACGTCGGCGGGCTCCCTCCGACGCTGGGCCGGCAGCTGCTCGAGCAGATGATCCGGCAGGCGAAGACGTTCGATCCGACGATCGTGCTCGGCCAGCAGATCGTCTCCTGCGACCGTCAGGCGGACGGCACGTTTATCCTGACCGCCGCGAACGGGGAGCGCCACTGGACGCGGACGGTCGTGCTCGCGATCGGCTACGGCATCCTCGAGCTGGCGAAGCTCGACATCGAAGGGGCGGACCGCTTCGAGGTGACGAACCTGCACTACACGGTGCAGGAGCTCGAGGAGTTCCGGGGCAAGCGCGTGCTCATCTCGGGCGGGGGCGATTCCGCGGTCGACTGGGCGAACGCGCTGGAGCCGATCGCGAGCAGCCTTACCGTCGTCCACCGGCGCGACCAATTCGGCGGCCACGAGCGCAACGTCAAGCGGATGAAGGAGTCCTCGGCTTCCGTCCGGACGCCTTATACGGTGGAGTCGCTGCACAGCGGCAACGGCACGACCATCGACGAAGTGACGATCGCCCACGCGGAGACGGGAGAACGGGAGAGAATCGCCGTCGACGCGGTGATCGTCAACCACGGCCTGCGCTACAACTTCGGCCCGATCCGGGAGTGGGGGCTGGACATGGGCGACTGGCACGCGAACGTCAGCAGCAAGATGGAGACGAATATCCCCGGCATATTCGCGGCCGGAGACTTCGTCAAGCACGACAGCAAGGTTCATCTGATCGCCGGCACGTTCAACGACGCCATCCTGGCGCTGAACAGCGCCAAGCTGTATCTGGATCCGCAGGCGGAGAGATTCGCGTACGTCTCCTCGCACAACCCGAAGTTCAAGGAGAAGAACCGGGAGCTCGGAGTCGTCGACGAACACGAAGAATAGATCGGCACGGCATGTCGAAGCATGCATGGCATGAAGCCGAACGAGGAAGGTCCGGCATCCGCCGTCGCGGAGCCGGACCTTCTTCTATGGGCGTTACCCCGCGTGGCGACGGAGGAATCGCCGGACGGCGCTCTCGTAGCCTTCGGGGTCCGCGGAGTACGCGAGGCCGTGGCCGGCGTCCGGGACGACGAGCAGCTCCTTCTCGGACGCGCACTCGTCGTACAGCCGGCGGACCATCCCGAACGGGACGAACGTGTCGGCGTCGCCATGGATGAACAGAATCGGCGTCTTCGCCCGCGCGACTTGGCGGAGGGCCGACGCTTCGTAGAACGAATAGCCCGCCCGGATCCGGCAGACGAGGCTCGTGACCGGGACGAGGGGGAACGCGGGCAGCTTGTACAGCCGCTTCAGTTGATACGAGAGAATGTCGACGGCCGACGTGTAGGCGCAGTCGCTGACGACGGCCTTCACCTGCCCGGGAAGCCGCTCGCCGCTCGTCATCAGCACGGTGGCCCCGCCCATCGAGACGCCGTGCAGAACGATCCGGCAGTCCGTCCCTTGGCGGCCGACGGCGTAATCGATCCATTCGAGATAGTCCTCCCGTTCCGGCCATCCGAAGCCGATATAACCGCCCTCGCTTCGTCCGTGTCCCCGCGCGTCCGGCATGAGCACGCAATAGCCGAGCTTCTCGCGGTAGAACCTGGCGAGCGAGCGCATGTTGCTCATCGCCTCGCCCGAATAGCCGTGCGCCAGAATGACCGTCCGGTTCGACGGCTCGTCCGCTTCCAGGTAATAGCCGTGCAGCGCGAGACCGTCGCGGGACTTCACGGCGACGTATTCCCAGGGCTGCCGCCGGGCCCACTCTGCGGCTTCGTCCGGCCGGCGAGCTCCGAAGTCGTCCAGATCCGGACTCCGTTCCAGAACCGCCTTCTTGTTCCTCGCTATCGCGACGCGGTAGAAGTAGAGCCCCGACGCGGCGAGCCCGGCCGCGAGGACGGCCAGGATAATGATCGTAACGGCGATCGCTGTGCCCATGGCATGCCCGTTCCTTCCGATTGTCTTGTTGGTAAATTTATCTTACCGCTTGTTCGTCCAAGCGCGCAACGACAACGAGCCGCCCTCGAAGAGAGGGCGGCTCGCTGCCGAATTCAGAATCGCAATTCCCGTACGATCTCCCGATCGCACGCATCCACCTCTTCGAACCCAAGCGAGGCGTACAGCCTCGCGGCCGTCTCGTTCCCCGGACGGTGTCCGAGCCGGATTCGGTCGCAGCCGTGCGTCTCCCGGATGAGTCGAATAAGCTCCTTCATTCCGGCTCGGCCGAAGCCTCTCCCCTGATGGCCGCCGTCGATCATGAAGGCCATGATCCAGTAGCTTCCGTCGTCGGGATCGACGGCGTAGGCCGCGAACCCGACAAGCTCTTCCGAGGCATAGACGGCCAGGGGCGCGAATCCGCAATAGGCAGACTCGGCCAGCCAGTACACGATCGGGACGGGAAAAACGCCTCGCTGCTCCTCCGTGACCTCAAGCTGGGAGCAATCATACCAGTTGTTCGCATCGACCGGCCTCAGCTCGACCGCCGGCGAATATCGCTTTTCCAATTCCATCATAGCCAGTCTGCCTCCCATGGCCTTGCGAGAGGCGCTTATCCGTCCCTACCGGCAACGACCTCTCGCAGGCTTATTCGTGTTCAGAATCGTATTCAACACCTCATCACTCCTTCGGAAGTCGTTGTAGGGACAACGATAAGCATGGCGGTCCGCTTAAGAGAATCCCTCGTTCTTCATTGTCGGCCATTCATCCAGTTTAGGCAAGTATTTCCTGGATTGGGCAGCGAGCCGATTCCTTACAAGCGGGTACCGCCGCTCGCGTCGATCAGCTGCCCGGTCACCCAGCGGCTGTCGTCGGATGCGAGGAAGGCGGCGATGTCGGCCACGTCCTCGGGCTGCCCCCATCGGCCGAACACGGACAGGCCGGCGGCGAACGCCCGCCCTTCCGGGCTGCCGAGCGTTCCGGCGTTCATCTCGGTCTCGACGATGCCCGGCATGAGGGCGTTCACGGTAATCTGCCGCGCCCCAAGCTGCTGGGCCAGGGCGAGAGTCATCGTGTTGACCGCGCCCTTCGACACGCTGTAGCCGAGCAGGCCGGGGAAGGCGATCCGCGTCACCGCGGACGAGAGATTGATGATCCGGCCGCCGTCGTTCAGGCGGGCCAGCGCTTCCCGCGTGACGAGAATCGGCGCTTTGACATGGAGGTTCAACACCTCGTCCAACGACTCCGCCGTCGTCTCCTCGAGCGGAATCGTCTGCCCGATTCCGGCGTTATTGACGAGAATGTCGAGCCGGTTATGGCCGATTCGCGCCGTCAGCTCGGCGTCCAGGGCGGCGAACAGACGCAGAATTCCTTCCGCCGACGACAGGTCGGCTTCCACCGCGAAGGCTTCGCCTCCGGCCGTCCGGATCTCCCGGACCGTCAGCTCCGCCGCGCTCCGGTTGCTCCCGTAATGCACCGCCACGAGAGCGCCCTCCCGCGCGAGGCGGACCGCGATGCCGCGGCCGATCCCCCGGCTTGCCCCCGTCACCAATGCAACCTTCTTTTCCAACTTGTTCATTCGGCTCATCTCCCTTATCGAAACTACTTCTCCGTTGTAACACGGGGCCGGCTTCGCTATGTTGCTCTCTCATTCGGAGGGAGGCTTCGCGGAGGATTCTCCGGCCGGGAAGCGGAATAGATAGGAGAGGACTTATAGGAGACGAGGGTTGCGCGCTTGGAAGACGCGGATGATCGATTGTTCAGGGAGTGCGAGGGCAAGTTCGGGTTCCGTATCGTTCGGGCGGAGCCCGTTCGCTTGGGCTGGTTAAACGCCAAATGGGTTCTCCACACCGACGGGGAGCCGCTTGTTCTGAAGAAATATCATGCCAGGAGGTACAAAGAAGCGAAGGTGCTGGAAGCCGCGCTAATTGGGCAGCAACGGCTTCATGAGGCCGGCATTCCTTGTCCGCGGGTGCTGGAATTCCAAGGCACTCTGCTGCACGAAGCGCAGTCCGGAGACCGGTATATGCTCATGCGCTTTTGCGAAGGAGAACGGATCGGGAGCGGGACGGCGAGCGCGTCCCGGATGTACGATCTCGGCAGGGTGGCGGGAGCGATGCACCGGCATCTGAACGACGGTTCGACGGACGGGGAGGAACCGGAGCCGCAGTTCGTTCCTCCGGAGCCCGAGGATCGGATCCGCCATTGGGATGCCGCCATCGAACAAGCCGAGCGGGAAGGCGGGACGCATCTGGTTCCGCTATTCGAGCGCCAGAAGGACCGCGTCCGCGAACTGGACGTCGGGAGGCTCCGGCATCGGTGCGAGCGGGGTTGGGCTCACCGGGATTTGTGGACGGACAACCTGCTTTTCACCGGCGATCGCGTCTCGGCCGTGCTCGACTTCGACCGGCTGAACTACGATTATCCCGAACTGGACGCGGCGAGAGCGATCCTCTCGGGCGGCCTGAACGAAGAAGAAGGGTTGGACTTGCGGAAGGTCGACGCCTTCCTGTCCGGTTATCGGGAGTTTCGCGCCTTCCCGCAGGGGCAGATCGCGGATTCTATCGCGCTGCTATGGTACATGGAGAGCGTATGGTGGCTCCGCCCCGGAATGGACGGCAAGGACCCGATTCCGAGACGGTTCGCGAACGAGATGATGTGGATCGCTTCGCAAGGGGACGAGCTCCCGAAGAGGTTATCGAGCCTGTAACGAGCCGGACCGGTTGGAGCGACGCCATTTTTTGATTACAATGAGTAAAAAAGTTCGCAGGAAGGTGAGCGCGATGTGCCGTAATATCAAGACGCTGTTCAACTTCGATCCGCCGGCGACGGACGAGGAGATCCAGGCGGCTTCGCTTCAATTCGTGAGGAAGCTCGCGGGCTTCAACGCTCCGTCGAAGGCGAACGAAGAGGCGTTCCGTCTCGCCGTGGAAGAGGTCGCGGCGGCCGCCGACAAGCTGCTGAAGTCGCTCGTGACGAACGCGCCCAGCCGGAACCGGGAAGTCGAGATTCAGCGGGCGCGCGCCCGGTCGGTGAAGAGGTTCGGGCCGAAGCCGCAATGACGGAGGGCGAGAAGCCGAAGCCGGGAGGGGGAGGAACGCGGTGAAGCTGGAGAGGCTGATCTCCATGATCTATATGCTGCTCAACAACGAGGTCGTCTCGGCTTCGGCGCTGGCGGACAAATACGGGGTATCGCAGCGGACGATCTACCGCGACATCGAGGCGATCTGCGCGGCCGGCATTCCCGTCGTCTCCTATCAAGGGGCGAACGGCGGCTACGGCATCATCGACACGTACAAGATGGACCGGAGCCTGCTCGGGTCGTACGACGTGGAGTCGCTTGTGACGATTCTGAGCAGCCTGTCGAACGTATTCGACGACGAGCAGGCGATGGATACGGTGCGGAAGCTGCAGACGATTCGTAGGGACGATTCCGATCCCGTTCTGGACATGGACATCGGCAGCCACCGCGGCTTCCTGACCGAACTGCGAATGCTCCGGACGGCTATTCTGGAGCGGAACGTCGTGAGATTCGAATATATCAGCTGGAAAAGCGAGAAAACGATCCGGCTCGTCGAACCGGCCAGCCTGAAATACCGGAACGGCTCTTGGTACTTGTTCGGCTATTGCCGGGAGCGGCGCGGCCACCGGGAGTTCAAGCTGTCGCGCATGTCCGGGCTGGAGGCGCTGTCCGAGCGCTTCGTCCGCAGGCTGGATGCGGCCTTGGAGAAGCCGGAGCTGGAGCCGGGATTGTTCGGGACGGAAGAGGAGACCGAGCTTCGCGACGTCGTCCTTCGGTTCGAGAAGGAGGCCGTTCCCCGCGCCCTGGATCACTTCGGCCGGGGAGACCGCTCCCTGCGCGAAGACGGCTCGCTGACGGTCGCGCTGAAGGTTGCGAATCCGGCTCGCGCGCGTTGGCTCCTCCGGGTGCTGCTCGGCTTCGGGGACGAGGTCGTCGTGGAGGAGCCGCCCGAACTGAGGGAGGCGGTCCGTTCGACGCTGGAGAAGATGCTCCGGAGATATTCCTGAGAGAGCCCGAAGAAGAGGGGAGCGATCGTGGCTATGGAAGAGCCGGCCAAAGTGTACAACACCGCCGTAGAGGCGACGCTGGAGGTGATCGGGGGCAAGTGGAAGCCCGTCATCCTGTTCTACCTCACCTTCGGCAAGAAGCGCAACGGCGAGTTCCGCAGCCTGATCCCCGACATCACCCAGAAGGTGCTGACGGAGCAGCTGCGGGAGCTCGAAGAGGAAGGCATCGTCAAGCGCACGACCTATAACGAGGTGCCGCCCCGGGTCGAATACGAGCTGACGGACTACGGCTGGAGCCTGAAGGAGCTCCTTCGCCTGATGTGCAGGTGGGGAGACGGCCATATCGAGCGCAAATACGGGGACAAGGCCGTCGTCCGCAACCCGACGCCGGACGCGCTGCCCCAATAAGAAGAAGAGATCCGGCTTCACGAAGGCATCCGCTCCGCGGCTGCCTTTTTTTGACGGTTCCGAAGAAGCGGCCGCTCCGGGCCGACTGCCGGGGGCAAATATCGCAAGATAAATCAAAACAGGGGCCCTCTTCTGTCGTATAGTGAAAATAACTCCATGGAGGCATCGATTTGAACTACAAGGATTCGGTAAGCAAGGCTATCGCCTATATAGAGGCACGTCTGACCGAAAAGCTGTCCAGCGCCGAAGTGGCGGAAGCCGCAGGGTATTCCCCTTACCATTTCCATCGGATCTTCCAGTCGCTGACCCGAACCTCCGTCTCGGAGTACATCAGCAAGCGGAGATTGACTCGCGCGGCCTATGACCTGTTCCATACCGACGGAAGAATCATCGAGATCGCCCTGCGCTATCGGTTCGATTCGCAGGAAGCCTTCACCCGCGCCTTCCGGAAGCTGTTCTCCGTCTCGCCCGGACAATTCCGCAAGCGGAGGGACATGAAGGACACCCTGTTCCGGGCGATGGAGAAGCTCCCGCTGGATGACGCGGGGCTGCGGCATCTGCATGAGGGCATCTCCCTCGAGCCCTCCATCGTCCGCTTGGACGAGCTGCGCCTGGTGGGCTTGTCGATCCCGGGCCTTCGCTCGGACGAGATCGGAAGGCTCTGGCGCAGCTTCCGGGAGCGCGAGCGGGAGATCAAGCGCAAGCCGGGTACGGAGGGGGTCGCTTATTCCGTCATCGAGCTGGCAGGCGAGGGCTGGGAAGTCTTATACACCGCTTGCGCCGAAGTCGACCGCGAAGAGAGCCCGGTTCCGGCAGGGATGGCGGCCAAGCGGCTTCCCGCAGCCGACTATGCGGTTTTTTCGCACAAGGGAACCTTGGCCAGACTTAACGATACGTTCCA
This sequence comes from Cohnella xylanilytica, assembly GCF_014212175.1. GTDB lineage: Bacteria > Bacillota > Bacilli > Paenibacillales > Paenibacillaceae > Cohnella > Cohnella xylanilytica. Next base: position 39,640 of record NZ_JACJVR010000070.1, on the reverse strand, counting down.
ATACATTTACGAGGAGTGGCTGCCCCGGTCGGGCCGCATTCGGACCGACGCCCCGGAGTTCGCGCGATACGACGAACGATACTTGGGGCCGGCGGACGAGAATTCCGTGCTGGACCTCTTTATTCCGGTCGGCCCGGCATAGGGGAGCCTGGAAACGGAGGAAGAAGTCGAGATGAAGATCGAAACACAGATAAAGAGAGCCAATGCGGGACTCCGTCAGGTTTTTGTTCACGACGGCTTATCGGAGACGGCTTTCGCGATGACCGTGATGTATCCGACGGACGAGCCGGAGAAGGAGGAACGGCTCGGGCCATACTCGGTGGAGGCGGCCCGGGATGCGTCTCCGCGGGCCGGAATACACCCGCTGGTCCTTCTCTCGCACGGTACGGGGGGAACTCCGTTCGTGTACCGGTCCATCGCCCGTCATTTGGCCCGCAACGGCTTTATCGTCGGCTTGCCCGAGCATCCGCACAACAACCGCAACGATAATAGCTGGGAGGGCACGGTCCAGAATCTCCTGCACCGCCCCCGGCACCTGCGTCTGGCGGCCGACTGGTTCTATCAAGATGAGGCGTTCAAGGGGCTAGTCAAGCCCGAAGGGCATTCGGTCATCGGGCATTCGATGGGCGGCTACACCGCGCTGGCCGCGGCCGGCGGCGTTCCGGCCTCCTTCCCGCACGAGAGCCCGGACGGCCGGGCGCAGCCGATTGACGTCGAGAGAGATCCGCGCATCCGATCCATCGTTCTACTGGCTCCGGCGTCCGTCTGGTTCCGGGAAGAGGGAGCGTTAAGCGGAGTTCGACTCCCCATTCTGATGCTGGACGCGGAACGAGATCCGTACACGCCTCCTTATCACGCGCAGATCGTCTTGAACGGCGTCGCCGATCCGTCGAAGGTTCGCTACCGAACCGTGAAGAATGCCGGACATTTCGCCTTCCTGAGTCCGTTCCCGGCCGAGATGGTCTCGACTTCCTTCCTCCCTTCGCAGGACCCGCCCGGATTCGACCGCGCGGGCTTCCACGTAGAGCTGCAGGACGAGATCGCGAAGTTCCTGGCGGCTTCGGACGAGAAAGCCGATCGTCCCGCCGCGCCCGTCAAGGAATGACCTTGCGCCTGCGGAATTCGTCGAAGATTCCCATGAACATCGCCTCGGTGTCGACGTATTCGTGGAAGCCGAAGCGGCGGGCCTTGGAGCCGTCGGCGAAGAAGTCGTAATCCCACGAGAACACGAAGTCCCCGAACGCCCACGACGACACCTCCTTGTAGAAATGCCCCGCGAGCCCGTACTTCTCCGTCATCCGGTTCCACAGCTCTTCCTTGTCCGCCATGACGACCTCCAGCGGCATCGGCAGCGGCGGGGCCGTCTCCAGCTCGAAGTAGCGGGCGATCTTCGGCCACATCTCGTTCCAGCGGAACAGGTCGCCGTTCGCGATGTTGAACGCCTGGTTGGCGCAGCGCTCGTCGGTCGCCGCCCAGACGGTCGCCTTCGCGAGCAGGCCGGCGTCCGTCATCTCCATGAGCGTGTGGTAGGCGCCTGGCTTGCCCGGGAACCGGAGCGGGATGCCGAGCTCCTTCGAGATGGAGGCGTACACCGCGATCACCATCGCGAGATTCATCGGATTGCCGAGCGCGAAGCCGGATACGACCGAGGGGCGGATCGCCGACCAGGTCCAGGCCTTCCCCTTTTGCCGCTCCTCCAGGTAGTTCTGTTGGTCGACGTTGAACTCGGGAGGCATGTGGGGCGCGTCCGTCTCGCGGGCGGGCGTCTTGAACGGGCCGAGGTGGGCGCCGTAGACCTTATACCCTTGCATCAGGCTGACGTGCTTCAGGTTGCGGGCGGCCGGTTCGACGGCTTCGACCGCATTCTTCAGCATGGCGAGATTGGGCGCGACGAGCTCGGCCCAGGTCGGGCGGTCCTGATAGGCGGCGTAGAAAAGATGCGTGACCTCGGAGAGGCTCCCCAGCTTCTCCCGGCTGTCGGCCGGGTCGAGCAGGTCCGCGGCCACGTGGCGGAGGCGGTCCCGGGATTCTCCCCCTCGGCGCGAGACGCCGATGACGTCCCAATCGGGCAGCGTCAGCAGATAATCGATCAGGTTGCGGCCGATGACGCCGCCCGCGCCGACGACGAGGGCGACTTTGCGGTCGTTCGGGGTTTCCGGGTGGATGGCTTGCATAGGTGATCCTTCCCTTCTTCGAGTTCGTTGTCTTGAGAGCTATTGTGCACGAAGGGAAGTCTCGCGGAAAGTACGCACTTTGAGGTGACATAGGAACCTTGAGGTTGTCGTGGGAGCAAGCGAGAAGGCCGACCCGCCCGGGGAAGCTGCCGCCGAGCGATCGGCGATTCCCTTGCTTGAAGTAGGAGGTCGTCAGCGGAACGAACAACGAGCCTCCGCTCGCGACCTCGGTATGGATATACAGCTTGTTCACTCCGCCGATATCGGCCTCGATCGTGACCAGCCCGTCCGCGGACGCGACCTTCTGCGCCTTCAGCTCCGTATCGGTATCGGAGTCCATGAAGCGCGCGCGCGATTCCGAAGAAGAAGCTGGACGCGGCCGTCGCGAAGAGGCGGCCCTTCGGCATGCACAAAAACTACGAATGTCCAATTCAATAACGAAACCTGTCCCGGAATATTTCGCTTCGCACTTGTGTATGAAAAATCGTATAAAAATTCGCCTTCAAAAGGTGCTCAGGTTGGTTTGTGTGAAAAACCATACAAATTCTGCCTTATGACGGTGCGTTGCTTACGTTTTATGTGAAAAATCATACAGATTCCATTTGTTTGCGATTTACTTCGACGATTTTATTCGAAAAATCACACTCGTTAAACCGCCTGCATTCCGATCCTGCGCGGTCCGAACTAGGCGAGGATGTGGCCCCGAACACGGAAAACCAAGTCTGTATGGGTATTGGACAATGGTAGAAAAAAAAGCCGGAAGCCGCCTCTTCGGGCAAGCTCCCGGCCTTCTTCTTCGCGTTATAGAGCGCCCTCCGCCTGCGCGATCCGGACGGCTTCCTCGTAGTCCTCTTCTTCGACGACGGCGACGAGAAGGATGTCCCGGCCGGTCACCCGGTTGTCCGGGCCGCCCGCGCTCATGCCGCTGGCGCTGACGCTCGCGGCCGCGAGGACGGAAGCGTCCTTGTTGTCGAAGTCCCCGCCGAGCGTCAGATAGGGGAGTCCGGGGAAGTTGCCCGTAATCGTCTGGCCGAGCTGGTCCAGGTTCTGCATGCCGGTCCCGCTGTATCCGTCGAATCGCTCGATCGCATGCTCGACGAGCTTCAGCGACCGGCTCCGCATCCGTTCCACCGCTTGCTTGGCTTGGTCGGGCGTGTTGAAGTAGGCGAACACCGTTCTCTCCGACATCGCGGTCCCTCCGATTCTCATTCCGATTCCGGATTCGGCCTCGTCCGGCCATAATCTTCCGTAGTATCGGCAGGGCGGAGCCGGCCTATTCGCGCGCCCGTCTTACCGCCCGTCTCACCGCCGGTCTTCGGCGATCGGCTCGGCCTGGGGCGTTCGCGCGGATCGCCGCAGGCGCCCCGATGCAAGCCGGAGGCTGACGGCGAACAGGGCGAGCGCCAGCAGCTCCCATCCGGCCCCGTAATAGCCGAGCTCTCCGGCGGAGCCGTACCGGACGACGAGGCCGCCCGTCGACGCGCCCAAGGCGCTGCCCAGATAGGTGGCGGAGGAGCTCAGGGAGAGGATAACGCCGGCCGCCGGTCCGGACAGGTCGATCAGCCGATGCTGCTGCGCGGGGTTGAACGCGTACCCGCTCGCCCCCCAGACCGCCAGGGCGGCGATGCCGAGGCCGACGGCGGCGAAGGTCCCGATGCCGGACGGGGAGGCGAAGTCCGCCACGATCGACAGGACCGCCATCGACAGGGCCAGAGCGGGCAGCGCGGCGGCGATCGTGCGGGGCGAGCCGAACCGGTCGGTGGAGAAGCCGCCGAGCTTCACCCCGATCAAGCTCGCGGCGCCCGCCGCGAAGAGGACGACGCTGATCGTCCGATCCGCCGCCCCGTACCCTGCGAAGATATCGGCCACGTACGTATAGACCGCGAAGATGCCGATTGCCCAAGCCAGCGTCGTCAGCAGGGCGGACAGAAGCTCCGGCCGCTTCAAGGGAGCCAGGCGCTCCCGCATGGAGACGGCCCCGGGCGATGGGATGGCCGGGAACCGGAAGCGAATGAGGAGGGCCGCCAGAACGCCGACGACCGTCAGAATCCAGAAGGAGGTTCTCCACTGGAACGTCAGGGCGATCCAGGTTCCAAGGGGAACGCCCAACATCAAGGCGACCGTCTGGCCGGCGACGACGGTCGAGATGGCCCGCCCTCGTTGGTCGGAACGCACAAGGGCGGCGGCGGAGGTCGTGGCCGCCGGCGAATACCAGCCGGCGCCGATCCCTGCGACGATGCGTCCGACCGCCATGACCGCATACGCATTCGAGAGAGCGGCGATCGCGTTCCCCGCGGCGAAGACGAGCATGCCCGCGACGAGAACGCGCCTTCGGTCCCAGCGGCCCGTCAAGGTCGCCAGGACGGGGGAACCGACGGCGTAGACGAGGGAGAAGATCGTCACCAGCTGGCCGGCGACGGACAGCGAGACGTGGAACGACTTCGCGAGCAGGGGGAGAACGCCGGCGATCAGAAATCCTTCCGTGCCGATGACGAACGCCCCCATCGTCAGCGCGTAAATCCTTTTGTCCATTTGCTCGATCTCCTTTCAGGATGGGCGATAATGCGGCTTGTTCGCTGCATGGGTTGCGGAAACCCAAGGAAACTGACATGGTTGCATTGAAAACGTAAAAAGGCCGCCGCCTCAGGAGGCTGCGTTCGTTCGATGAAGAGAACTGATTCAGTTGCATTGATCCGCGAAAAAAAGACGGCATGCGACGATGCGTCCAAGCCCGGAAGTCTGGAATTCCGGAAGGAAATCCGGAAGGAAGTCCGGCGGTCCTATCCTTGAGGCCCATCCGACGCCTGTTCCTTCCCGTCTTCGCCATGCGCCAAGGAAGAGTCGACCAGGTCCGCGATCGTCGTGCTTCCGAGCTGGCGCTTCATCGCCGCTTCAGTCTCGCCGTAGATCTCGCCCAAGGCGGGCTGGATTCCCCGGCCGATCTGGCATCTCAGGTTGGGGCCGCTATGATGGAGCTCGAACAGAGGGGTCTGCACGACCGCTTCGTAGACCTCGTGCAGGGTGATGGCTTCGGCTGCGCGGGCCAGCTTCCATCCGGCGCCGGTTCCTCCGTGCTGGACGGAGACCAGACGGGCCTTCGCCAGCTGTCCCAGGATGCGGCGGATGAAGACCGGGCTCGTGTTCACGCTGTTCGCGATCCGGTCGGAAGCGAAGAATTCGTCCTTGTCCCGCGACATATACGCGAGCCAGGTCAGAGCATGCAGAGCGACGGTGTAGCGGCTCACGACGGCCACGGCGGTCTCCTCCTCTCAATGCTACCATTCTAGTTACATTGGTTGGAATTGTCAAGAAGGCCCGCCGGGGGATTGTGCGGACGGCGGCCGTTGCGTTATGATGAAGGCACCAAGCTATGCGTGACTGGCGGAACATGGGGAACCATGAGGGAGCGCATAGGATTATCAGCCGTACGCCTGGGCAGAGGTGAGGGGATCGAGGTCCCCTTGCCTCTTTGCGTTTTCAATCGATTTTGGGGAAAAGGGAGATGCTTAGAATGCCGCAGGAGAAGCTTATTCTGGACGGTTCGCGAGTCGCGCAGGACATCAAGGACCGCTTGTACCCGAGAGTGGAGAGATTGGCCGCCAATGGCGTCGTCCCTTGCCTGGCGACGATACTGGTGGGAGACGATCCGGCTTCGGCCACGTACGTCCGCATGAAGGGCAACGCGTGCCGGCGGCTCGGCATGGAGTCGGTCCGCGTCGATCTGGGCAAGGACACGACGACGGAGCAGCTGCTCGAGACGATCCGGCGGCTGAACGAGGATCCGGCCGTTCACGGGATTCTGCTCCAGCACCCGGTGCCGCATCAGATCGACGAGCGGGCCGCGTTCGACGCCATCCAGCCGGAGAAGGACGTCGACGGAGTGACGACGCTCGGCTACGCGCAGACCGCCTTCGGATTCGCCGATTACCCGTCGTGCACCCCGGCGGCGATTATCGCCATTCTGGATTATTACAAGATCCCGATCGAGGGCAAGCACGCCATCGTCGTCGGGCGCAGCCCGATTCTGGGCAAGCCGGTGTCGGCCATGCTGCTCAACCGCAACGCCACCGTTACCGTCTGCCATTCGAAGACGAAGGAGCTGGATCGGATCGTCGGCCTCGGGGACATCGTCGTGGCGGCGGTCGGCAAGCCGAGGTTCATCCAAGGCGGGTGGCTGAAGGAAGGCGCGGTCGTGCTGGACGCCGGGTACAACGAAGGGAACGTCGGGGACGTCGACTACGAAGCGTGCCTGGCGAAGGCGAGCGCGATAACGCCGGTTCCGGCCGGAGTCGGTCCCGTCACGATCGCCACGCTGCTTAAGCACACGGTCGACGCCGCCGAGAAATACGGCATCGCCGCGAGCGAAAGCTAAAGCCTTGCATTCTCGGAGAATCCGAAAAGACGCCGGAAGGCGTCTTTTTTGCCTTGTCGGGGCACGGAAGGAACGAATGGTCCGCTATTGCCCGCACAATCAATATAACGTTATAATGTTTATAGAACGAGGAAAACGAAGAGGGGGAGGCAAAGCGGGATGAAAGTGCGGTTCGAGGGGGACGTGGAGGAGCTGCTTCCCGGCATCCGCAGCTTGGCGGGAGAGATCGGAATCGTGCCGGGGGACGAAGGGACGGTCGTGAAGGTCGAGCGTTCTTCCCAAGCGTTCGAGCTGGAGGTCGGCTGGGACGGCGCCGAGGGGCGGATCCGATACGGCGCGAAGCATCAGTTTTTCCGCGGATTGGGGTTGTTCGTTCAGCATCGGGGCCAAGGCGGGGCGTTCAGCCTGCGCGAGAAGCAGCAATTCGACACGGTCGGGCCGATGTTCGACCTGTCCCGCAACGCGGTGCTCTCCCTGGACGGGTTCAAGTCGATGCTGAACAAGCTGGCCCTCATGGGCATGAACGCCGTCATGCTGTACATGGAGGATACGTACGCGATCGAAGAGGAGCCGTACTTCGGCTACATGCGCGGGCGTTATTCGCAGGAGGAGCTGCGGGAGATCGACGATTACGCGGACCGATACGGCATCGAGGCGTTCCCGAGCATTCAGACGCTGGCGCATCTGGAGGAGTTCCTGAAGTGGGAGCCGGTTCGGCATTACCGGGACACGAAGGGCGCGCTTCTCGTCGGCGAGGAGGCGACGGACCGGCTCGTCGAGAACATGATCGACGGCGCGAGCTGGCCGTTCCGCAGCCGGAAGATCCACATCGGCATGGACGAGGCGGAGGAGCTGGGACGGGGCAAGTACCTGGACCGGAACGGGTACAAGGATCGCTTCGACATGATGGCCGGCCATCTGGACAAGGTGCTGGCCGCCGTTCGCCGCAGGGGGCTTCGGCCGATGATGTGGAGCGACATGTTCCTGAAGCTCGCCGCCGGCAACGCGGGGACGGAGCGCGACTACTACGACAAGAATACGAAGATACCGGAGGAGATGGCGAGCCGCATTCCGAAGGACGCGACCCTGGTGTACTGGGATTACGTGCACCTGGAGCCGGAGGAATACGAGAACGTGATCGCGAACCATCGTCCTCTCGGAGGCAAGCTGGCTTTCGCCGGGGCGGTGTGGATCTTCAACACGTTCGGAGTCAACTACGGCTTATCTCTGAAGGCCTCCGACGTCGCGCTGCAGGTATGCAAGAAGGAAGGCATCCGCGAAGCGTACGCGACGATGTGGGGCGACGACGGCAACGAGGGCAACCCGTTCGCGGCGCTGCTCGGGCTGCAGCTCTACGCGGAGCATGCGTATTCGGAGGATAGTCCGAAGTGGGAGCGTCTGGCGGAGAGGGTAAAGTTCTGCACCGGCATCCCGGCGGAGACGTTCCTGCGATTGAAGGATCTCGACGAAGTGCCCGGCTCGGAGCCGGACAACCGCAAGCAGAGCAACCCGTCGAAGTTCCTGCTCTACCAGGACGTACTGCTCGGGCTGTTCGACAAGCAGATCGAGGGGCTGGAGCTGGCGGCGCATTATGAGAAGCTGGAGCGGGAGATCGCCGCGTCCCGGAATTCGGAGGCCGAGCTGGACTACCTGTTCGAGGTGCCGCAGAAGCTGTGCGCCGTGCTGAAGCTCAAGAGCGAGATCGGCATCGAGCTTAAGCGGGCTTACGACCGCGGGGACCGGGAGGCGCTTCGGCTGGCGGCTGCGGAGACGCTGCCCGCGATCGCCTCGGCGGTGCGGGAGCTGCGTCTGGCCCACCGGACGCAGTGGATGCGCATGTTCAAGCCGTTCGGCTGGGAAGTGATCGACATCCGCTACGGCGGGGTGTTGAGCCGGCTCGACTCGGCCGCGGCGAGGCTGCTCGACTACGCGGAGGGCCGAATCCCGCGGATCGAGGAGCTGGAGCAGGAGCGCCTCGTCTTCAGCTCGGCCAACCGGTTCAACGGGCGGGGAGTCGGCTGGTGCAGCCACTACTACCGGATGGCGTCGCCGAACGTCTTTTTCCACGTGTTGAATCCGTTCTGATCAGGCCGCTGTGGCGGGAGGGGCTCGATAGGATCGGGTTTTACTATTGTTTGTTAGTCATGCTTTAAGGGGATCTATTATATACAATACTGAACTGTGATTGGTTGAATAACCGGCGATAAAAGTTTTTCCATCGCTCATACATTCAATGGAATCGATGGTGTGATTGATCAGCTTTGAGAAGTTTAGTTTTTTGCCTGAACGAGCGTCCAATAAGATGAGTTCCTGATCGCTATTAGTCCAAGCTACATGGGTATCGCTGGAAACGAGCCGATTAATGTACTTATTCTCTAAAGATTTGAATACATGACTTTTCGTGTCATAGTAGCCGAATGTTTGGGAAGTCCAATCGTGATCGTCAATAAAATTTATAGAGTAAATGTCATCGTCCATTAACTGAGCGTAGCCGGGAAATTTAAGCGGCGCTTCGTAAGAATCCAATTGATGAGAATCTAGATCATAGATTTTATAATACCCTTTTCCATCAATAGAATCTGTCCAGAGAACTTTTCCATTGTGAATGTGTAAAAAATTATTGTATAAACCATACTGATGAACCTCGGATATCGTACTTATCTTTTCATTTTTAAGATTATAGACAACGACCTTGGGATTCGTGTCACGGGCGCTATTAATATTAATCCAGGCGAGAACATCATCATACAAATATGGAGAATCTATTTTTAAAAAATTGGGATCCGTGTGCGTTGTAATGACTTTTTGAACCCCGCTGTCCATGTTTCGGGCATAAGTCTTGGCGAAGGACCCGTCTGCTGCGGAATCCACCCACGTTATCCAGTTTTCATTCGCTCGAAGATCGTTTATCGTTGACTGCTCAAATGTTGATTTAAAGAGAAGGTCCTGCTCTAGGGTCTTTAAATCTATAGAGATAATCGAATTCACAAATTCGCTGTTTTCGTTTACTGGGACATAAAGGACTTCATTACGTAGTGAGGGCAACGTATACTGGGAGTAAGGCAATTCGACCACTCTATACAAGGAAACAGGGGAGGAGATCGTTACCTTACCCTGTTGATTAGAGGGAGTAAGCTTCGGCTCCGCTGTAGGAGCAGGTTGCTCATTAATAGTTGTGGGAACATCATCTCTAGTACATCCTTGGGCAACTATGAGTATTAATAAAATTAACAAGCAGCTTATTGGTTTAATCATAGCGACACCTCCGTGTGAAAGGAACAGAGGGAAAGCCCTCTGTTCCTTTGTTAAATCACCAACTCATCGCCATATTCGTTCCTTGTTTATCTGCTTCATATACGGCTTTAAATACGCCATTTGCCGTCTTAGAACCTACCGGGTCCCAGTAAGTTCCGTAGTAATCAGAATCGTCATTAGGGTCATGTAATCTCATCAAATAAGATGAAGGCGAAGAGGAAGTATCGTCATACCCGCTAACTGTGTTATAATGTCGAATCGATTTTCCGCCGTATCTTGGAAGGAACTTTGTCTGAAGCAAAATAATAGGCGCACCATTTTCATAAACAATATCTGCACTTATTCTTTCTCTAAATCTTGCTTCAGGGTCTGATTCATCCTCTAAATTTGAAGAAGCATAGGCAACAAAACCGTAAGTATTTGCGTAGGTATTTATAGTATCTGTAATTCCAGTAGTTGTACTACCTTGCGTAGTCGTTCCTATTTTTTTAGCCAATGTTGCTTGTGACGGCAGAGAAGTCGTACTGCCGCTTGATGACTTATGGAAACTGAGGGTTTGTCTTACAGATGCAGGACCACAGTAGTAATACTCCTCCTGCTGATAACCTGTTACAGAAATAGTATACCTTGCACCAGAAGCTGCAAGTCTGTTCTGCAATCTGTTTTTATAAAGTTTTGACGCCCATTCGTCTTTTTGCTGAGAGTAGGTTTTCAAGGTTTTAGCTTTGGAGACTGATAATGAGGGGTCATTAAGAAGTGCGCCTGTAGAGCCTGAATCCTGTGCAGCTGCCGTCGAAACCGAATTCCCAATTAATAGAATAAATGCTATTGCAGGACCCGTGATTGCCCACTTTTTCTTCACGACTTTCTCTCCTCACTAGAAATTTATTTATTGAACGCTGGCCAGCGGTTCAATCATAAGGGAGGTGAGTAAATCTTAGCGAAAAGTGACGGAAAACGTTTTACAAATTTATTATCTCTCACTCATTACCTTCATATCAACCGGAAAATACAAATTTAGTAAAATTTTAGAATGATACTCGATCTATAAATAAGCCATTCTCCCGCCCGCATCTGACGGGATCGAGAGAATGGCTGCTTTTTTTTCACATGATTAATATTTAACCCTTCACGGCGCCGGCCACCATGCCCTGCATGATCGACTTCTGGAAGATCAAATAGATGATGATCGTCGGAATGACCGCGAGCGCGAGAGCGGCCATCGTCAACTGGTAGTCCGTCATGTAGCCGGTGGCGAACATCGACAGGCTGAGCGGCAGCGTCTTGAGCGCCGGCTTGCTGATGAACACGAGCGCGAACGCGAAGTCGTTCCAGAAGCGCAGCACGGCCAGGATCGACACCGTCGCGATGGCGGGAGCCGCCAGAGGCAGCATCATCCGCCGGAAGATGCCCCAATACCCGGAACCGTCGATCAGCGCGGCTTCCTCGATCTCCTTCGGGAACGTGTTCATGTACGCCTGGATGATGAAGATGGCGATCGGCAGTTCGAAGGCGGCATAGGGGAAAATGAGAGCGCCGTACGTGTTCAGAAGGTGAATCTTGTTCATGACGATAAAGAGCGGGACGAGCGTGCTGTGGATCGGAATCAGCATCCCCAGCAGGAACACGCCCATGACGAGAAGCTTGCCCCGGAATTGGAAGCGCGACAGCACGTAGGCGGCCAGCGCCCCGACCGCGAGCATGACGACGAGCGACACGGCGGTGACGATGACGGAGTTGTACATGCTCGTCCCCATGTCGGACACGGTCCACGCCCGCTTGAAGCTGTCCCAATGCCAGGTGGTCGGAAGCCCGAAGGGGCGGGAGTAGAACTCGTCGTTGGATTTGAACGCGCTGACGAAGAGCCAGAACAGCGGATACAGCGTGACGAGCGCGTACAGGGTCATCAGCCCGTTCGCGACGCCGCTTTGCCATTTGCGCAGCTTCATGGACGGCCCCCCTTTAGCGATATTCTTTCTTCATCAAGTATTGGCTGCCGGCGATAAGCAGAAGGCTGAGCAGGATGATCATCGTCGAGACCGCGCTGCCGTACCCGAACCGGTAGATGGCGAACGTGTTGTTGTACATGTACGAGGCGAGCAGCTCGGTCGAATGCGCCGGTCCGCCCCCGGTCATGACGTAGATCAGGTCGAACGCCTTCAAGCTGCCGGAGATGCACAGAACGACCGCGACCTTGATCGTGTCCCAGATCATCGGCAGCGTCAGGGAGAACAGCTTGCGCGCTCCTTGCGCCCCGTCGAGCAAGGCGGCGTCGTCCATGTCGCTCGGGATGTTCTTGAGCGCCGCGAGGAACATGATCAGATACGGGCCGATGTAGTTCCAGATGATCGGAACCATGAGCGAATACATCGAGATGTCCGGATCGGACAGCCACAGCCGCTTCCAGGAGCCGAGACCCACGCTGTCGAGCAGGAAGTTCAGGATGCCGATCTGCGGATGATAGATATAGCCCCAGATGATGCCGACGACGACCGAGGAGAGCACCATCGGCATGAACACCGAGGAGCGGATGAACCGGTGAAGCCACGAATTGCGGACCAGCAGGAGCGACAGGATAAGGGCGATCGGCACCTGTCCGAAGACGGAGGCGACGACGATCAGCATGTTGTTCTTGAACGAACGCCAGAAGATCGGGTCTCTCACGACCTCGGCGAAGTTGTCCATGCCGATGAACTTGGGCTGCCCGATGCCCTTCCAGTCGAAGAAGCCGTAATAGGCGGACCAGACGATCGGAATGATGACGAAAAAAACGAAGAGCAGCAGCGCGGGAAGCAACCCTGCCGCGATGAACGCTCTCGCGCGGCCGGCGGAAGTCATAACGGCCCCCTCCTTTTTCGATGGGATAGCAGGTTCGCAGGTTAGCGAGTTAGCGAGTTAGGGATCTAGCGGTTTAGCAATTTAGCGTTATAACGGAATAGCGAGATAGCGAGTTAACGGAAAAGCGGAATAGTGTGATAGCGAGATAGCGTGTTAACGGAAAAGCGGAATAGTGTGATAGCGAAATAGCGTGTTAGCGTGTTAGCGAGTTAACGGAAAAACGGAATGGCGTGATCGTGTGATCGCATGATTGTGTGGTCGCGGGATAGAATAGCTTCGGCCCTGCTCCCGGAGAAGAGGGCCGAAACGATGGACTTCAGCGCGGCGGATTAACTGCCGGACTGCATCGATTTCTCTTGCGCTTCCTGGATCTTCTTCGCGACCGCTTCGGGCTTGGCGCCCATGAGCAGGTCCTGCAGGCCGTTGTTCACTTCGTCGGCCACCGCGGAGGAGAGCACGCCGTCGTAAACCGGCGTTCGGCCGACCTTGTTCACGAGCTCGTACACTTCCGCGAAGATCGGCGTCACCTTGCTCTTGTCGAGCTCGACCTTGTAGCTGACGAGCTGGTTGCTCTCGAGCACGCGCTTCTGCGCGTCCGGTCCCGCGAGCGTGTAGAGCAGGTCGAGCGCGGCTTCCTTCTTCGCGCCGGTGGCGTTCTTGCCGAGGCCGAAGCCCGTGCCGACGACGCCGGACAGCGTGTTCGGATCGCCCTTGCCGTTCGGGACGGACGGGAGGATGGTCGCCCCCATCTGCGACAGCGAGTCGGCCGGAGCGCTCGCCGCCAGGTTCGTCAGCGCCCAGCCGCCGTCGATCATCATCGCGGCTTTGCCTTGCGCGAAGTACTGCTCCATCTGCGTGTTGTCGATCGCGTTGAAGCCTTCCTGGAACGCGCCCGCCTTCTGCAGATCCTGCAAGTAGGTCAGCGCCTGCACGAATTCCGGATCGGTGAACTTGGCTCCGTCCTGCGCGGCCGCCTTCAGGAACCATTCCGTTCCCGTCACGCGGTCGGCCAGCGAGCTCAGGATGCTGGACTGCGCCAGCCAGGCAGCCTTGTTGCCGAGCGCGATCGGCGTGATCTTCTTCTCCTTGAGGACGTTCACGGCGTTCATCAGCTCGTCCCAAGTCTTGGGAGGCGTCAGGCCGTTGTCCTCGAGAATCTTCTTGTTGTAGTAGAGAATCGAGGTCGGGGACAGGGCGACCGGGACGCTGTAGACGTCGCTGCCGATCGTGAACCCGTCGAACGAGCCCGGCAGGAAGCCGTCCTTCCACTCCGGCTTGCCGTCCAGCAGCTCGTTGATCGGCTGGATCAGGTTGCCGGCCTGGAATTCCTTCGTCATGACGCCGGGCCACATGACGAACAGATCGGGCATCTCGTTCGCGGCCGCGACCGTCTTCAGGCGCGTCCGGTAGCCGTCCGGCGGAATCGCCTGGATGTCGAGCTCGACGTTCGGGTGAGCCTTCTGGTATTCTTCGATGATCGCGCGCATCGTCTTGGCGCGCTGGTCGTCGCCCGTGTAGTTGTGCCACAGCGACAGCTTGACCTTATCCTTGCCGCCGGCGGACGCGTTCGAAGCGTCCGGGGAGCCGGCTTCGTTCCCGTTCTTGCCGCAGCCGGCGAGAACGAGGGAAGCGGCGAGCAGGGTCGCGGCGGATACCGTTAACGTCTTTTTCATAGGGGAACCCCTCCTGATCGAAGCGATCTCGTCTTGGAACATCTTCAGTATAGAGGGGGGCGGGCGGAATGGGCAGGGGACACTCTTCAGCCATAGGGTGGACAAAAAACGGATTTTTAACGGTGAGGGGGGAGGAAATTCGGCGGACGGACGGCGGCAGAGGGGTTAACCGGCAGGCGGGGGGCGTTCTCGGGTCGTCTCGATGCGCGTACTTGGGCGGCGCGATCGGCGTCGGAGGGGATTGGCGGGTGCAGATAGGGCGGCTAAGGAATCGAAGAGACGTTATTTTCGCGAAAAAGGCGATTTTGGCGGAGCTAACGAATCGTAGAAGCGCTATTTGCTTCTTTGCAGGGCCAAATCGGCCTTCAAAGGCGAAATAAGGTTTATACGATTCGTTAGAACTCGAAAACCGGCTTTTAGACGCAAATAGCGTTCCTCAGATTCGTTAGAGCTTCGCCGGCCCCCAGCTCTCCGCCTCGAACCCGGGACCTGGGCGCGGAAAGGGGGGCGATAGAAATCGCGATGGACGCAGCCGGGTTCTCCCGCCCGCCATCCGCCCGCCGTCCGCCGCTTGCTCCGGATCGCTGCCTGCGTCGTTCGTCCGTACCTGCCTGCGCTCACTCCGCGTCGCCTTCGCCAACGTCGCCGTCGCCGATGTCCCCGCGGCCGGCGCGGTACTCGGACGGGGTCTTGCCGGTCGCCTTTTTGAACAGCTGGCCGAAATACTTCACGTCCTCATAGCCGACGCGGCTCGCCACCTCGCTGATCTTCGCCGGCGACTCGCCCAGAATCTCCATCGCCCGGCGCATTCGCTCCCTCGTGACGAAGTCGATGTACGTCAGGCCGGTCTCGCGCTTGAACACCTCGCTGAAGTGGTTCGGGTTGAGGTGCACCTGCTTCGCCACCTGCTGGAGCGTCAAGTTGCTGTCCAGATGGTCCCGGATGTAGGCGATAGCCCTCTTGACGTAGGACACCCGTTCGCCGGAGACGGCTTCGCGGTACAGGTCCAGGAAGGCGCGGAGCGATTGGAACAGCGCCTCGCCGGGAGGCTCGGACGGATCCGCCTCCCAGACCGGCGTCTCCTCCGGAGGCTGCAGCGATTTGCCCCCGCCGAGCGACTGCGACACCCTCTCGAGCCAGCGGCGGCCCGACAGCACGATCGAGCCCATGTAGGCCCGCAGCGAGGCGGGAGTCGCTTCCGGATCGGCGAGCTGGGCCGCCACGGCTTCATCCGCCCAGCGGCGAAGCTCGATGACGCTTCCGCCCTTCAGGACGGAGACGAGCCGCGCCTCTTCCTCCTGGGAGCAGACGGTCTTGCCGCCCCGCCGGGCCTTCACTTCGTCGTAAGCGACAAGCGCGCGGTCCCCGGCCATCCAGCGGAAGCCGAAGGCGTGCCTCGCTTCCCCGTACGACCGGGGAAGCCCGCGAAGCTCGCCCGCGCGCGAGCCGGCCGCGGCGAACAGCTCGCACTTGAGCTTCCGGGCGACGCGCTCCAGCTCCAGGCGCGCCGTCTCGAGGCCGTCCGCCTCCGGCGACGCGGCGTCCGAAGCCAGCACGGCGAGCACGTGGTCCTTGCGCAGCAGCGTCTCGCCGGGCAGCAGCTCGCTCAGCGTGTTCTCGACCGCGAACAGCAGCAGCGAGGCGTCGCTCCAGCCGGAGGCGGCGACGATGAGCGCGCGGTACGCCGCCGCTCCGCCGGCGGCCGGGCAGAGCTTGGGCAGCAGGCGCGGCACCTGCGCCAGGGCGGCCTCGTCCGGCTCCGAAGGGCTGCCTTCGGCGAGCAGCTTCTCCAGCAGGGCGTCGCGGAATGCCGCCAGCTTCAGGTGATCCTGCTTCCGCGACTCCCACCGGCCGAGGATGCGCTGCTTCGCCTTGATCGCCGCCCGGATGATCTCCTCCGGACGGCTCGTCTTGAGCAGGTAGTCGCTGACCCCTTCGCGAAGCGCCTGCTGGGCGTAGGCGAACTCGTCGTAGCCGGTCAGAATGATGATCTCCGTCTCCGGCAGCCGGCTCCTTACCTCCGAGGCGAGGTCCAGCCCGCTCTTGCCGGTCATGCGAATGTCCGTCAGCACGATGTGCGGCTGTTCCGCGTCCAGACGGGAGAGCGCCTCCTCGGCGGACGCGGCGGGGCGTAGCAGCTCGAAGCCGAGCTCCTCCCAGTTGATGACCGTGCTCAGGCCGTTGCGGATGATGACTTCGTCGTCGACGATCAGAATTCTCATGAGGGCCAATCCTCCATGGCGGGTATGGTGAAGGCGACGCGGGTGCCGACCCCGGCCGCGCTCTCGATCTTCAGGCCGGCGTCGGCGCCGTAATGCAGAAGCAGCCGCTGCTGGACGTTCCGCAGCCCGTAGCTTCCCCGCGCGACCCGGTCGCGGTCGTCCGGGGAACGGAGCTGGGCCAGCACTTCGCGAAGCTTGTCCGGTTCCATGCCGGCGCCGTTATCCTCGACGGCGAACGTCATCGCCGCCCCCTGCAGCGTCCCGTGCACGCCGATGACGCCGCGCCCCTCCTTCTTCTGGACGCCGTGCGCGAACGCGTTCTCGATCAAGGGCTGGAGCAGCAGCTTGAGCATCGTCTTGCCGTTCATCGCCGGATCGATCGAGAACACGATGTCGAACTGGTCCGGGTAGCGGATCGCCTGGATGTTCGCGTAGTGGCGGGCATGGGCGACCTCCTGCTCCACGGGACAGAACTGGGCGCCCTTGTTCAGGCTGAAGCGAAGGAAGTCGCTCAGGTTGCCGACCATCTCGGCGATGTTCTTGTCCTTGTTCATCAGCGCCATCCACTGGATCGAAGAGAGCGTGTTGTATAGAAAATGCGGATTGATCTGGGCTTGGAGCGCCGCGATGTCGGCTTCCTTCTTCACCGCTTCCGTGTGCTTCACCTGGTCGGTCAGCGCGGCGATCCGGTCGCCGAGCTGGTTGTAGCTGCGCACGAGCTGGCCGACCTCGTCCATCGATTCGACGGGGTACGTGCGGATCGGCTCCTCGGGATCGGTGTTCTTCAGGAACCGGGTCAGCATCCGCAGCGGGCGCAGCAGCCGTTGAATGAAGAAGACGACGAGCGAGACGATGAGGAGCAGCGCGAAGCCGACGGCCGCGGCGGTCAGCCCGAGCACGTACCGGTTCTGCGACTTGTATTCGCCGAACGGGATCGCTTCGACCAGCTTCCACCCGACGCCGGGCACCGTCAGGTACAGCAGCGTTTTTTTGCCGCCGCCGCTTCCGTAATTTATCGCCCCGGAGTCTCCCGCGAGAGGAGGCAGCCCGGGCAGCACCTCCGCGACGGTTCCGGGGAGCTCGTCCAGAGTCCCGGAGAGAACGCGTCCTTCCGAGTCCAGGAGAAGCATGTAGCGGTCGTTCTCGATGCCCGACTTGCTCAGGATGCGCTCCAGGGCCGCTTCGTCCAGGCTGATGACGAGCTTGCCGAGGGGCTTGAACGTGTAGAGATTGCGGATCGGGCGGACGAACGAGACGACCCGCTTGGAGCCGGCCGCCGTTCTCGTGTCGTAGCGCGGAGTCCACCAGGACGGATGGGCCGCGAAGTAGTTCGGATCCGTGTCGGTAATGTCGGGTAATGCCGTCTCGAAAATCGTCGTATTGGACACCGGAATCGCCCGGTTGCCGGGATAGATCGTAATGTCCGAGATGTACGGCTTGGAGAACACGAGATTGGACAGGAATTCGATCATGCGCGTCTGCTGCTTGCTCGCGTCCGCCTTCGAGCTGTTCACGTAGAGCTGCACGTCCTTGCTCCCGATCAGGAACAGGGACATGTTCTCGATGTCGGAGATGATGAACTCCAGGTTCGAGTCGATCTGCTGCAGGACGCCCATGCCGGATTGCTTCGTCTTCTCTTCCGTCAGGTTCGACGCCGTGATGTAGGAGAAGAAGCCGAGGGAGAGCAGAGGGAACAGGATCGAGACGAGGAGCAGGAAGATCAGCTTGTTCTTGAGCGATCGGCGAATCCAGCGGGGCATGGGAGTTCCTCCGTCGTAGGTCGTCTTTACCCGCTATTGTAGACACAAACGGAACTCCGTGACAACCGAAGAGGCGTAGAGAAGCCGGAACAGGGCCGCTGATCTTTGCGAGGAACGTGCAGCGCAGCGCCTTATTTTTGTGTCAGGGCCCGTTTCGATTGGGGGAGGCGGCTAACGGATCGAGGAGACGCTAATTCGCTGAAAACAAGCCGTTTTTCGATTCCAACGAATCGTAGATACGCTATTTCGTGCCGGAAGCCCGTTTTAACCTCGAAGGACCTAAATAAGATCGCTGGGATTCGTTAGATTTTCAAAATAGGCTTTATACGATAAATAGCGGCTCCTGAGTTCGTTGCAGATGCGGGCCTACGACAAAAAAAGGCCAACCCGCAACTCGGGTTGACCTGATCGCCTGCGATAATCCTTCCCGGAAGGGGGGACTCCCCTGGAACTCCCATTCCTTCTTCGGGAAGAAGTTCGGCCCCTTCGGGCTTGCGTTATTTGCGCTCGCGCTTGCGGCCGCCCTTGGCTGCGGCCCCGTTCGGCTCGGCGGTCGACTGCGCGCGGGCGTTCGCGTCCTCGTCCTCCGGCTCCGCGGCGGGCACGACCTTCTCGTAATACAAGCGGAACACGATATCCTGCTTGTAGTTGCCGAAGCCGTTCCCGAACAGGGTGAAGCCGCCGATGTTGCGGGAATCGCCCTCGATGGCGATGCGCAGCGTCCACTGCTTATCCCACACGTTGATCTGCTCCAGCGTGACGTCGGACATCGGGTGGCCGTCCATCCGGGTGCCGAGGTTGGTCACGGTCAGATGCTTGAGCAGTCCGTATTGGTTGATGTCGTCGGGCCACCACGGGGGATTGTACTTGCCTCGCTTGTCCCCGAAGTCGCCCGGGCTTGTCCACGTGCCGAGCTTGACGTTGTTCATATAGAAGGTCAAGTCGGAAGGCCAGTTGTTGTTCGTGAGAGGGGCTTCCGAAGCGATCTCCATGGAGATGACCAGCTCGGTCGGATTCTCCGTCGAGAGCAGGAAGTTCGGGATCTTGTATTCGATGAAGCCTTCGCTGAACCAGACGATCTTGGCTTGGAACCGTTCGGCGTCGAGAAAAGAACGGGGATCGTCGACGATGCCGATGAACTTCTCGGTCGTCGCCAGCCCGCAGGTCGGTTCCACCTGGAAGTCGGTGAAGTGGCCGACGGAGATCTCGCTCTGATGGTATTCGCGGATGTGCTCCAGCTTGTTCGGGAAAATAATCTCCGCCTCTTCCACCTGCAAGGAGCACACCTTCTGCACCCCGCCGCGGCTCGGCTGCATCTCGCTGCGCACGATTCCGGCCTTCTCCAGCTTCTTGATATGCATGGTCATGATGGCGCTGCTCAGGCCGACCGCTTCGGAGAGCTCCCGAATGTTCATCGGCTGCTTGGCCAGCAGGCGAATGACCTTGAGCCGGACGCTGCTCGCCAGCGCCTCGTACACCGGCAGCGACTTGTCGGAGATATCCAGATTCATAGGTTCCTCCAATGATCGAACGTCGAGACGGACGAAAGATTGCGTTGTATTAATACTATATATTTTTATTAACGAATTGGCAATGACCCTGGGCGGAATAACGTGATTTCAAGGTAAAAAGCGTAGGTCGTTAATATATTTATTAACATTAAAATAAATATATTTACAAAGTTGTTGACGTGTAAGCGCTTATCTGATATTGTTAATACAAGCCAAATATATTTGTGCAAATGTTAACGATTTAGCTATCCATTTCCATTCCGGCGCCGGAAGGCGTCGGGAAGGCTCGAGAGAAGGGTCGGCTCCGGCGAAGACCCTCTTTCTCGCACATTGGTGTATGCGGTTACACCATCGGCAAGTCCGGTCATTACACAAATGGAGGGGTTCTTGAATGGCTAAGAAGAGTTGGATCTCCGCACTGACGCTGGTTACGTCCGCAGGTCTCGTTCTAACGGCTTGCGGCGGCGGGAACGACAACGGAGGAGAGGCGAGCGCGCCGGCGAGCAGCCCGGCCGGCAGCCAGGCGAGCAGCCCGGCGAGCGGCGGGACCAAGGATCTGGGCAAGGCGGACCTGACCTTCATGTTCCGCGGCGGCCCGGACGAGCAGGCGGCCTACAAGAAGACGGTCGACCGATTCGAGAAGGACCATCCCGGCGTCAAGGTCAAGATCATTACGACCGCGGCCGACCAATACGCGACGAAGCTGAAGGCGGCCATCACCGGCAACAGCGTGCCGGACGTGTTCTACTACGACCCGGGCGACCTGATGGCCTACGTCAACGGCGGCGTGCTGCTCAAGCTGACCGACTACGTCCAGAACAACGCGGACATCGACATCAACAAGATCTGGAAGAAGGGCGTCGACCTGTACCGCTACGACGGCCAGACGGTCGGCCAAGGCGACATCTGGGGCTTGCCGAAGGATCTCGGGCCGTTCGCGATGGGCTACAACAAGACGATGTTCGAGAAGGCGGGCATCCCTCTGCCGGACAAGGACAAGCCGTATACGTGGGACGAGTTCATCAAGACCGCGCAGCAGCTGACCCTCGACACGAACGGCGACGGCAAGCTGGATCAATGGGGTACGGGCCTCAACGTCAACTGGACGCTCCAATCTCTCGTATGGAGCAATGGCGCGGACTGGATCGACTCGACCCATAAGAAGGTGACGATCGACGATCCGAAGTTCGCGGAAGCGCTGCAATTCTTCGCGGACATGCAGAACAAGTACAAGGTGACGCCTTCGATCTCCGAGGCGCAGACGCTCGATACGTACCAGCGTTGGATGCAAGGGCAGATCGGCTTCTTCCCGGTCGGACCTTGGGATATGAGCACGTACGAGAAGCTGCCGTTCGAATACGACCTGATCCCGTATCCGGCCGGCTCCACCGGCAAGACCGCCACCTGGCTCGGCTCGCTCGGCATCGGCGTCTCCAGCAAGACGAAGTATCCGGAAGCGGCCGCCGCTCTGACGATGTACCTGACCGGCTCCGAGGAAGGCATGAAGATGCTGTCCGACGCGAAGGTCCAGATGCCGAACCTGACCGACATGGCCCAGACCTGGGCGGCCGACACGTCCACGAAGCCGGCGAACAAGGAAGAGTTCCTGCAGATCGTCAACGACTACGGCCGTCCGATTCCAGGCATTCTCACTTACAACGCCGAATGGTACAACCTGTTCTTCACCGATATTCAGCCGGTGCTCGACGGCAAGATCACCGCGGCCGAATACGTGAAGCAGGAGCAGCCGAAGATGCAGAAGCTTCTCGACAAGGCGATCGAGCAGGAAGAGAAGTCCAAGTCCAAATAAGTTCACGACTCTCGGTGACGATGACGCCGTTCCCGCGCTCCGGCGCGGGAACGGCCGTCATTGGGGAGCCGGATATCCCGAGGTGAACCCATGACAACCAAATCCAAGCTGTACCGCAAGGAAGCCTACTGGGGCTATCTGTTCATCGCGCCGCCGGTCATCGGCTTCCTCGTCTTCGCGCTGTTCCCGGCGGTTTATTCGATCTACGGATCGTTCACGGACTGGGACGGCCTCGGCCAGATGAGCTTTATCGGGCTGGACAATTTCAAGGAGATTTTCCAAGACGAACTGTTCCACAAGGCGATGTACAACACGGTGTTCATGATGCTGGCCATTCCGGTCGGCATCGTCCTGGCGCTGCTGCTCGCCCTGGGGCTCAATCGCCGCATTCCGGGGACGACGGCGTTCCGGGCCATCTACTACATTCCGGTCATCTCGTCCATCGCGGCGATCTCGATCATGTGGAACCTGGCCTACAACGGCGACTTCGGCCTCGTGAACCAGTTCCTGGACCTGTTCGGCATCAAGGGCCCGAACTGGCTGCAGAACGTGCATACGGTCAAGCCGGCCATCATGATCATGATGGTGTGGAAGGGGCTCGGCTACACGATGCTGCTGTACCTCGCCGCGCTTCAGAGCGTGCCGAAGGATTATTACGAAGCGGCGGAGCTCGACGGCGCGAACGCGTTCAGCCGGTTCCGGCACATCACGTGGCCGATGGTGAAGCCGGTCACCTTCTTCGTCGTCGTGACGAACATTATCGGCGGCTCGCAGCTCTTCATCGAGATCAACATCATGACGAGCACCGGGGGTCCGGAATACAGCTCCGCGTCGGTCGTGTTCTACGTCTGGCAGAAGGCGTTCGGCAACCTGCAGATGGGCTACGCTTCGGCGATGTCCGTCATTCTCGGTCTGTTTATTTTCATCGTGACGCTCGTTCAGTTCAAGCTGGACCGGTCGTCGGAAGTCAACGAATAAGGTACGGGGAAGGGAGGAACCGCTGTGGCGCTTAGAAGGAAATGGGCCAATACGATCATCTTCGCGATTCTGCTGGTCGGCGCGGCGTTCATGATCGCCCCGCTCTTGTGGATGTTCACGACTTCCGTCAAGGATCGCATGGACGTGTTCGCGTTGCCGCCCGTATGGATTCCGAATCCGATGCACTTCGAGAAATACAAGGAGATCTGGGACAAGGGGCCGCTGCTCAGCGGCATCAAGAATAGCGCCATCGTCGCCGTGACGGTGACCGTCGTCGGGACGCTGACGTCCAGTCTGGCCGCATTCGCGTTCGCGAAGCTGCGCTTCCCGGGGAAGAACGCCGTCTTCCTGCTTCTGATCTCGTCTCTCATGATTCCGTATCCGTCGATCATGATCCCGCAATTCATGATGTTCTCCAAGATGGGATGGGTGGACACGCTGCTGCCGCTGATCATCCCCGGTCTGTTCGGCAACGTCGTCATGATCTTCTTCCTGAGGCAGTACCTGGCGAGCGTGCCGAACGCGCTCATCGAGGCGGCGAAGATCGACGGAAGCTCGTACCTCGGCATCTACGCGAGAATCGTGTTCCCGCTTATCCAGCCCGCGGTCGCCGCGCAGCTCATTCTGTGGTTCATGACGATCTGGAACGATTACCTCGCGCCGATCATCTACCTCAACTCGCCGGAGAAGCAGACGCTGCAGCTCGTCATCGCGAACTACAACGCCACGTACGCGATCCAGACCGACTACCCGCTCATCATGGCGGCGTCCGTCATCGCGCTGCTGCCGATGCTGATCGTCTTCGTCGCGTTCCAGAAGCAGATTATCGAATCGGTCGCCATCTCCGGCGTCAAAGGGTAATCGACAGCGTAATAAGGGGAAACCGACAGCGTTACAGGGTACATCGACAGCGTTGCAAGATCCGAATAGGCTTGCCGGTCCGGGCAAGGCCGCGAAGCCGCCGGACGGCGGCGTCATCCCGGCCCCGGAGGGGCGGGATTTTTTGTCGGCTCTTCTTCGCCTTGCCGCCATCGGGAATCAGGCTTCGGCTATCCAGCGGCTGCCGCCCGGAGACGGGCACGTATTGCTCCGCAGCTTGGCTCTCACCCGAACGAAGCAGCCGCAGTGGGAGCACGTCGTTCCGTATCGGAGAGAGGAACAGGCGGCGCAAGCGGCCAAGCGGCTCTCGTATTCCCGATCCTCGACGCAGGCGTCGGGGAAGCGGGCGAGCTTGTCCACCATCCGGTCGATCTGATCCGGCGTCACGTGGACGTCGGCGGAGCAGCCTTTGCAGGGGGAACGGTTCTGCATTCGCGCAGGCCTCCTTCTTCGGCAATCGAGAGAATGTCCTCATCATAGCAGATTTAACAACCGTAAGGCAGACAGAGATCATACAAACCTACCATAAGCTCTGGAGTGTGAGATGGCCATGTTGAATTCTACGCCGAAATCCGAAGTCGTCTACCGCGATCCGATCGTCTGGCAGCGCGCCGACCCCTGGATCTACAAGCATACGGACGGCTATTACTATTTTACCGGCTCGGTGCCCGCGTACGACGGCATCGAGATCCGCCGGTCGCGGACGATCGACGGGCTCTACGACGCCGAAGCGGCCGTCGTCTGGAAGAAGCACGAGAGCGGCCCGCTCAGCGCGAACATCTGGGCGCCGGAGCTGCACTTCATCGACGGCAAGTGGTACGTCTACTTCGCCGCGGCCCGCACGTCCGAGACGAAGGACGGCCTGTTCGACCACCGCATGTTCGTGCTGGAGTGCGCGGACGCCGATCCGCTGGCCGGCCGTTGGGTCGAGAAGGGGCAGCTCGTCACGAACTGGGAGTCGTTCTCGCTCGACGCCACGACGTTCGAGCACCGGGGCGTCCGCTACCTCGTCTGGGCGCAGCGCGACCCGGCCATCGCCGGCAACTCCAACCTGTACATCGCCGAGATGGATACTCCCTGGTCCATCAAGGGCGAGCAAGTGCTGCTGACCAAGCCGGAATACGATTGGGAGTGCATCGGCTTCCTCGTCAACGAAGGACCGGCGGTGCTCATTCGCGGCGGCAGGATCTTCCTCACCTACTCCGGCAGCGCCACCGACTACAACTACTGCATGGGCATGCTGACCGCTACGGAGGACGCCGATCTGCTCGATCCCGCGTCCTGGACGAAGTCGCCCGAGCCGGTCTTCCGCACGAACGAGGAGGCCAGCCGGTTCGGACCGGGCCACAACAGCTTCACCGTCTCGGAGGACGGCCGGACCGACCTGCTCGTCTACCATGCCCGCGATTACAAGGAGATCGTCGGCGACCCTCTCTACGACCCGAACCGCCATGCCCGCATCCAGGCGATCGAATGGCGGAACGGCATCCCGTTCTTCGGCGAGCCGAGACCGGGAAGACAGGATCGGGCATGAATCGGATGCTGAAGGGGTGCATGGCCATGCTGCTGATGGGAGCGCCTCTGATCGGCTGCTCGTCTTCGTCGCCGGACGGACCGAAGATCGTCTATCCGGAGAAGCCGGTCCAGTATCCGATGTACGACCGGACGACGCTGTACCGCGAGGCCGACTGGCATACGAACAACGCGCACGATCCTTCCATTATCAAGACGGAGGACGGCACCTACTACGTCGTCGGCACCGACGTCCGCGTCGGCGCGCCGCCGAAGCCGGGCATCATGGTCCGCAAGTCGAAGGACCTGATCGAGTGGGACTGGGTCGGCTACGCGCTGGACGGCATTCCGCGGGAAGCCGGCGAATGGACGGGGGCGACCAACCTGTGGGCGCCCGACGTCCACAAGTTCGGCGACAAGTACTACCTCTACTATGCCGCTTCCACCTTCGGCTCGAACCGGTCTTACATCGGGGTAGCGACCAGCTCGTCGATGGAAGGCCCGTGGGAGGACCAAGGGGAAGTCGTCAAGTCGGATACCGGCGACGAGATGAACGCGATCGACCCGAACATCGTCATCGACGCGGACGGCAAGCCGTGGATGAGCTATGGCTCCTTCTTCGGCGGCATCTACCTGATGGAGCTCGATCCCGCCACGGGCAAGCCGCTGAAGCCGGGCGACAAGGGCGTGCGGATCGCGAGACGAGATCCGGCCACCGAGGAAGGCGCCTTGGAAGGACCGTACATCGTCTACAACGAGAAGTTCAAGAAGTATTACTTGTTCGTCTCTTACGACTCTCTGTTCGCGGACTATAACGTACGAGTGGGGCGGTCGGACCGCATCGCGGGTCCTTACGTCGATATGAACGGCCGCAGCCTGGACGACGCGGATTACTTGCCGCAGTACGAGATCGGCAACAAGATCATGGGCGGCTACCGCTTCTCCGAAGGGGAGGGGTGGATCGGGCCCGGCCACAATTCCGTGCTGAACGACGGCGGCGACTATTACATCGTTCACCATGCCCGGCCCGAAGGGGACAAGAACTGGATGTATCTGCACGTCCGCCGGATGCTGTGGACGAAGGAAGGCTGGCCGGTCGTCTCTCCGGAGCGCTACGCGGGAGAGAAGGAGCAGAAGATCGCCAAGGCGGACGTCGCGGGCGATTGGGACCGCATCGTTTTCGACAAGGAGACGGACGGCCAATCGGAGGCGGTGCCGCTCAAGCTGCTCGCGAACGGCAGGATCGGCGCGAAGGACGGGCGAGACGAGTGGGCGTTCGACGGGGACCATACCGTGACGCTGACCTGGCGCGAGGAAGACGGCTCGGTCGCTTCGACCGAAGAGCTGCTGCTCCTGCCCGCCTGGGATTGGGAGCGGGACAAGCCGACGCTGGTTTTCACCGGATTAAGGAACGACGGCACGGGCGTCTGGGGCAAGAAGCTGGACGATCGGGACGATTAGGCGGGTTTACTATTATTAGGATAAAAGAACAGGACAGTCCTGCCGGAATCCGGCCGGGGCTGTCCTGTTTGCGTTACGGCGCATCGCCGGTTGAGCGTGCGGCGTGTCGGCGGTTAGTTCGCGGGGAGAGCGTCCGCCTCCGTCCGGGCCGGAGCTCCCGCGCCGCGCCGGCCGCGCAGGCCGGCGACGCCCCAGGAGACCGCCAGGCTGGCCGCGATCGTCGCCGCCAGAAGCAGGGCGTCCTTCCCGGAGCCGGCGCCGCCGAATTGCAGGTTCATGATGCCCTCGACCGCGTACGTGGCGGGGAGGTAGTGGCCGAGCGTCTGATAGAAGCCGCTCAGCATCGGTCTCGGCACGATCGTGCCGGAGGTGACGAGCTGCAGCGACAGCACCGCCATGTTGACGAACATGCCGGCCATTCCGAGCGAGATGAGGAACAGCTGCGCGAAGAACATGAAGGCGAGCATCGTCAGGAAGTGGAACAGCCAGAAGGAGGCGAAGCCGGCGTGCATCTGTCCGCCCAGCGCGGCGATCAGCGAGGAGCCGACGAGCGAGATGACGAGGGCGGCGAGGACGATGAGGAGCGAGCGGACGGCGATGTGCCGGCGAACCGTGAGGCGGGCACCGATCGCTTCGGACACTTGATGGACGTTCATCGCCATCAGCATGGCGCCGACGTAGGAAGCGAGGATGAGCATCATCGGCACCATCTGGTTATGCATGCCCTTCACCGGGTTCAGGATCGCCATGTCGGAGCCGACTTGGTCGAGCAAGCCTTGGGCGGTCCGGCCCGCTTCTTCCTCGGACAGGTTCGATTGGCGAAGAGCGACGGTCGTTCCCTGCAGGGCCGCTTGCTTGTTCAGTCCGGCGGTCAGGTTGGCGGCGACGGTTTGCATGACGCTTTTGGCCAACTGGGGGTTGGCGTCGTTCATCACATAGGAGAGGGTGGCCTGCTTGCCGGGCGCGGTGAGCGATTCGCCGAATCCGTTCGGCACGATGACGGCCAGCTGAACGCTTCGATCGGTCAAGTCGTCCATGGCTTCGGCGCGGGCGGCGGAGACGATCGGGAACGGAAGCTCGTCGCGCAGCTGCCGTTCGACGGACTGGCCGAACTCGCCGTCCTCGTTGACGAACGCGATCTTCAGCCGGTCCGTCCGGTCCATGACGCCGTCGTAGGCGGTCATCCAGACGACGCAGAAGATGATCTGGGCCATCAGCGCGACGACGATCGCGACGGTTGTTTGCGGCTTTTTCAAATACGTCTTCAGGGCGGTTCTCATGGGTTCATTCTCCATTCTTGGTTTAGGTCGTACTTAACATAGGTCAAATATAACCTATCTAATTTCTTTATGTCAATAAGGATATAAGTTAAATTTAACCTATGTTTCGAGGTTGTTCTGGCGGATGAGATAGATTAAAATGAACCTATATCGTTTTTGGACGAAAAGGAGGGGTTCCGATGAGCTCGATTCGCCAAGCTCTGCTGTCTCTGCTGGCGCGGGAGCCGCTCAGCGGATACGACATCAAGCAGCGGATGAACAACCGGCTGGGCCCGTTCTGGAAGGTGGGCAGCAATCAGGTGTATCCCGAGCTGGCCCGGATGGAGGAAGAGGGACTGGTCGCCCTGCAAGGGATCGAGCAGCACGACTACCGCCCGGCGCGCAAGCTGTACGAGATTACCGAGGCGGGCAGGGAAGCCGTCATCCGCTGGACGACGGAGCCTGGGGGAGCGGACCAGTACCGGGACGACTTCCTGCTCAAGGCGTACAACTCTTGGCTGGTCGATCCGGAGCGGATGATCGAGGGAATCCGCGAGATGAAGAAGCAGCACGAGGAGAAGCTGGCCGCTTACGAGGCGAAGGTCGCGGAGCTGACCTCGCAGCTGGCCGGGAGAAGCGTGGCCGATCCGCTGTTCTCCAGCATCTCGGTCGTCGAGTTCGGCGTCCGGTACGAGCGGCTGTACGTCGAGTGGTGCGAGGAGCTGATCGCGAAGCTGTCGCGCCGGGAACCCGAGTGATTGGGGATCAGGCTGGTACGTATACGCCAAAAAGAGCGGGACTCCTTCCGAAGGGAGGGCCCGCTCTTTTCCATAGAAGGAGCGTGCGAGAGACGAGGACCGCGCGGTTCGGGGCCGGGGAACGCATGGCTGGCCGAAAAATCAAAAATCCCCCGGCCAAGCAGCCGAGGGATCGCGGATTCCATCATTAGGGTATTGATCTAGGCGAATGAATTTGGTACAATGGCATATGCGCTTGATTTTGAATTATTTATTTATGCACCATTCCAATCATATCACATTCAAGCGAAGAAGTCAATATCTTATTTCCAAGAGAGAGGTACCGAAGGAGGGGTTCGAGGAATGTCGGACGACCGGACGATGGAGTTCGTGGATGGCGATGACCTGAATCTGCCGCCGGGGATCAAGATGGACGACCCGGTTCGCATGTACTTGAAGGAGATCGGGCGGGTTCCGCTGCTCTCCGCGGACGAGGAGATCGAGCTGGCGCAGAGGATCGAGCAAGGCGACGAGAAGGCCAAGCGGAGATTGGCCGAAGCGAACTTGCGGTTGGTCGTCAGCATCGCCCGCCGATACGTGGGGCGCGGCATGCTGTTCCTCGATCTCATCCAGGAAGGGAATATGGGCCTTATCAAGGCCGTCGAGAAGTTCGATTACCGCAAGGGCTTCAAGTTCAGCACGTACGCGACGTGGTGGATCCGCCAGGCGATCACCCGCAGCATCGCGGACCAGAGCCGGACGATTCGGATCCCGGTCCACATGGTGGAGACGATCAACAAGTTCGTTCGCGTCTCGCGCCAGCTGCTGCAGGAGCTCGGCCGCGAGCCGACGCCGGAAGAAGTCGGGAAGGCGATGGACCTGGACGCGGAGAAAATCCGGGAGATCATGAAGATCTCGCAGGACCCGGTCTCCCTCGAGACGCCGATCGGGGACGAGAACGACTCGAAGCTCGGCGAGTTCATCGAGGATCAGGAGGCGCTCGCCCCGGCCGACGCCGCGGCGTTCGAGCTCTTGAAGGAGCAGCTCGAGGACGTCCTCGACACGCTGACGGAGCGGGAGGAGAGCGTTCTGCGCCTCCGATTCGGCCTGGACGACGGGCGATCCCGCACGCTCGAGGAGGTCGGCCACGAATTCGGCGTCACGCGCGAGCGGATTCGCCAGATCGAGGCCAAGGCGCTGCGCAAGCTGAGGCATCCGAGCCGCAGCAAGCGGCTGAAGGATTTTCTGGAATAAGGGAAGCGACGACTCGGCCCAAGGGCTCGAGAGAGGAGATAGAGCGATGGAATCCGGATTCGTCATCCGCTGCCTGAGATGCGGCGGCGAGCATCGCGTCGTTCCGGGACGGCGCGACCATTACCGCAACGAGAGAATCGTGTTCGGCACGGACAACTACGGAGCCGACCAGATCTCCTGCGAGTGCGGGCAGGCGTTGGAGGAATACGGCCGCTACGAGAAGGGACCGGAGCCGGGAGAGCGGGAATTCGTCGTCGAATGGCGGGACATCAGCGGCGGCTCCCGGGGGTAGAGGTCCGAGCGGATAGCACTCCGTCGCCCGACCCGTCGGATTATGGTAGAATGATTCGTAGATGCGAACAAAATACGAACGCGGGTTGGGGAGACGATGGCGGAACGGGTGAGGATGGCGGTCAGGCCGCTGGTGGAATACGTCTTCCGAAGCGGCAGCCTGGACGGGGAGTTCCGGTCGGCGGCGTCGCTGGCGGAAGGCACGAGGGCGCACCAAGCGATTCAGAAGGAATACGGAGAGGCGGACCGGAGCGAGGTGTACGTCAGCGGAGAATTCGAGCGCGGCGAGCTCGTCTTCGAGATCGACGGGCGCTGCGACGGCGTGCGGACCGGAGAGGACGGAAGCGTCGCGATCGAAGAGATCAAGTCGACGGCCGGAGACGTGGCGCTGATCGATGAAGAGAGCTATCCCGTCCATTGGGCGCAAGCCTATTGCTATGCCTGCTTGTACGCTCGCGAGCACGGCTTGGACCGGGTCCGGATTCAACTGACGTACGTGCAGGTCGAATCGGGACAACAGAAGCGATTCCTCCGCGAAGCCACGGCGGCCGAGCTGGAGAGCTTCGTCGCGGACGTGCTGGACCGCTATGCCCCTTGGGCGCTGCTGACGATCCGCCGCCGGAAGCTTCGCGACGAGAGCATCGCCGCGCTGCCGTTCCCCTACCGCGAATACCGGAAGGGCCAGCGGAAGCTGGCGGGCGCCGTCTACCGGTCGATCGAGGCCGGGACGGGGCTGTTCGCCCGCGCGCCGACCGGCATCGGGAAGACGATGTCCACCGTCTTCCCGTCCGTCAAGGCGATGGGCCAAGGCCATCTTCAACAGATCTTCTATTTGACCGCGAAGAGCACGACGAGGGCGTCCGCCGAGGACGCCTTCTCGCGTCTGCGGGCGGAAGGGCTGCGCCTGCAGGCCGTGACGATCACGGCGAAGGAGAAGATCTGCTTCCGGGACCAAGTCGACTGCCGCGCCCAGGCGTGCGAATTCGCCGACGGGTACTACGACCGGATCAACGGGGCTCTGCTGGATCTGCTGTCCTCGGAGGATACGGTCGACCGCGGCGCCATCGAGAAGTACGCGCGGAAGCACCGCGTCTGCCCGTTCGAGATGTCCCTCGACGCCGCCTACGCGGCGGACGCCGTCATCTGCGACTATAATTACGTGTTCGACCCGCGCGTCTCGCTCAAGCGGATGCTCGCGGAGAAGAAGTCGCAGACCGTTCTCCTCGTCGACGAGGCCCACAATCTGCCGGACCGGGCGAGGGAGATGTACTCCGCCGAGCTGGACAAGCGGAGATTCCTTCAGCTCGAGAGGGAGTTCAAAGCGGGGAATCCCGCGCTGCGGGATGCGGCCAAGGCCGTCAACCGGCTGTTCATCGGCTTGCGGAAGCGAGGGAACGGGCGGTCCTACTCGTTCAAGGACAAGCCCGAGGAGCTGCTGCTGGCGGCGGAGACGTTCGCCTCCGAAGCGGAGAAGGCTCTGGCGAGCCGGCAGGGCGCCCCCTCGGGCGACGACCTGCTGCTCGAGACGTACTTCGCCGCGTCGGCCTTCGTCCGGATCGGCAAGCTGTACGACGAGCGCTACGCCGTCCTCGTCGATTGCTCCGGCCACGAAGTCCGGGCGAAGCTGCTCTGCCTCGATCCTTCGGAGCCGCTTCGGCAGACGGGCAAAGGCTTCAAGTCGCGCGTCTTCTTCTCGGCGACGCTGTCCCCGCTCGGCTTCTACATGGACGTGCTGGGAGCGAAGGAAGACGATTATTCGGTGTCGATCCCGTCTCCCTTCGACCCCGGCCAATGGGACGTCTCCGTCCGGCCGTTGTCGACCCGGTACGCCGACCGGGAGAGGAGCGTCGGGCCGATCGCCCGGCTTCTGGGCGAGCTTCTGGCACGGCGAAGGGGGCGCTATCTGTTTTTCTTCCCGTCCTATGCGTTCATGAACGACGTCTACGCGGCCTTCGCGGCCGGCTATGACGGCAAGTTCCCGACGCTTCTGCAGGAAGCCGGCATGTCGGAGCCGGAGAGGGAGGCGTTCCTCGCCCGGTTCTCGGAGGACGCCGAAGAGACGCTCGCGGGGTTCGCCGTGCTGGGCGGCGCGTTCTCCGAGGGCGTCGATCTGGTCGGGGACCGGCTCACCGGCGTCGTCGTCGTCGGGGTCGGGCTTCCCCAGCTCGGCCCGGAGCGCGAGCTGATCCGCGAGTATTACGAAGCCGCGACCGGACGCGGGTTCGAATACGCCTACGTGATCCCGGGCATGAACAAAGTGCTCCAGGCCGGAGGGCGGCTCATCCGGTCCGAGACCGACAGCGGAACGCTCGTGCTCGTCGACGACCGCTACCTGCAGCCGGCGTACCGCCGCCTCCTGCCGGAGGAATGGCGGGTCTAGCGAGGCCGGTTCTCCTTGAGGATGCCGTCGAGATGGCGCATGACGATGGGCAGCAGCTCTTCGCGGCGAAGGCGGTCCGGATGCGTCGCATGGTGCACGACGAGCCCGTCGACGAGCGCGTGCAGCCGCTTCGCCTCGAAGTCGGCGTCGATCCCCTCCTTGGCCAGTCCATGGGCGATGAGCGGGTCGATGATCCGGCGGAGTCCCGCGTACAATTCCTCATGCACCTCTTGGCTGAGCGCCCGAATGGCCGGGTCGGACGAGGCCTTCCCCGCGAAGGCGAGCCATACTTCCGATTCCCCCGCCCGCTCGTCGTCGAGAGGGAGCAGCTCCCCGATCACCCTCTCGATATCCTCCCGGGGATTCCCGCTCCAAGGCAGACGCAGAATCCGTTCGTTGGCCCGCTCCGAGATCAGCCTCATGGAGTAGGCGAGAAGCTCGTCCTGCGAATCGAAGTAATGGCGCATCGCTCCGAGAGAGATTCCCGTCTCTTCGGCGACGCGGCGCGCGGACACCCCGTCCAGCCCGTCCCGTCGGATGACGCGCCAGACGGCTTCGGCGATTTTCTCTTTTCGTTCGTTGTGATCCACGATTTTCGGCATGGCTTTATTATAGCACGCTTGTTTTTTAATACAATCGTGTTATAATAACCTCAGCTTTTTGCAATACAGTCGTCTTAAAAAAAGGAGGACACCGCCATAGCCGCGTTCATTATCGGCTGCGAAGTCGCATTCTGGGTATTCGTGCTCGCGGGCCTGGTCTGCCGATACCTGCTCAAGCTCCGGGCGGCGGGGGCCGCGCTGCTCTTCTGCACCCCGCTGATCGACGTCGCTCTTCTCGTCGCGACCGCGATCGACCTTCGAGGCGGGGCCGAAGCCGACTTCACCCACGGTCTGGCCGCCATCTATATCGGAGTCTCCATCGTGTACGGGCACTCGATGATCCGCTGGGCGGACGTTCGCTTCGCGCAACGGTTCGCGGGAGGCCCCGCCCCGGCGAAGCCGGCCAAGTACGGCGAGGAGCACGCCCGCCGCGAACGGCAGGGCTGGTTCCGCCACCTGGCCGCTTGGGCGATCGGCTGCGCCATTCTCTACGGCATGACCGTCTGGATCGACGCCGCGGACCGCACGCAGAGCCTGGTTCAGATCATTCGGGGATGGTCGGGCGTGCTCGGCATCGACTTCCTCATCAGCTTCAGCTACACGCTGTTCCCCCGCCGGCGGAAGGATTCCGCCCGCACCCCTTAACCCCCCGCGAACCAAATCGTTCCAAGAGCGATCAGCAGGCCGCCCATCGCTCTCTCGATCCAGTGGGAGACGCCGAAGTAACGTCTCCTCACCGGCGGGGAGGACAGGAAGCCCGCTACCAGCGACATCCACGCCCATTCGACGGCCGCGATCGTGGCTCCGTAGAACAGGCGGGCGGCCAAGGGGGTGCCGGCATCGACGATCTGCGTGAAGAACGCGAGGAAGAACACGATGACTTTCGGATTGAGCAGACAGGTCGAGAGGCCGAGCCGGTAGGCCCGGGCCCGCGACATCTCTTCTTCAGGCCGGCCGGAAGCCCCGGCGTCGAGCCCTTCTTTTTTTCTCGCCCGCACCGAACGAAGTCCGATATAGATCAAGAAGACCGCTCCCGCCCATCGTACCCCTTCGAAAAGCGCCGGAGCCTCCGTCAAGAACAGGCCGATTCCGGCCAGACACGCTCCGACCGAGATCAGGTTCGCCGTGCCGAGCCCGAGAGCCGTCCACAATCCGGCCCGGCGGCCGTAGACGGCGCTGTTGCGGATCGTCATGAACAGGTTCGGCCCGGGAACGGCCACCCCCATCCATCCGATGCCGACCACGAACAACCATTGACTTATATGCGCCATAAGGATCCCTTCTTCCGCCGTTTCCTGTATAGTAATGAAGAAAAGCGGTTCCCTGTAGATCCATTCGGACGGGGATCGGATGGAGCCAATTATCGATAGGAGGAAGCGTGGGAAGGGGGAAGGGGCTCATGTGGGTAGCGATCGAGCTCGTCGAAGGGCGGACGATTATCCGGCAAGTGTACGAACAGATCCGTGCCCGAATCGTTAACGGGGAGCTGGCGGAGGGAGAACGGCTGCCCTCGACCCGTCTGCTGGCGAAGGCGCTTGGAGTCTCCCGCAACGTGGTGCTGGAAGCTTACGAGCTGCTTCGGGCGGAGGGATTCACGGAGAGCCGCCAGGGGGCGGGCACCTATGTCGCCGGCGGAACGTATCTCGAGAAGGCGGGTGCCGGCGGAGAGGACGCGCCCGCAGAGGGCGAGCTTGAGCTTGAGCTTGCGCGGCGCGAGCTTGCGGAGGCGGGGCAGGGGGCTTGGCCGGACGGGGCGGAAGCGATCGTCGACTTCCGCTCGGGCGTGCCGGCGCTGGACCGCTTCCCGCGCAAGCTGTGGGGGCGGCTCTACGAGCAAGTCTGCGCGGAGACGCGGCCGGAAGCGCTCGGCTACGGCCGGCCGGAAGGCCGGTACGAGCTGCGGAGCGAGCTGGCCCGGTATTTGCGCGCGGCGCGCGGCGTCGTCTGCCGGCCGGAGCAGGTCGTCGTCACGTCGGGAGCGACTCAGGCGCTGACGATCGCGGCGAAGCTGCTGCTGGCCCCGGGGGCGCGCGTTCTCCTCGAGGATCCGATGATTCGCGAGGTTTACGAGATTTTCGGCCAGCCGGGGACGGAGCTCGTTCCGGTTCCCGTGGACGAGGACGGCATGAACACGTCCCTCATCGATCCGTCCGAACGGCCCGCTCTCATCTATGTCACCCCTTCGCACCAGTTCCCGACCGGGGGCGTACTGCCGATCCGGAGGAGAATCGATCTCGTCCGGCTGGCGAGGGCGTCCGGAGGCTATATCGTCGAAGACGATTACGACAGCGAGTTCCGCTTCGAGGGGCCGCCGATCAGCTCCCTGCAGGGCCTGGAGCCGGACCGCGTCATCTACGTCGGCACGTTCAGCAAGCTGCTGCTTCCTTCTCTTCGCCTCGGCTACATGATTCTGCCGCCCTCTCTCGTGGAGCGGGCGCGCGAGGCGAAGCGGCTGTCCGACCTTCACGTGCCGTCGCTGGAGCAGCTGGCGATGGCCCGGTTCATGCGTGGAGGCCATCTGGAACGGCACGTCGCCGCGGCGAGGAAGCTGTACCGGGCCCGCCGCGACGCGCTGGTCGCAGCCTTGGCCGCCGAGTTCGGGGACCGCGCGAAGGTGCGCGGCCATCTGGCGGGGATTCATCTCGTGGCGGCCTTCGAGGGCATCCGGTTCACCGATGACCTGGTGGCCTCGATCCAAGAGCGCGGAGTCCGCGTCTATCCGGTGCGGGCGCACGCGTTGAGCGTCGGGGAGCGGGAGAACGAGCTGATTCTCGGCTACGGCAACGTCGCGGAGGAGCGGATTCGCGAAGGAGTCGCCCGGCTTCGCGGAGTTCTGGACGCTTACGGGAGCCGCTGACGGCCTCGGACGACAGTTACAACCATCGGCGCCTGGCGGCCGTCTAATTGGAGAAGGCGGGAGGCGCGGCAGTGCCGTCGACGCCGCCTCCGAAGCGTATCGACTATCCTCCGCCGAGGTGAGCGAGTTGATTCTATGGGTGAACGGGGCGTTCGGTTCCGGCAAGACGCAGACGTCGCACGAGCTGCATCGAAGAATTCCGAATTCGTACGTGTTCGATCCGGAGAACGCGGGCTTCTACATTCGCCGCAACGTGCCCAAGGAGCTGAGGCTTGGCGACTTCCAGGACTTCCCGATGTGGCGGAGCATCGCCTACGAGATGCTCGGCTATCTGGACCGCGAATACGGCGGAATCGTGATCGTGCCGATGACGGTGGTCGATCCGTCCTACTTCGGGGAGATCGTCGGCCGCCTGAGGGCGGACGGCGCCGACGTCCGCCACTTCGCCCTGTGCGCGTCGAAGGAGACTCTTCTGCGCAGGCTGCGCAGCCGGGGCGACGGCGCGAATTCGTGGCCGGCGCTTCAGATCGACCGCTGCGTGGAAGGGTTGAAGAACGAAGCGTTCCGGCACCATCTGGACACGGAAGGGCTGTCGGTGGCGGAAGCGGCCGAGGCGATCGCCAATCTGGCGGGAATCCGGCTCGTTCCCGACAACCGAGGTCCTCTGCGGAAGTGGGCGGACCGGGTTCGCACCCAGATCGGGCATATACGTTGGCGCTAGCCGCGATCGGGCGCCCGGCTTGCGGCGTCGATGACGAGGCGCGGCGGATGATCTCCGAATAGCCGCGGCCGGAATCGGGAGGTTCACAGGCAGAGGGAGGGCGTCTCTTCGACGCCCCGTTCTCGTCCCCTGCGGCTTACAGGTCCTTCACTTCCAGCGTCACCGGGCAATGGTCGCTGCCGAGCACGTGGGCGTCGATGCCCGCGTCGACCAGGTACGGAACGAGCCGCTCCGAAGCGAGGAAGTAATCGATGCGCCAGCCGACGTTGCGCTCCCGCACCTTCGGCATGTTGGACCACCACGTGAAGGCGTCCGTCCGGTCCGGGTAGAAGTGCCGGAACGTGTCGACGAACCCGGCGTCCAGCAGCTTCGTCATTTTCTCCCGTTCCTCGTCGGTGAAGCCGGAGTTGCCCCGAT
Organism: Cohnella xylanilytica; assembly: GCF_014212175.1. GTDB lineage: Bacteria > Bacillota > Bacilli > Paenibacillales > Paenibacillaceae > Cohnella > Cohnella xylanilytica. The sequence continues at coordinate 2,677 of NZ_JACJVR010000070.1, read as the reverse complement.
TGCTCCGCCAGTTCTTGATGTCGATCTCCTTATGGGCGACGTTCAGGTCCCCGCAGGCGATGACCGGCTTCCGCTCGTCCAGCTGGAGCAGGTACGCGCGGAACCGGTCCTCCCACTCCATCCGATAGTCCAGGCGGGACAGGTCCCTCTTGGCGTTCGGGGTGTAGACGGTGACCAGGTGGAAATTCTCGAACTCGAGCGTCAGAATCCGGCCTTCGGGTTCACGGTCCTCTTCCATGCCGTAACGGACGGACAGCGGCTTGAGCTTCGTGAACACGGCCGTTCCGGAGTAGCCCTTCTTCTCCGCGTAGTTCCAATAGAGCGAGTATTCCTCGCCGTATTCCAGGCAGATCTGCCCCTCTTGCAGCTTCGTCTCCTGAACGCAGACGACGTCCGCGCCCGAATCCCTCACATAGTCGTTGAACCCTTTGTTCACGCAGGCCCGCAGGCCGTTCACGTTCCAAGAAGCCAGCTTCATGTTCGATCGATCTCCTACTCTGCGAACCTATTGATTTCTTCTTCTAAGTGTACCATAGGACGCCCATGGCAAGCATGAGTCCGCCGGCTAGTCGTCGGAGCGCGGCATGGGAGAGGCCCATGAGCTTGATGGATGCGTGCGCGATCGATGACGCGATCGATGATAGATTATGACATTAAAAGTTAATACTGTTCATATATTCAAACCCCTTGATATCCTCGCCACATGCCCCAAACTCGCAAGAACCTTCATTTTGCCGCGTTTGACGGGTCTGCACGAGACAAGGATGCCTATAAAATAGTATTGACTATTAAATTCTTTATCATGAAGAATACTAGTAGCGAATTAGGAATTGCTCGAAGGAGAATAAATGGACTTCGGACCGATGAGGAAATCCGCGTTGGCGGCGGCGTTGGCGGCGGCATTGACGATGATGCCGGCTTGCGGCGGCCACGATAACGGGACCGGGAATCCGGCCGCGACGGCGCGAACCGCGGACGGCGGGAAGAAGACGGTCAACATCGGCGTCACCTACTCGCCGGGCGTCGTCAACCCGCTTACCGCGGTGGGGATGGTGTCGACGCAAGTGACGAGCCTGATGTTCCTGCCGCTCGTGGAGCTGGACTCCGATCTGACCTACAAGCCGATGCTTGCGGATTCGATCGAGACCTCGGACAACAAGACCTTCACGGTCAAGCTGAACCCGAGGGCGAAGTGGACGGACGGCGCCCCGGTCACCGCGGACGACGTTATCTTCACGCTGGAGCTGATCGCGAACCCCAAGGTCGGCTCCAGGTACGCCTACATGTTCGCGATTCTGGAAGGGCTGGATGACGAGGGCCGCCTTCCCGAGGGACGGACCTCCATCGCCGGAGTCAAGAAGGCGGACTCCTATACGCTGACCTTGACGACGAAGGCGCCGACGACTCTGAACATCTTCAAGGATACGATCGGGCGCAACCTGAAGACGCTGCCGCGGTTCGCGCTCGAGAACATCCCGCCGGAGGACCTGAACGAGAGCGAATTCATGCGGAAGCCGACCGTGACGAACGGTCCGTTCAAGCTGGTCAGCCTCGACCTCGACCACTTCGTTCAGCTGGAGGCCAACAAGGACTATTTCAAGGGCGCGCCGAAGCTCGACGAATTGAACTTCAAGGTGCTGCCGGGGACGGCCGTCTCCGCCCAGCTCCAGAACGGCGAGATCGATATGAACATCCCGTCCGCGGGCGTCATTCCGATCGACGATTACGAGAAGATCAAAGGGCTCCGCACCATCGCGACCGTCAGCGGGCCCCCGCTCGCCGCCCCGTTCATGTACATCAACGAGAAGGTCGTGCCGGACGCGAAGACGAGACAAGCGATCTCTTACGCGATGAACCGCGAGCTGATCGTCGGCAAGCTGCTCAAGGGGGCCGGCGAAGCGGTGGACGGCTTCTTCACCAGCTATAGCCCTTACCGGGACGAGAGCCTCCGGCCGGTCGCCTACGACCCGAAGAAGGCGAAGCGCCTGTTGAAGGAATCCGGCTGGGATTCCGGCAAGACGCTGACGATGTCGGTTCTGTCCGGCGACAGCACGCTGGAGCAGGCGGCGAACCTGATCGCGGAGAATCTGACGGCGGCGGGCTTCAACGTGCAAATCCGGATGACCGATCTGTCCGCTCTGCTCGAGAAGCTGTTCAGGAAGGACTACGATCTGGCCGTTCTCACGGTCGCCCTGACGCCGGTGAATCCGTTGCCGGACATTGCGTACTTCCTGCAGGACGGCAACCCGACCGGCTACCGGAACGAGGAGATCGAGAAGCTTCTCTCGCGGCTGGCGGCCGAGACGGACGAATCGAAGATCAAGGAGGACTACGCCCGGCTGCAGCAGATCGTCGCCGAGGACGTGCCGATGCCCTCCATCTACGCGACGAAGGCGCTGGGCGCCGTGAACGACCGGGTAACGGGCGCGACGCCGAAGGACTTCGGAATGTTTATCAACGTTAACGAATGGGACGTTCGATATTAAACGGCATTAACGAATCGTTCGCCCGAAAAAAAAGCGGCGTAGAAATGGTAACGAGCTAACCATGTCTAAACAGGCGGAGATTGAGGAGGAAATAGCCGAAAACCGACGCCTGTCTGCCAAATGCAAAGAAAAAACTTACGCCTCGGCGCGGAAGAACTCAGCCGGAAGAACGTGTCAAACGTCTGTGATAA
>NZ_JACJVR010000007.1 GCF_014212175.1 Cohnella xylanilytica | reverse complement strand
TGGCGGAAGGAAGCGAGGAGCCTGCAGCAGCTCCTCGCTTCCTTCCGCCAGCAGCGCGTTCCCTTGCGCCAGCAGCGCCTGCAGCCGTCCCGCCGCGCTCCGCGCCGCCTCGGACGACGACGACGCGGCCGGCCCCGCGAGGAACTCGCCCAGCAGCGCCTGCAGCTTGCCGAGCTGCTCGCCGACCGGCGGCCCGTACAGCGCCTGCCGCAGCGACGAGATCGTCGTCTCCGTCGGCGCGAGACCCCGGCGGAACGCGACGCCCGCCGCGTTCGCCCACTCCTGCGCGTCCGCGCCGGAAGGCTTCGCCTCGGCCGCCTGCTTGAACCAGTTCGCCGTCTCCCGGTCGATCGGGTAGCCGTCCCTTTTCAACCCCTTCAGCAGCTCCAGGCTCCACTTCTGGTCCGGAAGCCCGAACGACTTGACGACGTCCCGCATCGGATCGTCGGGGAGAGCCGCCGCCGGGTCGGCGAGCGCCTTCAGCACAATGTGGCCGCCGTTCGATTCCGGCTGCACCTGCAGCAGCGTCCCCTTCCCGACGGGAAGCTCCGCGTCGAGCTTCGCCCGGACGAGTCCCCCGTTGATCTGGATGACCGCCTCGTTGTCGTCCAGCATCTCCAGCAGCACGCCCCGCACGATCTGCCCGATCTTCAGCTCCAGGACGCGGGCGTCGGACGGCTGCGAATCCCCGAGCAGCGCCTTCATGATCGCCCCGACGTTCATGCTCATCGTCGAACTCCCCCTGCCCTCTATCCAAAATCCCTTATCCTATGTATCGGCTTCTTCGCGTTCCCCTTGCAGTCCGGTTGAACGAATCTCCTCCAAGGACCGCGCCGAACTAGAACAATTGCTGCTGCTCCGCCAGAATGCCGGACAGGAACGTCTTCCGGTGAAGCGGCGTCGGCCCCATCCGCAGCAGGCCGTCCCGATGCTCCTTCGTCGCGTAGCCCTTGTTGGCCGCGAGCCCGTAGCCCGGATACAGCGCCTCCCATACGTCCCGGCACAGCCGGTCCCGCGTCACCTTCGCCAAGATGGACGCCGCTCCGATCGACTGGCTTCTCGCGTCGCCCTTGATGATCGCCGTCTGCTCGATGTCCAGCCCCACCGTCTCCGCGTCGACGAGCAGATGCTCCGGCCGAATCGGCAGCGACTCGACCGCCAGCTTCATCGCCAGGCGGGAAGCCTGCCGGATGTTGATCCGGTCAATCGTCTCCGCGTCCACGCGGGCGACCGCCCAAGCGACCGCCTCCGCCGCGATGACGTCGTACAGCCTCTCCCTCTTCTTCTCGCTGAGCTGCTTCGAATCGTTGATCTCGTCCAGCACGAGGCCGGGCGGTAGCACGACGGCCGCCGCGACGACGTCTCCGAACAGGCAGCCCCTGCCGACCTCGTCGATGCCGGCGACGGCCGTGAGCCCCCGGGCCCACAAGTCTCTCTCGAACGCCAACCGGTCGACGGGGGACTCGTCCGTCTGTTCCGCCTCCGTCTCCGCGCCGGGCGAGCCGATGCCTTCGATCGCCAGCTCCAATTCTGCCGGTTCCCCGGCTTCCCTCTTCTTCTTCGCCAACCCCATTCCGCCTCTCCGCATGCTATCCTTTCATTTTCCGACAAGCCGGCCTCTGGGGCAACCTTTTTTCACGAACGATCCGCGGAAAATGTCGGCAAAGCCAAATCCGAGCGGGCCTAATCCGTCGCTCCGTCTCTCCCGTCCCTTCGGCCTCCGATGATCCCTCGAGCTTTGCCCCAATAAAAAAAGCCGCCGGCCCGGCCTCTGCGGCCGCCCGACGGCATTTGACGTCTTCGTATGCTCGATTCCTTGCCTTCACCGCCGAGCTCAGATGACCGGCGCCTCCAGCGTAATGCGCCCCAGCTTGCCCGTGCGCAAATCCCGCAGCAGCACGCCCGCCGCCTTCGCGTAATCGACGTGGCCTCCGCCCGCCAGGCAGCCCCGGCGGCGCCCGATCTCCTCGAGCACGCCCGCGGCCGCGGCGATGTCCGGCAGCTCCGGAGGCAGGTCGGCCAGGTTGTAACGTTCGACCAGCGCCTCGCGATACTCGGCCGCCAGCCAGCGAAGAATGTAGCACGCGACCTCGTCGATCTGCAGCACTTCTTCCTTGATCGCGCCGGTGGCCGCCAGCTTAAATCCGACCTCCGGATCCTCGAACTTCGGCCACAGAATGCCCGGCGTATCGAGCAGCTCCAGGTCGCCGCCCGTCCGGATCCACTGCTGGCCCTTCGTCACGCCGGGACGGTCTCCCGTCGCGGCGGCCGCCCGGCCGGCCAGCTTGTTGATCAGCGTCGACTTCCCGACGTTCGGAATGCCGACGATGAGAACCCGAGCGGGCCGCGGCTTCATCCCTTTGGCGATCTGGCGCTCGATCTTCTCCTTCAGCAGCGCCCGCACCCGTCCGGAGATGTCCTTGACGCCCGTTCCGGTGTTCGCGTCGATCGCCAGCGCTTCGCGGCCGAACGAACGGAACCAGTCGATCCACTTCGCGTTCGCCTGCGCGTCCGCCAGGTCCGCCTTGTTCAGCAGAATGAGCCGCGGCTTCGCCCCGACGATCTCGTCGACCATCGGATTGCGGCTCGCCTGCGGCACCCGGGCGTCGAGCAGCTCGAACACGACGTCGATCAGCTTCAGCTTCTCTTCGATCTGCCGTTTGGCCCGCGTCATGTGACCCGGGAACCATTGAATCGTCATGAAGAACCCCCTCCGCTCGCCGCGCGAATCCGGGAGCGGATCGGCTCCCGTCCTTTAGTATCCGCGTCCGATGTATTTTATGTCCTTCAGCGGCCAGAAAATCAGCTCCGCGCGGCCGACGACGCGGCTCATCGGTATGTATCCGATCATTCGGCTGTCCTTGCTGTTGGAACGATTGTCGCCCATTACGAACAATTGGCCTTCGGGCACGGTGCCTTCCTCGAAATCCGTATTGTTGTACTCCCGGCCTTCGGCGTGCGCCTGCTCCAGCGCTTCCTTCAGGTAAAGCTCGTCGAGCGGCTTCCCGTTCACGTAGACCGTATCGCCTTCGACCTTGACCGTGTCTCCCGGCACCGCGATGACCCGCTTGATGAAGTCCCGGTTCTCCTCCGGCACGTGGAAGACGATGACCTCGCCCTGCTTCGGCTTGCGGAAGTCGTACAGCACCATGTTGACGATGATCCGTTCCCGGTCCTGGAAGTTGGGCTCCATCGATTCCCCGTCCACGATGAACGGCGAGACGAGCAGCCAACGGATGACGATGACGAGGACGGCCGCGATGGCAAGCGCTTTGATCCATTCCTTCAATTCGTTGCTGGCTTTGGAGGACGCCGGTTTAGAGGGCCCCGGGCCGCCGGGCGGTTGCGCGGAATCCGGAGCTGGCGAGCCCCCCGCGCCGGAGGATGCCGTCTGCGATCCGGAGCCATTGGCCTCGTCCGGACGAGCCGTCTCCTCGCTTTTCCAATCACGCGATTGATCCATGTCGATATTCGCCTCTCTCCTGCTCTACTCTCCGTTACGGCCCATCGAAGGCGACCACTGGCAAAAAATTAAATGCAAAAAGGAGGACTTGAACACCGCCAAGCCCCCCCTTTGACGCTCATTATCGAATTTCCTTGATACGAGCCGCCTTGCCGCGCAGACCGCGCAGATAGTACAGCTTCGCACGGCGAACTTTACCGCGGCGCGCCACTTCGATCTTCTCGATGCGAGGCGAATGAACCGGGAAAGCACGCTCGACGCCGACGCCGTACGAAATCTTGCGAACCGTGAAGGTCTCGCTGATTCCGCCGCCGCGACGCTTGATCACGACGCCTTCGAACAACTGAACCCGCTCGCGGGAACCCTCGACGACTTTAACGTGAACCTTCAGCGTGTCGCCGGGACGGAAGCTGGGAATGTCCTTGCGAAGTTGTTCTTGCGTAATCGCTTGGATCAAGTTCATTGAGTATTCACTCCTCTCTCCACAGACGTTCGTACCCCGCTCCGCGAATCTCTTGATTCGCCTCATGGCGTGCAGAGGACCGTCCGACTATCGGGCCGTTGGCCTGTCCGGGACGATCGCCCGTCAGAACGGCACAAACAACAGTTGAAATTTTATCATAAACCGCGGCGGAAAACAACTATAACTTGCTCTCCCCCGCGCGAGGCCCGCCTTTACTCGGAATCCGGCGCCGGAAGGCCGCCGCGCGCCTTCTCCCGCTCAAGCCATTCCCGCTCCTTCGCGGTGAGCTCGGCCGTCTCCAGCAGATCGGGACGGCGCTCCAGCGTCCGGACGAGCGACTGCTGCCGGCGCCACTTCCCGATCTCGGCGTGGTGGCCGGACAGCAGCACGTCCGGCACCTTCCACTCGCGGAATTCGGGCGGACGGGTGTAGTGGGGGTACTCGAGCAGTCCGTCGCTGAACGAATCCGTCACGGCGGACAGCTCGTTGCCGAGGACGCCCGGCAGCAGCCGGACGACGGCGTCGATGACGACCATCGCGGGCAGCTCGCCTCCCGTGAGCACGTAATCGCCGACGGACAGCTCGTCCGTCACCAGGTACTGACGGATTCGCTCGTCGTATCCTTCGTAATGGCCGCAGATGAAGATCAGATGCTCCTCGCCCGAGAGCTCCTTGGCCTTCGCCTGCGTGAACTTCTCGCCTTGCGGGCACATGAGGATGACCCGCGGCTTGGCGGGTTCCCTACCTTCAGCCGCCCGTTCCCCGTTCGCGCGCGCCGAGACGTCCTCGACGGCGGCGAAGATCGGCTCCGGCTTGAGCACCATGCCGCCCCCGCCGCCGTACGGCGTATCGTCGACGGTATTATGCTTATTATTGGCGTAATCCCGGAAATTTACCGTCTCCAGCGAGACGATTCCCTTGTCGCGGGCTTTGCCGAGAATGCTGCTCCCGAATACGCCTTCGAACATCTCCGGGAACAAGGTCAACACGTCTACCCGCATCTTACAGCAACCCTTCCATCAGACGCACTTTGACGACTTTGCCGGGGACGTCCACGTCCAGCACGACGTCGTCGATGACAGGCAGCAGCAGTTCCTTGCCCTTCGGCCGCTTGACGACCCAGACGTCGTTCGCGCCGGGAGACAGCACGTCCGTAATCGTGCCGAGCTTCTCTCCCTCGTCCGTCAGGACGGAGCAGCCGACGATGTCCCGGACGTAATATTCGCCTTCCTCGAGCTCGACCCGATTGTCGGGCTCGACCTTCAGCTCCCAGCCTTTATACTTCTCGACCTCGTTGATGTTGTCGAAGCCCTTGAGCTTCACGATGAACACGTTGCTCTGCTCGCGGGAGCTCTGGACGACGACCTCGACCGGCTCGCCGGATTCCGGCGGCACGAGCAGCAGCCGGTTGCCGGAACGGAAGCGAACGTCCGGGAAGTCGGTGGTGGGCCATACCTTCACTTCGCCGCGGATGCCGTGGGTATTGACGATTTTGCCTACGTTGAGCCTGCGCTCTTCCGCCATGGAAGCCGCCTCCTTAAGGATCGCTTGTAGAAAAGGATCTGTACCGATAAGTTGCCTCTTCTTCCGGTTCCCGATGAACTGCAAAATCTGCATGGCGGTTCGTCCGGAATGCGGATTTTGCGGTTCACGCAACCGACGAGAAGGGCCGGACATGCCCGAGGCATTCCCGACCCTTCGCCTGCGTTATTCCGATACAATGTCCACGATGACGCGTCTCCGCTCCTTGACGGCGGCGGAAGCGACTACCGTACGCAGCGCTTTCGCGATGCGTCCCTGCTTGCCGATGACTTTGCCGACATCGTCGGGATGAACGGAAAGCTCGTACACCAGGCCGCGCGCGTCTTCCTTGACCTGAATTTGCACGTCTTCCGGATGATCCACCAAAGCTCGGGCGATAACCCGAATCAATTGTTCCATGGCTTATCCCTCCGGGTCGTAGGACGTCTTACTTCTGGAGCTTGGATTCGTGGAACTTCTTCAGGACGCCGGCGCTGCTCAGAAGATTGCGGACCGTGTCGGACGCTTGCGCGCCGTTCTGGAGCCATTTCAGAGCTTTCTCTTCGTCGATTTGCACTTGAGCCGGTTGAGCGACCGGATTGTAGATGCCGATCTCCTCGATGAAGCGGCCGTCGCGCGGCGAACGGGAATCGGATACGACCACGCGGTAGAAAGGAGCTTTATGAGCGCCCATACGTTTCAGACGGATGCGAACTGCCATTTGAACTTTCACCTCCTTAACGAAGTTATCGGCTGTTATCGATTCGCCGTTCGTCTTGCGATCAGAACGGGAACTTCATGTTTTTGCCGCCGAGCATGCCCTTGAGCGCCTTCATGCCGCCCTTCGGACCCTTGCCCTTCGGCCCCATCATGCCGGTGAACTGCTTCATCATCTTCTTCATGTCCTCGAACTGCTTCAGCAGCCGGTTCACTTCCGCGAGCGACGTTCCGCTTCCCGCGGCGATCCGCTTGCGGCGGCTGTAGTTGATGATGTCGGGCTTCTGCTTCTCGGCCTTCGTCATCGACTTGACGATCGCTTCCGTTCTCGCGATCTGCTTCTCGTCGATCTTGAAGTTCGGATTGCCCTTGATCTTGTTCATTCCGGGCATCATATCGAGAAGCTGATCCAGCGGCCCCAGCTTGCGCACCTGCTCCATCTGCTCGAGGAAGTCGTCGAACGTGAATTCGGCCGTGCGCATCTTGCGCTCGAGATCCTTCGCCTTCTCCGCGTCGATGTTCGACTGCGCCTTCTCGATGAGGGAGAGCATGTCGCCCATGCCGAGAATCCGGGACGCCATCCGGTCCGGGTGGAACGCCTCGAGCTGGTCGATCTTCTCGCCCGTGGAGGCGAACTTGATCGGGCAGCCCGTCACCGCCTTGACGGACAACGCGGCGCCGCCGCGGGTATCGCCGTCCAGCTTCGTCAGCACGACGCCGGTCAGCTCGAGCTGCTCGTGGAAGCTCTTCGCCACGTTGACGGCTTCCTGGCCGGTCATCGCGTCGACGACGAGGAGAACCTCATCCGGCTTGACGGCGGCGTGGATCTGCTTGATCTCCTCCATCAGGGCTTCGTCGATCTGCAGACGGCCGGCGGTGTCGATCAGGACGTAGTCGTTGCCTTGCTCCTTGGCGAGCTGGACGCCCTGCTTCGCGATCTCGACCGGGCTGACCTTGTCGCCGAGCGAGAACACCGGGACGCCGATCTGGCCTCCGAGCACCTCGAGCTGCTTGATCGCGGCGGGCCGGTAGATGTCGCCCGCGACGAGCAGCGGCTTATGGTTCTGCGATTGCAGCAGCTTCGCCAGCTTGCCGGTCAGCGTCGTCTTACCCGCCCCTTGCAGACCGGCCATCAGCACGATCGTCGGCGGCCTGTTCGACTTCGCCAGCTTCGCCTGCGAGCCGCCCATCAGCTCGATCAATTCCTTGTGGACGATGTCGACGACGACCATGCCGGGCGTGAAGCTCTTCTGCACTTCCGCGCCGACGGCCTTCTCCTTGACCTTGGCGATAAAATCCTTGACGACCTTGAAGTTGACGTCCGCTTCCAGCAGCGCGAGCCTGACCTCGCGCATCGCTTCGTTAACGTCGTCCTCCGACAGCTTGCCTTTGCCCCTCAGCTTGCCGAACACGTTCTGCAGCCGAGTCGTCAATCCTTCGAATGCCATGCTCCGGTCCCTCCTTTCGATCGGCCCGCGTTACGCGCGCGCCGCGCCTTCCGGCGGCGTTCCGGCTTCCGCTCCCCGGAGCGTCTCCACCGTGCCGCGCAGCGATTCCCGCCAGGGAGCGGGCAGCTCGCCGATCAACCGATCCAATTGCGCGAGTCCCTCCTGCAGCCGCTCGTGGCGGGCCGCGAGACCCAATTTATGTTCGTAGTCTTCCAGTATCTGTTCCGAGCGCTTCAGATGCTCGTAGACCGCCTGCCGGCTGATCTCGAAGTCTTCGGCGATCTCGCCCAGGGAATAATCGTCGTGGTAATAACACTTCAGGAAGGTCTGCTGCTTCTCCGTCAGAAGCGGACCATAGAAATCGAACAGCACGTTGATCCGATTCGTCTTCTCCAGAGCGTTCTCCCCATGCACAAAGGTTCACTCCTTCGCCATTGTCAAGGAAAACCACTTAACAGCCCAAGCTACGTTCCTATGTTACGAGAGATTCGATCCGATGTCAAGGAAAAAGCCTTAACAGTTTTTCGCCCCGCTTCGTTCGGCAGGCGCCTTTCGCTTTCGGGGCGGCGTCCCTTTTCCCCTCCGCTCGGATCTTCCTTTCTTCCCCGCCCTCCTTCCCGGCGCCCCGATAACCGGCGAATCCCGTTCGCTGCGATCATTCCGTTATCCCTTCGATTCAGGAGCGGCATTCCCGCATCCGTCTCGACTCGGCCGAACCGCTAACCGGATGCCACCGCTATCCCTTTCGCTCCGTGACGACATGCCCCATAACCCGCTTCGGCAAAATCATTCTTTTTTTTGCGAATGGCATAATCGTATTACGAACCTGTCCCGCGAAAGTTGCCGGAGGTTTGTCGATCCTCTCTCTTCCTTATTATTCTCGCTTCATAATTCTAGCTTCTCTCGCTTCGCCTCGTTATGCTCACTCCCCTTTTTGCTCAGTCCCGCCGATTCAATTTTTTTTCTTCATTAATACGAGTCTGCCTTAAAGTCAAGCTCTTGAAGTTAAGCTATTGCAGCTAAACTACAGCATTCAATCCCGTACCGTTCATCTCTTGCAGTCAGGCTCTTTCTTCACTTTATCGCTAATAGTCGCCAGGCTCCGATTCCCATTTTCTTTTTTATGGCCACTCTCCCTTTAGCTCAGGTCTATTTTCGCTACAACTCGATCTCCTAAATGCCCCTATCTCCTCCTTTCTCCTTTCTCCTTTCTCCTTTCTTCCCCCATCCCTCCCCTATCCTTCCCCCTCCGCCTTCGACCTGAAGCCAACCCGCGGCCGGGCTACCGATCATCCTTAGCTGATCGGAGAGTGACGCTAAGCTGCATTACCGATCATTCTGAGCCGATGGGAGAGTGCTATAAGTCGGGCACCCGTCATCCTGAGCTAATGGGAGAGTGGCCATAAGCCGCGTTACCGATGATTCTGAGCCGTTGGGAGAGCGACACTAAGCCGCGTTACCGATCATTCTGAGCCGATGGGAGAGTGCCCATAAGCCCGCGCTACGGTTCGTCCTGAGCCGACGGGAGAGTGCCCATAAGCCCGCGCTACGGTTCGTCCTGAGCCGACGGGAGAGTGGCGATAATATCCGAAAACGAGAAAAAACCGAACCCGAGAACCGGGTCCGGTCAGGCGTCCGCGCTATCCTTCCTTCGCAGCGTCGTAGACGTCCAGCGCCGCCTGGAGGGCCGCTCCGGCCGGAAGCCGGAAGCCGTGGCGGAGAAGGACGGCTTCGAACGCGCCGAGGAAGTGGAGGACGTTTTTGCGACTGCAGCTGTAGCCCATCGTGCCTATGCGCCAGATCTTGCCCTTGAGCGGCCCGAAGGAGCTGGCGATCTCGATGCCGAACAGGTCCAATAGCATCGAGCGCACCGACTCCCCGTCGATGCCCTCCGGAATCGTCACGCAGGTGACGACCGGCAGCTTGCACGCCGGATCGCCGTAGAACGCAACCCCCATCGCCCGCAACCCGGCGACGAGGGCCGATTCGTGCAGGCGGTGCCGGGCGAAGCGGGCGTCCAGCCCTTCCGCCAGCGCGATTCGCAGCCCTTCGCGCAAGCCGTACAGCATCGAGGTCATCTCGGTATGGTGGTTGAGCCGGGCCGGGCTCCAGTAGTCCTGAAGCTGGGCCAGATCGAGATAATTGCTCTGGATCGGGCGGCGCTCTTCCGCCGGAGCGGAGTAGTCCGGGCCGCGCAGGCCGCGCTCGACCCGTTTGCGGGACAGCACCTTGCGCTCGGCCCGCTCGTTGTACGTGATCGGAGACATGCCGGAAGGAACCGACAGGCACTTCTGAGTGCCTCCGACGACCGCGTCGAGATGCCAAGCGTCCGCTTCGACCGGGACGCCGCCGATCGTGGCGACGGCGTCCACGACGAGCAGGACGTCCAGCTCGCGGCACGCCCGGCCGATCTCTTCGAGCGGCTGAAGCCGGCCGGTCGACGTCTCCCCGTGGACGAGGGCGACGACGGCCGGCTTCGTCCGCTTGATCGCCGCGACGATCTCCTCCGGCTCGAAGACGGTTCCCCACTCCTTCTCGATCGTCGTTACCTCCGCTCCGCAGCGCTCGGCGATCTCGTGCAGAAGGTGCCCGAACCGCCCGTAGATCGGAACGAGCACGCGGTCGCCCGGCTCGATCAGGCTGGTCAGCACCGCTTCGATACCGGACCTCGACGTGCCGTCCACCGGATACGCCCACCGGTTATCCGTGCGGAACAATTGGCGGAGCATCTCCATCGTATCGTTCATCAGAGCGGTGAATTCGGGATCGAATTGACCCAGGATCGGATAGGACAACGCGCGCAGCACCCGAGGGTCGACCTCGACCGGACCGGGAGTCAGGATGGTGCGGGGCGACGGCGATAGTTCGGCGAATGTTCTCATGTCGGTTGCTCCTCGTAAGCCAATTCGTATAGCATGGCGGCCAAGACCGCGACCCCGTCGGCGAGCAGGCGGGGCTCCGTGTATTCGCTGGGCGAATGGCTGATTCCGCCCCGGCTCGGCACGAAGATCATCGCCGTCGGGCACAGGGGAGCGATCACCTGGGCGTCGTGCCCGGCTCCGCTCACCATGCGGCGATACGGCATTATCAGATGTTGGCAGACGCGCTCGGCGCTCCTCGCCAGCGCCGGGTTCATCGGCACCGGCTTCGTCGCGAGCCAGGGCGTGATCTTGTGTCTCAGTCGCCGGCGAAGGGCGATCCGCTCGATCTCGGACAACGCCAGCTCGCTGAACGCGTTCAGGCGCCATTCGTCCGCGTGCCGGATATCGAGGGTGAAGTCGACCGCGCCGGCGATGACGTTCGGCGTGTTCGGCCGAGCCTCGATCTTGCCGACGGTCGCGACGAGCGGCTCGCCCCACTGCGAGGCCAGCGCTTCGAGGCGGACGATGCATTCGGCGGCGCCGGCCGCCGCGTCCTGGCGCATCGTCATCGGCGTCGTGCCGGCGTGGTTCGCCGCGCCTTCGAGCGTGACGGCGTAACGGCGCTGGCCGACGATCGTCTCGACGATGCCGATTCTTTTCTCCATCCGTTCCAGCACCATGCCCTGCTCGATATGAAGTTCGACGAAGGCGGCCAGGTCGTCGCGACGGCATTCGCCGAGCTCCTCCCGGCCGAATCCGCAATCTCGCATCGCTTCGCCCAGCGTGACGCCGTCCTCGTCCGCCATGTCGGCTCCCGAGCGCCAGTCGTATAGGCCGGACACATGGCCGGAGCCCCAGTAGGCGAGCGGGAACCGGCTTCCCTCCTCCTCGCAGAAGGAGACGACTTCCAGCGGCCGCCGCGGCGCGCCGTATGTCTTCTTCAAATAGGCCAACGCCGCGATTCCGGCGACGATGCCGTACGCTCCGTCGTACTGGCCCGCGGAACGGACGGTGTCGACGTGCGAGCCGGTCAGGACGACGTCGCCGTCCGGATCCGTACCGGGCAGACGTCCGTACAGATTGCCCACGGCGTCGAACCGGGGCGCGAGTCCCGCTTCGGCCATCACGTCCGCCAGGAAGCGCTGCGCGTTCGCCCACGACGGCGTATAGAGCAAGCGGGTTACCCCGGGCCCCTCCCCGTCGGAGAAGGCGGCCAGCTGCCCGAGCAGCTTCGTCAGCTCGCCGATCGTCTCGTTCGGTTCCGGCAAATTCGGGATCATGGCGTCACCTTCCTTCCGGCTTCGGTCCGAAGCCGTTCTCCTCTTCCCGGAAGCGCGATTCCCCGGCCCCGTTCGTACACCGTCCGGCCCCGGACGAGCGTCTCGACGACCCGGCAAGGGAAGGTTCTTCCTAGATACGGGCTGATCTTGTGCCGCTGCAGCAAATCTTCTTCTTGTAATCGATAGGCCCCTTCGGGATCGACGAGGGCCAGGTCGGCGTCGAAGCCGACGGCGATCTCGCCTTTGCGGGGATACAGCCCGAATCTTCTCGCCGGGTTGGCCGACAGCATCGCCGACAGCGCCGGCAGCGGAACGCCCCTTCGGAAGTATCCTTCCGCCAGCATCAGCTCCAGGCTGCTCTGCGCTCCCGCGATGCCTCCCCACGCTTCCATGAACGACATGCCCGGCGCGGTCTTCAGCTCCGCGGGGCACGGCGAATGGTCCGATGCGACGATGTCGATCTTCCCCTCCGCGAGCTGCTCCCACATCCGCTCGATCCGATCGGCGTCGCGAAGAGGCGGCGCGCACTTGGCGACCGCGCCGAGTCTCGCAAGGTCCGTCTCGGAGAGCGTCAAGTAGTGGGGACACGTCTCGACCGTTACGTCGAGCCCCCGCCGCTTGGCCCGGTCGATCAGCTCGACCCCTTCGGGGCTGCTGATGTGCACGAAGTGCAGCCGGCAGCCGGTCTGCTCCGCGAACAGCAGCGCCCGGTTCACCGCTTCCAGCTCGGCGATGACGGGACGCGTCGCGGCGAAGTCGAGCGGGCCGGCGCGCCCGGCCTTCGCCGCTTCGCCGGCCAGCTTCGCGGTGATCGCGTCGCTCTCCGCGTGAAGCGCGAGCAAACCGCCGAACGAAGCGATGCGCTTCATTCCTTCTAGCAGCGTCCAATCGTCGACCTCGCGGAACCGCTCTTCTCCCTCGCCTCCCGGGTTGGACAGGAACGCTTTGAAGGCGGGCACGCCTTCGGCGGCCAGCCCTTCCAGATCGTCCAGGTTGCCGGGCACGAGCCCGCCCCAGAAGGCGTAATCGACGGAGGAGACGCCTTCCGCGAGCTTCGCCTTCGCGTTCAAGGCCGGCACGTTCACCGTCGGCGGCAGTCCGTTGAGCGGCATATCGACGTACGTCGTGCAGCCGCCGGCCGCCAGCGCGGCGGAGCCCGTCGCGAAGCCTTCCCAATGCCCCATGCCCGGCTCGTTGAAGTGAACGTGGACGTCTACCATGCCGGGCAGCACCCACAGGCCGCGGGCGTCGGTCACCGGCGTCCCATCCTCCGCCTCGAGCCGGTCCTCCAGCGCGGCGATCCTGCCGCCCCGGATTCCGATATCGAGAACTCGCGTCTCCCCGGGGAGCACCGCCAGCCCTCCCCTCACGATCCGATCGAAGCGTTCGGCCATCGTCAACCCTCCTAGCTTCCGCGATAAGTGCTGTAGCCTCCGGGAGCGACCAGCAGAGGCACGTGGTAGTGGGAATCCGGATCGGCCATATGGAACCGGACCGGGACCCATTCGAGGAACGCGACCGAAGCGCTTCCCCGGTAATAATCGCCTACGTCGAACAGAAGCTCGTATTGGCCGGTCTCCATGGCTTCGCCGGACAGAAGCGGCTCCGCCAGCCGGCCGTCCTCGTTCGTGAACGCCTCCTTCAGCAATTCCCTCCCGTCATCCCGAATGCGCCAGAGCTGCACCCGCAAGCCGGCAGCCGGCGTCCCGAGCGCCACGTCGAGAACGTGCGTCGTCAATCTTCCGCGCATGGCTTCCCCTCCCCATTCGTTGTCGCGCGAACTCCGCGAGTTACTCTTCGATCAGATCGGCGAGCCGGAAGCCGGTAATGCGCCGGATCTGGGCGAGCGCTTCCTCCCGCTCTTCCTCGGTCCCTCTCGGAAGACGCTCCTTCATGGAGGAGAGAATATCGTCCTTGTTCTTGCCGCGAACGGCCAGGATGAAGGGGAATCCGAACTTCCCGACGTACTCCTTGTTCAGCGAGGACAGAAGCTCGTATTCCTCCGGCGTCAACCGGTCGAGCCCCGCGCCCGACTGCTCGGCGGCGGAATAATCGGTGACCGCGAGCCGGGTTCCGAGATCCGGGTGGGCTCGCAGGAACTCGTCGATCGTCTCGGCGCCGGCGCCGCGGACGACGCCCATCATCGCCTCGTGCAGCTCGTCTCGGGACCGGAACGGCCTCGCTTCCCAGCTCTTCGCGGCCACCCACGGCGAATGCTCGAAGATGCCGCCGAGCGCTTCTACGAACGCCTCGCGGTTCATACCGTTAACGGCGCTTAACGTCAGCTTCGTCATCTCCAGTACCCCTCGTGGACCGCCACGACCTCGTCCTCGATCTCGGGGAACGGGCCGATGACGACGATCGGCTTGCGGCCGCTCGCGAACACTTCGCGGCAAGGCATATCCATCGTCAGGTTCTGTTCGTCGTCCCCCGTCAGCTCCGCCAGCCTCTGCTCCGTAATGCCGTATACGACCCGCCCGACGTTGCCCCAATAGATCGATCCCGCGCACATCGCGCAAGGCTCGGCCGTCGTATAGAGCGTGCAGTGCCACAGCTCTTCCTTGCTGTATCGCTTCGACACCGCCTGCATGAGCGTCGTCTCGGCATGCCCCGTACAGATGTGCTCCGTTATCTCGACGTTGCCCTGCTCCCACAGCACCCGTCCCGTCCGGTCGACGAGAACGCAGCCGAACGGCGTGTTGCCGGACGCCCGGGCCCTCTTGGACGCTTCGATGCTCATTCGCAAATAATGCAGATGCTTCTCCTTCTCCGTCATGTCGCTTCTCCTCCTCGTTCGATCGCCCTCGCCACCGAGCGCAGAATGCCCCCGTAGCCGGTGCAGCGGCACAGATTGCCCGTTAGCGCTTCTTCGATCTGCTCCATCGTTGGATCGGGGGTGTCGTCGAGCAGCGCCTTGACCGAGACGATCATGCCGGGCGTGCAATAGCCGCATTGATAGCCGCCTTCCTCGAGGAAGCATTCCTGAACGGGATGAAGCCTCTCCTCGTCCGCCAGCCCTTCGATCGTCGTAATGCTTCGGCCCGAGCATTGGTAGGCCATCGTCAGGCAGGAATTGCGCGGCTTGCCGTCGATCAGGACCATGCAAGCGCCGCACCGGCCGATCTCGCACGAGCGCTTCGTCCCCGTCAGCCCCAAGTCGTCCCGCAGAATCGAGAGCAGCCTGCGCGCCGGAGGCGTCTCGATCGCGATCTTCCTGCCGTTCACTTCGCATTCCAGAACCGCTCCCGCGCTTCTCTGCGCCAATGTCTTGTCGATCATGTCCGTTCGGCTCCTTCCTTGGGATAATGGGACCGGCTCTTATTCCGCCCTGAACCGCTCCTGCAGCAGCTCCGGATCGATCGGCAGCTTCGACGCCCGCTTGCCCGTCGCGTCGTACACCGCCTGCGCGATAGCCGGGGCCAGCCCGACCGATCCGACCTCGCCGATGCCCCGCGGCCCGTGCTCGTCGCCTTCCGGCAGCTCCTCGATCGGCAGCACCTCGAAGGTTCCGCTCAGCTCCGCGATCGTCGGAATCAGATAGGTGTCCAGGTTGCGGGTCAGATAGACGCCCTTCTCCATTACGGCGTCCTCCGTCAGCGCGAACCCGAGCGCCATTCCGCTTCCGCCTTCGATCTGGCCGAGGAACCCTTGCGGGTTCACGACCGGCCCGGCGGCGACCGCGTGGAACTGGTCGAGCACCCGCACCCGGCCGGTCCGCGTGTCGACTTCCGCCTTCACCGCCACCGAGCAGTACGTATACAGGTAGTGCGAGCCCACTCGCTCTACCGGGGACGCGGGGAAGGAGAAGCTCGTCTCGCAGACGATCGGCTCGGACGCCGCCCGCGCCAGGTCGCCGTACGAGAGAAGCAGCTCTCCCGATTCCAGGCTCCGGATGCCCCCTTCCCCGATCCGAAGCGTCCGCGCTTCCCGGCCGAGCGCTTCGGCCGCGGCTCCCAGCAGCCGCTCCGTGAACGGGCCGTGCAGCCGCCGAAGCGACTTCCACATCATGCTCGTCGCCCGCGAAGCCGTGCTTGAGCCGCTGTCGGGCACGACGTCCGTGTCGCCGATGACGATGCGCAGGTCGCCGGGGCCGAAGCCGTACGACTCGACGAGCATCTGCTCGAGCGACGCGATCAGCCCCTGGCCGAACTCCTCGTAGCCGAACGCGGCCTCGATCTTGCCGTCCGCCGCGAGGGCGAGACGGCCGCCGGCCGGGTCGGGAATGCCGACGCCGAGGCCGGAGCCGTGCATGACGAACGCGGCGCCGTAGCCGATCTTCCGCCACGGCTCCCGCGGCCGCGCTTCGGCGGAAGGCGAGCTCCTCTCCCGCCACAGCCGGCTCTCGAGCAGCGCCTCCCAGACTTGCCGGGCTCCGTCCGTCGGCACGATCGGCTGGCCGAACGGACCCGGATCTTCCGGCTTCCTCAGATTGAGGCGCCTCAGCTCCCACGGGTCCATCCCGAGCTTCCCGGCGAGCCGGTCCAGCTGCCCTTCGAGCGCGAAGATCGCCTGGTTCCCGCCGAAGCCGCGGAATTCGCCGGACATGCCGTTGTTCGTGAAGACGGAGACGCTCTTCACCTCCGCCGCCCCGTACCGGTACGGTCCGAGAACGTGCTCGACGGCGAAGTTGAGCACCTCGGCGCTCAGCGTCGAATACGGGCCCGCGTCGGAGACGATTCTCGCTTGGTGCGCGAGCAGCTTGCCGCTCGCGTCCGCGCCGGTTCGCATCGCGATCCGCATCGGGTGGCGCTTGAGCCCCGCCCGCACCGACTCGAACCGGGAGTTGTGCAGCTTGACCGGGCGGCCGCAGGCCAGCGCCAGCAGGGCGCCGTACGGCTGCACGTTCAGCTCGTCCTTGCCGCCGAAGGAGCCGCCGATCGGGCTGGAGACGACCCGGATGTCGGCTTCGGGACGGTTCAGAATGCGCGCCAGCTGCATCCGGTCCATGAACCCGTGCTGGGTCGGCGAGTAGACCGTCAGCCGGCCGTTCTCCTCCGGGACGAACAAGCCCCCTTCGGTCTCCATGTAGACGTGCATTTGCCGCGGGGTCACATACGTTTCTTCCACGATATGCGCGCAAGCCGCGAAAGCGGCCTCCAGATCGCCGAACGCGTAATCGTTGCTATGCAGCACGTTCCCTTGCTCGTGCAGGCGCGGCGCGTCGTCCCGAAGCGCCAGCTCCGGGTCGTCGACGACCGGCAGCGGTTCGTAGACGACCTCGATCCGCTTCAGCGCTTCGGCCGCGAGCTCCGGCGTATCCGCCGCGACGGCCGCGACGGCGTCCCCGACGAACCGGACCCGGTCCTCGCAGAACACGGGATGGTCCGGGTGCGCGATGCCGAACCGGTTCAGCCCCGGCACGTCCGCGTAAGTCAGCACCGCATGGACGCCTGCCATCGCCATCGCCTTCTCCGTCTGGATGGAGACGATCCGGGCGTGCGGGTGCGGACTGCGAAGCACCATTCCGTGCAGCATGTTCGGCGCGGTCATGTCGGTCAAGTACGCGAGCTTCCCCGTCACCTTCCCGGGGCCGTCGGGGCGGACACGCCACCGGTCTCGGCTAGTCGATCGATTCAGAAGCATCTCCATCCCCCTTCCCGGCCCTATCCGGCTCCCGGAGCGACTTCCACAGCTCCGCGGCGATCAAGTTCGCCGCCGTTCTCTTGCGGTACGAATCCGCGGCGAACGGATCCGGCGCCGGCGCGTACTGCTCCAGCGCCGCGTCGTATACGTGCTCCAGCAGCTCCGCGTCCGGTATCCGCCCCGCGAGCAGCCGCTCCGCGTCCGTCAGCCGGCGCGGCACCGTCTGGCCTCCGCCGGCGGCGATGCGGATGTCCGCGATCGTCCCGTCCGGAGCGACGCTTGCCGCGATCGCGACCGTAACGAGAGACGGCACGAACGCTTCGCGGCGGCCGACTTTATGAAAGGCGAACCATCGCCTTCTATTCGAAGTCATTCCGCTCTCCCGGTCCGGGAGGCGGATCGCGGTCAGAATTCCCGGCCGGGCCGACGGGCCGGCCAGCCATTCGGCCGCGCCTATCGTCTCCTCCGTCCGGCCGTCGTGCCAGATCAGCTCGGCGTCCAGCGCCAGCAACGCCGGCATGGAATCCCCGACGCGGTAGACGACGTTGCCCCCGAGCGTCGCCTGGTTGCGAACGGACGCCCCGGCGATCGCCTTGACCGCGGAGACGAGCAGCGGAGCCTTCCCGGCCGCGGCCGGGTGCGCCGCGCAATCCCGCAGACGCGCGAGCGAGCCGATAACGAGTCCGTCGTCCGTCTCTTCGATCCGGTCCAGGCCCGGAATCGAAGCCAGGTCGATCAGATGCGCCGGCACGGGCGCCGTCCCCGCCTCCCACTGCGTGCGAAGCAGCGTGCTTCCGGCGACGTAGACGGCGTCCCCGCCGAACGCTTCCTTCAGCCTGACGGCTTCTCCCGGATCGCGCGGCAGCCACACGGAGGGAGAGCGAAGCCGCTCCTTCTCTTCCATGGCCATCCTCCATCCCTCCTTGAATCGATGCCGATCTCGAATCGGCGTTCGTCCTGTCGAACGTACGGCGTCCCAAGCTTCAGAACCGCTGCTCCCGGATATAAGGAAGGCCGAGCGCTTCCGGGGAGCCCGAAGGCTTGTTGCGGTTGCGGTAGCCGAGGAACATGAGGACGAGAATCGTGACGACGTAAGGAATCATTTTCAGAAAATAAGACGGAATCGCGCTGCCGATCAGCTGAATCTTGAAGCCGATCGTGTCCATCGCGCCGAAGAAATAGGCGCAGAACATGGCGCGAAGCGGATTCCAGCGGGCGAAGATGATGAGCGCGACCGCGATCCAGCCGCGTCCGGCCGTCATTCCCTCGATCCAGGTCGGGGAATAGACCAGCAGCAGGTCGGCTCCCGCGAGGCCGATCAGCATCGAACCGACGACGATGCAGCCGTAACGGAACGCCTGCACCGGAATGCCCATGACGTCCGCCGTCGGCGGGTTGTCGCCGATCGCCCGCAGGTGAAGCCCCCAGGACGTCCGATGAATGAACAAATGCAGGACGATAACGAGCAGGAAGCTGAGCCAGGTCAGCAGGTCCAGATGGGCGAACAGGTCGCCGACGACCGGCACCGGCTCGAGGAAAGCGAGGTCGATCTTCGGCACGGCGCCGGGAATCGGCTGACCCGTGATCGACTTGCCCAGATAAGCGCTGAGACCCGTTCCGAACAGCGTCATCGCGAGACCGCTGACGATCTGGTTCGCTCTGAGCGTCACCGTGAGCGCGGAATGGATCAGGCCGAGAGCCGCGCCGACCGCCAGCGCCGCGAGCAGCGTCAGAGCCAGGCTGCCCGTATGGAGATACGTCAGGCAGGCGGCGACCGCGCCCATCAGCATCAAGCCTTCAGCGCCGAGCTGGATGATGCCGGATCTCTCGATGAGAATGCCGCCGAGCGTCGCGAACAAGAGCGGGGTGCCCGAAGACAGAGCGGCGACCAGCAGTTGGGTAATGAGGTCCATCGTCGTTCGCTCCTTTGGTTAGCCGCTCCTCCGCAGCCGGAATTTGAAGGCCATGTTGCCCGCGATCAGGAAGAACAGGATCGCGCCCTGCAGCATGTTCGAGATCGAGGACGGAAGCCCCATCGTCTGCACGCTGTAGCCGCCGACGATCAGCCCGCCGAACAGCACGGACGAGACGACGAGCCCGACCGGATGCAGCTTCGCGATCCAGGCGACGATGATGGCCGTGTAGCCGTAGCCCGGGGAGATGCCGTACATGAGCCGGTGCGTGACGCCCGACACCTCGCTCATTCCCGCGAGTCCCGCAAGCGCGCCGCTTACGATCATGACGATCAGAATGTGCCGCTTCAGATGAATGCCCGCGTTCTTGGCGGCTTCGGGATTGGCCCCGATGAGGCGAAGCTCGTAGCCCCAGCGCGTATACCGGACGACGAACGCGTACAGGACGACGGCCGCCAGCGCGAAGACGAGGCCGAAGTGAAGGCGGGTGTCGCCCAGCACCGGCAGCGACTGCGCGTCATTGAACATCGGGGTGCCGGGGAAGTTGAACCCCTTCGGATCCTTCCACGGCCCGAACACGAAGTAGTCGAGCAGCAGCAGCGCCACGTAATTGAGCATCAAGGACGTAATCAGTTCGTTGACTTGAAAATACGTCTTGGGAATCGCCGTCAGCGCTCCCCAGATTCCGCCCGCCGCGATGCCAAACAGCGCCATGAGCGGGATCGTCGCGTAGAACGGCAGATCCGGGAAGTAGATCGTCACCGCGGTAGCGGCGATCGCGCCCGCGGCGAACTGCCCCTCGGCGCCGATGTTCCATACCGAGATCCGGTAGGCGATCGAGACGCCGAGGCCGCACAGCAGAAGCGGAATCGCCTTGACGAGCGTCTCGGTGATGCCGAACTCGGTGGCGAACGCGCCGCTGAACATTTTCTCGTAGACGGTCCAAGGGTTCTTGCCGTTCGCCGCGATGAAGGCGGCGCAGGCGAGCAGCGCGAGCGCGACGGAGACGAACGTCATCCACCACGGGCTCTCCTTCCGCGAGGGATCGATCTCGAGCCGCCAGGAGAAGCGCTTCGAAGGGCCCGCTCCCGCTCCCGCGTCCAAGGCCGCCGCCCCGGACGACGCCGTCGTTGCCGGTCTCTCGTTCATACCGCTTCCTCCTTCTCGTCCCGGATGCCCGCCATGTACATGCCGATCGTCTCGCGGTCCGCTTCCTCTCGGCCCCTCTCTCCGACGATGCTGCCGTTATAGAGAACCAGGATGCGGTCGGACAGCTGCATCACCTCGTCGAGGTCCTCCGAGATGAGCAGCACGCTGCGTCCTTCGTCGCGCAGATTCTCAAGGAGCCGATGCACGGCCTCCGTCGCCCCGACGTCGAGCCCCTGGGTCGGATGCACCGCGACCATCAGATGCGGGTTGCGATGAATCTCGCGGGCGAACAGCAGCTTCTGCTGATTGCCTCCGGACAGCTGCCGCACCGGCGTATCGAGCCCCGGCGTCCTGACGTCGAACTGCTCGACGAGCGACTGCGACCATTCGCGGTTGCTCGCGCTGCGCAGGAACCCGTACTTCGACCTCTCCCCGGAGCGGTACGACTTGAACAGCAAGTTGTCGACAACCCCCAGGCTGCCCGCCAGCCCGCTCTTCATCCGGTTCTCGGGGACGTGCGAGATGCCCGCTTCGATCGCCCCCCGAACGGACGCGGTCTTGAATTCCCGTCCGTTGAACACGATCTTGCCCTTCTTCCACGGGAGGAGCCCGTTCAGCACCTCGGCCAATTCCTTCTGCCCGTTGCCCGCGACGCCGGCCACCCCGACGATCTCGCCCGCGCGGATCGTCAGGCTGAGGTCGTTCAGCGCCAGGCGCCCGTGATCCCCGTAGACGTCCAGGTTCCGAACCTCGAGCAGGACCGGTCCCTTCGCGCGGGGACGGCTCTCCCGCCGGACGGCGGCCGATTCCTTGCCGACCATCAGCTTCGCCAGCTCCTTCTCGTTCGTGTCCGCCTTGGCGATCGTATGGATCATGCGGCCCTTGCGCATAACCGAGATGCGGTCCGCGGCGGCCATCACTTCCTTCATCTTGTGGGTCGTCAGAATGACGGTCTTGCCCTCGGCCTTCATCTGGGCGAGCGTCTCGAACAGCTGCTCCGCCTCCCCCGGCGTGAGCACCGACGTCGGTTCGTCCAGAATGATGAACTCCGCCCCGCGGTAGAGCGTCTTGACGATCTCCACCCGCTGCTGCTCGCCGACGGACAGCTGCCAGATCGGCCGGTCGACGGGGAAGAGCAGGCCGAACCGCTTCGCGATCGCCTCGATCTCCTCCTCCTTCCTCCTCAGCCAGCCCGGGCCGCGCCAGAACGACGACTTCTCCCCGAGCACGATGTTCTCGGTCGCGGTCAGCGTCTGTACGAGCCGGAAGTTCTGGAACACCATCCCGACGCCCAGCTTCGCCGCGTCCTTGGGCGAACGGATCTTCGCCTGCTTGCCGCGAATGTAGATCTCCCCGCTCGTCGGCCGGTAGACGCCGGAGAGCATGCACATGATCGTGCTCTTGCCGGCCCCGTTCTCCCCGAGCAGGGCGTGCACTTCTCCCGGCCGGCAGCGGAAGTCGACCCGGTCGTTCGCGACGACCGGTCCGAACGTCTTGACGATCTGCCTCATCTCCAGCGAGTATGTCTCGTTCATATCCGTTCCTCCTGTCCGGGAAGGCCCGATGGCCCCCCGATCTCGCTCGCTTCTCCCGCCCCCCGTCCCGGCCGCTTGCCCGAATAATCAACAAATCCCTCCGGGAAGGGATTTGTCGATCGGAGTATGGGCAGGCGGGAAGCGCTTCGGTTACTTCGGAATCGTGCCTTCGACCCCTTGGACGAACCAGTTCATCTCGAGAATCTCGGCGTCCGTCAGCGTCTGGCCGGAAGCGATCTTCTCGGCTCCGCCCTGATCCTTGATCGGGCCGACGAAGACGTTCAGCTCGCCCTTCAGGAACTTCTCCTTCGTGTCGCTTACCAGCTTCTTGACGTCCTCCGGAATGCTCTCGCCGAGCGGAGCGATGTCGACCATGCCGTCCTGGAACGAACCGAGGTACTGCTCGTTCGTCCAGGTGCCGTCCATCAGCGCCTTGACCTTCTTGACGTAGTACGGGCCCCAGTTCCAGATCGGGTTCGTCAGGTAAGCCTTCGGCGCGTAGCGGGTCATGTCCGAATCGTTGCCCCCGGCCAGCGCGCCCTTCTCGGCGGCCGCTTGCAGCGAAGCCGGCGAATCCTGGTAGGCGATGAGCACGTCCGCGCCCTTGTCGAGCAAGCTCATCGCGGCGTTGCGCTCGGTCGTCGGATCGAACCAGGTGTTCGTCCAGACGACGTTGACCTTGACGTCCTTGTTGACGCTCTGCGCGCCGAGCGTGAAGGCGTTGATATTGTAGATCAGCTCCGGAATCGGGAAGGCGGCGACGTAGCCGAGCACGTTCTTCTTCGTCATTTTGCCGGCCGCGATGCCGCTCAGGTAGCTGGCTTCCCAGTTTTTGCCGAAGTAGGTGGCCATGTTGTCGTTCGTCTTGTAGCCGCCCGCGTGCTCGAACTTGACGTTCGGGAACTTCTTGGCGGCGTTAAGCGTCCATTCCATGTAACCGAAGCTGGTCGTGAAAATAATGTCGTGATTCTGCGCGAGATCGCTGATGATTCTCTCGGCGTCCGCGCTCTCCGGCACGTTCTCGACCGTATCGGCCTTGATGCCGAGCTCCTTCTCCATGTACTGCCGGCCTTGATCGTGCTGGTACGTCCAGCCGCCGTCTCCCGGAGGACCGATGTACACGAACGCGACGCGGGGATTGGCGATTCCGCCGCTTGCAGGCGAAGCCGACGGGGATCCGCTTGCGGAAGCCGGTGCCGACGGGCTTGCCGAAGGCGACGAGGATGCCGATCCGCCGGAAGCGGAATTGCCGTTGTTGCCCCCTCCGCACGCGGACAACGCGGCGGCCAGCATCGTTACCATAACCAATCCGAGAGACCATGACCTCTTCAACCTTTTCATACGGTTCCTCCCCGACTCTCTGTTTTTGTCCGCCTGTCTTCATGGAAGTTAACGTTACATTTAACCTTCAAATCGGCGGCGACTTAGTTAAAATATACTTTTACCCTTAATATACGTCAACTTTCTTTACGTTTGATTGGCGAGATTCATGAATCGTACGGGTTTCTATTGTGCGCGGTGCACTTTCTTTGATTTTACGTCATGTTATGTAACATTCAAATGGGCTGAAATTGAAAAAACTTAGCAAGACCAATCCGCTACAGATTCTTGGAATAGGGGATTCGGCTGCCCGAACTTCCGCATGATACGTCCGTATGGCGAAACGATCCAAGATAGCGCCCCGCCATGAGTAACGAGGCCTGTATACGAATGGAGCAACGGCAGAAACAAACTACGAATGACCATTTCCCTAGCAGACTTCTTGGGATATGAAGACTTGGAAGTCTCGTATATGGTTGCAATCGGAATCACAGCGTTCCGGCTCGCAGGCCCCGTTCTCTAACAAACTCAGGAGTCGCTATTTAGCATCAAAAGCCCTTTTAAAAATCTAACGAATCTCAGCGATCTTATTGAGGGCCACCAGGAGGAAAAAGGGGCCAATCGAAGCGGGAACCAGGCAAAAATAGAGAAGCTCCACGCGACACGATCTCCGCAAAGACAAGCAACTCCGAGCCCGGATAACAAGTCTGTATGCAGAAAAAAAGAGCCGCCGCCTAACGCCGCAGACGGACGGCCCGCTTCAAATCCTCCGGAGTATCGATATCCACGAACGCGATCGCCGATCGCGGCTCGACGAGCGCCCCCTTGCAGCGGGGATCGGCCAGAAGGCCGCGCGCGCCCCGGTCGCCCACCAGGCGCGCGATCGGCCCGAACATGGAGGCTCCGAGCAGCGCCGGCGGCCGCGCCTCTTCTCCGTCGCGACACGCCGCGAAGTCGAGGCTTCGGTCGCGCGCATACGCCTCGATCAGCGAATCGAGCAGCTCCGCGTCGATGAACGGCTGATCCGCCAGCGCGACCAATACGGCGTCGGGCGTTCCGAAGGCTTCCGCCTCGGCCAGCCCTCGTCGAAGCGAGAATGCCATCCCTTCCGCGAACCGCTCGCACGCCGCGAAGACGAGCCTGCCGCCGCGATCGGCCGCGCGGACCGGCTCGGCCCAGCGCAAGTCGTCGTCCGGACGGACGACCGCGACGACTCGATCCAGCCTCGGGTAGGCGAGCATCCGCCCGAGCGTCTCCGCGCCGAGCGGCCTACCGGGAGCAAGCTCGAGGGACAGCTTCGGCCTCCCCATTCTTCGGCTCCGGCCAGCCGCCAGCAGAATGCCGGCTATCCGCATCTCCGCCCCCTCCCTTCCGGCTTCGGCCGCGGCCCCGCACGGCGACGAGCTCCGCCGCGACGCTGACCGCGATCTCCTCGGGTCCGTCCGCGCCGATGTCGAGCCCGACCGGGGCCCGGACGAACGGCGGCTTCGGCAGCCCTTCGAACAGAAGCTCGATCCGCCTCCGCGAGCCCATGACTCCCAGATAGGCGGGTTCGATCGGCAGCAGCGCTTCGATCATCTCGCGGTCCTTCCGCAGCTGATGGCCGCAGACGATGGCGTAATCCGACGGCCCCACGCCCAGAGCTTGCACAATGGCGCCGGCCGTCCCCGTCGCGAGCTCGGCGCCCGGGAACCGCTCCGGCGTCGCCAATCCCGGCCGCCAATCCGCCACGGCGATCCGGAAGCCGAGCGCCGCGGCCTGCCGGAAGATCGGGTCGAGATCCCCGCCCGCCCCGAACAGGACAAGCCTCGGCCGGGG
Organism: Cohnella xylanilytica; assembly: GCF_014212175.1. Taxonomy (GTDB): domain Bacteria; phylum Bacillota; class Bacilli; order Paenibacillales; family Paenibacillaceae; genus Cohnella; species Cohnella xylanilytica. Next base: position 32,414 of record NZ_JACJVR010000007.1, on the reverse strand, counting down.
AGCGAGCGTCGTCTCGAACCAAGGCCGCTCCGCCGAAGACGGAGACGCCCGCTTGCCCGAAGCCGGGACCGAAGCAAAGGCCGCAGCCGCAGCCGTCGAGCCCGAATTCGTCGGAGCCGCAGCCGCCAGCGCCGGATTCGCCGCGGCCGAACCGCGGCTTCCGGCATCGGCTTCGACCTCCGCTTCGTACCGGATGCCGCCCGGCTCCGCGTAGCGCAGCAGCCGCACGGCCGCCCCGGCTTCGTTCAGCCGGCGCGCCTCCCGGAGCACGCGCCGCAGCTCGCCCGCGACGGGCTCGAGCAAGATGCGCAGCCGGCCTCCGCAGCCGACGCTCTCGCCCCAGATCGCATCCTCTTCCGGGCGCATGTCGTAGGCGACGATCTCGGGCTCGCCGCTCTCCAGCAACGCCGGGACTCTCTCGCGCAAGTCGGATTCGAGGCAGCCCGGGCTGATGCTGCCGATCTTCCCGCCTTCGGCCGTGAACAGCATCGCCGCCCCTGCCTTGCGGTACGCGTGGCCTTCGACGCCGACGACGGTCGCCAGCACGGCCGGCTCCTCCGATTCCGCGAGACGACGCAAGATGTCGTACGCGTCCATGCGAACCCCCCCTTCCGTTCCGGTTCGTCCTCCGCGCCCGCCCTCGTCAGCCGATGCGGGCGAGCAGCCCCTTGAGCGACCGGTCCGCTTCCTTCAGAACGACCGAGCGGTCGATCGTCCGCACCCGCTTGCCGGACATGACGATCTCCCCGTCGATCAGCACCGTGTCGACGTCCCCGCGGGTGGCGGCGTAGACGACGCGGGAGAACAGGTCCGCGTCGTAGGACGGATAGACGTGGAAGTCTTCCAGGTCGAGCAGCTGCAGATCCGCGAGCTTGCCGACCTCGATGCTGCCGATCTCCTTCTCCAGCCCGAGCACCTCCGCCCCGCCCATCGTCGCCATGCGCAGCACCGTCCGGGCGTCCATCGCCGTCGGCCCGTGGCGCACCTTCTGGATGAAGGCGGTCAGCCGCATCTCCTGGTACATATCCAGGTTGTTGTTGCACGGAGCGCCGTCCGCGCCGATGCCGACCGGAATGCCCCGGCCGAGCAGGTCCGGCACCTCCGCGATCCCGGAAGCGAGCTTCAGGTTGGAGCCGGGACAATGGGTCACCTTGACGCCGCGCTCCTGGATGATGCGCTTCTCTTCCTCGTCGAGCCAGATGCTGTGGGCGAGGATGAGATTCGGCCGCGCCAGTCCGATATGATCGAGATAGACGACGTTGCGCATGCCGCGCTCGGCCTCGACCAACGCGATCTCGTCGCGGTTCTCCGAGGCGTGGGTATGAACCCGCACCCCGTACCGGGCGGACAAATCCCGCACTCCGACGAGCAGCTCTTCCGTGCACGAGACGACGAACCTCGGGCAGAACGCGTAATGGATTCTCCCGTTGGCGGCTCCGTTCCACTTTTCCAACAGATCGACGCTCTCCTGAAGCGACCTCCCCGTCTCCTCCTGAAGCGGCAGCGGCACCTCCGTTCCGTGATCCATCATCACCTTGCCCGAGATCGCCCGCATGCCGCTCGATTCGATCGCGCGGAACGCGGCGTCGGTATGATGGACCGTCTCCATGTCGAGGATCGTCGTCGTTCCGCTGCGAATAAGCTCTCCCAAGCCGAGCAAGGCCGAATAGTAGACGGAATCCTCGGAATGCGCGGCCTCGAGCGGCCAGATCCGGCTGCGCAGCCAATCGATCAGGGCGAGGTCGTCCGCGCGGCCGCGGAACAGCGTCTGGCACAAGTGAATATGAGTCTGCACGAAGCCGGGCAGCAGCGCCTTCCCCGCCGCGTCGATGACGACGTCCGCCTCGTCTTGCAGGTTCGGGCCGATTCTCCCGATGCGATTGTCTTGTATGAGCACGTCTCCCGCCACGATGTCCAGATTCGGATTCATCGTCAGGATGACGGCGTTGCGGATCAGCTTCGTCGTCATGTCAAACCCCTCCAAGCGGTGGAATCGCGCGATTACCGGTTGCGGTCCGCCGAAGTCCCTTCCCGCGCCAGCATGCGGCGGAACAGGAACACCATTTTGAGCCGAAGCAGATCGTTGATTCTCTTGAAGTCGACGTCCAGCAGCTCGCCGAGCTTCTCGATCCGGTACGTCGCGGTATTGCGGTGGATGAACAGCTTCTTCGCCGTCTCGTTCAATTGCCCGTCGTTGTCCAGGTAAGTCTCGAGAGTCCTCATCATCTCTTGAACGTATTCCGGATCCTTGCCCATCAGACCGCCCAGCCACCGGTCGCAGTAGACCCGCATCCGCTCGCGCGGCACCTGTTCGAAAATAAACGCCAGATCGAGCGTCTCGTACCGCACGATTCGGTCGCCCATCCCCCAGGCGCGGGACAGCCGCTGCGTCTCCCGGCATTCGCCGAACGCCTCCGCGAGCTGAGCGGCCGACCGCTTCCGGCCGCTCAGCGCCGACTTGAACGCCGCGCTTCCGTTCCCCTTGAGCCCGGCCAAGCAAGCGGCCAGCGCCGCGGCCAGCGCTTCGCCGCCCGGGTCTTCGCCCGTCGCCGGGAACACGGAGAGCAGCCCTTCGTCCATGACGATGTGCAGCCCCTTCAGCTCCTGAAGCTTCGAGTGCCCGAGGAACTCTCCCTTGAGAGCGTCGAGCTCCTCCAGCCGGCCGGCCGGCTCTTCCGCCGCCGCGAGGTCCGTCAGCACGCATCGGTACGGCTGGCCGAGCAGATCGATCTCCCAGCGTTCGGCGTATTCCGTCACCGTCTCGATGGGGAGACCGTTTTTGAGATGGCGCTTGATCAGCACGCCGAAGTCCTTCTGGACGGACAATTCGAAGTAATCCTCGTAGTTGAAGTTCAAGTGGAAGGAGAGCAGCTCCGCCGCCTGGAAGTACAAGCTCTCCTCGATGGCCGATAGAAGGACCCTCGGGGTGAAGAACAGCACGTATCCGGTGCATTGCTCCTGCTTCATAAGAGGAACGCGGAAGGCGTGCCAGCCCTTGTTCTTGACCCAGCAATGCCGCTGCTGCCAGGGCCACTGGGCTTGCAGCTCGGCGTCGGGCAAGCCGGAGGAATTGTAGATGAGCTGGCCGCGCGAACCGACGACCGCGATCGGATCGCCGATGACGCCTTCGATCATCTCGAACAGATGGCGGATCGGGTCCGACTGCAGCGCGAACCGCATCAGGCGAACCTGCTTGTCGAGCACGTCCTGCAGAAGGCCGGTGCTGCGCTTCATCTCCGCGTTGAACAGCCCGTTCATCTGATCGGAGAGAGTGAATTGATAGGGGAGCTCGATCAGGGGAAAACCCAACTCGTTCGCTCTCGCGATAAGCGGCTCCGGAATCTCGGACCAGAAGCGCCCCAGCTTGATGCCGAGGCCGGACGAGCCGCATTGGTCCAGCTTCCGGAGCAGCTCCGCCCCTTCTTCGGGGCGGTCCTTGATCAGGTAGGCGGTCGTGAACAGCATCTCGCCTTCCTTGATCCAGTCCGTGATGTCCGGAGCGTCCATGATGTTGACGGATTTGACGACGCGGTTGCTGCCCCTTCTGCCGGCGATCAACCTGCCTTCGGACAGAGGATAGACGTTCAGAGCTTGCTCGACGGTCAAATGCACGACGAACCCCTCCCCCGGAACGGCTGCCGCGATCGGCCGCCGCCTTCCGTTTATGTTATTATTAATAACATTTTAGGGGCGAAAACGAAGAATATCAATATATAATGTAATATAATATTACATAAATTTAAGCTGATTTTATCGATTTTCTTGCGTCGCAATCCCATATTTGGCCGAATATGAGAAAATATGTTGTTATCTTTCCATACATGTAACCGTGTGCGCGACGAGCCTCCCTCTCTTCCATACCATCCGGTCCCTCGGCCGCTCGTACAGCAGCTCCGCCGCCCCCGCTCCCCGGATCAGCGTCAGATCGGCCGGCATTCCCTCCCGGATGCGGAGGGAATGCCCGAGCAAGGCCTTGGACGCCCGAACCGTGCACATCTCCAGCATACGCCGCGCGTCCTCGTCCGTCCCCAGGTGCGCCGTCTGCGCCAGCAGCAGCCCGATGTCGAGAGGGTCGGCGGTGCCGAACGGCGTGAACGCGTTGCGGATGTTGTTCGAGCCGTAGCAGACGTTCGCCCCGGCTTCCAGCAGCAGGCGGACCGGCGTCAGCCCGCGCCGGACGCGGCATTCGTCGCCTCTTCCGTTCAAGTACAGGTCCGTCGCGGGAAGCGCGAACACGTGGATGCCGGCATCGGCGATGCCCGCCGCGATCCGCTTCGCGACGTCCGGCTCGGCCGAGCCGAGCGAAGTGAGATGGCCGACCGCGACCCGCCCCTCCATTCCGAATTCCTTCGTCAGCCGGATCGCCTCCGCGATATCGAGCCGGTCCGGATCGTCGGAGAAGTCGATATGCAGGTCCACGGGCAGCCCATGCGCCTCGGCCATCCGGAAGACGAAGCCGAGATGCTCGGCCGCGTCGCGGTCGTTGTACGGAATGCCGCCGACGGCGTCGGCTCCCATCCGGATCGCCTCTTCGAGCAGCTCCGCGGTCCCCGGGGACTGGAAGATTCCCTCCTGCGGGAACGCGACGAGCTGGATGTCCATCCGGTCCGCGTATTCTCTCTTCAGCTCCAGCGCCGATTCCATGCTCTTGAGACCCGCGATCGGATCGATCTCCGCTTGCGCGCGCAGCAGCGTCACTCCGAACCGGGAGGCCCGGTCCAGCACCCTTCGCGACCTCTCCGCAATGTCTTCCTTCGTGTACGTCTTCTTCAGCTCCGCGGTCATCGCGATCGCCTGCTTAAGGTCGGAGGCGACGCCCGGCATCCGGGACGAGAGGAACGCTTTGTCCAGATGGATGTGCGTCTCGACCAGCCCCGGCAGCGCCGCGTAGCCCTCCGCGTTCACGACGACGGGGCTGCCGCGTCCGCCCGTCCCGAGGCCTTCGGCCGCTCCGCCGGCTCCCGCGCCTCCGTTCGCGCCGCCCCCGCCCATCCCGCTTCCATCGATCCTGCTTCCATCCATCCTGCTTCCATCTATCCCGCTGCCGTCCATCCCGAGCCGCTCCTCCCCGGAACCGGACGCGGCCGAACGGACGTACGCGACGGTCCCGTCCGAGATGCCGATGTCCGTTCGCTCACCGGAGAACGGGTCCACGCAGCCGCGAATCCAATAATCCAACCGTTCCACGCCGCTCCCCCTCCCTGTTCCATCAGCCGTATTCGAAAATGCGCCCCCACCGTCCGGCAAGCGAACGCCCGTCGATTCCGAGCAGGCCGAGCGCCTGCCAGGCGGTCGCCGCGACCGAATCGAGCACCGGGATTCCGAGGACGCTCTCCATCCGGACGGCCAGAGAGGCCGCGTTCACGTTCGTGCAGACGACGGCGATCGCGTCGAGCCGGCCGCTTCCGGCCGCTTCGACGATCATCGCTTCGATCGTCTCCTCCGGCACCCGCGCGAACCGCTCGTTCTCGCGAATGCCGCAGCCGAGCGCCGGCGCGCACTCGAGCCCAAGCTCCCGGTACCGCTCGGCGATGCGGGCGTTGACGTCGTCCGCATACGGCGTGACGAGCCCGAGCCGGCGCACGCCGAGCCTCTCGTACGCTTCCTTCATCGCCAGCGACGACGTCGTCGCGCGAATGCCCGTCGCCGCTTCGATCGCCCGTACGAGCGCCAAGTCCCGCTCCAGCCCGAGCCAGCTGCCGGACGTGCCGTTCCAGACGAGCAGATCGGCCTTGGCGTCCGCGAGAAGCGCCGCCGCCGCGAGCATCGGCTCGTCGGCGAACTGCCCGTCGGAGCGGGCCTCGAGCGAGATCTCCGTCACCCGGACGCGCGCGAAGTGCGCGGTGGCCGCTTCCCGGACGCCGCACCTCTCCCGCCCGTCCCGACTTTCCCTATTCAGATCGTCCAGAAGCCGGCTCGTGACCGGCTCCAGCACCGTGTTCGAGGACGGCGTCAGCATGCCGATTCTCGCCATCCTAAGCCCCGCTCCCCTGCGGATCGTACAGCACCAGGTCGGCGAGAATGCCGCAGCCCGGCACCCACAGCCCGCGGTTCACCTCGACCGCCGTCGCCGCCGGGTAGTGTCCGGCGTCCGCGAACGCTTCCTTCCACGCTTCCATCGCCCCCGCGTACAAGCCGAGGTCGGCGAAGTACAGCGTCGCCTTCACGGTCCGGGCGAGCGAGACGCCGGCCGCGTCGCAGATGCGCCTCGCCTTTTCCAGAATGTAAGCCATCTGCCTGTAGCCGGCGGAGCCGAAGTACGGCAGCCCGGGCGTCGGCGCCGCCTCCTTCGCCAATCCCGTCGCGGGATCGGTCGCCATGAGGCCGCTGAAATAGATCAGGTCGTCGGCCCGCATCGCCGGGGGCTCCTGGCTCTTCGGCGTCCAGCCGCCGGTCACCGCCCGCCGCAGATGGGCGGCCTCGGGCATGAGCAGATCCATGCCGATCTCGACCTTGCATCCCTTCGCCCCGAGCTCGACGTTCGGAACGAGCGCGCGCGCCGGCGCGTCGAGCGGGTCGGGGAACCGCTTCGCCCAGACGTCCTCGAACGCCGGATAGTCGGCCGGGTCCGCCAGATAGACGTAAGCCTTGACCGCGTGCTTCAGGCTCGTGCCCGCCGCCTCGGCCACCTTCTCGAGTCTCCCGAGAATGTACTCGGTCTGCTTCGCGACCGGCTCGTCGCCCCAATAGAGGCCGTTCGTGCGAGCTTCCGGAGCGAGCGCGTGCACCTCCCCTTCGAAGCCCTCTTCTCCCCAGTTGCCCTTCCAATCCGACGCGAGGTCTCCCGACAGGAACACCCAATGCCCCATCCGCACGCCTTCCGAATAGCCGGCCGCGGGCTTCGGCACTCCGGGCGCCGACACCGCAACCGGATATTCGCCGTCCGCCGAGTAGCGGGCGGTGAAGTCCGCCTCCACCTTCGCCCCCTCGACCAGATGGCCGCGAACCCCGATGCCGGTGCTCGGAGGACTGACCGTCTCGAAAAACCGATGCTTCTCCCGAACGTACCGCTTGTTGTTCACGGTCAGGTCGCCGCGCTCGTAGCCCGGCGCCTTCATGTCGGCGGCGTACCACTGGTTGACGCGCACGACCCGCTCCGGCTCGAGGCCGGCCGCCCGCAGAATCCGCCCGACCCGTCCGTACAAATACGCGGCCTGCTTGCCCATCGCGTCCTGGTAATAAGGGAACGCCTCCGGCACGGCCGCTTCCGGGGCGAGCCCCGTCGTCAGATCCGACGCCGACTGCCCCGAGACGAACAGCCAATCCCCCGCGCGCACCGCGGGACTGTACGGAATGGGCGGCTTCGCCATTCCTTCCGGCCAGACGGCCTCGATGCCAAGCTCCTTCGACATGCCATGCACCTCCGTGGATTAAGACAAGGACGACAGGAACCCGAGCAGCTCGCCCGTCAGCCGTTCCGGGGCCAGCTTGTGGATCTCGTGGCCCACGCCGTCCATTCTCGCGATGCGAACTTGCCGGTTCAAGCCGCGCAGCTCCTCTTCGTCGTCTTCCGAGATAAGAGGAGACAATCCCGCCGAGATCAGCAGGGCGGGTATGCGCAGCATTCGGTAATAAGCGTGAAAAGGATCCCGGTTCATCGCCTCGTAAGACAAGACGATGGCTTCCTCCGAGCATTCCGCGAGCTCGCGGGCTTTGCGGTCGTAGTCGAAGCCTTCCCCTCCGTAATAGGAGCGGAAGGCTTCAAGGTCTCCCGCCGCCAGCGCCCGCTTCGGCTCCAGGAAGCGGGAGAGCGGGAGCGGGAACGGCGCGCGGCCGGGGCCCGACAGCGGCGGGTCGATCAGGACGACGCCCGCCGCCAGATCGGGGTACAGCGCGGCGAACGCGCAGGCCGCCCGGCCGCCCATGGAATGGCCGACGAGCGCCGGCTTGTCGGCATGGCCGGAGAAGACGTTCCAGACGGCGAGCAGGTCCTCGGCGTAATCGAGCGCGCCGTAGCCTTCCGCGGGCTTGTCCGACCCTCCCCGTCCGCGCAAGTCGAGAGCGAGCGCGTACAGGTCGTCCGGCAGCGCGCGCAGCATCGGCTCGAACGCCGCCGCGTTCTCGGTAATCCCGTGCAGGAACAGCACCGGCCTTCCTTGCGGATTGCCTCTGGCCAGCAGTCGCAATCTTAGCTTCGGCCCCGTCAGGAACAGCTCGCGCGTCTCGCGCGGATCGTCCGCGGACGGCCTCATACGGTCTTCATCGGCCCGACCTCGATGCCAAGCCCTCGGACATAATCGAAGTACCGCTTCGCCAGCCACTTGTTGAGCTGCGGCAGCGTTCGCTCCAGCGCCGCGTACCGGCCGCGGCGGGACAGCCGCGAGCGGAGCCCCTTCTGCAAGGAAGCGTTCGCGGCGAGATCCTGCGCGTTGATCTCCTGGATGCTGTCGTTCGCGCGCTTGTAGCGCTCCTCGAAGTCGGGAAGAGCGACCGTCTCCGGCGGATACAGCAGGCCCGAGCGGAACAGGATGCGGCCCGGTCCTTGCGGCAGGATGATGTTCCAGAACACCTGGTCCGGCATCAGCCCGAGCGTCAGCATCGGCGGGACCGATGCGATCGTCATCCGCTGCCGCTGCTCCAGCGTCAGCGTGGAGATGGCCGGGAAGTTCGCCGTCATGTCCGGCGAGAAGCCGGCGTCGACGTGGGTGAAGCCCGTCGGGTGCATGATCTGGCCGTCGTCTTCGTCGAAGTCGACGAACCCGGCGAGCTGGCTCGGCGCGAAGTCGTGGGGGCCTTTGTGCAAGTAATTCGTATGGTAGGGCTCGAGGGAGGATTCGATCATGATTTTCCAATTCCATTCGCAGTCCTCCACGTCCACGAACGGCATCGCCACGAGCTCGTCGACCCGGTAGTTGGCCATCTCGGCGTCCAGCTTCGAGAGCGTCGGCGCGAGCGGCGGAGCGTCCGGATCGAAGTGGCAGAAGATGAACCCGTTCCAGATCTCCGTCTTCAGGCGAGGCAGGCTGTGGTCGTGGCGCAGAATGTCGAACGGCTCGATCCGGATCATCTCCGGGGCGGACACGAGCTCTCCGTCGAGCCCATACGTCCACCAGTGAAGCGGACAGCGGAAGGTCGAGCAGTTGCCGGAGCCTTCGGCGACGAGGTGGCCCCGATGCTGGCAGACGGCGGAGACGACGTGAATGTTCCCCTTCTTGTCGCGGGTCACCAGAAGCGGATCGTCGTTGATCGAGATCGAATAGTAGTCGCCCGGATTCGGAATTTGCTCCTGGCGCCCGACGCACAGCCAGCTTCTCGCGTAGACCGCCTCCTTCTCGAACTTGAAGAACTCCTCGGACGTGTAGCATTCCGCCGGCATCGAGCGGGCTTCCTTCGTCTCGAGCAGCGACGGTCCCAGCTGCGACAGGATGGACAGAACCTCTTCGTTCGGATAATACGCCATGACGATTCCTCCTCTTCGTTCTCGGGGTGAATGGACGGCTCAGACCGGAATATAGGGCTCGCGCAGCTCGAACAGCTTCTCCGCCGCCTCCTGCGCTTCGAGACGAATCGCTTCCGCGTCGTCCGTCAGCAGGCGGCGCTCCTTCAGGAGCGGAACGCCGCCGACGAAGACATGGCTGACGTCGGCGCCCGAGGCGGCATAGACCAGGTTGCTGACGGCGTTGTTGTATTTGCCGCGGATGATCGGGGTCAGATGAGGCTTGCGGAAGTCGACGACGATGAGATCCGCCTTCTTGCCGATCTCGAGCGACCCGATCTCGCGGTCCAGCCCGAGCGCCTTCGCCCCGTCGATCGTCGCCATGCGCAGCGCCGTCTCCGCCGGAATCGCCGTCGCGTCGAGCAGCCGCGCCTTCTGCAGCAGGGGCACGAACTTGAGCTCCTCCAACATGTCCAGGCTGTTGTTCTCCTTCACGCCGTCCGTGCCGATGCCGACGGTCACCCCGAGGTCGAGCAGCTCCTTGACCGGCGCGATGCCGGAAGCGAGCTTCAGGTTGCTGACCGGGCAGTGGGCGACCGACGTCCCGGTCTTCGCGAGCAGTTCCATCTCCGATTCCTGCAGCCAGACGCAATGCGCCAGCACCGTTCTCGGACCGAGGATGCCGCGGTCATGGAACAGCTCGACGGGCCATCTCCCGGTCTCGGCCTTCAGCCGCCGCGCCATCTCGATCGATTCCTCGCCGTGCGTGTGGATGCCGGTGTCGTACTTCTCGGCGAGCTCCGCCGCCCGGCGGTAGGCCCCTTCCGTGCAGTACGTCAGATGCTCGAGGGCGAACCAGACCCGGATGCGGCCGTTCGCCGATCGGTTGCGCTCCTCGACAAGCCGGGTATTGCCGTCCAGCGTCTCGAAGTAGTCCATGCCCGGCTTGTCGACGACGTACGGGGCGAGCGTCGCGCGCAGCCCGAGCCGCTCGGCCGCGTCCGCGCAGCGGTGCATGAAGCGGTACATGTCCAGGACGCACGTCGTGCCGCCCAGGATCGACTCGGCGTAGCAGAGCCGCGCGGCGGCGTAGGCCAGCTCCTCCGTCAAGGCGCGGTGCTTCGGATCGACGTACTTGGTCAGCCATTCGAACACCGGAAGATCCTCCGCGGTTCCGCGAATGAGACCCGAATGCATATGCAGGTTGACGAGCCCCGGCAGCACGACTCGGCCCGACGCGTCCAGCCGCTCGACGTTCGCGTACTTGGCGTTCAGCGCGGAAGCTTCGCCCACGTCCGCGATCCGCCCCTTCTCGATCAGGACGGCTCCGTTCTCGATAACCTCGTTGCTCTCGTTCACGGTGAGGACCGTCCCTCCCGTAATCAGCAAGCCGTTCTCCATCTGCCGCTCCCCTTCCGTTATTGAATGGTGTAGCCGCCGTCGGCCAGCAGGGCGCTTCCCGTCACGAACGACGCGGCCGGCCCGCTCAGGAACAGGATGCAGGCGGCGATCTCCTCCGGCCGTCCCAGCCTGCCGAGCGGATGCATGCCGACCAGATCGTCCAGCGTCCCCTGGGGACCGCGGCGTCCTTCGAATTGCCGGCGCAGCAGCGGCGTGTCGATCGCTCCGGGACAGACGCAGTTGACGCGCACGCCGTCCTTCGCCGTCTCGAGCGCGAGGCTGCGGGTGAAGTTGACGACCGCGGCCTTGGAAGCCGTGTAGGCCGTGAAGGAAGACGCGCCGACGAACGCGAGCTGGGACGCCGTGTTGACGATATTGCCTCGCGCCGCCTTCAGCTTCGGCAGGGCGGCGCGGCAGCAGAGGAACACGCTGCGCAGATTGACGTTCATGACGCGGTCCCACGCCTCGTCCGTCGTCTCTTCCAGCGAAGCGACGCACTCGACTCCTGCGTTGTTCACGAGGACGTCCAGCGAATCCCATCGCTCCCACAGCCGGGCGAACGCGGCGGCGACGCTCGCCGGGTCGGCGAGGTCGACCGGAAGCTCGTAGACGCCGTCCCGCTCTTCCTCCCGCCCGAAGGCGATGTCGAACGCGGCCACCTGCGCGCCCGCTTGCCGGTACGCTTCCGCGGCGGCCGCCCCGATTCCGCCGGCTCCTCCCGTGATCAGCACCTTCTTGCCCTCATAGGAATACGGCATCGTAAATCCCCTTTCCTGACAGCGTCGCGGTCCGCCATTCCGAACGGCATGGCTGCCCGAGCGTATAGTGCATCTTGCCTTCGGTTACGTCCCAGATCATGGAGCTGACCGTGTCGTGCGGCAGCGGCGCGTTCGATCGGCCGTGAACGGCGCCGTGCGCGCAGATGCTGCCGACCGCGCCGCCGCCGTCTGGCGCGTGCGAGGCGAGCAGCGACCGCAGCTCCGCGATCGCCTCTTCGCCCGGCGGACGCCTCCGGGCGAGCGCGTCGAGCCGCAGCTCCGCCGTCCGGAGCCGGATCGTCCGGTCGCGGACGATCTCGTCCCGCTGCCGGGCCTGCGCCGCCGCGAACAGGCCGAACGCCTGGTTGCTCCGCGCCGCCCAACCGGCGAGGGAGGCGTCCTGCCAGGCGGTATGACCGCGGTGATGCTCGAACGCGTAAAGACCGCCGTCCTTGTCCGCCAGGATGTGGCTGCCGCCGATCGATCGCTCCTCCGCCTCTTCGAATCTCTCTTGCAGCAGGACGAGAGCGTCGGCCGCCGTCTCGCAGCGCGCGAGCGCTTCGGCCTGCACCCTTCCCCGGATGTCGCCGCTCCGGAAGCCTCCGCCGGGTTCGGCAGGTCCTTCGCTCTCCGACGGGTCCTCGCAACCGAAATAAGAGCTGACGACGAGCAGTCCCCGTTCGTTCAGCCCCGCGTTGATGCCGGTCTGCGCCAATAAGCCGAACGCGAGGGAGCGGAAGCCCCCGTCCCCGCCGCCGGCCGTTCCGTGCCAATAACCGACGGGAGGATTGTCCGCGTTCTTGAAGCCGAACACGCGGAGCCTTCCCGTCTCGTCCTCGTAAGCCAACGCCCCGATCGTGCACATCGCTTCCGCCTCCTCATCGCTCACAGGTTCGGGTATTTCCGCTCGCTGCGCATCCGGCCGTAATCGATCTTCGTCCGCAGAGCGGCCTCGTTGATCAACCTCATCGAAGCGGCCTGCGCGGCGATCGCCGCCTTCTCCTCGTCCGCGCCGACCAGCCTCCCGTCCTTGACGACGACCCGGCCGCCGACGATCGTCATGTCCACCGTCTGCGACAGCCCGGTCAGCACGGGCAGCGCCGCATCGTCGTGGAGCGCCCCCGCGAACGCGAGCTGGCGGGCGTCGATCAGGAACAGATCGGCCGCCTTGCCGACCTCGAGCGAGCCGATGTCGTCTTCCCAGCCGAGCACCTTGGCGGAACCGCGCGTCGCGATCGCGAGACAGTCCTCCGCGCCGATCGCGGTCGTTCCGTGCGCGAGGTTGTGGAGCAGGTGGGCGACCCGGACCTCGAGCAGCAGGTTGGAGCCGTCGTTGGAGGCCGAGCCGTCCACGCCCAAGCCGACCTTGACGCCCGCCTCGAGCATCTTGACGAGCGGCATGACGCCCGACCCCATTTTCATATTGCTGGTCGGACAATGCGCGACGCCGCAGCGATGCGCGCGAAGATGCCCGATCTCCCGGTCGTCGAAGTAGATGCCGTGCGCATACCAGACGTCGTCGCCGACCCAGCCGTTCTTCTCCATGAAGTCGAGCGGCCGCATGCCGAGCTTCTCGAGGCAGAACCGGTCCTCGTCCTTCGTCTCGGCGAGGTGCGTGTGCATTCTCACGCCGTAGCTGCGCGCCAGGCCGGCCGATTCCCGCAGCAGGTCCGCCGTAATGGAGAACGGGGAGCACGGCGCGACGCCGACCCGCACCATCGCGAACCGGCCCGGATCGTGATACGTCTCGATAAGCCTTCTGGAATCGCGCAGGATGACCTCTTCGCTCTGGCACACCTCGTCCGGCGGCAGGCCGCCCTTCGAGCGGCCTAGGCTCATCGAGCCCCGCGTCGGGAAGAAGCGGATGCCGAGCTCGGAAGCCGCCCGGATCTCCTCGTCGATCATCTCGCCCGACACGCCGTTCGGGAAGCAGTAGAAATGGTCGGCCGCGGTCGTACAGCCGCTCTTCAGCAGCTCGCCCAAGCCGACGACGGCGCTGGCGTAAATATCTTCCGGCCTTAGATGGCGCCAGATCTCGTACAGCGTGACCAGCCAGTCGAACAGCTCGGTCTTCTGGACGAACGGGATGTTGCGCGTCAGGTTCTGGTACAGATGGTGATGCGTATTGATGAGGCCCGGGTAAACGATTTTCCCTTGCGCGTCGATGACCGTGTCGGCCGTCTCGTACGGCAGATCGTGCCCGATGGCGACGATCTCCTGGCCGACCGCGTACAGGCTGCCGCCCGGGAACCTTCGCCTCTCCCCGTCCATGGTGATGATGTTCCTCGCGTTGCGGATAAGCAGCGTCCCCATCGTTCTCCCCCTTTTGTCGCCCGACCTCTTGTCGCTCGCGCCCTTGTCGCTCGCCTTCTTGTCGCTCGCGCTCTTGTCGCTTGCGGACCGGCAGCCGGATTAGGCGCCCCTCATAAATAGCCCGCCGACGACCAGAGCCAGAAGAATGCCCCATACGGCGTTGATCTGGTAATACTGCACCATGACGAAGAAAGCGGCCGCCAAAAGAAGCGGCAGAAACGGCACCGGTCCGTTCATCGGCTGGAACGCGTACTTGACGAAGTCCCACGCCAGCATCGCCAGCATGACGAAGATGACCGGCTGCACGCCTCGGATCATGCCTTTGATCGTCGGATTGCCGGACAGCTTCAGCATGATTCCGGACAGGGCGATCATGACGAGCGCCGTCGGCAGCACGACCGCGATCAGCGCCGCCGCCGCTCCGGCCCAGCCCGCCACCTTGAAGCCGATGTACGCGGCGAGCTTCGTCGCGATCGGGCCCGGGAACGCGTTGCCGAACGCCAGCGCCCGGCCGAACTCCTCGGAGTCGAGCCACCCGTAGCGCCCGACCACTTGATGCTCGTAGAGCGGAATGATCGAAGGGCCGCCGCCGTAGCCGAGCAGCGTCGCCACTCCGAACGCCTTGAACAGATTCCATAAGGTCAGCATCGAAGCGAGCTTCCCGCCTTTCTCTCCCGGCCCGGCGGGCCAAGAGCGATCTTGCGCCCATTGTAGGGGCTTCCGGCGGCGGGCTTCAACGGATGCAGCGGCTTTTCGTCAGTTTAACTAACATCGTCTTGCTTTTTTGTTTGAGCGCACGGAATTTTGCGATTATTTGCGTTATTTTATATTACATGTTCGGCGCGAGCGGAGATACGGTAGGCGACAAGGCGGCGGAGCTGCGACAACAAGAAAAAAACCTCTGCCGAACCCGAAGGTCCGATAGAGGTTGAATAGAGGTCGGATAGATTCTGCCGCGCCCGATGCGCGCTTACCCGTTGGACGAAGCGGCCGCCTTGCCGCCGGTCGCTTCCGCGCCCGCGGCGAAGTCCTTCTGCGGCTTCGTCTTCTGGATGAAGAACGACAGCGCGAGAGCCGCGATCGTCAGCCAGAACGCGTACATGAACGCGTGATTGATGCCGCTGACCGTGGCGTGGTTGGTCACGTCGAGCATCTTGACTTTGTCGTTGACGTCCACTTGGCCGGAGATGACGAGCTCCTTCGCCACGTCCTTCGTCTTGTTCGTCATGACCGTGACGAGCCAAGCGGTGCCGAGCGCGCCGCCGACCGTGCGCAGCGTCTGCGACATGGCCGAGCCGTGCGGGTTGAGCCGCTGCGGCAGCTGGTTCATGCCCGCCGTCTGGATCGGCATCATCAGCATCGACATGCCGAACATGCGGATCGTATAGATGACGACCATGTGCGTGTACGTCGTATCGACGGTCAGCTGGCCGAATTCCCAGGTCGTGGCCGCCGTAATGACGAGGCCGACGACGGCGAGCCAGCGGGCCCCGATCTTGTCGAAGATGGCGCCGGTGACGGGGGACATGATGCCCATCAGAATCGCGCCCGGAAGGAGCGCCAACCCGGACTTGATCGGCGTCAGGCCGAGAATGTTCTGCATGTAGATCGGGGTCAGAATCATCCCGGCGTACATCGCCATCGTGATCAGGATGTTAATGACCGTCGTGAGCGAGAACATGTTGTACTTGAACACGCGGAACTCGAGCAGCGGCGTCTTCGACGCGAGCAGCTCCTTCAGGATGAACAGCACGAGCGCGACGAAGCCGACGGCCAGGCTGACGATAACCGTCGCGCTGTCCCAGCCGTTGTTGCCGGCTTCGCTGAAGCCGAACAGCAGGCCGCCGAAGCCGAGCGTCGACAGAACGACGCCGAGCAGGTTCAGCTTCGGGTTCGTCAATTGGCCGACGTTCTTCATGAACATCAAGCCGAAGAGAAGAGCGATCAGGGCGAACGGGGCGATGATGTAAAACAGAACGTGCCACGAATGATGCTCGACGATCCAGCCCGACAGCGTCGGACCGACGGCCGGGGCGAAGATCATCGCGATCCCCATCATCCCCATCGCCTTGCCGCGTTCCTCGACCTTGAAGATCGTCAGGACGACGATGGACATAAGCGGCATCATGATGCCGGCGCCGGCGGCCTGAATGATCCGGCCGGCCATCAGGATGGCGAAGCTGTCGGCGAAGGCGCAGAAGATCGTGCCGACGAGGAAGAGCCCCATCGCGGTAATGAACAGCTGCCGGGTCGTGAACTTGCCGACCAGGTAGGCGCTGAGCGGGATCAGGACGCCGTTGACGAGCATGAAGCCCGTCGTCAGCCACTGCGCGGTGTTCGGGGTAATGGCCAGATTGTCCATGATCTTCGGCAGCGCCACGTTCAGCAGCGTCTGGTTCAAGATCGTGACGAACGCGCCGATGATGATGGCCGCCATAATGGGGCCTCTTTTGATAACTTGACTCATGTTTCAGCCTCTCTCCACTGTCTGTAATTTCCGAACGATAAGGTGATGAATCCGGATCAGGTTCTCCACGTCCTCATCGGACAAATCCAACAAGGGCATCAAACGTTCCATGGATACCTCGCTTGCGCTTTTGAGCAACCCCTCTCCTTTCTCCGTTAGCGACAAGGTGATGGAGCGCCGGTCCGTCTCCAGCCGATCCCGCGAGATCGCGCCCAGCTTCACGAGCCGGTCGACGATTCCGCTCGCCGCGCTGTTGCCGATATGTACGAGCTCCGCCAATTCGCTCAGGCGGATTCTCGGATGCTGGCACAACGTCTTGAGCACGAAAAACTGAATCGGCGTCAGTCCGAAGCCTTCGGACTCCTTCCAGATCGCGTGATGGAACGCTTGGTTGACCTCGCGAAACGACCTGAAAATAAGACTGACCTGCTGTTGATCCGCCATCTCGGCCTCCATCCTTACCACTTGAAATTATGCTAACGAATATTTCGCATACGAAGTATTTTATCGATAAGATTTTTAGAAGTCAAGAACGGAAAAAGAGCCCTATTCCGTAGAATAGGGCCCTTTTTCCAGTTATCGTTCATTTAGCTCGCCGTTAGTTCCGTTCTTCCGCCGGATCGCCTTCTTCGGGCTCGTTCGCCATTGTCGCGAACAGGGCGTGCACGAATTGCTCCGGGTCGAATTCCTGCAGGTCGTCCATCTGCTCGCCGAGCCCGACCAGCTTGACCGGCAGCGACAGCTCGTGGCGGATCGCGATGACGATGCCGCCTTTGGCCGTTCCGTCCAGCTTCGTCAGGACGAGGCCGGTGACGCCGCTCTTCTCCCCGAACAGCTTCGCCTGCTGGAGCGCGTTCTGCCCAGTCGTCGCGTCGAGCACCATCAGCGTCTCGTGCGGAGCGCCCGGGATCTCCCGCTGGATGACGCGGTGAATCTTCGCCAGCTCCTCCATCAGGTTCGCCTTGTTCTGCAGCCGCCCGGCCGTGTCGCACAGCAGCACGTCGACGTTGCGGCGCTTCGCTTCCTGCACCGCGTCGAACATGACCGCCGCCGGGTCGGCTCCCGCGCCCTGCTTCACGACGTCCACGCCGACGCGCTGTCCCCATACTTCCAGCTGTTCGATCGCGCCCGCGCGGAACGTGTCGCCCGCCGCCAGGAGCACCGATTTGCCCTGCTGCTTGAACCGCCAAGCCAGCTTGCCGATCGTCGTCGTCTTGCCGACGCCGTTGACGCCGACGAACAGGATGACGGTCATGCCGCTCGGCTGAACGTTCAGCTGGGCCGGCTCCCCGGAGCCCTTCAACAGCGCGACCAGCTTCTCCGACAGTATCGGCTGCAGCTCGCCCGGCTCTTCGATCTTGCGCTTCTTCACTTCCGCGCGAAGCTCGTCGATCAGCTCCATGACCGTGTTCACGCCGACGTCGGCGCCGATCAGAATCTCCTCGAGCTCCTCGAAGAACGCCTCGTCGATCTTCTTGCGCCGCGAGAACAGGTCGGCCACCTGCCCGACGAACGCGTCGCGGGTTTTGGCCAGGCCGTCGCGGAACTTCGTCGTCACCGCCTCGGCCTTGGCCGCGATGCTCTCTCTCAGCCTCTTAAAAAAGCTCATTCCTACTCCTCCAACCGGACGGGACTCGCCCGCTTTTCTCTTCTTCTATCGGATGTGACGCCAGGCCAAGTTCGGACGTTAGGCGGTCGCGATCATCTCTTCGCCTTCCTCCAGGCGGACGGAGACGAGCTTCGACACGCCGCCCTCCTCCATCGTCACCCCGTACAGGCGGTCCGCTTCTTCCATCGTCCCTTTGCGGTGGGTGACGACGATGAACTGGGTCAGCTCGGAGAACTCGCGCATGTAGTGCGCGTACCGGGCGACGTTCGCCTCGTCCAGCGCCGCTTCGACTTCGTCGAGCACGCAGAACGGGACGGGCTTGACGTTCAGGATCGCGAACAGAAGCGCGATCGCCGTCAGCGCCCGCTCGCCTCCGGACAGCAGCTGCAGGTTCTGCAGCTTCTTGCCCGGAGGCTGCGCGACGATGTCGATGCCGGTCTCGAGCGGCTTGTCCGGCTCGCTCAGGATGAGATCCGCGCGGCCGCCCCCGAACAGGCGGGAGAACACGACGACGAAGTGCTTGCGGATCTCTTCGAACGTCGTGCGGAACCGCTTCGACATCTCCTCGTCCATCTCGCGAATGATGGCATGAAGCTTGGATTTGGCTTCCATCAGGTCGTTCTTCTGCTCCGACAGGAACTCGAAGCGCTCGCTCACGCGGCGGAACTCCTCGATGGCGCCCAGGTTGACGTCGCCGAGCAGCGTGATCTTCCGCTTCAGCTCGCGGACGTCGTTCTGCGTCGCGGGAACGTCCTCCGGCACGGGGTACTTCGCCTTCGCCCATTCGAAGCCGATCTCGTATTCCTCGCTCAGCTTGCGAAGCAGGTTGTCGAGCTCGACGTCCATCCGGTTGGACGAGATCTCCGCCTGGCGCAGCTGCTCCTCCACCTGCTTCAGGCGGGAGCGCTGCTCCTTCGTCTCGTTCTCCTTCAGCTCCAACTGCTTGAGCCGCTCCGCGCGGTCCGAACGCTTGAATTCGATGCCCTCGGTGTATTCGCGCTTCTGCAGCCTCAGCTCGTTAAGCCGTTCGCGCTGGGCGACGATCTCCTTCTCCGTGCGCTCCGTCTCGGCCGCGTTCTGCTCGAGCGCTTCCGAGAGCTGGCGCTTCTCCGTCTCGAGCCGGCTCCACTCGGCCTTGTAGCGGGCCGTCTGCTCGCCGATCGACTGCCGGTCCTGCTCCAGCCGCGCCATCTTCACCTTCAGCTCGGTGAGCGACGCCTGGAGCTCTTCCTTCGCCGTCTGGCTCCGGCGGCGCAGCTCCTCGGCTTCGCGGATCTGCTCCTGCAGCTTCCGCTCCTCGTCGGCCAGCCTCGCGAGCCTCTCCTCGGCTTCGGCGCGCGTCGCGTCCAGCTCGGCGATCTCGCCGGCGACGATCGCCTTCTCGCCCTCGAGCGCCGCCTCCAGCTCGCCATGCTGCTTCTCCTCGTTATGAAGCTGCTGCTTCTCGGTGACGGCCTGCTGCTCGTTCATCCGTTCCCGCTCGCCGAGCTCCCGCAGCTGCTCGATGTTCTGGGCGACCTGGGCGAGCTCCTTCTTCAGGTCGTCGACGCTGTCCCGCGCCGCGGCCCGGGCTTGCTCGGCCGCCGCGATGTCGCGGTCCAGCTCCTCGAGCTGACGCTGCCGTCCGAGCAGGCTCGACGACTTCTTCTGCAGGCTGCCCCCGGTCATCGAACCGCCGGGGTTGACGATATCGCCTTCGAGCGTGACGACCCGGTACCGGTATTGCAGCCGGGAGGCGATCTTGTTCGCCTGCTCCAGCTTCTGGGCGATGAGCACGTTGCCGAGCAGGCTGCCGACGATGTTCGCGTAGCGCGGCTCGGCCTTGACGAGCTCGGAGGCGACGCCGACGAAGCCTTCCGCTTCGCCGACGACCCGCCGGTCGCCTTCGCCGATCGTCCGCGCCTTGATGACGTCGAGCGGCAGGAACGTCGCGCGTCCCGACTGCCGCTGCTTCAAGTAGGCGATGGCCGCCCGGGACGTCGATTCGTTCTCCATGACGATGTTCTGGAGCGCGCCGCCGAGGGCGGTCTCGATCGCCGTCTCGAGGTGGGCGGGGACGCCCACCAGCTCGGCCACCGCCCCGTGTACGCCGTGCAGCTGGCCGCGCTTCGCGGCCTTCAGCACTTCGCGGACGCCGTGCTGGAAGCCGTCGTAATCGTTCTGCAGCTCCTTGATCGTGTCGCGCCGGGACACGAGCGCCTCGCGCTTCTGCTCGGCGCGCCGGGCTTCGGCCTGCGCCTCCTCGAGCTTGCGCTGCAGCTCGGCCGAGCGCGCGCCTTCCGCCACGTAGCGGTCGCGGACTTCCACGACCGCCGCCGTGCACGCCGCGAGCCGCGCTTCCAGCTCCTCGCGCCGGCGGGCGAGCGCTTCGCGCTGCTCCTGCCACTTCGCGCGTTCCTCGGCGGTGCGGCCCATCCGCTTCTCGAGCACCTCGCGCTGCTGCTCGCAGTAGCGGATGTCGTTGCGCGCCTGCGCCATCGCGTTCATGGCGTCGAACAGCTCCGCCTTGAGCCGCTCTTCTCCGTCGCCGCTGCCGTCGACGAAGCTCAGCTTCGTCTCCTCCTCGGCGAGCCGCGCGCCCAGCTCCGCGAGTTCCTTCTCGACCTGCTCGCGGCGGACGGCCAGCGTCTCGCCTTCGCTCGCGGTCTCGGCGAGCCGCCCCTCGGCTTGGGCGAGGCTCGCGGCGAGCCCCTCGCGGTTGCGCTCCAGGTTGGCGCGCCGCTCGCTCAGCAGCTCGCCGTAGCCTTCGCTTTTCTCCGTCTCCTCGCTCGCGTGGAGCAGCTCGTCCTGCAGCTTCTCGAGAGTCTCCTCGAGACGGTGCAGCGCCTGGCGGTCTTCCTCGAGCATGGCGTCGTGGCGGCTCACTTCCGCGGACAGCGCCAGCTCCTCTTCCTTCAGCTTGGCCAGCTTGTCGTTCGTGTCCGCCCACGACGCGTGCACGCTCTCGATCTGATGCACGTACAGGGCGATCTCCTTGGACTTGAGCTCTTCCTTGAGCGCCTTGAACTTCTCCGCCTTCTCGGCCTGCTCGCGCAGGGGTCCGACCTGGCCCTCGAGCTCGACGACGAGGTCGTTGATCCGCAGCAGGTTCGCCTCGGTATCCTCGAGCTTCTTCTGCGCTTCCTTCTTGCGGGCCTTGTACTTGACGATGCCGGACGCTTCCTCGAAGATGCCGCGCCGGTCCTCCGAGCGCGTGCTGAGAATCTCCTCGATCCGGCCCTGCCCGATGATCGAATACGCTTCCTTCCCGATGCCGGTGTCCATGAACAGCTCGGTAATATCCTTCAGGCGGCACGGCTGCTTGTTGATCAGGTATTCGCTCTCCCCGCTGCGGTGCACGCGGCGGGTGACGGTCACTTCCGTGAAGTCGAGCGGAAGCGTCTTGTCGCTGTTGTCGAAGGTGATCGACACTTCCCCGAAGTTGACCGCCTTGCGGGCGTCGCTTCCGGCGAAGATGACGTCCTGCATGTTGCCGCCGCGCAAGCTCTTCGCGCTCTGCTCCCCGAGCACCCAGCGGATGCCGTCGGAGATGTTGCTCTTGCCGCTGCCGTTGGGGCCGACGACGGCGGTGATGCCGCGGCCGAATTCCAGCGCCGTGCGGTCCGCGAACGATTTGAACCCGGCGAGTTCGATTCCTTTCAGATACATCGGTTATCCATCACCCCTCGCGTTCCTCGGAACGGCCGCCCGGGCGGGAACGCCGTTCTCCTGGAGCTGCCGCAGCGCCTTCGAGGCCGCCTGCTGCTCCGCTTCCTTCTTGGAGCGGCCGGCTCCTTCCCCGAGCGGCTGCTCCCCGACCGACACGACGACGACGAATTCGCGGTCGTGGGCCGGGCCTCTCTCCTCCACCGTCCGGTATTCGAGCGGGCCGAGATTCCATTGCTGAACCTTCTCCTGCAGCTCCGTCTTGTGGTCCTTGAGCGGAAGCCGGCTCTCCTTCGGGAGATGCGGGAACAGATGCGAATCGAGAAAAGCGCGAACCGCTTCGAGCCCCTGGTCCAGGTACAGCGCCCCGACGAACGCTTCGAACGCGTCCGCCAGAAGCGAGGGCCGGGTTCTCCCCCCGGTTTGCTCCTCCCCTTTGCCGAGCAGCACGACCTGCCCGAAATCGAGCGCCTCGGCAAAACGGACAAGCGAAGGTTCGCACACAATGCTCGCCCGGAGCCGGGTCAGCTCCCCTTCGGGACGATCGGGGTACATCCGGTACAGCACTTCGGACACGGTCAGCTGCAGCACGGCGTCGCCGAGGAATTCCAGCCGTTCGTTATGCTCGACGCGGTGGCCGCGCTGTTCGTTCACGTACGACG
Organism: Cohnella xylanilytica; assembly: GCF_014212175.1. Taxonomy (GTDB): domain Bacteria; phylum Bacillota; class Bacilli; order Paenibacillales; family Paenibacillaceae; genus Cohnella; species Cohnella xylanilytica. Next base: position 10,183 of record NZ_JACJVR010000007.1, on the reverse strand, counting down.
TATGCGTAAAAGCCTGGCGCAGCAGCGCGCCGTTGCGGAACCGAAGGTTCAGCCGCTCCTGCAGACGGTTCAATGGTTCGCTCATCTAGAGGCACCTCCCTATCAATCGCGCCCAATCTGGCAGCCCTGTCGTTTGAAGACTCTTCAAGGAAAAACGCAGGCGGCTCGCGCCGCCTGCGTCACACGTTCGCGCCCTTAGGCCCCGTATTTGCGCATGATGATCGTGGCATTATGGCCGCCGAAGCCGAACGAGTTCGAGAGCGCGACGGAGATGTCCGCCTTCCTCGGAACGTTCGGGACGTAATCGAGATCGCACTCGGGATCCTGATTGTCAAGGTTGATCGTCGGCGGCAGCACGCCGTTCTTCAGCGAGAGGCCGAGAATGACCGCCTCGACGCCGCCCGCGGCGCCGAGCATGTGGCCGGTCATCGACTTCGTCGAGCTGACGGCCAGCTTGTAGGCATGGTCGCCGAACGTCGTCTTGATCGCCGTCGTCTCGGACTTGTCCCCGACCGGCGTCGAAGTTCCGTGCGCGTTGATGTATTCGATCGCGTCCGGCGCGATGCCGGCGTCCTGGATGGCGCGCTTCATGCAGCGGGCCGCTCCGTCCGGATCCGGCTCGGTCATGTGATGCGCGTCGCCGCTCATGCCGTAGCCGATCACTTCGGCGTAGATCTTCGCGCCCCGCTTCAGCGCGTGCTCCAGCGATTCCAGAATGAGCACGCCCGAGCCTTCGCCCATGACGAACCCGTCGCGGTCCGTATCGAACGGACGGCTCGCCTTCTCGGGCTCCTCGTTGCGCGTGCTCATCGCGCGCATGTTGCTGAATCCGGCCATCGCGATCGGCCGGATCGTCGCTTCGGCGCCGCCGCAGATCATGACGTCGGCGTCGCCTCTTTGGATCATCTTGTACGAGTCGCCGATGGAATGGGTTCCGGTCGCGCACGCGGTCACCGCGGTCGTGTTCGGCCCCTTGGCGCCCGTCGCGATCGAGATCTGGCCGCTGGCCATGTTCGCGATCATCATCGGGATGAAGAACGGGCTGACGCGGCGCGGGCCCTTCTCCATCAGAATCGTATGTTGATCCTCCCACGTTCCGAGACCGCCGATGCCGGAGCCGACGCTGACGCCGATCCGCTCGGAATCGACGTTCTCGCCGATGCGCAGGCCGGAATCGTCGATCGCCTTGAGGCTAGCCGCCAGAGCGAACTGCACGAAGCGGTCCATCTTGCGGGATTCTTTCTTATCGATACCGAATTCCTCGGGATTGAAGCCCTTCACTTCCGCCGCTATCTTCGTCGGATAGTCGGTCGTATCGAACGCTTCGATCAGGCTGACGCCGGACTTGCCGGCGAGCAGGCTATTCCAAAAAGTATCCAGATCGGTACCGAGGGAAGTAATGACCCCCATTCCGGTAACCACGACGCGTTGTTCCAAAACGATGTTCACCTCTTCAGCCAAGTCGGCTTCGCCCGAGCGGCCCGTTCCCCGCCGCTTCGCGGACGCGGACCGTCCGCAGGCGAAATATGTTGGAAGGCGGAAAATCCGGGAGGGAGCCCACGAAGGCTTCCGGCTCCCGGATCTCACCTGGCCCAATCATGCGTACAAAAAAGACGTTTGAATGTGGAGAAGTCCCGTCGCAGGAACGGGACCCGTAGATCATTTAGGCATGAGATTGTATGTAATTTACGACTTCTCCCACCGTTGTGATCTTCTCTGCATCCTCATCGGAGATCTCCAGATCGAATTCGTCTTCAAGCTCCATTACGAGCTCGACTACGTCGAGAGAGTCAGCGCCCAAGTCATCCTTGAAGTTCGCTTCACTGGTAACTTCCGCCTCTTCTACACCCAGGCGTTCGACCACGATGCGCTTAACGCGATCATATACATCGGACATCCGGTTCACCTCCCTTAACGTATTATACGTGAATCATGGACAAAAAGCCATAGCGTAAACGTTTCCCGCGTTGGGGCCGCGTCACATGTACATGCCGCCGTCGACGTGCAGCGTCTGGCCGGTCATGTAGGCCGCCTCGTCCGAAGCCAGGTAGACGACGGCGCTCGCCACGTCCTCCGGACGGCCCATCCGCCCGAGCGGAACCTGGCCGAGAATGCCTTCGCGGATCTCCGGCGAGAGCTTGTCCGTCATGTCGGTCTCGATGTAGCCGGGAGCGACCGCGTTGACGGTGATGCCCCGGGAGCTGAGCTCGCGGGCGGCGGATTTGGTCAGGCCGATGACGCCCGCCTTGGCGGCGACGTAGTTCGCTTGGCCCGCGTTGCCGAGCACGCCGACGACCGAGGAGATGTTGATGATCCTGCCGGCGCGCTGCTTCATCATCGGGCGGGTGACCGCCTTGATGCCGTTGAACACGCCCTTCAGGTTCGTCTCGATGACGTCGTCGAACTCTTCTTCCTTCATCCGCATGATTAGATTGTCTCGCGTGATGCCGGCATTATTCACCAGAATGTCGAGCTTGCCGAACGCCTCGAGAGTCTTCTGCACCATGGCGTCGAATTCGGCGGACTTGCCGACGTTCGCCTGCACCAGAATCGCCTTGCGGCCGAGCGCTTCGATCGCCTTCGCCGTCTCGGCGGCGGCGGCTTCGCTGCCGGCGTAGTTGACGGCGACGTCGGCGCCGGCCTCCGCCAAGGCGATCGCGATCGCCCGGCCGATGCCGCGCGAGGCGCCGGTGACGAGGGCGGATTTGCCCGTCAGGTCCAATCGTGCCATTGAACGACAACTCCTTCCAGCTTGTGGATGGTTGTGGGTGGTTAGGCGAGCTCCGCTTCCGCGATCGCCGCCGCGCTGTTCACGCTGACGACGCGCGCGGACTTGTCGATCTTCTTGATCAGCCCGGCGAGTACCGTGCCGGAGCCGATCTCGACGAACGTGTCGACGCCTTCGGAGAGCAGGAACTTCACCGTGTCCTCCCACAGAACCGGAGACACGACCTGCTTCACGAGCAGCTCGCGCAGCGCGTTCCCGTCCGTGACGGGCTTCGCGTCGACGTTGACGACGACCGGCACGGCCGCGTCCTTGAACTCGACCTTGGCCAGCTCGCCGGCCAGCTTGTCGGCCGCGGGCCGCATGAGCGAGGAATGGAACGGCCCGCTGACGTCGAGCGGGATAACCCGCTTGGCGCCGGCTTCCTTGCCTCGCTCGGCGACCGCCGCGACGCCCGCCGCGGTCCCGGACACGACGATCTGTCCGGGACAGTTCACGTTGGCCAGTTCCACGAGGCCGACCGTAGCCGACACGTCGCGGCAGAGCGCCTCGAGCGCCTCGCGCTCGGCGCCCAGCGTCGCGGCCATCGCGCCTTGTCCGCCGGGCACGGCTTGTTCCATGAACAAGCCGCGCGAGCGGACGAGGCGCACCGCGTCGTCGAACGCGAGCACGCCGGCCGCGACGAGCGCGCTGTACTCGCCGAGGCTGTGCCCGGCGACGTAATCGGGCTTGACGCCGCGCTGCTTGAACGCTTCCAGCAGCGCGACGCTCGTCGTCAGCAGCGCCGGCTGCGTGTTGGCCGTCTGGCGCAGTTCTTCGTCCGGGCCTTCGAACGACAGGCCCGAGACGGAGAAGCCGAGCGCCTTGTCGGCGCGGTCGAAGATGTCGCGGGACGCTTCGAACCGTTCGTACGCGTCCTTCCCCATTCCGACCGCCTGCGCGCCTTGGCCCGGAAATACGAATGCGATTTTACCCATTGGGACGATCCCTCCAACGTCTGAATCCCGCGAAGCGCCGCCTATGCCTGCGCCGTATAGGCCGCGTTCGCGCCGCTTGCGCCGCGCGCGCCTCTTATACGGCCGCTTCGCGTCCTTATTACCACACGAGCACCGAAGCTCCCCACGTCAAGCCGCCGCCGAAGCCGACCATCACCAGCCGGTCGCCTTCCTTCAGGCGGCCTTCCTCGACCGCTTCCGCCAGGGCGACGGGGATCGAGGCGGCCGACATGTTGCCGTAGCGGTCGACGTTGATCATGCACTTGTCTTCCGACAGGCTCAGCCGCTCGAGCGCGGACTGGATGATGCGGATGTTCGCCTGGTGCGGAATGAGCAGGTCGATGTTCTCCTTGTCCATGCCGGCCATCGCCAGCGCCTCTTCCGCCGCGCTTCCCATGACGCGCACCGCGAACTTGAAGACGTCGCGGCCGTTCATGTACAGGAAGTGGTGCTTGCCTTCGATCGTCTGGGCCGAAGACGGCAGGCGGGAGCCGCCTCCGCGGATGCAGAGCAATTCCCCGCCGGCGCCGTCCGCGCCCAGCTTGAACGACTTGAACCCGCGGCCTTCCGGAACCGCGCCGAGCACGACCGCTCCGGCGCCGTCGCCGAACAGGACGCACGTGTTGCGGTCCGTGTAATCGGTAATGCGGGACAGCGTGTCCGCCCCGACGACGAGTACGTATTTATAAGTCCCCATGGCGATGAAGCCCGACGCGTTGGCGAGTCCGTAGATGAACCCGGAGCAAGCCGCGGACAGGTCGAACGCCGCCGCGTTCTTCGCGCCCAGCTTCTCCTGCACGATGCACGCCGTCGACGGGAAGAACATGTCCGGCGTGATCGTCGCCACGATGATCAGGTCGAGCTGGTCGGCCGTAATGCCGGCGGCCTCCAGCGCCTTCAGGGACGCTTCGTACGCCAGGTCGGACGTCGCCTCGTGCGCCGCCGCGATCCGGCGTTCCCGGATGCCCGTGCGGGTGACGATCCACTCGTCGTTCGTATCCACCATCGTCTCCAGCTCTTGGTTCGTCAAACGGCGTTCCGGGTTGTATTTGCCGGTCCCCAGAATGCCGACGGGAATTCCATTCATTCGCTTTCTCTCACTTTCCGCCGAATTCGTCGGCCAATGCCGCGATGAGGCCGTTGCCGATCGCCACCCGCGCCTGGCGGATGGCGTGCTTCGTCGCGACGGCGTCGGACGAGCCGTGGCTCTTGACCACGAGGCCGTTCACGCCGAGCAACGGAGCGCCGTTGTGCTCCTTGGGATCCATCATGTGCCGCACCCGCCGGAAGTTCGGCCTTAAGATCGCGGCCGCGAGCTTCGATTGCCAGGACGAGGTCAATTCTTTCTTCAACACGCCGAACAGCGTATCCGCCGCGCCCTCCATCCCCTTGAGCAGGATGTTGCCGGCGAAGCCGTCGCAGACGAGCACGTCGCAATTGCGCTCGAGCACGTCCCGCGCTTCCACGTTGCCGATGAAGTGGATCGGCGCTTCCTTCAGCAGGTCGAACGCCGCCTTCGTCAGCTCGTTGCCCTTCGCCTCTTCCGTGCCGACGTTGAGCAGGCCGACGCGGGGCTTCGCCATGCCGTGCACCTTCTGCCGGTACAGGCTGCCCATGAGCGCGTATTGCAGCAGATGCTCGGGCTTCGCGTCCATGTTGGCCCCGAGATCCAGAGCCAGCACCCCTAGTTTATCCACCGTCGGCAAAATAGGCGCGAGACCCGGACGCTCGATGCCTTTCAGCCGTCCGAGCACGAGCAGGCCGACCGTCATGAGCGCGCCCGTGTTGCCGGCGGAGATCATCGCGTCCGCCTCGCCTTCCTTGACGAGCCGCCCGGCCACCACCATCGAAGCGTTCGTCTTGCGGCGAACGGCCCGGACGGGCTCGTCGTCGGCCTCGATCGTCTCTTCGGCCTCCACGACCGTGACGTTGGACGGCTTGCTTCCCAGAAGCGGGTTCAGAACGTCCGGCTTGCCCACGAGCTTGAACTGCGTGTCCGGCCATTCCTTCGCGGCGGCCAAGACTCCTTCCACCGGCGCCTGAGGCGCCAAGTCGCCTCCCATCGCGTCAACCGCGATTCTCATGCGCTTCCCCTCCTTCGGGCCCCGCGTCGCCGGCCATGCGCGAACGGTAAATGACGAAGTTCCCTTGGAACACCATTTCGTCCCCGACGTACGTGAACACTTCCACTTTCGCCTTCCCTTTCTGCGATCCGCTCGACCTTACGTAAGCTTTGGCTATGCACTTCTCCCCGAGCCTCGCGGGCCGGATGAACCGAATGTCCGCCGAGGCGGTCAGAGCGATCTCGTCGTTAATGACGGCTACCGCGAGCGAGTTCGCCTGGGCGAACACGTGATGCCCGCGGGCGATTCCGCTGCGGGAGAACACGTGCTCTTCCCGGATCTCGAACAGCGAGATGCCGCTCTTGTCGAGCTGCAGGTCGACGATATCCCCGATCACTTCATGGAGCGGCAGCGAGCGAACCGGGTCGTAAGACCGCTCCGCCATCATCTTCAGCCTCTCCCGCAATTCGGGGATGGCCAGCTCCAGACGGTCCAGGCGAATCGTCTGGATGCTCACCTTGAGCAGCCTGGTCAGCTCGCGGTCGGTAAGGAACGGGTTCTCCTCGATGAGCCGGCTAAGCTGCTGATGGCGCTGACGCTTGGGAAGCCGTTCCATAACCTTCACCGCCTTGTAAGTTCATACTGATACCTGGTGCCAAAAAACGATAAAGAAAAACGCGCCGGGACGCCAGTCACGCCGAGACGCGTTATCTTCATTATTGCTTGATGATTTCACGTGCTTTGTAAGTGCCGCACACTTTGCAAACGCGGTGCGCCAGCTTCAGCTCGCCGCATTGATCGCACTTGATCATGCCCGGGACAACCAGCTTGAAGTGCGTGCGACGCTTGTTTTTGCGGGATTTCGATGTTTTACCAAAAGGGACTGCCATGTTCCCACCTCCTTATCAGAGTCGAAAGCTGCCTGTATCGGCGTTCATTGTCGGACAAAGTCACTTCGGATCGAAGAAATCCTTCAGCGAGGCGAACCTCGGATCGATCTTCTCCCGGCTGCAGCCGCATTCCCGTTCGTTGCGGTTCTGCCCGCATTCCGGACAGAGTCCCTCGCAATCTTCCCGGCACAGCGGCGCCAGCGGCAAATGAAGCACCAGTTCTTCCTCGACGTACGGGCGGAGATCCAGGCGTTCGCCGTGGATCGGCACGAAATCTTCGTCGTCCTGCTCGCCCTGCTCCGCCGTCTCCTTCGAGACGACTTTGAAGGTCTCCTCGAACGGAACGTTCATCTGCTCCTCGATCGGATCGAGGCAGCGGGAGCATTGCAGCCGAACCCGGCAAGAGATCGTTCCCGTCACGTCGATCGCGCGGTCCGCGTAGACGGCGGTCAATTCCGCGGTCAAGGGGCTAAGAGGCTTCACGCCCGGAAGCCCGGCGAGAGCGGAGGCCGCGTCGAAAGAATCTTTTAACGTAACCGGCTCCTTGCGCTGAGCCAGTTCTTGAACGTTGAGCAGCATCGTTATCACTCCAAACAAACAAAAATTATTATATCCGTCGCATAACGCTTTTGTCAACAATTCGCAGGGACTTCCTATTCCCTTCCCCCCGCGGTTATAGTTATAGGAGAATCCCCCTCGGGAATAAGGAGAAGGTCATGCGAACGGTCGGAATCGTCGTCGAATACAATCCTTTGCACAACGGTCATCTCTATCATATACAACAATCGCGGAAAATAACGGGAGCCGACGCGGTCGTCGCCGTCATGAGCGGCCACTTCCTGCAGCGGGGCGAGCCCGCCCTCGCGGACAAGTGGGCGCGGACCGAGATGGCCCTGCGCGCCGGCTGCGACCTCGTACTGGAGCTTCCGGTCGCCTACAGCTCCCAGCCGGCCCAGTGGTTCGCTTACGGCGCCGTTGCCGTCCTCCACGCCGCCGGCGTCGTCGACACGCTCTGCTTCGGCAGCGAGAGCGGAGACGCCGATACGCTGCTGCGAATCGCGGACCGGCTGGCCGAAGAGCCCGAAGCGGTCGGCTCCGAGCTTGCCCGGCTTCTCAAGGAAGGCTTGCCTTATCCGACGGCGTACGCCGAATCCGTGAGGCGCTATCTGCGCGCGATCGGCGCGGACGCGGAAGCCGGCTACCGGCTCGACCAGCCCAACCATACGCTCGGGCTTCATTACTTGCTGGCGCTGCGCCGGCTGCGCAGCCCTATCGTTCCGTATTCCATCCGCCGGGAGAAGTCCGAATACGGCCAGACCTCGATTACCGACGCCGCCATCGCCAGCGCCACGGCTCTTCGCAAGCTGCTGGCCGAATCGGGCGATTTGGCCGGCCTCGCCCCTTACGTTCCCGCCTCCACGCTGGAGATTCTGGAGCGCGAAGCCCGGGCCGGGCGCGCCCCGATCGCGTGGGAACGGTTCGCCGGTCCCTTGTTCCATCAATTATACGCCTTAAGCGAATCCGACCTGTCCGCGTTCGCGGAAGTCGCGGAAGGTCTGGAATTCCGGATCCGCCGCAGCCTGGCGCGGCTTCCCCGGCTCGGCGTCGACTCCCTGCTGGACGAGCTCAAGACGAAGCGCTATACGAGGACGAAGCTCCAGCGCACGCTGCTCCGCATCCTTCTCGGGCACCGCAAGGAGGAGCTGTCCGCCGCGGCTCTGGCGGGCGGAGTCCGATACATCCGCGTGCTCGGCTTCACCGGCCAAGGCCGGGAGCTGCTCCGGCGCATGAAGCGGACGGCGGCCGTCCCCGTCGTCCAATCCGCCGCCGCCGGCGACTGGGCTTATCTCGCCATGGACGCCCGGGCCAGCGCGGTCTACTCCCTCGCCTTCCGGGATCCGGATCCCCGCCTTGCCTTGCGGGATTACACGCTGCCCCCCGTGCAAATATAACTCCCCGGTCGTTCCGTGAGGACAAGGAGGTCTATCGCCGGACAACCCCGCGTACATTGTATTGTGCGCCCGCCCTCTTATAGAACGCCCGCGGACGCGATCAACGCATGGGAGGATTGACCGAGATGTCCGACGCCCCTTCCGTTCGCCCCCGCTCCCGCCGGTGGCAAGCCTCCCTGTCCGTCCTGTACGGCGCCTGCGCGCTGCTTCTCGTTATCGGAATCGTCCGGTCGCCCGGCGAAGCGTTCCGCGCCTCCCTGGCCGGACTGCAAATCTGGTGGCAGACCGTGTTCCCCGGGCTGCTCCCTCCGCTCATGTTGGCCGAGCTTCTCGCCGCGTCCGGCCTCCTGCACGCCCTCAGCGCCCTGTGCGAGCCCGTCACCCGGCGCCTGTTCAAGCTTCCCGGCGGCGCCGGATGGGCGATCGTCTTCGGCTGGATCGCCGGCATGCCCGCCGGCGCGCGGGAAGCCGCCCGGCTGAAGGACAAAGGGCTCGTCCGCGACGCCGATATGGACACGCTGCTTCTCGTCTCCCATCTGCCCAATCCGTTCGTCGTCGTCCTCGTCATCGGCAGCGGCTTCCTTCATGCGCCGGCTTACGGCTGGGCCATCGTTCTCGGCCTCTGGCTGTCCGCGATCGCCGCGGGCGCTCTGTGGGCTCGCGCGGCCAAGCCCGCGTCTCCTTCGGTCCCGCCCCCGCCCGCCGCCGGGGAGCCCGGCGCCCTGCTCAGCCGCCTCTCCCGAATCGTCCGGGAGGCTCGCGAAGAAGACGGACGGCCGTTCGGCAAGCAGATCGCCGACGCCGTCACCCATGCCGTCACGGTGCTGTTCGCCGTCGGCGGCCTGATCCTCATGAGCTCCGTCCTGCTCCGCATGCTCCAGATCGCCTGGCCGCAAGCCGACGCCTGGCTCGCCGTTCCCGGCATCTACGAGCTGCACCTGGGCGCCTACGAGACGAGCCGCTCCGCCTTGTTCGCCTCTTCTCCCGTGCACGCCGTCTCCCTGCTCGCCGCCGTCCTGGCTTGGACCGGCTGGAGCGGCCTGCTTCAGGCTCGCGCCGTCATCGGCGCCGGCACCGGGTTCCCCTGGGCCCGGTTCGTCTCGGGCCGGCTGCTTCATGCCGCGCTGGCGCTCCTGTTCACCTTCCCGCTCGCCTACGCCGTCCGGGAAGGCTGGCTGTCCGGCATCGCCCCGGCCTGGGCGTCCCTGAACGCCGGCGACTCCGCCGACTCGAACTGGAGCCTCCCTTTGCCGTCCGGCTGGCTCTTCCTGTCGGAGATGGCCCTTACATCGATTATTTCGATTCTCGTGTTCCTTCTTCTCGCCCTTCTGGCCGCCCTCATCCGTCCGCGCCAACGTCCTCCCCGCGACCGCTAATCCCGCGGCGGGGAGGGTCGGCTTTTTCTCATGGCCGTCTTCCTTCGTCAGCCATCCCCTCATGAGGCCCTCATCGCCTCTCCTCCTTGTATGCTAAGAGCAGCTCCTGGTTTAGGGGTTGCTCTTAAATTTTTGCACTTTGAAAACTGAATGTTTATGTCCCGGTGGGGGACGCAGCCCAA